>PKUJ01000027.1:256800-421974 GCA_002869565.1 Arcobacter sp.
AGATCGTATTACACGAGGTTAAGTTATGTGTAAAGAATTAATCAGCTAGGAGTTAACTCCTAGCCTAACGAACTCTCAAATATAAATATTGGAGGTTCAAGGTGTTTAATTGTATCGGTTTAGATATTAGTAAAAAATTAATTGCAGTACATATACCTATTAACAAAGCAAATATTGAAATTGATAATAGTTTAAAAGGTATAAAAGGTTTATATTCAAAGTTAAAAAAACTTTATAAAAAAGAGTTTCAAGATTTAGTATTTATTTTTGAACCAACAGGTAACTATTCTTTTATTCTAACAAAGTATTGCAATGAAAGAAATATTAAATGTTTCCTTATTAATCCCAAACAATTTTCTAACTTTTCAAAGGCTTTAGGGCAAAGAAATAAAACAGATTTGATTGATGCCCAAGTATTATCAAAAGCTATTTCTTTAGCAAAAGAGGATGAGATTAAAGTACCTTTTATTGATACTATAGTTGAAGAGCTAAAAGAGTTAATATCTTATTATAAATTTACTACTAAAAGTACATCAAAACTAATTAATCAGCTAGAAGCAGTAACTATAAAAGATGGTAATAAATATATGATTAATGATTTGAAAAAATCTCTTAAATTATCAAAAAACAAAGAGATTGAAATACTCAATAAAATAAAAGATATTATTAATTCAGATGAAAATCTTCTAAAAGGGTATAACAATATTAAATCACTATATGGTATAGGAGAAGTAGGAGCTATAGTATTACTTCATCTATTTATTAAATATCCAAAAGCAAACCAAAGACAAATAGTTTCTCTTTCTGGACTTGACCCAATAGAAAAAACATCAGGGACATCAGTATATAAGAAATCAAAAATCTCAAAAGCTGGTTCAAGAGTATATAGAGGAAGTTTATTTATGGGAGTATTAACAGCCATTAGGTATGATGATAATTTTAAAGTATTTTTTGAAAGATTAAAAGCCAAAGGTAAACATACAACAGCTGCTCAAATTGCAGTTATGAGAAAGATGATAATTATTGCTCATTCTTTATATAAAAATAACAAACAATATGATGCAGAGTTTTATAAAAAAAGTTGTGGAGTTCAAGAGTAGATAACTACTCTTGATTTAAGAAATTGATTTAGTTAGAATTTGTAAATTTCAAGTCTTTTTAAGGTGGCGACTGTCCCATCTAATTTTTCATGGTGATTTCTAATTCCTAGCAGTATATTTTTGTTTGTTATTCCTAATCTTTTTGCTAATGCCCAACCATAGATAGAATGTTTTTTTGCTTCATTATATTCATATTCCGTTAATTTACCCTTTTTATTAATGATTTCTTTCGTGATTTTACTCTTACCTAAATCATTTAACAAAGCTGTGGTTCCTAAATCTTCTAAATTTTTTTCATCTATACCCATACTTTTCCCAAGACACAATGCATAAATGCTAACATTAAGAGAATGAGTATGTGTATAAATAATCATGGGATAGAATAGATATAAAAGAACTGACTGTAAATTCAACATGTAAAATAGTTGATATTATGTTTTTGACTACTTCTTTAACTTTTTTTACATTTCCTAAAGATTCAGGATCTTCAAACATTCTATTTATAGTATCTCCTATACTTTTATAAAAGTTTTCCATATTTTCAGGTGTGATTTTTTGTTTCATATAGTTGATATAATATTCATCATAGAATAGTTTTTCTTCTTCATGAACATATAAAAGTTTATTAGAAATAAGATTTTGAACTCTTTCTTTAGTCAGTGGTTGCCCCTTTGTACTAATTAATGAAACACGTTCTTCTTTTAAGTTTTTTCCATATATATCAAAGTAAAATTCTTCATTTTCATTTATAATTACCTTATCAATTAGAAAATATTTTTGCATTGGCAAATTGCAATTCATATTTGACATTCTATGTAATCCTTTTTTTGTCTGTTCCCTAATAGGTATAAAACTTCTATATTTCCTACTCGAAAAAAAATTATAATTTTTTATTCTATCAAATTAATAATATATAACATTTTAAATTGTGATTTTAAAAATAAAATTAAATTGTTAGTAAATATCAAGCTTCTTATAAAATAGTTTAATTTTTTTTAATATCCTAATAATTGGACTATTAGCAAAACTGCATTATAATGCCGAATGATTATTTTAGATTTTGAAACAAATACAACAAATGAACACGATGTTATTGAGGCTGCTGCTGTAAAAGTAGTTTTAGAAAATGGCAAATATAAAGTAGTCGATAAATTTCATCGTTACTATTTATCAAGATATTCTGTAAATCCATACTCTTATGCGGTTCATAAATTAACCCCTGAAAAAATATTAGCCCACAGAGCAGGTGCTACATATAGTTCTTATTTTAGTGAAGATTTAGAATTTATAGAGTTTTGTAAAGATGCCAAGACACTTATTGCACATAATATAAGTTTTGAACTAAGACATTTGTATAAAATTGCAGAATTTGAAAATCATTTTTGCACTATGAAAGAGAATAAACATGTAGTTAAAGCTTTAAATGTAAGAGGGAATATAAAAAATCCAAAGCTAGATGAAACTTGTTTTTATTATGGAATTGAGTTTGATCCAAATTCGTACCATAGCGCTACTTACGATGTGAGTAAGACTTATGAAATATTAAATCGAATGAGCAAGAAAGTTGGACAATGAAAGAGTTAAAAAAACATCTTTATACAATCTTTGAACACCCAACTAGTCATTCCTATGGAATATTTGTACACGCATTAATCTTTTTGAATATTATAGTTAGTATTGTAATTATGTTTTTGCAAACAGAAAAATCTTTAGCATCATATTATGATCTTTTTGACACAATAAACACAATAAATGTAATCCTTTTTACTTTTGAATATATTCTAAGACTTTATAGTATAAATTATTATCATGAAAAAGGACGCTTGAAGTTTATTTTTACTCCTTTTATGATTATAGATTTAATAGTTATTCTTCCTTTTTATCTTTCTATGTTTAACTTTGATTTAGGTTTCTTAAGAGCTTTAAGAATTATAAGAATCTTTAAACTTTTTAGAGTAGTAAAATACGCAGAATTTGATAATCTTTTATTTAGTATTTTAAGAGAAAAAAAAGAAGAGTTTATTTTTATCTTTGTAGGTTTATCAGTTGTTGTTTTAACACTTACTCCTATTGTATATTATTTTGAAAAAGATGCTCAGCCTGAAGTGTTTACAAGTATGCTCACGACAATGTGGTGGGCTGTTATAACATTTACAACTGTTGGTTATGGGGATATGTTTCCTGTTACTGCTGTGGGCAGGATATTAACTGCTATTGTAAGTTTTTTAGGGATTGCCTTATATGCGATTCCTGGTAGTATATTTACATCTGCATTGTTAGAGAAAATGAATGATAGAAAGAAAAAGAAACGAGAGAAGTAGTTTTTTATAAATTTACAAACTCTTTTTTATTTGTAACAACTTTCTTTAAATATCTTCTTGTCTCTTCATATGGAAGTTTAGTTCTCAAAGTATTATAAACATCTAAAGCTGTTTTTTTATTTATTAATTCTTTTGCTTCTGATTTATTTTCTGAAAATGTTTTTAAGACATTTCCACTTCCTGTATTATATGCACTAATAACACAGTATTCTTTTGATATTTCATTATATATTCCATCTAGATATTTACTCTTTAGCATTTGTATATAGGCACTTCCTAGTTCTATATTGTTTTTTGCATCAAAAAGATATTCTCTTGATGGTGTCCAGTCATTTCCTTTTATGTATTTGTATGCATCTTTACCTGCGCTTGTTGGAACTATTTGCATTAAGCCTAAAGCACCTTCACTACTTACTGCAAATTGATTAAAATTGCTCTCTGTTTTTATAATTGCATATATTAAATTTTTACTTACATTGAATTTTTCTGCGTAGTCATTTACTAGTGGTTGGAATTTTGCAATTCTTATTGAAGCGTGATCTTTTACCATAGGAATATTTATATATGATACAGTAAGGTTTTTGCCATCTTTTAGAATAATTTTCTGTTTTAGTTGATTTTTTACTAAAAAGTGAGCAAATCTATTGGCTCTCCATTCCGATCTTATATTTTTATCTTGATCATCTTTTACCTCTCCTAATAGATAAGGTGTAGCACCAAGTTTTACTTCACTTGTACCAAATAAATCCACCGCTCTTGGGTCATCTGGTAAAAGAAGAGTAGTTATAATTGCATTTTTTAGACTATTATTAACATTTTCTGTATTTATTGTTTCAACTGTGACAATACCTTTATCAAAATCTATCAAAGCTCTGCTTTTATAGTCTTGCATATATTTTACATACTCTTTTTGTTTGGGTGTTTTTGCATTTTCTTTACCCCAAACGGAGGAAACTTTTTCTATAAAAGTGTTGATGGAGTTTATATCATTCGTAAGATTTTTTGGATTTATTATATAACCTAAGGTTTTGGATTGTAATATAGTTTTAAAAGCTAATGCTGGGTCTTTACTAATTGCCGCTCTTGTAATGTTAAGTGCTTCATTAACAGTACAGCCAGAAAATAGAAAGATAGTGCATATAATTATTATTTTTTTCATTGAAATTATTTTAGCTAAAGTTCATAATTAATTCAATATTATAAGAGTAATAAAAGATAAAAAGGAACGAAAATTAAAAAATTAGGGTTAATACTTTTATTTGCAACAACTCTTTTTGCAGATTATAATTATAATATTTCAGAAATAACTTCAAAAATAGAAAAAAGAATGATTGAAGGAAATTCTCATAAAAAAGATTGTGCAATTTCTTTAAAAGATTTAAGATATTTAAATCTTGACTATATAGATTTTTATGGGAATACAAAAGTAGGGGAATTAATAGTTCATAAGGATGTTTCCCTTGAGATAGTAGATATTTTTAAAAAGCTTTATGAATCAAAATACCCGATAGAAAGAATGGAGCTTGTTTCAAACTATCAAGGCAATGATTTCGCTTCAATTAAGGCAAATAATACTTCTGCATATAACTGTAGAAATATAGAAGGAACTAATAATTGGTCGAGACATGCTTTTGGAAAGGCAATAGATATTAATCCAATTCAGAATCCATATATATCAAGAAAAGGAAATATCTCTCATAGCGAATCTCTAAAATATAAAAAAAGAGTTCATGAAGACCTGTTTAAAGCAGAAGATAAAGCTATGATTTTAGAAGATGATATTATTGTTAAAATATTTAAGAAATATGGCTGGATTTGGGGTGGAGATTGGCAAACTATTAAAGATTATCAACACTTTGATAAAAGAAAATAGCTTAAAAAAACTACTCTTTTATACTTTTTACAAACTCATCTAACCAATTAAAAAGTTCTAGTGTTGAGTCGTAAAACTTGAAGTTGTAGTTTATGATTTTTTTTGAGTGAAAAGTTTTATTTGGCTTAAAAGTCTTGTAAACTAACATTCCATCATATCTTGCTAAATATGAATATTTATTCTCTTTATCAAATCCTATTGGAGTCCTTTTATAATGCATTTCAGGAAGTTTTATACCTTTTGATTTTAAATTTTCAAGTATTTCATGTAGTGCTTTTGCATTTTTTTCTACTTTAATATATTCCCGATAATTACTTAATAATTCATCTTTGAATTTCCTAATTCCTGTTGCTATTAAAACTTCATGTGATTTGTACTGCATATAAAAAGCTGGGCATTTCATTCTATGAAGAGCTCCTTGCCAAAACATAATACCTATTTTTGTTTTTATTGGAGTTTTATCATGGGAAAATCTGGTATCTCTATATATTTTAAATAAGGAACCACCCATTTTTGGCTGGGCTTTTATAAGTGGAGCTAAGGCAATAAGATGTTCTCCCATTTCTTCTACGTAAGCTTTATTTGGTTTAAGTATTACTTCTTCCCACCTATGACGGTTGTTTTCAAACCAAACTTTATTGTTGTTTTGTTCTATTTCATCTAAAAAACTTAAAGCTTCTTCTTTGAATCCATCAAATTCCATATCTATTCTTTCTTTTTATTTTATTATTAATTTTAACAAAAAAAATATAGATTATGATAAAATTGCTGTAATGAAAGCACTAAAATATATAGAACATTATCCTCAACATATTAAAACTCAAGTTCAAGAGTTAATAAGTCAAAAAAAGTTAGATAAGTATTTATTAAAAAATTATCCAAAATCACATGATATTAAAAGTGATAAAGCTTTATATGACTATACAATTGATTTAAAAAATAGTTTTTTGAAAAAATCATTACCCCTTAGTAAAGTGGTTTACGATGGAAAAATAAATGTTATTAATGATGCTTTAGGATTACATACTTATATTTCAAGAGTACAAGGTGGAAAGTTAAAAAGTAAAAATGAAATAAGAGTGGCTTCTATGTTCAAAAATTGTCCTGAGGAATTTTTGCAAATGATTGTAGTTCATGAACTCTCCCATATAAAAGAAAAAAATCATGACAAAGCCTTTTATAAGCTTTGTACATACATGGAACCAAAGTATCATCAGTATGAATTGGACCTAAGAATTTACTTAACATATGTTGATAAATTTGGTAAGCTTTACTTTTAATCAAAAACACGCTATTATCGCGCAATTATAAACAGTTTTAAGGGGTTTAATTAATGGAAATGATATTAAACGAAAATGATATGGTTGTTGGTGTAATGTTTGAAAATGGAACTATACAAGATTATGTAGATGAAGAGAAGACTTATGGTCTTATTCGAATAGATGATACAACAGCTAATTGGTTTTTATATAATAAGGATGACTCTCCTGAAGATATTCAAGATTTATATGCGAAGGTTTTAACCAATACCCATCATATAAAAGATGAATATGGAGAAGAAGTTGTTTTATTTAATAAAGAAGGTAAAATCTCATTCGAAGAACTTGTTGAAAAAATAGATGCTTACTTAGATGATGAACTAGCAAGCATATTTTAAAGGAATCCTATCAAAAAATTTTTAGAATTTAATTTTAATCCTTCAATTAACCAATCTATTGAAGAACAAGGTTATGTTAACCCAACGGCAGTACAAAGAAAAATAATACCTCTTATAAATAAAAAAATAGATGTTATAGCTGCTTCAAAATCTGGTACAGGTAAAACTGCTGCTTATGTACTTCCAATGTTGAATAAAGTGAACAATAATTTGAACTTTAACAATAGAGTATTAAGAGGGCTTATCTTAGTTCCAACTAGAGAACTTGTAGAACAAGTTTCAAAATCACTTTCAGAGTACGGAAGACACTTAAAAGTTAAACATACAAAAATTATGGGTGGAACAAGTCGTAGTAAACAAGCTGAAGTGTTAAGTGGTGGAATAGATATTATAGTAGCAACTTCAGGAAGATTATTAGACTTGAATAGAGAAGAACTTATTGATTTAAGTTCTATCAACTTTATTGTTTTAGATGAAGCTGATACGATGCTTGAAATGGGATTTAGAGAAGAAATTGAAGAGATTTTTTCACTTTGTTCTCCATATAGACAAATTGTTATGTGTTCAGCTACCGTTTCACAAAATATTAGAAAACTTGCAAAAGAGTATTTACGAGAGCCTGTAACTGTACAAATTAATGATAGACGAGATAGAGTTGATATTATTAGACATGAAGCTTTTAAAGTTGATGTTAAAAAGAAAAAAGAGTTAGTTGCACATATTTTAAAAACAACTAAAGCTGATCAGGTATTACTTTTTGTAAATCAAAAAGATGCAGCTGATGCAGCCTATGAATATTTAAAATCTCAAGGTATAAAAATAGCTGCAATTCATGGAGATATTGAGTATAAAAATAGAGTACAAGCAATAAAAGATTTTAGATCTAAAAAAATAAAAGTATTAGTTGCCACTGATATTGCAGCACGTGGACTTGATATTAAAGAGCTTCCACTAGTAATAAACTATACTCTTCCTGAGTCAACAGATGAGTTCACACATAGAGTAGGGCGTACGGGACGAGCAGGAAATAAAGGAACTGTAATCACTATGCTTACAGTTGAAGATTATAATCATTTTTCAAAGATTGAAAGAAATCTAAGGTTAAATGTAAAAAGAGAAGTTCATGAAGAATTTCCTTTAAAAGATAGACAACCTAGACAAAAAGCTATGAAGAAGAAAGTATCTTTAAGTGAGAAAAAAGGTTTCTATAAAAAACAAACTCAGAAAGATAAAGATTCAGAACCAGTAAAAACAGGTGCTAAATCTAAGAAAACTACAAAAAGAGATGCAAAAAGAAGTTTTAGAAAATAGGCAAGAGCCTATTTTCTATTTGTTTATTAAATAACACATAATTTATTTAAAAATAGCAATAATATTGCAACTGGTACAACATATCTAATCAAAGCAAACCAAATATTAAATATTAATACGCCTACATGAGAAGAAAATTTAGTTTTTAATATATTTTTATCAACAAAATATCCTAAGAATATAGATGTAATAAATCCAGATATAGGTAAGGCAATTGATGATGTTAAGTAATCCATCCAATCAAATAAGCTTTTCCCAAAAAATGTTAATATTGTGCCATAGTCTTCACTCATAGAAAGCAAGGCTATAATTCCCATAATATATATGAATCCAGCAGTTATAAAAGTTGCTTTTATTCTTGATATTTTAAATCTTTCAATTAGATATCTTACTGATGGTTCTAATAATGATACGGCTGAAGTAATCCCTGCAAATAAAAGAGCACAAAAAAAGGCAATTGCAATAATCTGTCCAAATATTCCCCATCCTCCAAAGATTAGAGGTAACGAAATAAATACAAGTCCTGGCCCTGCGGTACTTTTTGCAGCTGCTGCAAAAAGGAATGAGAAAATAATAATACCAGATATCAAAGCTACCGAAGTATCGACAATTGCAACAAATACAGCTGATTTTATAAAGTTTGAATCTTTTGACATAGAAGCAGAATATGTAATAATAATACCCATACCAAGAGATAATGTAAAAAAAGCTTGTCCTACTGCTGCTAAAATTGAATCTGGAGTTATTTTAGACCAATCAGGCATAAACATAAATTCTATTGCTTTTCCAAATGAATCAAGTGTCATAGAATACATTAATAGACCAAAAAGAATTATTGCAAGTAGAGGCATTAAAATAAGATTTAATTTTTCTATCCCGTCTTTTACCCCTTTTAAACCAATATAAACCATTGTTGCAACAACAACTGTATGAAAAGTGATTTGTGTACCAATTTCTTTTGTAATCAAAGTTGTAAATGCACTCTCAGCTTCTTTAATAGTAGTTGGTAGCCCAGTAAAAGATAATATAATATAATCTATAATCCATCCAATGATAAATGCATAAAAAGATAAGATAATAATTCCTGCAAATATTTGAAAACCACCCCATCTCCAGTTTTTATTTTTTGATTTTGAAACATCTTGATATGCAGCTGCAGCATTAGATCTTGATTCTTTTCCAATATATGATTCTGCAATAAAAATTGTTAAACCAATTAGTGCAATTGCAATTAAATAAATTATTACAAATGCTCCTCCACCATTTTCTCCAGTAACATATGGAAATTTCCATATATTACCAAGTCCAACAGCAGAACCAGAGGCTGCTAGTATAAATCCAATTCTTGAAAATCCAGCTGTCATTATATTGCTCCTAATTTATTTAAGAATAGTACAACGATTGCAATTGGTACTACAACTCTAATTAAGAAATACCAAATATTAAATATAGTTTCGTTTGTATGTATTACAAATTTTTCTTTTAATTTTTCTTTATCAACAAAGTAACCTAAGAACAGACAAATTATGATAGCAGCCAATGGCATCATAATTGATGAAGTCATAAAGTCCATAATATCAAAAGCATTTTTACCAAAGAATGTTAGTTGTGCTCCATATGATTTAGACATTGATAGTAAAGCTAAAATACCTAAAATATAAAATGTTCCACCACAGATAATAGTTGCTCTTCTTCTTGAAATATTAAATCTTTCAATAAAGAATCTTAAGGCTGGTTCTATCATTGAAACAGCTGATGTAATTCCTGCAAATACTAATGCAACGAAAAATGAAACTGCAATAACATGACCTAATGCTCCCCATCCAGAGAAGATAACAGGAAGTGAAATAAATACAAGACCTGGTCCTGATGCACTGTCTGCCCCTGCTGTAAAAAGAAAAGTAAAAATAATAAGACCTGCAATAAGTGCAATTACGGTATCAACAATAGCTACCATAATAGATGATTTAACAAAGTTTGCTTTTTTAGGTAATGATGCAGAATAAGTTAATATCGTACCAACACCAAGTGAAAGTGTAAAGAATGCCTGTCCCAAAGCAGCTAATAGCGCATGACTATCAATCTTAGAAAAATCAGGAGTAAACATAAAAGATACTGCTTGAGAAAAAGAGTCTAAGCTTATTGCATAAATTAATAAACCAATTAAGATTAAGCCTAATAAAGGCATTAAAATTAGATTGATTTTTTCAATACCTTCTTTAATACCTTTTAAAACAATAAAAATAACAGTTCCTGCAATAAATGTATGATAAACAACTAATGAACCAATATCATCTGATATTAGCTTTTCAAAATTTGCGCCAGCAACACTTGCTTGGGTAGGTAGAGTTGAAAAGGAAGTAATTACATAATCTAAAATCCATCCTAATACTACAGAGGAAAATGATAAAATAATTAATCCCGTAGCCACCATAAAACCAGCAAATTTCCAATTTTTATTTTTTGTTCTTGAAAGAGAAACAAATGATGTAGAAACATCTGCTTGTCCATTTTGACCAATAACTGCTTCTGCTAAGAAAACAGTTAATCCAATAAATAAAATAGCTAACAGATATACTATAATAAATGCTCCACCACCATATTCTCCCGTAATATATGGAAATCTCCATATATTTCCTAGTCCTACCGCTGATCCTGCAGCAGCTAATATAAATCCAATACGTGAAAATTTATTCACAACAATCCCTTATTTTTTTTTGTTAATTATAGTGAAATAAAATGAAATTAATATGAATTTTTAATGTAATTTTAATGAAAGAGTGAAATAAGAGAATAGAGAGGCAAAGCCTCTCTATATTTTAACCTAGAACTTTGTCTAGTGTATATTTTAAATCTTCATCTAAGTCCATATTACTTTTCATCCAATTTAAATATCCAGCATCTTCTTTTGCAACTGCTGCTATCTCTTTTCCTTTGTGTTTACCAAATTTAAATGTTTTGATAAGTACCGGAGTTCTTGTTAAATCTACAAGTTTTTCCATTGGATTATAATCTGGATAAATTTCTCTACATTTTGTAACAAGTTTAGATAAAAATAGTTTCATAACAAGTACATCACCAATTGCATCATGAGCTTTTATAGTGATATTATGTTTTGCTGCTTCTTGTTGTTCTGTTTTATATAATTCAAGAGCATATCTTAAGTATTGAAGTCTATGATAAGGCATATCCGGAAATAAATGTTTTGCACATCTTAATGTATCAATTAGTTGATAAGCATTTAAAAATCCTTCTTTTTCTATCATTCCCATATCAAAAGAGATATTGTGGGCTATTAAATAGTTTTCGGGATTGTTTAGTTCTTCTAGTCTTTTATAAAATGATGTTTGTATTGCAAGAGGTTTCCCTTCAATCATATCAGGGGTAATATTATTAACTTCCATTGCTTCAATTTTTATTTCTACATCTGTTGAACAAAATTCATCATATGCTTCTACTTTTCCTCTTTGATCTACAATCATAGCTCCAAATTGGATTACTTTATCATCGTCTTTATTTCCTGTAGTTTCTGTATCAAATAGTACATAATATGGCATTTTTATTTTCCTTTTTTAAAATTAGTTCAAATTTATATAATTAGCATTCCGTCACCATAAGAGAAAAATCTATATTCATTTTTTATGGCTTCGTCATATATCTCTAGTGTTTTTTCTAAACCAATAAATGATGCAATTAGCATGATTAATGTTGATTTAGGAAGGTGAAAATTTGTTAATAGATGATCAACTTTAATTGGCTTGTTATTTGGATTTAAAAATAAATCACATTCACCTTGTATCATATTTGTTCTAGCATAAAATTCAACTGTTCTTGTAACTGTAGTTCCTACTGCAAGAGTTTTTTTCGCATGGTCTAAAGCTCTTTTTGCCTCTATCCCTATTTCAAAATATTCACTATGCATAGGATGTTCTAAAATATCTTCTGCATCAACAGGTTTAAATGTTCCTGCTCCTACGTGTAGAGTTAGATAATTTACATTATATTTATGATTAATTTTTTTTAATAACTCTTCTGTAAAATGTAGTGATGCTGTAGGTGCTGCTACTGCTCCATAATTTTTGGCAAATAAAGTTTGATAATCTTGGTTATCTTGATCTTCATCCTCTCTGTTCATATAAGGAGGTAATGGCAAGTGTCCTATATCGTTTAAAATTTCTATTAATGATAAAAAATCAAGTTTTTTATCATCTTTAAAAAAGTGCACAATTCTACTTCCATCTTCATTTAATTCTAAAACTTTTGCAATTAAACCTTTATCAAAGAATATTTCACTTCCTTGTTTGACTCTTCCTCTTGTCATTACAAGATATCTATCCATAAAAAGAGGTTTATTAAAAAGTAATTCTACTTTTCCTCCTGATTCTTTTTGTCCAAAGATTCTAGCTTTTATAACTTTTGTATCATTTAAAAAAACTGAAATATCATCTGGTAAAAAATCCATCAGATTTTTAAATGTAGAATGAGTTATTGAATTATCAGCTCTATTATAAACTAAAAGTCTTGCACTATCAGCGGGAGTGACAGGATGAGTAGCTATGAGTTCTTTTGGTAAAGAGTAATCATAGCTAGAAGTTTTAAGTGGGTCTAAATTTGTACTATTTGTTGTCACTATTCTTCATCATCCTCAATTACTTCAGCAGGGTTAAATACTTTTGCAATATAAATTGAAACAATATAAAGTAAAATTAATGGACCAGCCATTAAAAATTGTGTTAATACATCAGGTGGTGTTAAAAGAGATGCTAGAACAAAAATAAGTACAACTGCATATTTAAAAAAGTCTTTTAGCATTCTATCATCTACTAGTCCAATTTTTGCTAAGAAAAATGTGATTACTGGTAACTCAAATGCAACACCAAAACCAAATAAAAGTTTAGTGAAAAATCCTACATATTTACCAATACTTGGGAAAACAGTAACTACTGTAGAACCAAAGTTAATTAGAAAATCAAATCCATAAGGTACAACTACATAGTAAGCAAAACTTGAACCAATTAAAAACATTAATGTTGCAAAAAATACAAATGGAACTACAAGTTTCTTTTCATGCTCATATAAACCAGGAGCTAAAAATAGCCATAATTGCCAAAAAATAACTGGTAATGAAACAATAAAACCTGCGAAAAATGCAACTTTTAGTGCTGTGAAAAATGTTTCTTGGATTTCAATTGCAACCATAGATGAACCCGCCGGCAAAATTGCTTTTGCAGGTAACATCATCCATTCTAAAATAGGTTCATAAAAAAAGAAACAGGCAAAAAAAGCAATAAATAATGCTGTTGCTGAATACATTAACCTTTTTCTAAGATCAGCTATATGGGGTTTTAAATCATCAAGCATTATTTATTATCCTCTAAGTCTTCAAAATCAATTTTAAATTTTTTTATTGCATCGGCACTATCTACTTTTGGTGAATTATCTTCTTCATCAATTTTTTCTTCTTTTTTCTTCTTTTTCTTTTTTGGTTCTTTTAATGATACTTTTTCTTCTTTAGAAGAATTGTTAGAGTCTTGATTTACATCATCTTTGATGATATTATCTAATCCTAAATCAAGATTTTCTTTTAAACTTAGTGTAGATTTTGCATCTTCAATTTGTGCTTTATATTTTGCTGCTTCGGCTTTCATCTCTGTAATATTTAATTCATTATCAAGTGTAGATTTTGCATCTTCAACGCCTGATTTGAATTTTTTGATAAATTTTGCTATTTCTACCATTGCAGTAGGTAGTTTCTCAGGTCCAAGTGCGATAATTGCTACTACAGCAATTAGAAGTATTTCCATAAAACCCATTCCAAACATATATTTCTCCATAATCTATTTAAAGGAAAAGATTTTACCTAATTTTTGATAAAATCTCACTATTATTCTAAATGCTTAATTAAGGGACTTAAATGAAATTATTATTTTTACTTGTTGTTGGTGTGGTTTTATATTTTATATCAAAGAGTTATAAAACAGAAAAATTTGAAAATATTAAATTAAATATAAAAGAAAATTTTAATGGTGACTTGATGAATCATGAAGCTGGTTTATTGATAGCTCTTATGGCTAAGGTTGCTAAAGCTGATGGTTCTGTATGTGAACTTGAAGCACAAATGCTAAAGCATACTTTTACAGATATTTCAAGACATTTTGAAAATGCTGAAGAGGTACGAGAAAAATTAAAAGAGATATATAAAACAGAAAAAGAGAGTTTTGATAATACAGTAGAAATATGTGAAAAATTATATAAAATTACTAAACATGATTATGCTAAACGTGTTAAAATCATGGAATATTTATTAAATCTTGCTTTTATTGACAAAGAGTTTTCTCAAACTGAGTTGATGATTACTGAGGATATTGCAACTGCCTTAAAAATTAAAAGACCAGATTTTGAAAATCTTATAAATGTATTTGAAAATTTTTATAGAGATCAAAAGAATTCACAAGCTGTTACAATTGACAAGGCTTATGAGATTTTAGAATCAAGTGCTAGTGACGATGACAATACTTTGAAGAAAAATTATAGAACTCTTGTAAAAAAACATCATCCAGATATTATCTCAGGTCAGGGTGCTTCTCAAAATATTATTGATGAAGCTACAAGAAAACTTCAAGAAATAAATGAAGCATATGAACTTATAAAAAAAGAGAGAAATATATAATTGTTTGATAGTTTTGAAAAAGATTACGAAGTTTGTAATTGTAGGAAAGTGACATTAGAAGAGATAGAAATTGCAATAAAAGAAAAAGAGGCTAAAACTTTAAGAGATATTCAAGATATTACAAGTGCAGGGACTGATTGTAGACATTGTATTTTTACTGAAGGTGATTTTGGAAAGATGAAAAAAAAGATTTATTGTAAAGATATATTGAATAAGGTATTAAATGGCTAAAAGTTTTCCTCACTCTTTTGAGGTTTGTAAGTGTAAGCATGTTACTCTTGGAGAAATATTGTATGCAATAAAAGAAAAGAATGCAACAACAATAGAAGAAATTGGTGAATTGACGGATGCAGGTACTTCTTGTAAATGTTGTCAATGTGAAGAAAAAGATATAGGCGAAGAAAAAATGGAACTATATTTAAATCAAATATTAAAAAAAATTGTAGGTTAATTATGGAAGAGAAATTAGATAAAAAAGAGATTGTTGAAGAGATAAAAAAATTAATAGCAATTGATAAAGAAGATAGCGTTGAAATTAATCCAGATTTTTTAGAATATTTTGATTTAGATGAGTTGATTTCAATAAAAGAGACTCTTATTCTAAAAAAAAGCAAAATAAGAGAAATTACATTTGATTATTTAGATGAACTTTATGAAAAAACAAAGGAAGATTCTATATAATAATAATTATTAAAGGAATAAAATTGATTAACTGGAAAAATATAAAACAACAATTACAAGATTTCTTAAGCGTTGAACTTGAGAAAACTGGTTTAAAACGTGTTACTGTTGGATTATCAGGTGGACTTGATTCAGCAGTTGTTGCTATTCTTTGTAAAGAGACTTTTGGAGACAATATGAGTGCAGTTCTTATGCCTTCTCAATTTTCATCAAAAGAGAGCATAGAAGATGCAAAAGAACTTTGTGAAAAATTTGATATTAAATATGAAATAAAATCTATTGCTCCTATGGTTGAAGCTTATATTCAAAATATGGATGAAGATAGACTTAGAATTGGAAACTATAGTGCAAGAATGAGAATGTCAGTTTTATATGATACTTCTTCACGAGATAGCTCAATAGTAGTTGGAACTTCAAATAAAAGTGAACTTCTTTTAGGATATGGAACAATTTTTGGAGATATTGCTTGTGCAATTAATCCTATTGGTGAAATGTATAAAAGTGATGAATTTGATTTTGCAAGATTTCTAGGCGTAACAGAAGCTATATTAAATAAAAAACCTAGTGCTGACTTATGGGAAGGTCAAAGTGATGAAGAAGAACTTGGATACTCATATAAAGAGATGGATATTGTTTTAAAATTATTAGTTGATGAAAAGAAAACTAAAGAAGAAGTTATTGCATTAGGACATGATGAAAAATTAATTGACGTTCTTGAATATAGAATGAAAGCAAATGCTTTTAAAGGTAAATTACCTATAATCGCAAATATTAAATGGAGTTAATAATGAGAGATATACCTTTTTATCAAACATCAATTGGTGAAGATGAATTAAGCCAACTAAAGGCTGTTTTAGAACTTAATAAAGATGAAAATAAAGTTTTAGAACTTGAAGATAATCTTGCTAATTTTGTTGGAGCAAAATACGCTGTGGCAACTTGTAATGCAACTGCGGCTATTCATTTAGCTCTTAGTGCTATTAAGTTAAAAAGAGGTGATAAAATTTTAATGTCAGTTAACTCTTTTGTTAATATACCAGAAGTTGTAAGACATTTTGATGCTGAACCTATTTTTATTGATATTAATAGTGAAGATATGAATATTGATATAAATAAATTTGAAAAAGCACTTGAAGAAAATAAAACTAAAAAACTAAGAGGTGCAATTATAACTTTTGTTGCTGGTCAAACTCCTGATTTAGATAGAATTTATGATATTGCTGAAAAGTATGGGATTATTCTTATAGAAGATGCAACTTGTGCATTGGGGGTTACATATAAAGATGAAACTGTTGGAAGTTTAAGAGCAGATATGACTATTTTTTCAACTAATCCATCAAATGGTAAATATTCTGTAAGTAGATCTGGTATTATTGTTACTAATAACGAAGAAATTGCTACAAGAGCAAAACTTCTTAGAACTCATGCAATTACAACTACTTATGATGATTTTGGGAACTTAGATTATATTTATGATGTTGTTGATATTGGACACAAATATGATATTTCAGAACTTGATGCAGCATTTTCTCTTGCTCAACTTCAAAAAACTAATAAATTTATAAAAAGAAGAAAAGAGATTGCGAAAATTTATAAAGATAGACTAGCTGGTATAAGACATGTGACAATACCAAGTCATAAAGATGAACATATTTTTACACAATTTATTATAAAAATTTCTAGAAACAGAGATGCTTTTGCAAGAGCATTAAAAGAAAAAGGAATTGCTACTGGACTTAACTATATTCCATTACACCTTTTATCATATTATAAAAATAAATATTCTATTAAAATTACAACATTTGGTACGGCATTGACTTCATACCAACAAATTTTATCAATTCCTATGTATCCAAGTATGACGGATGATGAAGTTAATTATATTTGTGATGAGATTATTGCTATAGCTTCTGAATGGATATAATAATTTGAAGAAAAAGCTTTTTTTATGGGTAGAAGATTATCTCTTCTTCCCAAATCTTTTTCAACAAATAATCTCTCTTTTACTTCTACCCTTAACTCTAATATACATGTTAATAATTGCTTTTAAAAGAGCATCTGCAAAACCAATAGATTTTGGTATGCCTGTTATTTCTATAGGAAATATTATTGTTGGAGGAAGTGGTAAAACTCCTCTAACTATTCATTTGGCTAAAAAATTTGAAAATGCTTGTGTTATATTAAGAGGTTATGGGCGAGAGTCTAAGGGCCTTTTTGTAGTGTCTAAAAATGGAATGATCTTAGAAGATATAAAAACAAGTGGTGATGAGGCTATGCTTCTTGCCAATTCTTTACCAAATGCAACTATTATAGTAAGTGAAGATAGAAAAGAAGCTATTTTAAAGGCCAAAGAATTGGGCTGTAAAATAGTTTTTCTAGATGATGGGTTTTCAAAATATGATATACATAAATTTGATATTTTAATACGTCCAAAAGATGAACCTTCAAATGTTTTTTGTCTTCCTAGTGGTGGATATAGAGAACCAAAAATGGCATACTCTTTTGCCCAATTAGAATTACAAGAAGGAAAGGATTTCATAAGAGTTGTATCTTTTTCTTTAGATGGCGAGTATATTGATATCTTACCTTCCAAATTACTACTTTTAACTGCAATTTCAAAACCAAAAAGACTTTTAGATTTTTTACCTTCGCATACTAAAATGGAAGCATTTGAAGATCATCATATCTTTACTAAAGAAGAAATAGAAGCTATTAAGGATAAATATAAAGATTACTCTATAATTACTACTTCAAAAGATTTAGTAAAGTTAGAATCTTTTAATATAGAAAATATTTATCTTATGGATTTAAGCTTACAAGTCATCTCAGAGCTTGATTTAATTGAAGAATATATTAATAGTTATAAATAATTTTTAATTAAGTACCTACTTGATAACATTAAGTTATAATGCTTAAGAGGATTATCAGATGCTTAGAGAAAAGAATATTTCTAAAATAATTTTACTACTACCAATTTTTTTTACAGTTATTGCTACTTTTAGTACTCTTTATATTGCTATCTCATTTCTCAATGAGCATTTTAAATATGATGTTCAAATATTAGAAAAAAAAGAATTACAATTACAAAAACAAGACTTAAAAAATAAGATTGATAACGTTTATAACTATTTATCATATAAAAAAATAGAAGCAAAAGATAGATTAAAAGAGAGGCTTAAAAGTAGAGTTCATATGGCTCATGAATTTATATCTAGAATATATGATGAAAAAAAAGATTTATTATCAGAACAAGAGTTACGAAGATATATTTTAGAAACATTAAGAAAAATAAGATTTGAAAAAGATGGTTATTTTTTTGTTTAATATATAAAAGATGAGAATCAATCTATTTCAAGATTGATACCTTCCTCTCCTAACTTAGAAAATAGAAATTCTATTAATTTGAAAGATGCAGCAGGCAAGTATTTTGTTCAAGAGGCTATTAATATTGTAAAGAGTAAAGATGAAGGATTTCTTGAGTATCAATGGTACAAATTATCAGATAAAAAACAATATAAAAAGATTTCCTTTGTAAAATTTTTCAAACCTTTTGATTGGTATATTGGTTATGGTGAATATTTAGATGATTTTGAGATAGAAGTAATGGAAGAAGCAAAAAAAAGATTAAATTTATTTAAATTTGATAAAAATGAATATGTATGGACTCATAATTCTAAATATATACTTCTTCAACATCCTTATAGAAAGAAAGATATAGGTACGGATGATACGAATTTAGTTGATAAAAAAAATACAAAAATAATACAACTATTTGTATCAAAAGCTTTAGAAAAAAAAGAGGGAAGTTTTGTAGAGTATTATTGGAACAAGCCTAATGATAATAAGTTAACAAAAAAAATTGCGTATATAAGATATTTTGAAGATTGGGATTGGGTTATTGGTACAGGTCTTTATCTCGAGGACATTGAACTTATTCTTAAAAATTTAAAAGATAATAAAGAAAAAGAAATAAAACATATATTATTTAAGTCAACTTTATTTGTTTTAATAATTTTATTCCTTGTAATAATCAGCTCTTTATTAATATCAAGAAGAGTAAACAATAGTTTCTTATCTTATAAGAAAAAGATAGAAAAACATAAAGATGAATTAGAAGAAAAAGTAAGAGATAAAACAATAGAGTTGCATGAATTAAATGAACAATTAGAAGAAAAGATTACTCAAAGAGTGAAAGAATTAAAAGATAAGGATGAAATTCTTACTCAACAGTCAAAAATGGTGGCTCTAGGAGAGATGATTGGAAATATTGCACACCAATGGAGACAACCTTTAAGTGCAATTTCTACAGCTGCTAGTGGATTAAGAGTAAAAAAAGAAATGGATATTTTAGATGATGATGATATTATCGAGTTCTCAGATGGAATTGTAAAAAATGCAAATTATTTATCTCAAGTAATTGAAGACTTTAAAAACTATATTAAGGGTGAAAAGCTAAAAATTGATTTTGATTTAAAAGAAGCTATATTGCATGCCCTAAATATATTTGATTCTTCAATTCATAATCATAATTTAAAAATAATAAAGAATTTTAAAAATGAAATTATTGTAAAGAACTATAAAAATGAATTAGTCCAAGCGTTGGTCAATATTTTAAATAATGCAAAAGATGCCTTAAAAAAATATCAAGAAAATGAAGATGATAGGATTATCTTTATTTCAACAGATATAATTGATAATAAAGCTGTACTAATAATACAAGATAGTGGAAATGGTATTACTGAAAATATTATTAATAAAATATTTGAACCTTATTTTACTACAAAAGATAAAGAACAAGGTACTGGACTAGGCTTATATATGGCTTACAAGATTATTACTGATAGTATGGAAGGGGATATAAAAGTTGAGAACTCTATATTTAATTATAACAATAAATCCTACAAAGGTGCAAAATTTACGATTATTTTAGATTTAAAAAAAGAATAAAACTACAATTTTCCTCTCATATAACAATTTAAAGCCAACATAATATACAAGTACCGTAACTTGTATAGACAAGATGTAATCACTCTGTAACATACCTCTTTTATACTTACACCAATCAAACTTGTATAGACAAGTTTCAAGGATATGATTTGGTGAAGAGATATGAAAAACCAATGTATGTAAAACTTTATGAAAAGATTTTAAAAAACATTGAAAATAAAAAATATAATTCTTCTGATAAGTTACCTTCAGAGAATGATTTTGCAAGAGAATTTGATGTAAATAGACATACTATAAGGCAAGCATTATCCTTATTAAAAGATGAAGGTTATATTTATACAAAAAAAGGGAAAGGCAATTTTATTGCAAATATTAAAGTTCCTTATTCTATCTCTACTAAAAGTTCATACTCTTCAAAAATTCTAGATCTTGGATATGAACCCAAAACTGAATTATTAAGTGCAGATATTATTGAACCAACTGTAGATGTAGCAAAGAATCTTGCTTTAAATAGCAAACTAAAAGTAATAGAGTTAAAGTTATTACGTTATGCAAATGATTTACCTATTTCAGTTACTTATTCTTATTTTGATGCTTTTCTTTATAGAAAGATAATTGATAACTTAGATTACGAACCTTTCTCTTTGTATAAAATTTTAGAGAAATGTTACCCAACTTTGGAAGTAACAAAAATTTCAACAGTTTTTGAATCATTGGGAACAAATAAAGAGTTAAGTGAATTATTAATGATGCCTACAAACTCACCAATACTTGCTGCTAGTACTTTATCTAAAGACCAACATGGAAATTTTGTTGAATATGGAACCGCATATTTTAGAGGTGACACCTGCAAAGTCAAAGTTGATTTAATTTAATTAGGAGATATTTAAGTGATAAAAATGAAAAACCTTACTTTAGGTTATAAAAAAGAGAAAATTTTAAATGATGTAGATTTAAAAATTAAAAAAGGTGAATTCATTGGAATCATAGGACCAAGTGGTGCTGGTAAATCTACACTTCTTATGTCAATCACTGGAGGAATAAAAGTTTTTGATGGAAAATTTGAAGTTTTAGATTTTGATTTAGAAAATATAAAAAAGAAAAATTTAACTAAATTAAGAGAACAAGTTGGCGTTATTTTTCAAGGTTATAACTTAGTTGATAGATTAAGTGTTCTCGATAATGTTATTAGTGGAATGTTAAAAGATATTCCTTTAACAAGAGCGATAATTAAACTTTATAAAAAGAAGGAGTTAGAGAAAGCAAAAGAGTATATGGACATTGTTGATATTACAAAACATTCGTTAAAAAGGTGTGATGAACTTTCGGGAGGACAAAGACAAAGAGTTGCAATTGCTCGAGCTTTAGCTGCTGAACCAAAGATTATCTTAGCAGATGAGCCAGTTTCTGCGCTTGATCCTAAAAGTGCAAAAAAAGTAATGGGGATATTGAAGAAGGTTAACGAAATTTACGGGGTTACTGTTGTAGTTAACCTTCATCATTTGGAGTATGCCAAAGAGTATTGTGACCGTATCATTGGAGTAAATGATGGCAGAGTAATTTTTGACGACAACAGCGAAAACTTAACTGATAAATTAGTTGAGAAAATTTACACTATAAATAATTAATATAAGGGATAAAAATGAAACTAGTAAAGAAAATAGCAGTAGCTTCTATAGCATTAGGTTTAATGACAACATCAATGATGGCACAAGAAAAATGGCCAGATAAAATTACTTTTGGTGTAATTCCAGTTGCTGGTTCAACTTCAATGAAAGAGAACTTTGGACCTTTAACTTCTTTTTTAGAAAAATCTTTAGGAATTAAAGTTGAAATGAAATTAGCAGGTGATTACACAGGGATTATTACAGGTATGCAACATAAACATATTGATGTAGCTTACTTAGGACCAAAATCTTATGTAGAGGCCGCAAAAAGAGCTAATGCTGAAGCTTTAGTTGTAGAAGTAGATGGAGAGTCAGGATTACCAGGTTATAGAGGTATTATTATTACTAAAAAAGGTTCAGGTTTAAAAACTTTGGCAGATCTTAAAGGTAAAACTTGGGCATTTACATCTTCACAATCTACATCAGGAACTTTAGTTCCAACTGTTATGTTCTCTAAAACTGGAATTGATCCTAAAAAATATTTTTCTAAAGTTGTATATTCAGGTGGACATGAAGCTTCAATCTTAACAGTAAAAGCTGGAAAGATTGATGCTGCTTCTACAAATAATTTAGATTTTAACAGAGGTGTTGGAAAACATTGGAAAAAAGATGGCTTTAATGTACTTTGGACTTCAGATTTAATTCCAGGGGCTCCAATGGCAGCAAGAAAAGATTTACCAGCTTCTTTAAAAATGGCTTTAAAAGGTGCATTTCTTTCTTATAACGATCCAGAAGGTTTAAAAAGACTTAAAAATAAAGGTTTCATCAAAGGTGATGACTCAGTTTATGATCCAGTTAGAGAATTAATTGAATTAAAAAAACAATTAAAAAATAAAAAATAATTTATATAAAGTAGGCAGAGTATGCCTATTTTATAAAAGGAAATATAATGAATGTAGAAGAATTAAGAGTAAAAAGTAGTCCTTTTTCTTTTTATAAATCAGCTGTTATTGTAATATTTTTATTAATAGTTGCACAAAGTTGGAATGATACTGAGATGAGCTTTTTTGCACTAATTGATGGGTGGCATTATATGATGGAATATATAAGTGGTAATCCAGATATTGAAGGAAGTGGTTTTTTCCCACCAAATTTAAATAGTGATGATTTATTAACATATTCATTATCAATGTTAGAAACAATACAAATGGCAATTATTGCGCTTGTTTTATCAATAATTGTAGCAGTTCCATTATCATATATGAGTTCTAGAAACATATTAAATATTTTGATACCAGGGAATACTCCTTTTCATCTTTTTTTAAAAAGAGTGATATATGGAAGTGCTACATTAGTTGCTAATGTCTTTAGGTCAATAAATGAAATAATTTGGGCATTAATTTTTGTAAGTGCTGTTGGGTTAGGCCCAATGGCAGGGATTTTAGCATTAGGTGTCCATACAGCAGGAGTTTTATCAAAACTTTTAAGTGAAGGTAACGAAGCTATTGATCCTGGACCTGTTGAAGCACTTACTACTACTGGGGCTGGATTTATAAAAGTATTAATTTATGCAGTACTTCCTCAGACTTTACCACATTTTGTATCAATGGCTCTATATAGGTTTGAATCAGATGTACGAAGTGCTTCAATATTAGGTTTTGTTGGGGCAGGTGGTATTGGATTTTATTTATTTGATAAGATGAGAGCTTTTGAAAATGCAGACGTTTGCACGATTATTATAGTAATAGTTTTAACTGTTTGGTTATTAGATAAATTAAGTGCAGTCATAAGAAGAAGGTTTATATAAAAAATGAAAAGAGAAGATATTAATGATTTGGCACAAATAGTGTCACTTGAAAAGTTAGAAAAACTATATAAAAAGATTGATGAAAAGTATAAAGTAAAAGTATTGACTAGTCCAACAGAACAAACACTTTTAGTTCCAGTAAAAGACCCTATCTCTGGCGGTGAATTTTATGCAGGAGAAGTCTTAGTAACTTCAACAATTGTTCAGGTTGAAGATGTAAAAGGTTGGTCTATGGTTATGGATACAAATGAAAAATTATCTTTGTATACAGCTGTATTAGATGCATGTTTTGAAGCAAATATATTAAAAAATGAAATAAAAAGTCTTTTAAAAGAGGCTAAAAAAAGTATCGAAGATAAACGAAAAAAATTAAATAGAAAAGTAAACTCAACTAGAGTTTCTTTTGATTTGATGTAAAGGCAAAAAATGAAAACAGTTGATATTGAAAAATTAAATAGAGATAATTTTAGAGCTATGATGAATGCTTTATCTATGCCAGGTACTATTGAAAAGGTTGAACCTTTATTTGATTCTCATTTATTAGCAATGGCTAATACTCTTTTATATTCAGAAGTATCTTTTCATTATGAAGGAAAAGAGGAGTTTGAATTAATTGAAGCAATTACAAATTCAAAAAAAGTTGAAGCCCAAGATGCTGATTATGTCTTTTCTGACCAAATAAATGATTATTTATTTAATAAAGGGAAAGTTGGTACTTCAAAAGATCCTGAGTTTTCTACTACTTTTATTTTTAAATGTAAAAACTTCAAAGGGCAGAAAGTAAGACTATCAGGTCCTGGAATAGAAAATCAAGTTGAAGTGACTCTTCCTGTAGATAAATCTTTTATTGATTTTTTTAATGAAAAAAATTCATATTATCCCATGGGAAATGAAGTATTTTTTTTAAACAAAGATTCTGAAATTATTGGAATTACAAGAACTACAAAAGTGGAGATTATTTAATGGCTTATTATGCAATAAAGGGTGGTGAAGAAGCGATTAAAAATTCCCTTGATTTTTACAGTGATTTGACAAGTGAAGCACAAAAACTTGATAATGAAGCACTAATTGATGGTCTAACATTTTCTATTGATAAAGTTATGAGTGAAGGATCACTTTATTCAAAAAAACTTGCAGCTCTTGCAATTAAAAGAAGTGCTGGAGATATGTTAAATGCTTCTTTTTTTTTAAGAGCTCATAGAAGTTCTTGTCAACGAATAGGAATTTCTAAAACTATAAATGTAAATGATATGAGATTAAATAGAAGAATTTCATCTGCTTTTAAAGATATAGAAGGTGGTCAATTACTTGGTGCTTCAAATGATTATGAAATAAAATTATTAGTTGATTTGAAGAATGAAGATGTAAATCTAGAAGAGTATTCAAATAAAGACAATGTAATAAAATCAGCTTTAACACCTCTACGTGAGGATAATTTAATAAAAACTCTTGCAAAAGAAGAACAAGCTTGGGATATTACAAGAAATTATCCAAATGCTCCATATCCAAGAAGTGCAGTGCTGCAAGTAATGAGTAGAGGTGAAAGTGGGGCACTTTTAACTGTTGGATATATGACAATGAGAGGATATGGCGATGTTCATCCTACTATTGGAGATTTAAGAATTGGTGAGCTTGATATTAAATTTACTCATCCTTTTACAAAAAATGATGTGAAAGTTGGCACAATTGAAGCAACTGCTGTTGAAAGTATTGGAACGTTTAACAAAGATAGTGAAGGTGATACCAAACTTACAACTGGTTTTGGATTTTGTTTTGGGAAAAATGAAACAAAAGCTATTTCTATGTCTATAATTGATTTGACTTTATACAACAACACATATTCTGTTGGAGGAGATAATATTATTGCTGCTGACTTTGAGATGATAATGCATCATTTAGATGGTATTGAATCTTTTGGAATGACAAATCATTTTAAATTGCCACACTATGTGACTTTTCAAACTGATTATCAAATTTTTAAATGTGCACAAAAATATTCAGAAGAACTTAAACAAAATGAGAAAGGAGAAGCAAAATGAGATATGCATTTTTAGATGAAGAAGCAAAAAAAGAGATTAGACGTTCTATTTTAAAAGCCATTGCAATTCCCGGTTATATAGTCTCTTTTGCTTCACGAGAGCTACCTGTAGCTAGAGGTTGGGGTACTGGGGGACTTCAAATAACACTTGCAATGATTAATGAAAAGGATACTTTAAAAGTAATTGATCAAGGTTGTGATGGAAGCGTAAATGCAGTAAACATAAGAAATTTTATAAAATCAGTTACAAATGTAGAAACAACAGTTGATACAAAAGAAGCTAGTATTATTCAAACAAGACATAGAATCCCTGAAATCGAATTGCAAGAGCGACAAACACTTGTCTTTCAAGTTCCAATTCCTGATATTATGGAGACTGTTGAGCCAAATTTAGGAAAACAAAAATTACTTCATGCAAATGCTGATTATTCTAAACTTTGGGTACTTTTATATGAAGATACTTCACAATTTGGGGATTCAAGGATTTCAAATAGATATCCAGTGATGGTAAATCATAGATATGCAATGGATCCAAGTCCTATTCCTAAATATGATACTCCAAAACTTGGTAACTCAAAAGCTTTACAACTGTTTGGCGCAGGGAGAGAAAAAAAGATTTATGCAATTCCTCCTTATACTGATGTAAAGCCCCTAAAGTTTGAAGATAGAGAGTTTAAAGTGGAAAACTTTGGTGATAAAGTTTGTTCAAGATGTGGAAGTAATGAATCATTTTTAGATGAAGTATATGATGATGAAGGCTTGACTCATTATTACTGTAATGATACAGATTTTTGTGACAATAGATTAGAAATAGGGGACAAAAAATGATACTTGATATGAAAAATGTTTCAAAAGTATTTGGAAAATTTTGTTCAAAATGTTTGGAAACAACAGGGGCTGAATTTAACAGTTCTATTTGTCCTACTTGTAAAAGTGTTGTGGGAGTAAATGATATAAATCTTGTTTTATCTCAAGGTGAAGTTTTAGGAATAGTTGGAGAAAGTGGTAGTGGTAAATCTACACTTTTACAATTAATCTATCAAGACCAAAAAGCAAGTTTGGGTGAAATATTTGTAAAAGATTTTGTAGGAAAAGATGGAAAGAAAAAAAATATCTTAGATGCTAACTTAAATGAGTTGTCATTTTTACGAAACTCTTTAATGTCAATGATATATCAAAACCCAAGATTAGGACTTAATTATAAATTTTCAGCGGGTGGAAATATTGCAGAAAAAGTAATTATGAGCGGAAATAAAAAATATGATGAGATAAGAGATAGAGCTCTTTATTTTCTTGATAAAACTGAAATCCCAGTAAGTAGAATTGATGATTATCCCGAATATTTTTCAGGAGGACAACAACAACGAATACAAATTTCAAAAGCTTTATCTTCAAATCCAAAGATATTACTTTTGGATGAGCCTACAACTGGACTTGATTTATCTGTTCAAGCAAAGATTCTTGATTTGATTAAAGAGTTACAACATGAAATTGGTTTTGCGATGATTGTTGTATCTCATGATTTAGGTGTCATAAAACATCTAACAGATATTACAGTTGTAATGAAAAATGGACAAATAGTTGAAAAAGGTTTAACAGACCAAGTTCTTGAAGATCCACAACATGCATATACACAATTACTTGTGTCATCTATTTTATAAGGAAAAAGAGTTGATTAGATTAGAAGTTAAAAATTTGAATAAATCCTTTAAAGTTCACACAAGAGGTGGAATTGAGGTAAAAGGTTTTGAAAATATTAATTTAGAAGTAAGACAAGGTGAATTCTTATCTCTTTATGGTCCAAGTGGTGCGGGTAAGTCATCTATTTTAAAAACACTTTTTAGAACTTATACAACTTCAAGTGGAGAGATTATCTTTCATAAAGATAATGGCAAAACAATTGATATTTCAATTGCAAGTGAAAGTGAAATATTAAATCTTAGAAAATCTGAGATTGGATATGTATCACAATTTTTACAAATCTTACCAAGAGTTAGCGCTGTTGATGTTGTATCTGAACAATTAGTATTTAAAGGTGAAAGTGAAGATGTTTCAAGAGTAAAAGCTAAAGAGCTTTTGGATTATTTATCAATTAGAGAAGAGTTATTTGATTTGTCTCCTTTGACTTTCTCTGGTGGTGAACAGCAAAGAGTAAATATTGCCAAAGGTATTATTGCTCCTAAATCACTTTTATTATTAGATGAACCAACTGCTTCTCTAGATAAAACAAACACAATGAAAGTTGTTGAAAAATTAAAAGTTTTAAAAGAGAAAGGTGTATCAATGGTTGGTATTTTTCATGACTTAGAAGCTATGGAAGTAATTAGTGACAAAATTTATAAATTAGAAAGAGTAGGATAAATGGAAACTATTTTAAGAAGCAAAAATGTTTTAATAAACGATGCTTTTATTCCCGCTGATATAGTAATTCAAGGCGAGTTTATTAAAAGAGTTGATGAATATGGAGTAAATGAAGTAGCAGTTGATTTAGGAGATAAAAAAATTGCTCCTGGAATTGTAGATTTACATTCTGATGCCATTGAAAAAGAGATAGAACCTAGACCAAATGCAACTTTTCCTGTAGCTTTTGCAGTTGCCGAACTTGATAAAAAGCTTTCAATGGCTGGAGTAACAACCATGTTTCATGCTATAGGATTTGAAGATAATCCTAAAAAGAAGAGAAGTATTGATTTAGCTAAACATCAAATTGAAGAGATATTTAATGCAAATAAAAAGCATTTAGGTGTTGATAATTTTATTCATGCAAGATTTGAGTTAAGTGCTGATGAAGCAGTAGAACCAATCAAAGAAGTTATATCAAAAGGTATGGTAAAACTTGTTTCTCTTATGGATCATTCTCCTGGTCAAGGGCAGTTTAAATCACTTGAATCTTTTCAGACATATTATGGAAATTATTATGGCTTAAATGAAGAAGAAATTCAAACTGTAGTAAATAAAAAGATGAATAAAGATGAAAAGAAGATAAATGATTTAATTTCTTTTGTAAAAGAGCATAATATTACTTTGCTAAGTCATGATGATGATTGTATTGAAAAGCTTGATGGACTTTTAAATTTAGGTGTTCAAATTTCTGAATTCCCCCTTGATTTAGAAGTTGCTAAATATGCAGTTAGTAAAGGAATTGCTACAGGAATGGGAGCACCAAATATCGTTAGAGGTGGAAGTCAAAGTGGAAATATAGCGGCTATTGAACTTGTACGAGAAGGTGTATGTAAATATTTATGTTCAGATTATCATCCAACTTCAATGTTGCAAGCAGTTTATAGAATGAAAGAAGATGCAAACTTAGATTTAGCACTTGGTTTTTCTATGATTACAAGTACCCCTGCAATATATGCAAATCTTGACGATAGGGGTGTAATTGCTAAAGATAAGAGAGCAGATATTATTGTAATAGATGATACTCATATTCCAAAAGTGGTATTAACACTTAAAGATGGAGAATCAATTTACAATGGTATTAGAGGTTTTAAACTTTAAGAAAGGAGTTTCTCATGGTTACTATATTTAGAAGTATATTACATTTAGAGGTTAGATATAATGACAGAAATAAAAAGTCATAATCCCGAAATAGATTTTTCCTTAGGAATTAAACCTTTTATATTTCCAAAAGCTATAGTAGAAAACTGTAGCTTTGGAGAGTATACAGAAGTTAGAGATTATGTAAATATAAGTGATTCAATCATGGACAATTATTCATATGTTTGTGAGTATTCACAAATTACAAATTCGCATATTGGTAAGTTTGTAAATATAGCTTCAAATGTTAGAATAAACCCTGGTTTTCATCCTTATGAAATGCCCTGTCAACACCATTTGTTATATAGAAGAAAACAGTATGGATTTGGAGAAAATGATGAAGCCTTTTTCAATTATAGAAAAGTTCAAAAAGTAAAAATAGGGCATGATGTTTGGATTGGTCATGGAGCAGTTATTATGCCTGGTATTACAGTAGGGAATGGGTCAATTATTGGCGCAAATGCTGTTGTAACCAAAGATGTACCAGCTTATGCTATAGTTGCAGGAGTAAGTTCAAAAATATTAAAATACAGATTTAGTAAAGAGATTATTAATAAATTAGAAGAGATATCTTGGTGGGATTGGACTCATGAAGAGATAACTTTACGAATTGATGATTTAAAAGATATTAGAGAATTTATTTACAAATATTCAAAATAAGAAGGTAATATGAATACTAAAATTATTTTAATTGTGGGACCTAGTGGAGTTGGAAAAGATACTCTTTTAAGAGAAGCAAAAAAATCTTTGCCTGAAGGTTTTAATTTTTTAAATAGGTATATTACAAGAGCACCTTGCTCTAATGAAGATAATTTTTATTTAGATGAATATGCTTTTGAAATTTTAAAACATAAAAGTTTTTTTATCTCAACTTGGAATGCCCATGATAACTATTATGGTATTGCAAAGAACTCTATTAAAAATGGTATAAATATTATCTCTATTTCAAGATCTAAAATCAAAGATTTTGAAAATTCTTACGATAATGTTTTTACGATAAATATAACTGTACCAAAAGAAAATTTAAGAAAAAGATTAGAAAATAGGGCAAGAGAGACTGAATCAGAGATAGAACAAAGACTTAATAGAACTTATGAAAAAATTGAAGCTGAAAATTTAATAGAGTTTGATAATAGCGGAGAGTTAGAAGTCTCTTCAATGAAATTTGTCAAATTATTAAAGAGTTTTACTGATGAGTAGATTAAAGTTAGCAACTTATAATCTCTGGAAAGATGATGGGGAATTCCCAAAAAGAATACAAGAAATTCCTAATAATATAAGAAAAAATCTTTTTGATATCATTTGTCTACAAGAAGATTATTGTTCATCTGATTTTTCAAGTAGCAAATTCTTAAATATTGAATTAGATTACCATTATATAAGCACTCCAACTAGAATGAAATTGAGAAATAATCAACTAAGTAGTTCAAATCTTACAGTTTTATCTAAATATGAAATGAAACTTTTAGATGAAATCTATTTTAGGAAAAGTGAGGATGAAGAGAGAGCTTGTCAATTTATTGAATTTGAGTTTGAAAAGAAAAAAGCACTTTTAGTAAATACTCATTTGTGTCATTTGAGTAGTTCTAATAGAGTTTTTCAAATTAATACAATATTAAAAGAGCTTGACAAATATGAACATGATATTATATTTTTTTGTGGTGATTTAAATGCTATCCCTATTTATGATGAAATTAATATAATAAGAGAAAATGGTTTTGAAGATAAAAATAAAGAGTTTACTCATCAAGATAAAGTTACTTTAGATTATATTTTTCATAAAACAGAGTCAAAATTAAATATTGAAAGTAAAGTTATGTTAAAAGATTTTAGTGACCATTATTGTTTAATTAATACTTTTAAATTTTAATATATTTTAGATAACTTGGATTATAAATGAAATTAAATTTTTTAGGAAGTGCTGACAGTGCTGGAATTCCAGTTCATAACTGTTTATGTAGTATTTGTAGTGATTATAGAAAAAAAGGTATAAGAAATCTTTCCACAAGTGCATACTTTGAACTTGAAGATGGGGTTATATTACTTGATGCAGGAATAGAAAATATATCTAATATTTTTGATACAAAAAAAATAAAAGCAATTTTATTGACACATTTTCATGCTGACCACTGTTTGGGACTTTTAAGATTAAGACATTCAAATGATAAAATAAATTGTTTTCATCCGGAAGATAAAGAGGGGTTTTCTGATTTATTTAAACATAATCATTCTCTTTCATTCTCTGAAATAGTAGCTTTCCAAAAAATGAGTTTAGATAAGTTGTTAATAACTTCTATTCCTCTAAAACATTCAAAAAATACTCTAGGATATTTTATTGAGTACAAAAATAAAACTATAGTTTACCTAACAGATTGTTTTGCTTTAGAAGATGAAAGTTTAAATTTTCTAAAAAATAAAACAATAGACTATGCTTTTATAGACGCTTGTTACGATGAGAGAAAAATAAGTGGAAATCATCTTAATTATTTACAAGCTAGTAAAATATTAGATGACTTAGAAGTTAAAAATGGATTTTTAATGCATATTTCACATTCTACAAAAGAGTATATAGAAGAGAATAATATAAAGTTAAAATATAAATACCTTGAGCCAAGAGACTCTTTTGAATTTTGATGTAAAATAGGCTTTTAAACCTATTTTACTATATGTCCTACAAACTTAGACATATTATCTAAGATCTTTCCACCTTTTCTAAATCCAAGTCCACAAGCTTCGTACGCATAGAATACACCTGCTTGATAATAGTTTCCTTCTTCATCTTGAGGAAATTCTATATACTCTTGATAGATTGCTTTGTGACCTTCATATTCACCATCAGTTTTGATATCTAGAGAATTATCAGCATTTACAATAGCAATATTTGCACCTTCTCTACCAAAACATCTTTTTTCTACTTGTTTTGTATTTTCTAATGGTTCAAATGATGTTTCTAAAAGTAGGGGATGATTTGGATATAAATCCCAAAGAATTTTCATGAAACCTTTTGACTGAAACATCAAAGTATATGCAGGATTAAATATGATAGCTTTTTTATTTGCAATAATTTCATTTAGATAAACTGCTAATTCATTTTCATCAATAGCAATGTCTTCCCAAGGAATAAGTTTAAACCAAAATTCAAAACCTTCTTCTCCTTTGAAAATACCATCATCACTAAAATTTACTTTATCAATATACTCAAAGTCGGTATTAAATCCTGCTTCATTTGCAATATGTTGTAAAAGTTTTGTTGTATTTTCATCTTCACTACTACCTTGAATTGATGAAAATAGTATTTTCCATCCAAGTTTTTCATAATATTCATCAAATTTTTCAATGTCTGAATCTAAAGTTATAATTCTTCTAAAATTATCTTTTAACGCCTCATATAAATTATTAAATTGGCTAGCTTCATTTAGTCCATTTTTCTTCAACATTGCCCACTGTACAATGGCAGTTTCAAAAAGTGAAGTGGGAGTATCTGCATTAAATTCAATCAGTTTAATTGGTATACCATCGATTCCTCCAGCTAAATCAAATCTTGAATATAGATGCCAATGAACATCCTCTTCCCAAGAGTTTTTAATTGTCTCTACTAAGTTAAAAGGGATATTTATTTCATGGAATAAGTTATTTTCAATAACATGTTCCCCCGCTTCACAAAACATTTCATATAATTCATTTGCAGCTTCATAATATGCATTTGCTTCATCTTCACTAATTTCAACAATTTGATTTGAAATATATGAAGTTTCATCACTATCTGTATGCCATGAAAAGCCTATTGAATCTAAATATTCAGGAGTTAATGGTTCTAGTGTTTTTAATTTCATAATCAACCACCAAAAAATGAAGATCTAGATGAGCTAGAAGAAGATTTACTTCCAAAAAAACCACTTTTTTTAGATGAGCTTGATGTACTTGACGAACTTTTTGCTTTTGTAAAAGAACTTTTAGATTTACTATATGTTTGTGGTGATTTGTATTGTGTTTTTCTTTGATTTTGATAGTTTTGGTTATTGAATAATTTATTTCCAATCCACGAACCAATCATAGCCCCAGCGATTGAAGACATAAGTACTCCACCTAATCCTAATCCTCCATTTGACATTTCTGGATTAGTTAAAGGAGATGTTCCATTTTCAATTTTTACATTTTCTGCTTTTACTAATTGATCAATTTCTTCTTTTGAAAGAATTCTTTCTGTTCCATCAGGTTTTCTTAAAACAATAGTTGTTTTAGAAGCGGGAAACTCATCAGCAATTGTATATTTACCATCTGCACTTTGTTCAATAATTACAAAGGCACCTTGTTTTTGATTTGCATTTGTAAATGCATTATTTTGACCTTGGTTTTGTTGGTTGTTTGACTTGTCTTCACAGCCAACTAATCCTGAAACTAAAATAGCACCAAGACCTCCAACCATTGCATAGTTTGATATTTTTTTTATATGATTTCTTTTTTTCAATTAATAATCCTTTTTATACTTATCTATGTCATAAAAATATTTGGCTTATACTACTAAATACTTACTATAAAGAAGATGAAACAAAAGATATTTTTTTATTATATAAAGTTTTGTTTTTTAGGACCAGAGCTGAAATTTAGGTAAGTTTGCTACTGCTTTTAAAATATCAGTTTTTGATACTATTCCAACTAAAATATCCTCTTGTGTTACTACGGGAATTGCACTTAATCTAAAATCAACCATAACTTTTGCAACTCTTCTTATATCAGTTATAGGATCTGTTGTAATAATTTCATCCCAGTATAAATCTTGAAGTTTTCTATTTAATATTGATCTTATACCTTCTATATCGTCAATTATAAGATTTAAAATAAATTTTTTATTTATCGAAGAGATGATCTTTTGATGTGAATTAAGAATAAGTATTTGGCTTATTTGATGCTCTTTTAATTTATTATATGCATCTATAATTGTATTGTCTTCTTGAATACAAATACAATTTTTTGTCATTATATCTTTTACATGATAAATTTGCTCAGAAGTATCAATATTTGCAATTTTCTTGTAAGTACTGATAGCTTCAGTTGTAGAAGAGTTTTCTTTTTTATTAGAAGTTAAAAATTCTTGAAATAAAGTGTCATCATTAGGCTTCATTTCAGTTTTATCAGGGGCTTCAGTTTTTTTTATTTCATACAAATTATCAACAGTATTTCTAAAACCAACAGAGCCATTTTTATATATTGCAAACATTAGCTATTCCTTTTAATGTATAAGATTAGTATTTTATTTTTTATACTTCTCTATGTCTTTTTCCATTAAAAGTTATAACTAAGTGTAATTTAATTTTTTCTTTCTCTTTTTTTTCTAATTTTTCTAGAATTAAAAATTCAATACCATCAATAACTTCCATAGTTTTAACTATACCTTTTACTGTAAATTTATTTTCTTCTTTTTCATCATAGTATACTATTGTAGATGGAATTTTTCTCTGCATTGCAACATTTAATTGGTCAAAGAATTCACAGGATATGGGATTGTACATTTTTACCTTTCTTGAAGTTTAAATTATAATTAGTAAAAAGGGGAAATATTATTCCTCTTTTAGTGCTTTTCTCATTGTTTATATGGTTTCATCATTGGCATTTTCTTTAGTAAAATATTCAAAAGCCAAAACACCTTGATAAAGTAGCATATCTTCTCCATCTTTTGTTTCTAAACCATTCTCTTTGGCAAGTTTTAAAAATGGAGTTATTTTTCCATATACACAATCAAAAGCACATCTTGCAGTTTTTAAAACATTTTTTAAAATCTCTTCTGGACAAGGAAGATATTCATCTTTTAATCCTGCACTTGTGGAATTAACTATTAGATCATACTCTTTTGGTATAAAATCATTCCATGTAGTTGCTATTATATTATGGTCCTTAAAAAACTTAAGTTTCCCTTCACTTCTATTTAAAACAGTCACTTCTATATCACTTTGTTGTAAAGCAAGAGAGATAGCTTTTGCAGTACCTCCTGCACCTAAAAGTAATACTGACTTAATTTCTCCAAAACTTTCAATTGCATATAAAAAACCAGGGGCATCTGTATTATAAGCTATAACTTTCCCATCTTCATTTATATAAGTGTTTACAGCTTTAATTTCATTTGCTAGCCCTCTAACTTCATCTGCATTTTCATAAGCAAATTCTTTATGAGGTACTGTAATATTTGCACCTGCGTAATTATTACTTAAGAATACATCTTTTATAGTATTTCCCTCTTCAAGTAAATGTTTTTTGTAAATACCGTTATAATCTATATTTTTAAAGCCTGCATTATGCATTTGTGGAGACTTTGAGTGTTCTACTGGATTCCCAAAAATTACAAATTCTTCTTTTTTTTCTGACATTATTATCCTTTAAAGTAGATGATTTTATCTAAATTTCAATTAGAGCAAATTAAATCTTGATTTATCACTCTAAAATGGCTTTTTAGTTAAAATAATAAGCTAATAAAATTGAATTATAATTGGAAAATAAATGAATAAGATATTTTATACTTTTACAACAAATTCTGATGGTAATCTTGCCTATCATGTAGCAGATTTAAAAGAAAATGTGGACAAAAATAGAGAGAAACTTGCATTAAAATATGATTTCGATATTGAAAATTTATTTTATATGAATCAAGTTCATGGAAATAATGTAGAAATTATTACAAGAGAGAGCCCTAGATTAATAGATAATTGTGATGGAATTATTACAAATGAAAAAAATCTAACACTTATGGTAATGGTTGCCGATTGTATACCCACACTATTTTTTGATAAAAATAAAGGCGTAATTGCAGCAGTTCATGCAGGAAGAAATTCTACTTTTCAAAAAATTGTAGAAATTACTGCAAAAAAAATGATAAATGAGTTTAATTGTGAAGTAAAAGATATAGAAGTTATACTTGGTCCTTCTATTCAAAAATGCTGTTATGAAGTAAATGAAGAGTTAGCCCAAATAGTAAAAAAATCTTTTGGAGAAGAGTTTGTAAATGGTAGATTTATAGATTTACAAGGTATAAATAAAATGCTTTTAGAAAAACTCGGAATCTTAAATATAACTATTTCTAATACTTGTACTAAATGCTCAGGGGAAGAATATTACTCTTATAGGGTGTATAAAAAGTGTGGTAGGTTTTCCGCTCTGATTACCATAAAATAGCAAATATGTAAAAATTATGTAAGTCTCATGTAAAATTTATGTAACTTAAAAGAAAATTAAATTATATAAGAAAAATTTATTTTTTTTTGACTTTTTATAAGTTTCAATTAGTTACAATTCCGTAACAATAGATGAAAGGAAAAGTTAATGAGTAAACCAGTTACAAAAGAAGAGGCGTTAGATTATCATGAATTTCCATCTCCTGGAAAACTTGGAATCCAAACTACAACAGAATTAAAAACACAAAGAGATTTGTCTTTAGCATATACTCCAGGTGTTGCACATCCTTGTTTAGAAATTGAAGCAAATCCAGAAAATGCATATAAATATACTGCAAAGAGAAATCTTGTAGCAGTTATATCAAATGGTACAGCTGTACTCGGTCTTGGTAATATTGGAGCATTAGCTTCTAAGCCTGTTATGGAAGGTAAATCTGTACTATTTAAAAAGTTTTCTGCAATAGATTCTTTTGATATTGAAGTTGATGAAGAGGATGCTTCAAGATTTGTAGATGTTTGTAAAGCTATTGCACCAACTTTTGGAGGAATAAATCTTGAAGATATTGGTTCTCCTGCTTGTTTTGAAATAGAAAGAAGACTTATCGATGAATTAGATATTCCTGTAATGCATGATGATCAACATGGAACAGCAATTATTACTACGGCAGGTTTGATTAATGCTTGTGATATTATAAAAAAAGAGTTAAAAGATTTAAAAGTTGTTGTTGTAGGAGCTGGGGCTGCTGCAATTTCTTGTTCTCGAATGTATAAAGCTGTTGGTGTTGAAAATCTTATTATGTGCGACTCTAAAGGTGTTATTCATGATGGAAGAGATGATTTAAATAAATTTAAAAAAGAATTTTCTGTTTCTGAGCCTATGACTAAACTTGAAGCATTTAGAGAAGCAGATGTTGTGCTTGGATTATCTAGACCTGGAACATTCACACAAGAACATATTGCCGTAATGGCAGATGAACCAATTGTATTTGCTTTAGCAAATCCAACTCCTGAACTTTATCCTGAAGAAGTACTTGCGATTAGAGATAAAGCTATTGTTGGAACGGGAAGAAGTGATTTCCCTAATCAAGTAAACAATGTAATTGGTTTTCCATTTATTTTTAGAGGAGCATTAGATGTTCAAGCTAAAAAAATAAATATGCAAATGAAAAAAGCTGCTGCTTATGCAATTGCTGATTTAGCAAAAAAACCAGTACCTCAAGATGTAAAAGATATTTTTGGTGATTTATCTTATTCAAAAGAGTATATTATCCCAACTGCCTTTGATAAGAGACTTATAGTAGAAGTTTCAAGTGCTGTTGCAAATGCAGCAGTTGAATCTGGAGTTGCAAGAGTTAAAGATTTTAACCTAGAAACTTATCGAGAAAAACTATCTAAAATGATTTAAATCTAATTAATGGTATTATTTCATCCACAAATGAAATAATACCTAGGATTAATACAAAAAATGAAAGAATATATACTTCTAATTGATACTATCGATGCAAAAGGGCTTGTTTATAATATCTCAAAAGTACTTTTTGCAAACAATCTAAATATTGAAAAAAATGCCGAATACGTTGAAAAAGAATCCAATAAATTTTTTATGAGAACTGTTATCTCTGGAGATGTAAATTGTAATATGCTTTTAAAAGAGTTAACAGAAGTCTTGCCTGCAAATGCTACAATCAAACTTACTCCTAAAGCTAAAAAAGATATTGTAATTTTAGCAACAAAAGAGTCTCATGTTTTAGGAGACTTATTAATTAGATATATTGATGGCGAGTTAAATGCTAATATAAAAGCAGTGATTGCAAACCATGATTATTTAAAAGATTTAGTTGAGAGTTTTAACATTCCATTTCATTGTATTAGTGCAGAAGATATGGAAAGAGAAGCTCATGAAGAACTTGTTATTGAACAAATAAAAGAGTATGAACCTGAGTTAATTGTTTTAGCAAAATATATGAGAATCTTAACACCAAATTTTGTGGAAACTTTTCCTAAACAAGTATTAAATATCCATCACTCATTTTTACCATCATTTATTGGAGCTAATCCATATAAACAGGCACATCATAGAGGTGTTAAGATTATTGGTGCAACAGCTCATTATGTAACAAATGATTTAGATGAAGGTCCAATTATTGATCAAGGTGTTGTAAGAGTTGACCATAGTTTTACATGGCAAGATATGAGAAGATCTGGACGTAATGTAGAAAAAGTTGTACTCTCAAATGCTTTACAGTTACTTTTAGATGATAAAGTATTTGTTTATGATAACAAAACAGTGATTTTATAATATGTTTAACATAGTATTATTAGAACCTAGAATCCCAGGAAATGTAGGAACAATTGGTAGACTTGCCTTTGCTATGAATTGTACTCTTCATCTTATTAAACCATATGGTTTTGGTGAAATTACTGAAAAAGAAGTAAGACGAGCAGGGCTTGATTATTGGTTTGAGTTAGATGTTAGAGAGTATGAAAATATAGAAGACTTCTGGTAAAAAAACCCATTTTCTAACAGACATTTTTTTGCTACAACAAAAACAAAGCAAGTATACTTTGATGCAAAATATGAAGTAGGGGACTATATCTATTTTGGTAGGGAAGATGCCGGTCTTCCTGAAAATTTATTAGCTAAAAATGAAAAAGGCTGTATTACTATTCCTATGACAAATGATGCCAGAAGTTTAAATATTGCAAACTCTGTATCAATTGTAGCTTATGAGGCCTTACGTCAAAACTTTAAAGATTTCAAATAAATAACTAATTTTTCATCTTATGTAAATTACTATTTGATTACAATCTTATAATATTCTTAAATTTTATTTTTAATTTATTATTTTTTAAATATTTTAATGTTAATATCCCAAACATTAAATAATATATTAGAATATATATAAATTATTTTTCTTAGTATTGCATAATTAATAGTATTTTTGATAATTATTTAAAATTTTATTAAGGAAAATAGATGAAAGATATTTACATAAAAACAAAGTTATTGTTAATTGTACTTTGCTCAATTACTATCATATCTGTCGTTCTTTCTTTAGAATCAATCTTTTCTATGAAAGAAGTATCTAATAAAAAAATAGAAGAGTATAGAGTTGAAGCTTATAAAAATAAAGAAAGTGAACTAAAAAACTATGTTTCTTTAGCATATAAAACAGTTGAATCCTTTTATTCACGTACTGCAAAAGATAAAATAAGACTTGAAGTCGAAAAATATATCAAAGAGCAATCAAATTTTCTTTTTTCTATTATTGAGAGTGAATATAAAAAGAATAAAGATTTATTAACAGAAGTAGAAATAAAAAATAAGATAAAATCTATTGTTGAATCAACAAGATATGGAAAATCAGGTTATTTTTGGATTAATGATTTTGATAATAATATGATTATGCATCCAATTGTAAAAAAACTTAATGGTAAAAATTTAAAAAATGATCCTGCTTCAGCTTTTATTATTGATGGAATAAAAAAATTAAATAATTCTGGAAAAGATGAAGCGTTTGTAGAATATTCATTTATTAAACCAGGTACTCAAAAAACTGTTTATAAATCATCAATAATAAAAGTTTTTAAACCTTTTAATTGGATTATAGGAACAGGTGCATATATTGATGATGTAAAATTAAAAATGCAAAAAGAGGCAATTACTGCAATTTCAAAGATGAAATATGGCACAGATGGTTATTTTTGGATAAACGATACTGATGGGAAAATGGTAGCTAATCCAAATAATCCTGCTATAAATGGTAAAAATATGATTAATGCTACTGATGTTAATGGAAAATTTTATTTTAAAGAAATTGTGAATATTGCTAACACTAAAGGCTCTGGATTAGTAGAATATCTAAAAGAAAAACCTGGTAAAACAAAAGCCCAACCAAAATTTTCTTATATTCAAAAGTTTGCTGAATGGAACTGGGTAATTGGTACTGGTGCATATGTTGATGAAGTTGAAGATAATGTACTTAAAATGATAAATGAAACAGATGATGATATCAAAGGGTTTATCATTAGTATAATTATAAAGGCTCTTATTGCATTGATTATTTTAGTATTTCTATCAATATTTATTGCAAAAAAAACTATATTAGATCCATTAGATAATTTCCAAATAGGATTATTAAATTTCTTTAAATACCTAAATAGACAAGCTGATGACGTGACTTTATTAGATGATTCTTCAAAAGATGAATTAGGGAAAATGTCAAAAGTTGTTAATGAAAACATTGCAGCAACAAAAATAGGGGTAGAAGAAGACAGACATTTTATTAATGAGACGATTACTGTATTAACAGAATTTGAACAGGGTGATTTATGTCAAAGAATCAATATTGATGTTGAAAACCCGGCTTTAATGGAGTTAAAAAAAGTTCTTGATTCAATGGGAAGCCATATGGAAAAAAATATAGAAAATATATTAGATGTCTTGGAACAATATACAAATTATAACTTTATGCAAAAAGTTGATAATAAAAATATTAAAAATCAACTTTTAGATTTAGCAAATGGTGTTAATAGTTTAGGTGATTCAATCACTTCAATGCTTTGTGAGAATAAAAAAGTTGGATTAACATTAGATTCTTCTTCTCATACACTTTTATCAAATGTAAATATTCTTAATGATGCTTCAACTGAAGCTGCTGCATCTTTAGAAGAAACTGCTGCTGCATTAGAAGAGATTACAAGTACTATTATTAGTAATACTGATCATGTGAGTGAGATGGCACAATTTGCAAATAGCGTTGTTGCTTCTGTTAAAGAAGGTAATGACCTAGCTAATCAAACAACAAAGTCTATGGATGAGATAAATGTAGAGGTAACAGCTATTAGTGACGCAATTGGTGTTATCGATCAAATTGCTTTTCAAACAAATATATTGTCACTTAATGCTGCAGTAGAAGCTGCAACAGCTGGGGAAGCGGGGAAAGGTTTTGCCGTTGTAGCACAAGAAGTAAGAAATCTAGCTTCACGTTCAGCAGAAGCAGCAAAAGAGATTAAAAATTTAGTTGAGAGTGCAAATATAAAGGCTAATGAAGGTAAAGAAATTTCAAATAAGATGATTCATGGTTACACTTCATTAAATGAAAATATTAATAAAACAATTGAATTAATAAAAGATGTTGAAATGGCATCTCAAGAACAAAAATCTGGAATAGAACAAATAAATGATGCTGTAACTGCACAAGATCAACAAACACAACAAATTGCTAGTGCTGCAAATGAAACATATGATATTGCAATTGCAACTTCAAATATATCGAAAGAAATAGTTGAAAATGTAGATTTAAAAAAATTTATTGGTAAAGATGATATTAAAATTGAAGATTCTGAAAATCAATTCAAATCTAGAAGCGATGTAAAAGAAATTTGTATTGGAGATGAATTGAATCCTAGATGTAAAAAAGTTGAAGTAAAAACTGTAAACCAAAAAACATATAGTGATGAAATAGAAGATGCATGGGAAAGTTTTTAAAAGTTAATACTTATGAAAAGCTAAAATTAGTATAGACTTTTTTTAGCTTTTTTAATTAATTTCTTTACGGCTTTTAATTTTTTTTCTAAATAATTTTTTTCTTTTTTATTATTCTCTTTCTTAATCTTTTTTTCTAACTTATTTCTTTTCTCTTTTAAATTTTCCATTAAATCACTAATGTCATTTTTCTTTTCTTCAATCTCTTCTTTATCCCATAATAAAAAGTTTTGAAAATGCTCTTTAAGTTTATTTAGTCTCATCAATTTCTCCTAAAGTTCTTAATTTTTCATCTCTAATAAATAAAATATTTGCAATTCTCAAAAGATTTTTACATATATTATATGCACTTGTAGAGTCATTTATTAAAGAGGTTGCCATTTTAGATGTTATTTTTTCAGTTCTAATTAAATCATCAATTCTTCCACTATTTAAGACATCTAAGTTTTGTAATCTATCTTTATCTACTTGGATGATTGTTGATGTTTCTATTTCATCAAGTTGAGTTATATTTAACTGATTTACTTCAAATATAAAAGTTGCTAACTCTTTTTTGATAAGTAAATATTCATTTCTTATAAATTCATTTTTACTATTTATATAAAAATTCATATTTTGTTGTATATCTCTTGTATCTTTTAGAATCTTTACAATTATATTAGAAGCCAGTTTTAATTGAGATACATAGGCTGTTTGTTCTATATTCATATTTTGTTGAGAAATAAGAGCAAATTCTATTATTTCACTATATAAAGACTTTAAGTCATTTTGATAAATATCATTTAAATTTGTATCAATTTTTATTTGAGGTTTATTTATTATTCTTTCAATATCATCTTTTGTTGTTATATCACTTGTATGAATGGAAATAGCGTGTAATATCGCTTTTTGTGCATTATCATATAAATGAATAACTTCTTTTTGTACTGAAACCATTGCATTGTATGGAATTTTGATATTTGCTTTATCTAAATATATTGGTTTTGAATCTTTTTTTACTTTGTCATTAATAAACCTATGGGATAGTACTACAATATAAGAAATAAATGGAAATAAAATTATAATTCCTAATAGGTTGAAGATAGTATGAAATAGAGCAAGTTTCATAGAATAATTTTCATCAGCTATTCCAAAATATGGTGCAAGTAAATCAACTAAGTCTTTTAATGAATAGATTAAAGCAACAGCAATAAGCCCTGTTATAATATTAAAAATAAAATGACCAAAAGCTAATCTTTTACCATTTTGATTTGAGGTAAGAGAGCCAATTGCAGCAGTTACTGTTGTCCCAACATTTGCTCCAATTGCGAGGGCTAAGGCATCTATATATAAAATATTTGCACCAGCAAGAGCTGTGATAATTATAGCCATTGTGGCACTACTTGATTGTATTACAACAGTAGCCATAGCTCCAATTAAAATATATATTAGAATTCCTAAATATCCTTCAACAGAATAGGCTGCTAAATCAATTGCACTTCTTAAAGTATCAAATCCCTCTTTCATATATGAAATACCTAAAAAGATAAAACCTAGTCCTAATAATATATTTCCTAAACCAATATAACTTCTGCTTTTTGAAAATCTAAATATTACACCAAAAACAATCATTGGCATTGCATACATAGATATTTTTATTTTTAATCCAAGAGCAGAAACAATCCAAGCTGTAGTAGTACTACCTAAGTTTGCTCCAAATACAATTGCTAAACCCTGAGCTAAAGAGATTATTTCAACAGATAAAAAAGATATAACAATAACTGAAATCAAAGATGAACTTTGAACTATTGATGTTGTAATAAACCCAGTTAAAAGTGATTTATATTTATTCTTTGTAAACTTTTCTAGTATTTTTTCTAGAGTTCCACCTGAAAATAGTTTAAACCCATCTTCCATAAAATGCATACCAATAAGAAAAATAGCAATACCTGAAAGAATAATTTTTATATTTTCTTGTGATATTACATAAAATGCAGTAATAACTAGTATGAGTATAATCAATAGTTTTTTAATCAAAAGGACTGCCTTTATAAATCATTTAATCTATTTTAACAATAAACTTAGAAAAAGACAAGAATAGTTAAAAAATTAAATATATATTTTCTAACTATTTCCTTTTATGTGATAATTTCCTCATTTTTAACAAGTGGCATTTTTATTGTAAAAACTGCCCCATCTTTCGAATTATAAACACTTAGGTTTCCTTGCATATTATTTTCAATTATTGTTTTAGTCATATATAACCCGATTCCTGTACCTTGGCTTTGATGTTTTGTTGTGAAATATGGTTCAAATACTTTGTCTAATATATCTTTTGGAATTCCTTTTGCATTGTCACTTATTTCAATAATTGCAAAACTATCTTTTTCATATAAATGAATTAGTATTTCAGGATTTTTTATATTTTCTTGAATGATTGCATCTTTTGAATTATTTAATATATTAAGTAACGCTTGTGAAAATTCATTAGGATATCCTTCACTTGATATTTTTTCTTTCTCAAAATTTATTGTTATTTTTATTTGGTGATGCTTTAACATCGAATCCATAATATTTATACTTTCTCTAATTGAGTTATTTAAAGAAAATATTTTTTTCGTTTTATTTGGCATAAAAAAGTTTCTAAAATCATCAATAGTTCTAGACATTTTTGTTGTAAGTAGTTTTGCTTTTTTTACTGATTTTTCCATATATTCGTCATCCAGTTGACCTAACTGATACAAAAGCTGTATATTTTGAATTAGAAGACTTAGTGCATTTAAAGGTTGTCTCCATTGATGAGCAATATTGCCAATCATTTCACCCATTGATGCTAATTTTGATTGTTGTATTAAAATTTCTTCTTGTTTTCTATGTTTTTTAATTCCTTCTTCTATTTTCATTTCAAGAGTTTCGTTAATTTTCTTTTCTTCTGCTATTAGATAAGATATTTTTGATGCCATTTTATTAAAAGATTTCTCTAGTTTTCCTATTTCATCATCTGAGGAAATTTCAATTCTATAATCTAATTCATTGTTGGCAAATTTATTAGTTCCTATAAGAAGTTTTTCAATTTTTCCACTAATATAATTTGATAGCCATAATGCAACAATTATTACTATAAAAACCATTATAGTTGTAATTACTGATAATTCATTTATTATATTTTTTATAAAATGATTTATTTGATTATTGTTTTTTTCTACCACATCTTTTATATGTTTAGTCTGTGTTTTAAGTATATTATTTACATTTTCTCTTGTTTTATTTGCTGCTGAATGAAATTCATCTACATTTGCTCCAATAGTAATGAAACCAAAACCTCTTTTTGTATTAGCATATTGACCTGTATAATAAGGAATTGATGCGGCTGTTGTTAATTTCCACACTTTACTCCAGTAAATTAAAAATGAACCATATCCACCATTTTCTGTCACTCTCATCCAACCTTGACATTGAGGAGCAAAATTCAAATATCTACAATCAAGAGGAACATTTCCATTTTTAACTAATTGTTCTAAGTTTGGTTTTTTTTCTAGTGATTGATTTTCAAATTTAGGATATTCTTTTAAAAAGTCATGCATGTTTTTTTTAGATAACTTTTGCTTTTTTGCTATATCTGAACTAACCCAAGGGTCAACTTCTTGACCAGTATTTTTATCATATCCTACAATAAAATAATCTCTCGGATGAGAAATATTTTTTCCCTGATAATTCCACATAAATGCATAATTTCCAATGCTAGCATCAGCTATATCTTGTTTCGTATTAATACTAGTTGGATTTATTGTGTCTGTAAATTGCATAATATGTTCATGGTCCAAAGCTAAAGATAAATAACCCGTTTTTTTACCATTTTTATATATAGGGGTAATAAATCTTATTATAGCTTCAAATTTTTTACCTACTGGATTTTCTCTTCCTGCATAAGCGTGATTCTTTGGTTCAAATTTTATATTAGCTTTCATAGCTCTTTCTTTTGTAAAAGTACCTATTATTTTACTAGGTCTATATTCTCCTATGACATCAGATACATATATTTGACCTACTTCTAAAGTTGATATTTTGTCAAAATATGATTCAGAATTTATGTATGTATTCTCTTTTTTTGAAATATTCATTAAATTTTTGTTAATTTTAGATATTTTATATTTTTCATTACCTTTTAAATTAAAATAAGATACTTCTTTATATATAGGAATCTTTTGTGTTTTATAGTTTATAGGGTCTGTAAAATTAAACTCTTTTTTATTATCTCGTAGAATTGCTTTCTTTTTTTCTTTTGTTATTTGATTTTTATTTGGTTTTTTATTTGTCCAGACGTTTTTCTCGTCATCATATGTGTATTCACCGTGAATTATAATCTCTCTTTTTTTTGTAGTATAAAATTGTTCAAGTATCTTCTGATTTAGTTCTAGTTTTGATAAAAATAATATATCTTCATCTCTTTGGTATAAAAATTGGGCAAGAGTATTTGCTATTTGATAGGAGAGTTTCTCAAGGGAAATTTGTGATTTTTTATTTAAATTTTTGATACTATCATTTATAGATTCATTTGCTGTATCAATGATTACTTTTTCACTTTGTTTGAATAAAAATTGAGTATTTTTATTTAAATATTCATCTAGTGTTAAAACGCCTTTATATGCAATGTATGAAATTATTAATAGAGGGATAATTTTTATTAAAACAAAAATTATGATTAGTTTCATTTTTATTGTTATATTATGCATGGTCTTAGGTCCTTGTATAGAGGGTTTCAATATTAAATTCAGCACCAAAGACTACGATATTAATTAATTTTTTTGTAGGTTCTACTATCTTATGTTTTTTCAATACTCATCTTATTTGTCAGGATTATAATATTATTGTAACATTTGTAATATTATAGTAATCTATAAATTTATAAAAATAATTTTTTTATTTTTTGATAATATGATGATTTAACAATTTTTTAACCAAATCTAACTACAATATATGTTTTAAATATAAATTGGAGTTTAATTGCATAGAATATTAGTTTTAGAAGATGATGTACTTTTTTTAGAAACACTTGAAGATTTTTTAAGCGATGAAGGATTCCTTGTTCAAACGGCTGTTAACGGAGAAGAGGTAATTGAACTTTGTTATGAAAACAATTATGACTTATATCTTTTTGATATTAACGTTCCAAAAATAAATGGTATAGAATTATTAAAAGAATTACGTACTAAAAATGATGATACTCCAACTATATATTTAACTTCTTATAAAGATAAAGAAAAGTTGACACAAGGTTTTTTATCTGGTTGTGATGATTACCTTAAAAAACCTGTTGATTTAGATGAGTTACTTTTACGAATACAATCTTTACTAAAAAGAAGTGGTAAATCTTTCTCTGAAATAAAATTAAATAATGAACTTAGCTTTGAACCCAAAACAAGAAGAGTTTTAAAATCTGGTATTGATCTATATATTGCAAGTAAAATTATAGACTTATTAGAACTTTTTATTGAAAGAAAAGATACTATTATTACAAAAGAAATGATTATTAACAAGCTTTGGAAATATGATGAAACATATAGTGAAGGTTCTATAAGAGTTTATATCAATAATTTAAAAAAACTTATAGGAAAAGAAAAAATAAAAAATATTAAAGGCATTGGGTATAAAATTGAATTATAAAAAAAGAAATTTTATAATTACAAATTCTATTATCATAGTTTTTGTTTTACTTTTATCTTTACTTCTAAATTTTTATTTGACTACAATATTTGATTTTAATCAAGATACTTTCATTCTTTTAACTTTAACTGTTTTAATCTTTGGTTTAGTCTTGTATTTAATCTTAAGTAAAACTATTTTTGAACCACTTTTTAAAAGTGATGAAAACCTTCAAAAAACTGTAAAAGAAACCTTACATGAACTTAATATTCCTATTTCTACAATTAAATTAAATACTCAGATGTTGGAAAAAAAGATAAGTGGTGAAAAAGAATTAAAAAGGTTAAATCGTATTAAATTAGCTTCAAATAATCTTTTAAAGCTTTATGAAGACATGGAATATCAGATTAAAAAAGAGCTAGATAAAATTGATATTACAACTTTTGGTTTACAAGATTTAGTTTTAAGAAGTTTAGATAAATTTGATGATTTAAAAAAAGATATAAAAATTGATGTTGATGTTGAGAATATAGAATTAAATAGTGATATAAATGGTTTTGAAAAAATGATTGATAATCTAATCTCTAATGCTTTAAAATATAATCTTTCAAAAGATGGGATTATAAAAATAAAGTATGAAGATAAAATTTTATCAATATTTAATACAGGCAAAGAAATTGATACAAAAAACTTATTTATAATTTTTGACAAATATTTTCAGGAAGATTCTTCAAAAGATGGTTTTGGATTGGGATTAAATATAGTAAAAGAATTTTGTGATAAAAATAAAATTGCTATTAAAATAGAGCCTAAAAAGAATGGAAACTCTTTTATTTTGAACCTTAAAAATTTAATTAACAATTAATAACTCTTTCTCTTTTGTAATCAAATTTAGGATATAATCTTTGAAATTATAAAAGGATTTGTTTATGGATGAAACTTTAATATTGCCTTTGGCAATTATAATATTTGCGATAATAATTATCGGAAAAGGTGTGCGAATTGTACCTCAATCAGAATTATATCTTGTGGAAAGATTAGGAAAGTATAATACTGTTCTTCATGGTGGTTTTCATGTGATTATTCCTGTTGTTGATACAATAAGAGCCAAACTTACTTCACGAGAACAATTAATTGATATAGAAAAACAATCTGTTATTACAAGAGATAATGTAAACATTTCTATTGATGGGATTGTATTTTGTAAAGTTGATGATGCACAGGAAGCTACATATAACGTTGTAGATTTTAAAAATGCAATTGCTAATTTAGCTATGACAACTTTACGGTCAGAAATTGGTGGTATGGATTTAGATGATACTTTATCAAATAGAGAAACTTTAAATGCAAAACTTCAAAATGAGCTTGGAAGTGCGGCTGCTAACTGGGGTATAAAAGTTACACGAGTTGAGATATCTGATATTTCTGTTCCTGCTGAAATTGAGCGAGCTATGAATATGCAAATGGAAGCTGAAAGAGAAAAAAGAGCAATTGAAACAAAAGCTAGAGCTGATAAAGAAGCAGTTATTAGAAAAGCAGAAGGTTTTAAACAAGAAGAGATATTAAAAGCTGAAGCAATTGAGAGAATGGCAGATGCAAAAAGATATGAACAAGAGCAAATTGCAGCAGGTCAAAAAGAGGCTATGGTTTTAATTAATGAATCAATGGCGCAAAATGAAAAAGCAGCAGAATTTTTACTTGCTAAAGATAGAATTGCAGCTTTTAAAGCTTTAGCTGAGTCTTCTTCAAATGATAAAATGATATTACCTTATGATGTAGCTCAAATGATAGGAAGCACAAGTGTATTGTGAGATGCTTTTTTCAAAGGTGTAAGTAATGGAAACACAAACAATGCTTCTTGAGGTAATTAATCCATATATATTATTAGGAATTGGAGTTGCTTTAATAGGCTTTGAGGCTATTATAACTTCATTTATTTTGATATGGTTTGGATTAGGTTTTATTATTACAGCATTTATTAGCATGGCATACAATTTTTCTGACGGTGTTTGGCAACTTGGAGTTGTATCAATTATCTCTGTAATATTTATAATATTGCTAAGGAAAAAAGCTTTAGAAAAGTTTTTATCATCAGAAAGTAATATTACGGATAACTTTTTAGAAGAGGGTGGTATTGGAGAAATTAAAAACTCAAAAGTATTTTTCAAAGGTACTTACTGGGAAATAGATCCGGAGTCTGATGAATTTGATTATGAAGAGGGACAAAAAGTATTAGTCTTTAAAACTCACAAAAATAACGCAATAATTCAAAAAAAGTAATTTTCTAAAGCAGCTTTCCTGCTTTAGTTTTTAAACTTAACAAAAAATTAACACTTATTTAATTATTAATTAACAAAAATACTTTATTATCCTAATAAAAAATTAAGGATATGAATGAAAAGAATTGAAAGTGGACTTTTAAGTGCCTTTTTATTGGGTTCTTTTAGTATTAATCTTTTAGCAGTAGAAGAATTGGATTTAATTACAGTTGAATCTACAACAATCGATGATAAATTTAATTCAAAAAGTAAAGAAGTATCCAATGTTATGACTATAAACAGTAATGATATTGAAAAAATCAATCCTACAAATGTGGAAGATGTATTAAAAACAATTCCTGGAATTACTGCATCAAACGTAGGAAATGATAGGGTTAAAATACATATTAGAGGTGTAGATAATCACAGATATATGGGTGAAAAACCTGGTGTTGCAGTTGTAATTGATGTAGTTCCTGTGCAACAAACTAGTGGTAAGATAGATCTTGACTTGGATAATATTGCTAGTATAAAGGTCATAAAAGGAGGAGCTAGTTATCTTTATGGTAATGATGCTATTGGTGGAGCAGTTATAATTACTACAAAAAGACCAAAAGGTGAAAGCTCATCAAAAATTGAAACAGAAGCAGGAAGTTTTGGTTTTAAAAGAATGCTCTTATCAACAAATCAAAGTTTTGAAAATAGTGATTTACAACTTCAAGGAAGTATAAGAGATAGTGATGGTTATTGGGCAGACGCTTATTTAAAACATAAATCTATAAATGGTAAATATCAATATTACTTAAATGAAACAAGTGACCTTACTTTTGGATTAGATTACACAAAAAGAAAAACTGGTGATGGGACTAGTGTTCATGGTGAATCTAATGCAATACTTGACCCTACAAGTAATAATGACATATCCTATTCAGCTTTTTATGATACAAGTTTAGTAAAAACATTTTTAACATATTCAAATGATCTTGACGATACTTCAAATATTATGGTAAATGTTTCACGATATAAAGACCATACAACAAATTTATCAACTCCAGTTACAGATAGTTTAACTCATAAAACTTTTAGAAATGAAGAATGTATTCAAAATACACTAAAAGGTGAATATAGAAAATCATTTGATACTTTTGCTTTTATGGCAGGAGTTGATATAGCTAGAAATAGACAAACAAATAATTCAAAGGCAAATGTTGATTATACTAGTGGCTATGGAAGGTCTGTAGTTGCAATAGATAGAGGTACTATAACTTCTGATTCAAGATTAGATGAAAATATTGAAGCATTTTATGGAGAACTTCAAAACCAATTAACTTCGAATCTTACAAGTACTTTGAATATTAGACATGATAGAATTAAATATAATTTTGTTGATAATTTAAATTATAAACTTAATGTAGCCCCTTCCTATAATGTAAATTCTTATAGAGCTGGATTAAATTATAAAATTAATGATAATCATAGTGCATATACAAGCTTCTCTACAGGATTTAGAACTCCAACTGCAAGCCAAATAAGTGGTAATCAAGAAGGTATAGCAAAATATCCTGATGCAAATATTCCTTCATCACTTGATTCTGAAAAGACATATAATTATGAATTAGGTATTAAAGGAAAGAGTGGCTTATTTGATTATGATGCAGCAATTTACCAAATAGATAGAAAAAATTATTTAGGTACAAAAGCAGGCTCTTATATTTGGGGTGGAATTGATGATGAAGATGGATACACTTTTAACATGGGGGACATCAAAAGTAGAGGATTTGAACTTGCTTTAAATAGTGATAAGAAAAAAGATTTATCATTTGACCTTGCCTATACATATCTAGATTCTACTTTCAAAGAGTATAGCATTGTTCATAAAACAGCAAATGCCCTTGGCTTTGGTCGTTCTGCAATTCCAGCACAATATTCAAGAATTAATTTAGCAGGAAATCAAGTACCAAGAACTTCTAAACATACATTAAATTTTATTATTGATTATAAAGCTACTGATAAACTTACTATTTCTCCAGAAATTTCTGCAAGAAGCAGTTACTATGCCGATGAAATGAATAAATTTAAACAAGGTGGATATACTTTAATGAATTTAAGAGCAAATTATAAATTTTCAAAGTCACTTGAATTTTTTGCAAAAATTGATAATCTACTGAATAAAAATTATTATCAATTTACAAATGTTAGTTCAAGTAGTTTCGATAATACAATGGAAGATGCAACTATAAGAGTTGCTGCACCAAGAGCTTACTATATTGGTTTAAGATACAAGTTCTAAAAGTAAATAATTGGAAAATTTAACTTTTATTTCTCTTTTTATTATTGGACTATCTTATGGTGCAACGGCATGCATGTTTTCGTGTATGCCGTTCCTAGCTCCATTATTGGTTAATAATTCAAATAGTTTCTATCATTCTAGTAAAGTTGTATTGCCTTTTAGTTTAGGTCGTGTTTTTACATATACTCTAATAGCTATTATTGCATCTATTAGTAGTGTAATTATTAAATCAACTTTAAATGATAATAGTTTGTTTCAAAATCTTCTTGGATGTTTTACTATAGTTATGGGATTTTTAATGCTAATAAAAGTTTTTAAAAACAAAAAAGCATGCAATAGTTCAAATAAGACTAATATTTTTAATAAAAAAGGTGTAATTGGATTATTTACAATTGGTGCTTTAGTATCTCTTAATCCTTGTGCACCTATCTTAACTTTAGTAACAATAAGTGCTAATACATCTTCCATTCCTGCTGCTGTGTTATTTGGGTTATCATTTGGTTTTGGTGCTATTTTGGTGCCTTTTATATTTTATACCTTTGTTGTATCAAATATTTTTAGGGGTCTTCTTGAACAGTTTAAATCTTCAATAAGATATATAGAACTATTTGCTTCTTTTTTTCTTATATTCGTAGGTTTGATGGTTTTATTAGGAGAAGTCACTTTATAAGTATAAAAATATCATCAATAACTAACTTTTTTTTAAACATTAAAGCAAAAAAATAATGCTTAAAAGAGAGTTTTAAACTTTTAAAATCTGATGTTTACCAATGGAGTAATTTTATGGTTAATTTTATAAAAAGAGATGGGAATGATATTTTTAATAAACCTATTTTAGGTTTTTTATTTAAAAATAAAATCTTTTTATTTATTTTGCGAGTTATAGTTCTTTTCTTATTTCTCTACGCAATTTATTATGGTTTTACAAATCCAGAAGCTGACAATATATTTACAAGTGCTGTATTTTGGGGTGTATTTTGGTCACTGTTTATGGTTACAACATTGCCTACTTTTGGTAGGATATTTTGTGGTATTTGCCCCCATGGATTTTTAGGAAAATATATAACAAAATTTGGACTAAAAAAAACTATGCCAAAATGGATGCAAAATAGATATATTGGTATTGCAATGCTTGTAGTTGGATGGTGGGCTGTATATTATACTTTTCCTGGATTTTGGAAATCTCCACTTAATACAGCTATCATGTTTGGAGTATTGACAGTATTATCTTTTATAATCTATTATATCTATAAAGATATGAGTTATTGTAAATATATTTGTCCGATTGGAACTCTAACAAGAGCTTATGATAAGCTTTCTTTTACTAAACTTGAAACCTATACAGATTCTTGTAAGGATTGCAAAACATTTGAGTGTGCAAGTTCTTGTCCTTATAATTTAAAACCTTTTACCTTTGCAAAGAAAAATCAAACTGAGGATTGTACTCTTTGTATGGAGTGTGCTCACTCTTGTGAAGCTGTAAAGTTTAAATTTACTAAACCTGCGGAACAATTGGGTTCAAAATTAAAATTATTAAATTCTGAAATCTGGACTTATATACTAATCCTTGCTTGTATCCCTGTATCTATGGGTTTTGCACATGGATTAAATAGAAGTAAAATAGCAGATGAATTTATTTGGAATAAGACAGCTGTATTTTTTGATATGAGTGCATATGCTGGTGGATTTGCATTTTTATATGCGGTTTTATTTACTTCTTTTTTCTCAGTTTTTGGTCTTTATTTAGCGTCAAAAGTACTTAAAAAAGAGTATTCTTCTATTTTTACTAATTTAGGAGTTGCTTTAATTCCTTTATTTATTTTTGCTTCATTAGGTCACACTTTAGAGTCATTTTTTACAAGTGGTTACTCTAAAATTGTTGAAGGTTTTGCCCAAGGTTTAGGTCTAAATGTAGAGATAAATAACTTAGCAAAAAGAGGAGATGCTTGGTTACATTATTTTGGTTTATTTAAATGGATAGGCATTATATGGGCTTTTATATTACTATATAAAAGAATGAAATTAATAGATGCAACAAAATTAAGAAAAATTCTAGCTTACTTTCTTGCTTCATTTGCAATACTTTTTTATATAGGTTTAAATATTTATTCGGGATATGTCTTTAGTAAATATGGAGTGAAACTAAGAGGGGGACATTCTCATAGTAAAAATTCTAAGAAAATTGTAGACTTACAAAAAACTTCAGAATTTGCAAGTAAGGACTTTTCTTCACAAAATCTTGTTAGAAAAAAAATTATGGTTAATCCATTAGAAGAATTTTATTTCTCATTATCTGATCCTACAAATAAACAAAAAAATTCTGGTGGTCGCGGTCATACCATGGGAAAACCAAGTGGAAAACCTAATGGTAAAAAAGAGATACCTACAAAAAAAGTTTGGCTTTCATATAACTCAAAAGATTTAAAACTATTTTATTACGATATAAATCAAAAAGAGAAAGAGATATTAAAAACTAAAAGTCGTGGCAAAACACAAATGAAATTTGAAGTTCCTAACAATGGTTATTATAACTTATTTGCTGTTGATGAAAAAAAACTAGATGATAAAGTTTTTTATAAAGTTGCTAAATTAGAATATCTTAATGGAAGACACGGCAATGAAGATATCTATAATGAAAAAATCAAAAAACAATTGAAACAAAATAAAACAAAAATCGATTTAATAAGAATTAAATCAGAAGATGAAGATAGCTTCTTTTATAAACATAAAATGGGTAATGAATTAAAGTTTCAAGCACTTTTTGAAAATAAACCTTTATCCAATGCAAAAGTTAAAATAAAACTAGAATCAGGGTGGATAAAAGAGCTAAAAACTGATAAAAATGGTTTTGTCTCTTTTATTTTAGTTAGAGATTATTTTCCAAAATGGAATGAGTTTAATAAAAGATTTAAACAAGATTTTCTAATAACTTTAGAGTATGAAAAAGGTGATGCAAACTATATTCTTACTTATCCCTCAAGTTATTATCCAAATAGTTCAGACTATGAATCTTATGGATATGGACTGATTTTGCTAGTATTAACTCTACTTGCTTCAGGAATTATAGTATATAGATTTAGAAGAAATAGAACTAAAACATTTAGCGAGATAAGAATTCATGAATAGATTAAAAAATACGATAAATAATATGAACTTGCAAAAAGTTCGTTTTGTTATACAAGTACTAACTTTTGTTCTTTTTGTTTATGGTGGATATTTTGCTCTAAGTTTTGGTTCTAAGTTACCTATCTTTGCCTGTCCTTATAATAGTGAGGCAGTTGGAGCATGTTATCTTATCCCTTTACAACATCAGCTTTCAATGCCTTCACAGATTTTATTAGGTGGGGCTGGGATTGCAGTTATTACTGGACTTTTGGGGTTTTTATTTTGGTTTATTTTTTTAAATAAAGCTTGGTGTCGATATGTTTGTCCTTTTGGAACTTTTCAAGATTGGCTTACACTTTTAAGAAAAAATATAGGAATACGGTATTCAACTTATAGTCAAAATAATTTTGAAAAATTATCAAAAATTAAATATATATTTTTAGCCATAGTAATACTTTTCCCTTTATTTATGGGAGTTGGACTTTTAGGAAGTGATTGGTCAGCAGCTTTTTGTAAGATGTGTCCAGCTAGAGTAATTAGTCCTATGTTTAGTGGAGATTTTTCTCAATGGGCTATAGACTTCTCATCAAAAACTTCAATGATTTTAACTTCTATTGCAATTATATTTGCAGGATTATTTTTAATTGGAAGTTTCGTAAAGAAAAGGTTTTTTTGTTTCTTTTGTCCAATGAGTGCTTTGCATTATATTTTTTCAAAATTTTCATTTGTCCAGCTTAAGAAAGATGGAAGCAAATGTACACGATGTGGAGATTGTTACGCGGTTTGTGATATGCAGATTAAAGATATTGCAGATGATGTTACTAGTACTGATATCCTTAGAGATGATTGTATTTTATGTTTAAAATGTATTGCAGCATGTCCTGAAGATGATGCTTTGCATTTTGATATTTTTAAACTCAAAGCTTTTAGTTCAACAAAAGAGGGCTTTGAAAAAAGAATGGGAATTGAAAAACCACAAGGATTAAATAATGAGTAATAATAACCAACATATAATTGAATCACCAAAAGAGAAACAGACAAGACACAAAGCGATGGAAGCTATTAAGGTTATAAATACTTTAAAAGAGGAGTTTAAAAACCCTCTAGAATCTATGGAATATTTTTATAAACTTTTCGAAGATGTATATTGTCATCAAAAATCACTTCATGATAATAAAGTGAAAGTTGGAACAATGTGCATACAAATACCTAGTGAAATAATATATGCTTTAGATGCAGTTCCAATTAGGCTTTGTAATGGCTTTTATACTGATGATGAGATTGGAAGTGATTATCTTACTCAAAAGGCTTGCCCACTTGTAAAAGCAACAGTAGGACACTTTGCAAGTAAAAACTTTAGTGATAAACCAAATTATATATACTCTCCCACTACTTGTGATCAAAAAACAAAAGCAGGGGAGACAATAAAATCTTTTGGTTATGATGTTGTTGACGTTGATTTTCCAAGGGTAAAAGAGTCTGAAATAAGTCGTGAATATTTTAGAAGAAGTATTCGAGATTTTAGTATTGATTTATCAAGAAAAATGGGTAAAAAACTTAAAAAGAAAAATCTAAAAGCAGCCATAGGAAAAGTTGGATATGCTCAATCTTTATATCATAAATTGTGTGAATATAGAAAAGATAGTGATATTAGGATTAATGGAAATGACATGTTCCTTGTAACAAATGCATTTTTCTTTGATAAGATTGATAACTGGATAAATGCAATGGAAGCACTTATAGAAGAGTGTAAAGTAAGAAAAGAAAAAAATATTAGTGTTTGTGCAAAAGTTAGTCCTAGAATTGTTTATACTGGTTCTCCTCCTATTTTTCCAAATTATAAAATCCCAATTCTTATTGAAGAGTCTGATGCTGTAATTGTTGCAGATGAAACTTGCAGTTCAAATAGAATGTTCAATGATAGGGTTGCAGTAGATGAATGGTTTGTAAATGATATGTTAGATTCAATGGCTGACAAGTATCTAAAAGCTTGCACTTGCCCAATATTTACAAAAAATGATGACAGAATTAGAAGAATTATAGACCTTGTAAAATCATATAATGCTGATGGGGTAGTATATCAAGCCTATGCTGGTTGTACTGTATATGAACTTGAACAAAGATCTGTATTGGCTGCTATGGAGAAAGAGGGCATTGCAATTTTATATTTAGAGAGTGATTATTCTCCTAGTCAAGGTGGTCAGTTAAGTACAAGGGTAGAAGCATTTATAGAATCACTTAAAATGAAAAAAAGGAAAGCTAAATGAAATACTTCGCAGGTATAGATATAGGTTCTACAGCTATAAAAATTTCAATAGCTAATGAAAAAAAAGAGTTAGTAGGTCACAAAATTAGTGCAAGTGGAAGTATGTTTTATAAATATGCACATGAAACTTTGGATTTGCTTTTGTATGAGTTAAATCTTACTAGAGATGATTTAGTTTATACAGTTGCTACAGGTTATGGAAGAAAGATTTTTAAAGAAGCTAATGAAAATATTAGTGAGATTACTGCAAATGCAATAGGAGCAAGGGCGGCTGCTAAAGATTATGGTGAAATAAAAACCATAATAAATATTGGAGGACAAGATAGTAAAGCTATATCTTTGGATGATGAAGGAAATGTTACAAATTTTGCTATGAATGACAGATGTGCCGCAGGAACAGGGAAGTTCTTAGATGCTTGTGCTATGAATCTTGAAATAGGAGTTGATGAGTTAGGAGATAGGCATTTTAAATCTGAAGGAACTCCTTTATCTATAAATAGTACTTGTGCAGTATTTGCAGAATCTGAGATTATTGGACTTTTAGGAAATGAACATAGTGTTGAAGATATTGTTTGTGGTGTTCATTACTCTATTGCAAAGAGAATTGTAAAACTAGTAAAAAGAGTTGGAATAAAAGATGGAATCTATTTTGATGGAGGACCTGCTCTTAATGGTGGACTTGTAAGTGCAATAGAAAATGAGTTATCCAAAAAGATTTTTATTCCAGAGTATCCTCAAGTTACTACCTCTTATGGTGCAGCAATTATTGGTATAGATTCTTATACTTATGAAAATAGTTAAAAACATTACTTTATAATTTAACAGTTAATTAACAAAATTAATCTAAAATCTTAACATTAAAATAAGGATAGATTATGGATATGGAATTGCTAAAGAACTTGGTAGATTATGGAGTTATCGTACTTTTACTATTTATGAGTTTTATTGCAGTAATGCTATTTATTGAAAGGCTTTTTTTCTATATAAAACTAGATGTAAATAAATATAAAAATAAAAAACAACTAGATGTGGCTTTGACAAAGAATTTAACCTTTATAGGAACTATTGCTTCTAATTCGCCCTACATTGGACTTCTTGGTACTGTATTAGCAATTATGCTTACCTTTATGAATATGAGTGAAGGGGATATTGAAGCTACTAAAATTATGAGTTCTTTAGCATTAGCTTTAAAGGCAACTGCTGTTGGCTTAGTTGTTGCTATTGTATCTATGGTTTTTTATAATATTTTAAGTAGAACAGCAGAAATCTTGGAAAGTAATTATGAAAATCAAGAAATTTGATTCTATAAATGTAATTCCTTTTATTGATGTATTGCTAGTATTATTGGCAATAGTTCTGATGACATCAACTTTTATAGCTAAAGGAGTTATTCCTGTATCCTTGCCAAGTGCAAGTAATTCGGAAGAGATGAATCTTCTAAAAGATATCTCTATTTATATAAAAAGTGATAATTCAATTTATTTAGAAAAAGAGATAACTACAATTGAAACACTAAAAGAAAAAATATCTAACTTAGATAGAAAAACAGCGGTTTTAATAAATAGTGATAAAGATGCAAAAATCGAAACTTTTGTTAGTATTTTAGATTTATTAAAAGAAAATAGTTTTGAAAATATATCCATAGTAACGAAAAAATGATACGATATTTTAACTCTTTTATAATTACTACTTTTATATATGTATGTTTAAGTACTGTAATGCTTTTTGCATTTTCAAGTGAAAAAATTATTTTAGAAAAAAAGGTTAAGAAAAAAACTCTATCTTTAAAACATGTCACCTTAGTCAAAAAAGAAGAAGTTAAGACTCCTATAATAAAAAAGGAAGAGATGAAAAAACCTGTAGAAAAAGTAGTCGAGAAAATAGTTAAAAAAGCAAAAGCAAAAAAAATAGTTAAAAAGAAGATAATAAAAAAGAGACCTAAAAAAATAGTAAAAAAGGTAGTAAAAAAAAGAGTAATAAAAAAAGTAATAAAAAAAGAAAAAGTCAAAACTGTTGAAAAAAAGATTAAAAAAGTACTTCCTTCTCCTGTTACAGAAAAATTAACTGAAAATAATATTAGCCCAAAAGTTAGTGTATCTCTTGATTATAAAGAAAATTTTTTAAAAGAAAATTTATATTTAATACAAAAACACATTAGAAAAAATGTAAAATATTCTAAAAGAGCAAGAAAACTAAAGATTGAAGGTGATGTTATTATTGAATTTTGTTTACTCAAAAATGGAAGAATTAGTAATATAAAAGCATTATCAGGACATAAGTTATTAATAAAGTCTACAATTAAAGCCATTCATAAAGCATCTATCTCTTTTCCTAAAGTTAGTCAAAATATAACTATTAAGATTCCTATTGAATATAAATTAATTTAAAACTGAATTAAGATTCAGTTTTAAAATGGTTAAAAAATAAAGCGTATAATTATCATAAGAAAAGTTCTACAGGAGGACATTATGAAAACGTTAAAATTTTTAACAGTAGGTTTATGTATATTTGGTGCAACTTTATTAGTTGCGGAAACATTACCTGTTAGAGGACCTTTATCATTTGATACTTATGATAAAGATAATAACAAAGTTATTACACAAAAAGAGTTTGATGCAATAAAAACTGAACGAATGACTCAAAAAGCACAAGATGGTAGATTGATGAGAAATGCAGCGAACTCTCCAACTTTTTCAGACATAGATACAAATTCTGATGGAATAATTTCACCAAAAGAATTACAAGTTCATCAACAAAATAGATTTACAAATAGAGTAAATCAACAAAATAAAATGATGAATAAGGGTATGAAAAATGGCATGGGAAATGGTATGGGAATGCAAAATCCAAACAATGGAAAAGGCAAAAACTGGTAAATAGTAAAAGAAGAGAATAATTTCTCTTCTTTTATTTTTCTTTTAAAGTTACAATCCAATTTTTACGTTTAGGGTCTTTGTTTATTTCATCAATTTGTTTTTGTGTTAAGCTTGGATAACTCATAGTTTTGCCATCCCACACTATACAATCAAATCTTTCTTCTTTTTTAAAAATTGATATAAGCTTTTTTAACATAGTTAAATTTATCTTTTATTTTTTTCTCTAATTCTTCAATTGTTTCAATAGCATTTTCACTATGGTCAGAAAAACCCCAATTTACAAGTACTGAATCAACTCCTGCTTTATCCGCAGCCATTATATCTTTATGAGAATCACCTATTAGTTGAGCATTATTTTTTTCAATTTCATGAGTTTCCAAAATTTTATAAATCATTTCAGGATGTGGTTTAGCTTCTTTTACTGAATCATATCCAAGTATAGTTTTAAAATGTTGACCAATACCAACATGATTTAACATTTTTTTTGCAAAAGAAGAGTTCGCATTTGTTGCAACAGTTAAAGTAAAATCAGATTTTAAATCATCAATTAGTTTTTGTATACCTTCGTATAATTCTAAATCATTTAGACAGTTAGCGTTATAATGCTCTTCAAAAAGAACCTTTTGCTGTTTTGTAAACTCTTTTGTTCCATAAAAAAACTCTGAAGCATTTATACAAGGATCATTTACTTTTTCAAGTATGTAGTTCTTTTCCATACTTTCAAAGCCTAAATTATTCCTAACATAATTGATTGTATTTGTTATAGACGCACCACTATCTATCAACGTACCATCCATATCAAACATTATTAATCGCATTTTCATCCTTATAAAATTTATTTCGAATTATAGGCTTATATTGGATAAATTCTGATTAAATAATTATTATAATAGTCCATTTTTATGCCTTTTTCACTATAATATGAAAAATTTGTAAAGGAGGACTGAACAAATGGTAAAAAATAGAAAAAGTTACTTTTCATTTTTTGGTATTTTAGCTGCTACAGTAAATAGAAAAATACATTCGCAAATAAGTATTATCGCATCTATTCTTAGTTTTGATATGCCAAAAATTATGAAACTACTACATTCAAAGCAGTTAAAACCAGTCAAACAATATTCAACAAATAATATATAAATAAAATAGGAAATAAAACACATGGAAAATAAGAAACTAGTCACAAAAAAAACATTAAGCGTCGTTGCTTCGCTTCTAATAGCAACAAATCTTTACTCTTCGCAAGAGTTATCAGCAATTACAGTTACTTCTTCATTAATAAAAACAAATGAAAAAGATTCTACCTATACAACAGAAATCTATACAAAAAGAGATATTGAAAAATCTAAATCAAGAGATTTATATGATTTTTTGAATTCACAGACTTCAGTAATAGTTAGTCCTAGTTATGGAAACACCTTTTCACAAAAAATTGATTTAAGAGGTTATGGTATTGGTGATGGATATCAAAATGTTGCAATATCTGTAAATGGCAGAAGATTAAATAATATTGATATGGTTACGCAGTTATTGTCTTCTATTCCAATAGAATCAATAGAAAAAATAGAAATTATTAAAGGTAGTGGCTCTGTACAATATGGAGATGGAGCAAATTCAGGTGTTATAAATATTATAACAAATGGAAAAAATGAAAACTATATTAAATCATACTATGGTAGTAATGGAACAAAAAATGGAACTGTTAGTTTAGGCTACAGTAATGATAAAGTAATTTTAAATGCTTCTATTGACCGTACTTCTACTAGTGGTACAAGAAGTTTAGCTTCTGGAAATAAAGACAAAAATTACAATTTAAATAAAAATATAAATATTATATATTTTCCTACGGATGATTTAGAATTAAGAGTAGGAAGAACTTTCTCAAATATGAATACTATATATGGTGGAGATTTAACTTTATTAGAATATAAATTAAACCCTAATCATTCAAATAAACTTACAGAACAATATTTTAGATCATATGTTACGGATGTAGGAGCAACTTATGAGATAAATAAAAATTATTCTATTGATTTAAATTATAATAAAGAGAAAAAGTTAAGTGCTTATTCTACAGGATTTAGATCAAACTACGAATACAAATCTTATAATTCAACTTTTAATATCAAACAAGATGATTTTAACGTTGTTATAGGAGTGGATGCCTTTAAAGCAAATAGAAATAGCTCTTCTGATAAAACTACTAAAAACAATAAAGCAGCTTTTGTATCTGCTGAATATTACCTAAGTAAAGATTTGACTTTATCAGCAGGTGTAAGAAAAGAAAAAGTTGAGTATATTTATGCTCCAAATACAGGTACTTCTTTAAGTGATGAATTAACACTTGAGTCTCATGATATTGGATTAAATTATAAATTAAATGAAAATAGTTCAATATTTGCAAACTATAACAGAGCATATCAGGCACCAGATATCGATAGGTTTTTTGCTTCAACATGGGTTTTTAGTGGAGGAGCTTGGAATAGTACAACAAATTTTAATGGTTTTATAGAACCAGCAAAAGTTAGAAACTTTAATATAGGATATACAAATATACAAAAAAATAATAAATTAAAAGTTACTTTGTTTAGAACTAATCTTAGAAATGAGATTTATTATTATAATGTTGGATTTACTAATAGAAATACAAATATTGATAAATCGCATAAATACGGAGTTGAGATATTTGATAAGTATTTAATCAATGACAACTTATATACATCATTTAACTACTCTTACATTGTTGCAAAAATTGATCATGAAAATGAATCTAACGGTGCATATAATGGAAAATATTTGCCAGGTGTATCTAAACATAATGCTACAATAAACTTAGGATATAACTATGATAAGTTTACTACAGTTTTATCTCATAGTTTTAGAAGTGGTGCACATGCAGCAAATGATTTCCAAAATAACTTTTTTCAAAAACAAGAAGTCTATAACTCTACAAATTTAAGTCTAACTTACAATTATAAAAATTTAGAGTTTTTTGCTAAAATAGAAAATCTTTTTAATGAAGATAATGCTTTATGGATAAGAGATGACGCAATTTATCCTAATAATTTTGAGCGTTCATATTATGCAGGGATGAAAATTAAATTTTAATGAAGTATTTAAATAAACTTTTTTTTATATTTTTATTTACAATTAATTTAATGGCAGGAGAGAGAATAATCACTCTCTCACCTTCCATAAATGAAATTGTTTTTGCTTTAGAAAGTGGAAATGATATAGTTGCTAATACAGAGTATTGTAATTTTCCAGAGGAATCAAAACAGATACCTAAAGTAGGTGGCTATTCAAATGTTTCATTAGAAAAACTTCTACTTGCAAAACCAAGTATCATACTAGCTCAAGACTATGATAAAGAATTAATTTTAAATATTAAAAAACTTAATTTGAATGTTCAAACATTTAAAACAAATAATCTTAAATCTATTAAAACAACTATAAAATCAATTGGTCAAATATTAGTTAAAAATGAAAAAGCAAAAGAGTTAATTACGGGCATTGATAATAGTTTAGAAAGTATAAAAGATATAGTTTCTAATAAAAAAATTTTAGTTGTAATTAGTCCAAGAGAAGATTTAAATAAAATAATATATGTAGCTGGTAATAACCTGTATTTTAACGATATAATTGAAGCTTCAGGAAATAAAAATGCTTACTTTTCATCATCATTATCTCAGCCAATTGTAAATGTCGAAAAGATTATAAAAATGAATCCTGATATTGTTATTATGTTAACTCCATATATTAATGAAAGAAAAGTTTCTAAAGATGAAATAAAACAACCTTGGTTAGAGTTGCCAATAAATGCAGCAAAGAAAAATAAGATTTATTTTATAGATAAAGAGTATGCAGGAATACCAAGTAATAGAGTTGTAAATTTTATAAATGATTATAAGGATATTTTGGTAGATGTTAGAGATAAATAGTTTTACAAATCAAATTTTAACTGATATATCTTTTAAACTAGATATAGATGAAAACCTTATTATTTTAGGTAAAAATGGTGCTGGAAAATCAACTTTAGCAAAAGTTTTGTGTAATTTAATTTCAAATAAAAATGTAAAACTTTTTGAGAAAAATGTTCAGGACTTACATGAAAGTCAAAGAACAGGATTTATAAACTATATTCCACCAAAGTTAGAAATATTTGATGAATATATCACAACAAAAGAGTATCTTGAAATGTCTGCAATTAAAGATAGTAAAAAAAATAAAATCGACAATATAATTACTCTTTTAAAACTTGAAGATGTAAAAGATAGATATTGTGTAAATTTAAGTAGTGGTGAGCAACAACTATTGCTTTTGGCTTCTGCTTTTGTGCACAATGCACAGATTACAATTTTCGATGAGTTAACAGCAAATTTAGATATATCAAGAGTAAAAGAAGTATTTGATATATTTAAATCTGCAACTTTAAAACAAAAAATTATAATTACTCATAATTTGGATTTAGCTTATAATCTAAAATACAAGATTCTTTTTTTAGAAAAAGGAAAAATAGAATTTTTTGGTTCAAGTCAAGATTTTTTTCAAATTGAAAACCTAAATAAATTTTATGACAATACTATTAAAATAGTAGATAATCATTTGGTGGTAAACCTATGAGAAAACTTTTTTATGTCATTGGACTTTGTATTATTTTATTTTCACCTTTTTTAGGAGATACTTCCTTAGTATATAGAGATATTTTTGATTCGAGTACTACTTCATATACAATATTTTGGGACTTAAGAGTTCCTAGAATTATTCTTGCATTTTTTGTGGGTTCAATTTTAAGTCTTAGTGGTTTGATTTTCCAAACTATATTTAAAAATGCACTTATTACCCCTTATACTTTAGGAATAGCAAGTGGTACAACACTTTTTACAGCTATTTCAATAGTTTTCTTCCCTAGTATTATGTTAGCAGTTTCTGGGGTTTTGGGTTCTTTTTTTACTATTATTATTTTATATTTAATTTCTCAAAAAATAAATAAAAGTTCTATGGTAGTTTCAACAAATTCTATTTTACTTATTGGTATTGCATTATCATTTTTTTACTCTTCTGGATTAATGTTAGTGTTTTTTATGAGTAATTTACAAGAGAATTATTCTATTGTAAGATTTACCCTTGGAAGTTTAGATGTTGTAGGATTTAACAGTTCTTTGATTGTTTTGATTGTATCAATAATTTTACTTTCAACAGTATTATTCTATAAAGATAAAATCAAACTTCTTTTAATATCAAATGATACGGCATTTTTAAAAGGTTTAAATGTAAATAAACTAAATCTTACACTTCTAATTGTTATATCATTGGCAGTTGGAGTTAGTATTAGTTTTGTTGGACCTATTGGCTTTGTTGGACTTGTAATACCACATATCATAAAACTTATGTATAAAAAAAGTGCTCATAAATTGATTTTACCTGTATTTTTTTATGGGGGAGTTTTTTTAGTAGTTGCTGATTTTATTTCAAGAAATTTAAATACTGCTTCAAGTTTACCAATTGGTGTTGTAACCTCATTTATTGGTGCACCATTTTTTGTTTATTTACTTATAAGAAGAAGTTCACAAAATAGATAGTTGCTAAAATAGCCATGATTAAATCAAATTTTGATTTGAATTTTAGAGCTTCTATTATATTTTCTTTTTTTATGACTTCTTCTCCTTCTCCAAAATAAGGTTTATTTTTAATTTTTCCAAAATAAGAAGTGGGACCACCAAGTTTTATATTTAAAACTAAAGCCATAGCAGAAATTGGATGACCTGCATTTGGACTATCATGAAGTTTCCCAAATCTATAAAAGTTTTTAAGAGCATGTTTTGATCTAAAAAGTAGGGCAATTAGTATTGCAGTTAAACGGGAGGGAATATAGTTTACTATATCATCAACTTTTGCTGAAAACTTACCAAAATTTTCATATCTTTTATTTCTATATCCAACCATTGAATCTAAAGTATTAATAGCTTTATAAATAAAGGCTCCATATAGTCCAAAAAATAGTAGGTAAAACAGTGGTGCAATTACTCCATCACTTAAGTTTTCTGCATAAGTCTCTATTGCGGCTTTATTTACATCAGAGTCAGTCATATCTTTTGTATCTCTACTTACTAACATTGAAATACTCTGTTTAGGGTTTTGGGATATTATAATTTCTTTTACACAGTCATATAACATTTTAGAAGATATAGTAAATGATGCTATAAAAGCTTGAAAGATTAGATTATCAAATAAGTTTAATATAGAAGTTACTGTAATAACTATAATAAAAAGTGATATTGTAAGTAAAAATCCCCTAAAAATTGAATCTTTATAAAACATTTTTTCAAACCATGAAATATAATTACCCATATAAATTATAGGATGTTTAAAATATTTAAATTGACTAAATTCTCCAAATAAAAAATCAATAAAATATGATAAAAAAAGAAGGTTTAAAAACATTATTTATATCTTTTTTCAATTTTTTCAAAAGCTTTTATTAGGATTTTCATTTTTGCTTTTTCTTTTATAGCAATTCGAACATATTTATCATCTAAAAAATCGAAATTGGAACAATCTCTTATCATGATTTTATATTTTATTAATTCATTTTCTAATCTATGAGCACTAAGTTTATTTAGTTTAATCATAAGGAAATTTGTATCACTTTTATAAACTTTTTCTATGAAATTATATCTTTTGAGTTTATCTATTAAATCATCTTTTATATTTGATGTGATTTTTTTTGTTTCTTCATTAAATTTTTTATCTTTTAGTGCATTTTGTAAATATATTGAATCAAAATGAGAAATCTTCCATAATGGCTCTTTTTCTTTTAATTTTCTTATATTGTTTTCTGATGAAATTAATATTCCAACTCGTATACTAGCACTACTATAGAATTTTGTCATTGATTTTAGAATGTATAATTTATCATACTCTTTTAGATATTTTATTACAGATTCTTTGTCTGTAAAGTCTAAAAAACTCTCATCTATTAAGATAGTTGCATTTTTTTTAATCCAAGATTTAATCAATTTTTTCAAATCATAATATTTGCCTTCAGGTGTTGAAGGATTTACAAAAATCACCAATGAGTTTTCTTTTATTTCTTTATTGATATTATCAAATCTATTAATTAAGTCAAGTTTATAATCAAATATTTTTGCAGCTTTTTTATATTCTAAATATGCAGGTGAATAAATTGTACAGTGATTTAAGTCTAAATGTTTAAAAAAAGTAAAAATTGCTGAGCTTCCACCGTTAAATATTTCAATTTCTGAAGCTTTTACACTATAAGTTTTAGATATTATTTTATATAATTTTTCATATGTTGGATATTCAGAAATTTCTAATTTATTTAGATTGTTTTTTATTTTAGGTTTTATAAAATTTATGTTTGATGAGAGATCAATAATATCTTTTTTTTTACATGCTATTTTTTTTGAAAAAGCTTTAATATTTCCGCCATGTGCAAATTGGTTAATAGATTTCAAGTATAGTCTTTCTTTTTTAGATGGATAATACTGTAAATTTGATATATAAATGCTAAGAGGTAGCTTTGAAAAAGTTCAATAAAAAAGATATTAAATGTCTACAAGATATTATGTTGGCAAGACGTGATGTACGTGGAAATAAGTTTAATAATAAAAAAATAAAGAATAAAATATTAAATGAGCTTTTAACTGCTGCAAATTGTGCACCTTCTGTAGGTTTTTCCCAGCCTTGGAAATTCGTAATTATAAAAAGTAAAAATAAACGTAATAAAATATATGATAATTTTCAAGAAGAAAATAATAAAGCAAAGAAAAAATTTAAAAATAAACCTTTATATAACAGCCTTAAACTTGAAGGTATAAAAGAATCTTACTTAAATATTGCAGTTTTATATGAAAAATCAGAAAAAAATGTCTTAGGTCAAACCTCACAAAAAAAGATGGGTGAGTACAGTGTTGTTTGTGCTATTCAAAACTTTTGGTTGATGGCTAGAACATATAATATTGGTGTTGGATGGGTTAGCATTTTAAAACCAAAAAGAGTAAAGAAAATTTTAGATATAGATAAAAAATATAAACTTATAGCATATTTATCCGTAGGTTATGTGGATGAATTTTTAGATGAACCAGAACTTTTAAAATTAGGCTGGAGTGATAAAAAAACATTAGATGAGATTAAAGTAATTTAATGGGAGTTCATACAAAAATTTCACTAGAAGATCTAAAGCCTTTTTTTGATGTTGATTCACTACAGGAAACTAATCATGGTAATACAGATACTGTTTATATTTTAAATGATGATTATATTCTTAAAATATATGAAACAAATAGTTTCGAAAATATTAAGGCAGAAGTTGAGATCTTGGGACTATGTGAGAGTTTATGTGTTCCTCATATAAAAAAAGATTGTTTTAAAATTAAAGATAAATATGCTTTGATTTTTTCAAGAGGAAAAGGTAAAAGTTTAGAAAAAGCAAATATTCAACACCTTGAACAAATAGCAAATTTTTTAAAAAAGTTTCATCTTTTAACTAAAGGAAAGAAACTTAATATAAAATCGAGTTATAACAATGAAAATATAAAACTTCTTATAGATAAAACAAATCATCAAACTTTTAAAGAGATATATGACTCTTTGAATCTAAAATTAAATGATGATGGAATTATTCATGGGGATTTATTTTTAGATAATGCAACTTTTTTAGAAAATAAATTAGAGTGTGTATTTGACTTTAGCGATGCTTGCAATGGTGATTTCTTGTTTGATTTAGCAGTGATTGCTTTGTCTTGGTGCGAGGATAAAAAGAGTATTGAACACTTATTAAACTTTTATGATTCAAGTGTTTCCTTAGAAGTGTTTGAAAAATATATAAGATATGCATCTTTATATTATTGTGTAAAACGATATTTAGAAAATAGAAATTATGAGGACATAATTTTTGAAAAGAAATTTAAAGAATTTATTCAAATAGGAAAAGAAATTGGTTAAGAATATTATAGGAAAAAATGATTTTGTTGAGAGTTTAAGAGGTAAAAAAGCTACATTTTTATTATCTTTAAGTAATACAAAAACTTCTGAAATAGAAGGTATCACACAAGCTGGAATACCTGGAAAGATTTATCTGACACCTACTTTAGATAGTGAATTTTTGTGTACAGGAGAAGTTAGAAGTTTAGATAATATTGCTGAAACTCCTAAAGGTGTTCCTACCCCTGCTTTAATAACAAGAGCAGTGCATTTACTTAAACCTTATGGAAATATTGAATTATTAGATTTAGGTTTGCTAATTCCTCCAAAAGTATCTTATTTCAATATTCATAATTTTGAAATAACTCCTAGTATGAGTATTGCTGAGGATGCAAAGATTGATGCAATGGCTGTTTTTCAAAAAGGTTTAGCATTTGGACAAACTTTTGAGTGTAAAGATGACTACATTATTTTATCTGAGTCTGTTCCTAGTGGTACTACTACAGCTTGTGCAACAGCTTTGGCTTTAGATTATGATACAAAAAAACTATTTAGTAGTTCTTTTAAAGATGTTCCAACTAGTATTCGGGAGCTTACAATTGAGTCTGCATTAAAAAATATAAATAATGAGGATGACCTTTTTAGCAGATTAGGAAAAGTAGCTGATAATATGTTGATTTTCAATGCTGGATTTATTTTAGGTTTAAACAATAAAACAAAGATAATACTTGCAGGGGGAACACAAATGGCTTGTGTTTTACTTATAGTAAATAGCATACTTAAAACTATGGGTGGAGAATTTGATACTTCTAATCTTGCACTTTGTACAACTAAATGGGTTTATGAAGATGAAAATAGTGATATAAAAGCTCTTCTTGAAATGTTAGACTTTTCTATAAATGCATATTATCCAGAGTTTGATTTCTCAACTTCAAATCATCCTGCACTTAAATTATATGATCAAGGTGAAGCAAAAGAGGGTGTAGGAGCTGGCGCTGCTTTAGTTTATGGATTAATAAACGGTCTAAACAATGAAAATATTATAAAACAAATAGAAAGCTTTTTAGGATAGATAATGAAAATTTTATATTTTGGTGGACAAAAATCAGGAAAATCAACACTTTCTGAGGCAAAAGCTTTAGAATTATCGAAAAATAAACCATATTATATTGCTACATATGATAAAAGTTTTGATGATAAAGAGATGAATTTAAGAGTTTTAAAACATCAAAATCAAAGAGAAGAGAGGTTTATTACAATAGAAGAGCCTTTAAATATTGTATCAAAAATAGAAGAGGGTAATACTTATCTTGTTGATTGTATTTCTATGTGGATTTTAAATAATATTGAAAACAGTGAAGAAGAACTAGTCAAGCAACTAGAAGATATAAAAAATATAGATGCAAATATTGTATTTGTATTAAATGATGTTAATAGTGGAGTAATTCCATTTGATAAGCAGAGTAGGGAGTTTGTAGATTTAACAGGAATTATAGGTCAAAAGTTAGCTTCTTTTTGTGATGAAGTGTATGAAGTAAAACTTGGACTTGCTAGTAGGTTGAAATAAATATGAAAAATATCTCTATTTTTGGTACAAGTTCAGATGCTGGAAAATCTACAATAACCTTTGTAATTGGAAAGATATTACAAGATTTAGGAGTGAGTGTAGTTCCTTTTAAAGCTCAAAATGTATCTAACAATGCTTTTGTATGTGATGATGGTAGAGAAATTGCTGTTGCACAATATTTTCAAGCTCATGTATTAGGCCTTGAAACTTCTTATCATCTAAATCCTATATTGCTTAAATCAGGACGAGGAAGTAGTGCTTCTTTGATAGTTGAAGGAAAAGTAGTTGCAAATAAAGATGTACTTGAGTATTACAATGACTTAGATAGTTTAAAACCTGCTGTAGATAGATGTTTTGAATATCTTGATGAAAAGTATGATTGTGTAGTTTGTGAAGGTGCAGGAAGTCCTGTAGAGCTAAATCTTATGGATAAAGACCTTTCAAATATTTATATTGCAACAAAATACAACACAAAAATCATTTTAGTTGCAGATATTGAAAAAGGTGGAGTTTTTGCTTCTATATATGGTGTTTATCATTTATTGCCAGAACAGTTACGTAAAAACGTTGTTGGTGTGATTGTAAATAAATTTCGCGGAGATATGTCTTTATTTGATGAAGGTATAAATATAATTGAAAATCAGTTTAACATACCAGTTTTAGGAGTGTTACCTTATATACCTTTTAATCTTGGCTTTGAAGATTCTCAAAGTTTAAAAAATTATACTCAGGATACAAGTAATACTTTGATAAGTGTAGCAGTGATATTTTATCCTTATATGAGTAATTATAATGATTTTGAACCTTTAATAGCAGATGAGAGTATAAATTTAGAATTTGTTGAATCAAATATCTCATTAGATAAGTTTGATATGATTATTTTACCTGGTTCTAAACTTGTAATTAAAGATTTGAAGTGGTTAAAAGAAATAGGGCTTTTTGATAGAATAAAAAAGTATGATAAAGAAATCTTGGGTATTTGCGGTGGATATGAGATGATGTTTGAAAATCTCTATGATACTTATGCTTTAGAAAATGATGAGTCTTGTTCTGAAGTTGGTTTAGGATTTATTGATGATGTAATTACTTTTGAAAAAGATAAAACTCTTCAAAAATCTGATTACAATATTTTTGGCTGTGAAATAAGTGGATTTGAGATACATCAAGGACAAAGTAATAAATATCCAATAAGCTATGAAAGTAATAAAATAAATGGTACTTTTATCCATGCGATATTTGATAATGATAATTTGAGAAATAAGATATTTGGAAATATTAATCCAAATTACAAAGAGTATAACTTTGAAGAATACAAAAAAAATAGAATAAATACTTTTATAGAAGAGTTAAAAAATAGACTTGATATTAAGAGAATTTTGGATGCAATAAATGAATAAAATTAATAAATTTGAACAGTATTATTTAGGGTTAAAATTTGCCTTTAGTTACTTTACAATTATACCAATAAATTTTGATAAAAATGATGATTTAACTCAGAAAAAAGTTTTAAACTCTATGCTTTATTTTTTGCCTTTTTTAGGATTTGTCTTAGGATTTATAGTTATATTTTTATATAGTTTCTTAAATCATCTAGAATGGTTTGGAGCACTGCTTTGTGCCTTTGTATATATGTTAATGTATGGTTTTATACATACAGAAGCTATTTTGGACACTGTTGATGCCCTTTATGCTAAACACTCTGGAAAAGATGCATATGAAATAATAAAAGATTCTAGCGTTGGCGCAATGGGTGTTTTATATTCTGTTGGATTTGTAATTGTAAAATTATCAGCTATTGTTTTTCTTTTGTCAAAGGGGTTCTTTTTTGAATTAATTTCAGTACTTATTATTAGTCGTTTTATACTAATCTTTTTGATAAAAATATTTGATTTTAAATCAACTTTTGTAAATATGTTAAAGGATGCATTATCTTTTAATTGTCTTTTATTTACATTTATTTTTACATTAATTATGATTATATTTCTTAGTGGTTTTAAATCTTTATATTTATTAATTATTGCTTTTATTGTTTCTTTTTTAATTTTTAAATTCATAAAAAAGAATTTAGGTTTTCTAAATGGGGATACGCTAGGTATGACATTAGAATTGACAGAAATAGTACTATTTATAGTGGTGGTTTGTTTATGATTCTAATAACGCTTCTAAGACATGCTCCTGTACCTTTGGAATATCAAAAAAGTTATATTGGTCATAGTGATATTAAAATTGACTTATCTCTAACAGATATATCAAAGCTTGATAATATTAAGAATAGAAAATATGATTATGTTTATTCTTCTGATTTGCAAAGATGTACACAGACTTTAGACTTAATAAAATTAAATTATAAAAAAGATTTTAGACTAAGAGAAGTAAAATTTAAAGATGAATTTGAAGGTAAAAATTTTTCTGAAATAGAAAATTTAGCTTCATATGACATAAAATATTTATCCTCAATGAAACGCTGGCATAAATTTATATGCTCTGAAACTCTAATTGAATTTGAAAGTAGAGTAAGATCATTTTTAAAAGAACTACCTACTGATGGTGATATTTTAATTTGTTCACATGGTGGAACTATAAAAATGATTCATTCAATTCTAGAAAAACAAAATTATGAAACTAGCTTATTAAAAGTAGAGTATATTGACCCAATAGATTTCATATTATAAGTTTAGCTTATGATATATTTATAACCTAGTTTAATAATAATTTCAAGTTAATATTAGTATAATCCAAAATTATAATGGTTTGATTATTGATTTAATACTTTTGGGTAAATGAGCAAACACTATTGTACTATTTTTTACGAATTCACCATTTTCAAATATTGCAACGTCTAAAGACATATTTGATTTTTTAAAAGATAGTAATTTTATTGTTTGATGATTAACTTTATAGGTAATATTATGGGATTTTAAATCAATAAATGGTTTCTTAGCCATATTTCTCCTTCTTTCAAACCATTATAAAAAAATTTCTCTTAAAGGACTCATTTTATGGAACAGACTGAAAATATAAAGTCAATTCCCTCAGATAGATTACAATTTTTCCCAGTGATGATGTTTGCCATTGTAATGGGGTTTACCGGACTATCAATTGTTTTGACAAAGACTAGTGCAGTTTTATACTTTCCTTCTATTATTGCTACTGTTTTCTCTTTTATTTCATTAGTTCTTTTTTTAGTTATTCTTTTCTTTTATACTAAAAAATTCATTTCTTATAAAGAAGAAGTTAATAAAGAGTTTGTACATCCAATTAGAGTGAATTTTTTTGCAGCAATATCAATTTCAATGCTTCTTTTATCTATTCTTTTTAGACATAGTATTATTGAATTATCACAGATTTTTTTTGTTTTAGGTGCATGTCTGCATTTTTTTCTTACATTTTATACTTTTAAGTTTTGGATTAATAATAATCTTGAAATACAACATTCAAATCCTGCTTGGTTTATTCCTATTGTTGGTAATATTATTGTGCCAATTGCTGGAAAAGGTTTCATAAGTGATTCAGTTTTATATTTCTTTTTTTCAATAGGTATTTTCTTTTTGATTGTTCTTTTCGCCATTATTCTAAATAGAATAATTTTTCACAAACAGTTTGCTCCTAAATTTATGCCAACATTATTTATATTAATAGCTCCACCTGCTATAGGTTTTATTGCATATATTAAGTTAACAGCATCTTTAGATTTTTTTGCTCATATTTTATATAGTCTGGCACTATTTTTTACAATTTTGGTTTTTGTTATGTACAAAAATTATATAAATATTAAATTTTTTATCTCTTGGTGGGCATTTACATTTCCTATGGCTGCTATTACTTTAGCAACTCTTTTGATGTATGAATTAACACATGAGAGCTTTTATGGTTTTCTATCTTACTTTTTCTTAATTATCACCTCTGTAATTATATTTTTAGTTGCAAAAGAGACTATATTACATATGTTTAAAAAAGAGATTTGTATTATGGAGTAATTTAAAAAGATATTTTAGATTAAAAGATAAAGAGATATAATCAATCTTAAATTTATAAAAAGGTTATAAATATGAAATATAATTATATTGGGAAAAGTGGTCTAAGAGTTACTCCTATTTGTTTAGGAACTATGACTTTTGGAACTACCACTTCAAAAGAAGAAGCATTTAAAATTATGGATAAAGCTTATGAAAGAGGTATCAATTTTTATGATACAGCTGAGCTTTATCCTGTCCCTCCTAAAGCTAATTTAGCTGGAAATACAGAAATTATTGTAGGAGAGTGGTTAAAGACAAAACCTAGAGATTCTATAATCCTTGCAACAAAAGTGGCAGGAGCAGCTTCTGGATGGTTTGTACCTCCTATGAGACATGGATTAACTGCTATAGATTCTTTTCATATTAAGACAGCTATTGAAGGAAGTTTAAAAAGACTTCAAACAGATTATATAGATCTTTATCAAATGCATTGGCCTGACACAGTTGTTCCAGTTGAAGAGAGTATGAAAGCTTTTGATGAACTTGTACGTGAAGGTAAAGTAAGATATTTAGGAACTTCAAACGATAGTGCTTATGGACTTACAAAAGCAAATGAAGTTTCAAAATATAATAATCTTGCAAGATTTGAATCTATTCAAAATAACTTTTCTCTTTTAAATCCAAGGTTTCATGATGAATTAGCAAATGTATGTGAAAGAGAAAATATATCTCTTCTTCCATATTCTCCAATAGCAGGAGGAGTTTTATCTGGTAAATATAATGGAGGTTTATACCCTAAAGATACTAGGTTTGGCATTTATATGTCAAGTGAAAATCCAAGAGTTCAAGCTATGGCAGATAGATTTGTAAATAATAAAACAATAGAAGCCACTAAAAGATATGTAGAATTAGCAAAAGAGTATGGAATCTCTCCTGTTACTTTAGCTGTAGCATATTCTAAACACTTTGATTTTATTGCTTCAACTATTATTGGTGCTAGAAAATTATCTCAGTTAGATGAATCTTTTGCAGCTTTAGATTTTAAGATTGATAGTGAGTTATTATCAAAAATTGAAGAAATCCAAAAAGATATTTTATATCCTATGGGATAAATAAAAATGGTATAGAATTAAATCTCTGTACCATCATCAAGTATAACTTTGTCTCTGCCACTATTTTTAGCTTCGTACAATAACTTATCAGCATTCTTTTTTGCATCTATGTAAGAGGTGTAATTATCTCTAAATGCGATTCCTCCACTAAATCTCACATGTATTCTTGTATCTTTGTATACAAAATAGTTTGTTTTTATAATTCTTTTTAATCTATATATATATTTTGCAATTTCATCTTTATTTTTATAGTTTATCAAAGAGATAAATTCTTCTCCACCATATCTTGAAATAACATCTTCTTGTCTAGTCAAACCTTTTAATATAGATGCAAAAGCTTTCAAAATTACATCTCCACAAGCATGTCCATATGTATCATTTACTTCTTTAAAATGATCAATATCAATAAAAACTATAGCATATTGTGCATCAAACATGTCATGCTTTTTTTCTATCTTTTCTACTTCTTCTTGATAGGCTCTTCTATTTAGTATATCAGTTAAAAAATCTGTAGATTTTTCTTCTTTTGCAATTTTAAGTTCTTTTTGAAGTTTTTCTATAGTTTGATTTAGGTCTTCAAATTTAGATTTATTTTGATCTAAAATATAAAGATTTTTTTGCATAGAGTTTTCTATATTAAAAATAGTATCAATTAATTTACCTTGTAAAACACCTAACTCTCTTTGTGATGAATCTGAAATATTTAGTTGTCTTAGCTCATCTTTTATTTTAACTATTTCTTGTGTAGAGTTTGAACTTTCAATAAGAGTTTTTTGAAAGTATTTTTCCATTAGAGTAGTGATTTTTATAATATCATCTGTTTTATTTCGTAAAACTTCTCTATCTAAGGCTACTCTATCTCTTGAAATCTGATGTAATCTTCTAATAGTGTCTTTTTTTAGTAGCTTTCTAGGTTCTTTACTAAGTTTAGAAATAAAATTGTCAATATCATCTTTTTGAATAAAATTAACCGAAGGAGCTAAAATATCATCAAAGATATTTAATAAATCTTTTATTTCATCATCTGATGCTCTTTTTGAAAGAACTTGAGATAAATCTTTGAAGCTTTCTAAGTATAAGGAGCTTGCTATTTCATTATTTGTTAGTTCATTTACAAGTTTATCAAAGAATTTTAATTCATCAAAATCAATTGCTGAAATATCAGCTTGTTTTTTGAACTCTTTAAAATAATTTTCTGGTGTTACTTCAAGGTTATTATCTTTTAAAGTAGTTAAAACGCTCTTTGTTATTTCTTTTATTGCATCCAATTTTATATCCTATATGTATTATTGTAATTATACAATAAAAATAATATTTTATAGGAATGATTATTGATTATTATATTTAGAATTGTGAAAAATACAATGCCTATTACTCAAATACATAGAGAATGGCTTATATGCATATCTATAGGTGCATGAATATAAACTTTGATATAATTATTAATTCAATAAAAAGGAGTTTGGAGAATGAAGATAAGAGTCTATTATGAAGACACAGATATAGGTGGAGTAGTCTACTACGCTAACTATTTAAAATTTTGCGAAAGAGCTAGAAGTAATTTATTTTTTGAAAAAGGTTTATCTCCTCATAATGGCGATGAATTTTTTGTTGTTAAAAAAGTTGAAGCAGATTATATTAAGTCTGCAACTTTTGCAGATGTTTTAAATGTGACAACAAAATTGTTATCTAAAAAAAATGCTTCAATTGAAGTTTTTCACGAAATATTTAGAGATGAAGAATTACTTTTTACAGCTAAAATAAGAGTAGCTTATCTAAAAAACTTTAAACCAAATAAAATTCCAGAAGAAATTTTGAAAATTTTCAAATAAAAATATATAATAATGTAATAAGTTTTTAAAAACAGACTATATGGGATTTTTGGATAGTTTTAACCTAGCTTAATAATAGGTTAATAATTATTTTATAGTTATGAAAATAGTAATAATATATATACAAAAGTATTTAGTTATTATTACTTTAATAAACATTTAATTTAACTTAAACTTAAACTTAGGTAACATACCTCCTTTAATTGTATAGGGATTGGTTTAACAAATGGCTAAATATGTGATTGCTTGTATCGAAAATGATGTACAAATTCTTGATGAACTTTATAATAAAATTTCACGAATTGTTGATTCTGATTATATTATAGAAAGTTATGTTAATGCTGAACAAGCACTTATTGGTTGTTATAACTATATCATTTCTGGAAATGAAATACTGATTACAATTTTAGGAAATGAAACTTCAAGTATGCCTTCTGAAGATTTCCTTATTGAACTACATAAAAATTCCCCAAATACAAAAAATATAATATTTAATGATGTTGTTGATGTAAAATGCTTAGAAAAGATTATTAACAATGCTTCAATATATCAAATGATACCAAGACGTTTTGATAGAGTTGATTTTGAACTTATTATTTTAGAAGCTATTAAATTAAATGCTCAAGAGAGAAGACTTAAAGATTATCAAAAAGTATTAGAAAGTGCTGTTGAAAAAAGAACTTTAGAATTAAATGATATTAACGTAAAACTTGAAATTTTGGCAACTACAGATTCTTTGTCTGGGGTAAGAAACAGAAGAAGTTTTTATGAATCATCAGCCCCAATGATAAAATACAATAGAAGAGAAAATAAAAAACTTGCTGTACTTATGATTGATATTGATAAATTTAAATTGATAAATGATATTTATGGACATGCTGTTGGTGATGATGTAATTAGACTTATGGCTAAAAAGACTGAAAGTACACTTAGAACTTCTGATATTTTTGGTAGATTAGGTGGTGAAGAATTTGCTGCTGTTTTACCAAATACTTCTGAAAGAGGAGCTTTAAAAGCTGCTGAAAACATTAGATTTGAAATAGAAAACTTAGAGCACTTAACACCAAAAAAAGAGAGAATAAAATTTACAGTAAGTGTTGGTGTTGCACTTCTACAAGCAGATGATCCTGATTTGGAAACTATTTTACACCGAGCAGATTTAGCTTTATATGAAGCTAAAAGAAGTGGAAGAAATAAGGTAGTCTTATCTCAATCAGATACTAACAAAGAAGACTAATTTAAATATTCAATTTACAACAAGTTTAATACGATAAAATAACTACTTAATTTTATTTATTAAAGGAATATAAGTGTTAGAAATTTTTGTTGTAGGGTATTGTTTATACTTTTTATTTACTACATATACATCTTTTATGCAAATTGGATTTGTTAAAAATGCAAAAAACTTGCAAGCTATTATTTTAGATACAGATAAATATCATGAAGCTGCAAATTATTCAATAGAAAAAGAAAAAATTGCAATTGTTAGTTCATTTTATAGCTTCATTATTTTTGTTTTTTGGATTGCTTTTGGTCTTTCTTCTTTAGACTCACTTGTTACAATTGAATCATCTTGGCAAAAAGCTATTGTTTATGTTGATTTGTTTATTATTATTAACTGGATTTTAGAGCTTCCTTTTGAATTGTACTCAACTTTTAAATTAGATAAAAAATATGGTTTCTCAAATATGACACCAACTTTATACATCAAAGATACTGTAAAGTCGGGATTTCTTTTCCTTGTTTTTGGTTCAATTGTAATTGGTGCAATTTCTTGGATAATTAGTAGTTTTGATACTTGGTGGATTTGGGGATTTGTATTTATATTTGCAGTAATTATTTTAATTAATATGTTATATCCTGTAATTAGAGATAAAATGTTTGATAAATTTGAATCTTTAAAAGACAAAGAACTTGAAACTAAAATTGAGAATTTATTAGATCAAGTTGGTTTTAAAAGCTCAGGTGTTTTTTCTGTAGATGCCTCTAAAAGAGACAATAGACTTAATGCGTATTTCGGTGGTCTAGGAAGTACAAAAAGAGTTGTTTTATTTGATACTTTAGTTGAGAAATTATCTCATAATGAATTACTAGCAGTTCTTGGGCATGAATTAGGACACTTTAAAAATGGCGATATTTTAAAGAATATTGGTATTATGGGTGTTGTTATGTTTGTATTTTTTGCAATTTTTGGAAATTTAAATGATGAAATATTTTTAGGTTTATCTTTAAACAATGAACCTTATGCAATTATAACTCTATTTATGATTTTTTCACCAATTTTATCATTTTTCTTAATGCCTTTCATTTCTTTAATTTCAAGACACAACGAATACGCAGCAGATGAATTTGGTTCAAATATGCAAAGTAAAGAAGATTTGGTAAGTGCTTTATTAAAACTTGCAAATGAAAATAAATCTTTCCCTTTATCTCATCCAATTTATATTTTCTTTTATTATTCTCATCCACCATTAGTGGAGAGATTTAAAGAACTAGGATATGATGTTCATGCAGATTCAGAAGAAGCTTTAAAAGACAGTGTCTTTAGCAATGCAAATTGATAATGTAAATCTAATTGCTTTTATAGCTTTATTAATTGGATTAATTTCTGGAGGTCTTATTCTATGGTTAATTTCTAGACAAAGAATAATTCTTTTAGAAGAGAAAATTGAGTTTACAAAAAACTCTTTTGACTCTTTAGTTGAGAATTATAAAGATTCAATTTCTAAGCTTGAAGATGATTTATTTTTACAATCAAAAACTTATGAAGATAAAATAGAACTTTTAGAGTCTAATTTTAATGAAAGTTTGCACTTTGAAAAAAGTAATGCAAGATTGCAAATTGATGCTTTAACAAGTTCTTTTGAAGATAAAAAAGAACAAATTAAAAATGAATTTGCAATTAAAGAAGAAAATCTTAAAGAAAAAATCGAACTTCTTGAAACATCAAAAGATAGACTAAAGCAAGAGTTTGAAAATTTGGCAAATAAGTTATTTGAAGAAAATACAAAAAAATCTACAAATAATCTTTCTCAAATGTTAACTCCATTTAAAGATCAATTGACTACATTTGGTAAGAGAGTTGATGATATTTATAATGAAGAGACAAAACAAAGAAGTTCTCTTCTTACTGAGATTAAAAATTTAAAGGATTTAAATAATCAAATTTCTCAAGATGCTATAAATCTTACAAAAGCGCTTAAAGGTGAAAATAAAACACAAGGTGATTGGGGAGAATTAATCCTTACAAAAATATTGGAACAAACAGGTTTAAGAGAGGGATTAGAGTATACAACTCAAGGTTCATATACTGATAATGAGGGGAAAAGATTAAGACCAGATGTAATTGTTCATCTTCCTCAGAATAAGGATATTGTAATTGATTCTAAAGTATCTCTTACGGCATATTTAAAATATACGGAAGCAGATGATGAAGTTCAAAGAGAACTTGCTATTAAAGAGCTTATTAAGTCAATATACACACATATAAAAGGTTTAAGTATAAAAAGTTATGAAGATATTGATTCTGTTAATACTTTAGATTTTGTTTTAATGTTTATACCTATTGAAGGAGCATTTATGTTAGCTGCTTCTGAAGATAACAATCTATTCAAAACTGCTTTTGAAAATAATATAATGCTTGTATCTCCTTCTACTCTTTTTGCAACTTTAAGAACTGTTGAAAATATTTGGAGATATGAACATCAAAATGAAAATGCTTTGATTATTTCAAAAAAAGCGGCTGATTTATATGATAAATTTGCAAATTTCGTAACAGATATAGAAGCTATTGGATTAAATATTAGTAGAACTCAAAAATCTTACGATGATGCTATGAAGAAACTAACTTTAGGTAAAGGTAATTTACTAAAGAGAAGTGAAGAGTTTATTGAACTTGGTGTAAAAGCTAAGAAAAAGATAGATTCTCAACAATTAATAGGGGAATAAAATGATATATCTTACAGATTTTTTAAATAATTTTTTTATATTAGTTGATGCAATGTCAATTTATATTATGCTTGGGCTATTGTTTGCTGGAATATTAAAACAATTAGTTCCTTCAGATTTTGTCTCAAAAAACTTAGGTAGAGATTCAACTGGTTCTGTTATAAAAGCTACACTATTTGGAATACCTCTTCCTGTGTGTTCTTGTTCTGTTATTCCAATAGCACAAGGTTTAAGAAAAGAGGGTGCAAGCAAAGGAGCTGTTCAAAGTTTTTTAATATCAACTCCTATAACGGGCGTTGATTCTATCCTTGCTACTTTTTCTTTTTTTGGAATAGTTTTTACTATATTTAGAGTTGTAAGTTCAGTTATAATTGCTATATGTGTTGGACTTATTCAAAACTTTGTAGAAAAAGAGAAAATTGAAGAAGAAAAACCTAAAGCACAGTTCTTTAGTTCTGCTCCAACTTCTGTTAATGTTAAAAAAGAGGAAGAGAGTTGTTCTGATTCTTCTTGTTCTTGTAATTCAACTGTGAAAAAGAAATTTTCTATTAAAGAAGTTTTTACATATGCTTATGTGACACTTTTTGTCGATATGGTAAAAGCTTTATCTGTAGGACTTTTATTAGGTGCATTATTTACTACTTTTGTACCAAAAGAGTATTCATCTTTATTATTTGATAATCAAATCTTAACTTATTTTGTAATCTTATTATTTGCAATCCCTTTATATACTTGTGCAACTGCTTCTTTACCTATTGCTGCTGCTTTAATGTTACAAGGTATGAGTGCTGGTGCAGCATTTATATTTTTAACTGCAGGTCCTGCAACTAGTGCCGTTACCATGAGTGTTGTATATAAAATGCTTGGACGAACTTCTTTAATAGTTTATGTATCTACAATTGCTATATTATCTTTGATTTTTGGCTTTGGCTTTGATTCTTTATTTGGAAAACTTGAAATTTTAAATATCTCACATGATATGGAAGAGGTATCTATCTTAAATAGACTTGCTTCTATTATAATGTTGTTATTGATTTTTTATTATTTATTAAAACCATTTTTTGTTAAAAAAGAGTCATGTTGTTCTTCTAGTTCTAGTTCAAGTTGTTGTTCTAGTGATGAAAATAAAGAAGAAAAAACAACTTTTTCCTCAACTCCTCCAAAAAACAATTCAACTTTTAGGATATAAATGAAAATATTTTTAGCTTTTATTTTTTTAACTACTACAATTTTATTTGCAAAACCCTTTGTATACACAGATTATAAATATTATGATATATATCCAACAAATAAACATAAACTGGAAGATAGTATGGATGCTTCTTCTCCTATTGCCTCTTTTGGTAGTGTTCGCCATGGTACTGTAAACTGGAAGATTAAATATGCTTATAAAAGGCAAATGAAAAGTGGTATTTGTAGTATTGCTGAAGTTAAAACAGAAGTTGACATTTTGTATACTGTTCCTAGACTTGCAAAGTTACATAAATCTCCGGAGGGAACTAAAAAAGTTTTTAATAGATATTATATAATACTTAAAGATTATCTTAGAAAACATAGTAGTTTTGCGGTATCCGCAGCAGATGAAATTGAAGAAGAATTAGTAAAAATCAAACCTTTGAATAATGATTGTGAATTAATTAAAAGTGATGCAAAAAGAGTTGCTAGATCAATTATAAAAAAATATAAAAAGAAAAATAAAGATTATGAAATAAGAACATACGAAGGCTTTTTAGAAGGTGTTCATGCTGAAAAACTACTATAGGAGAGTTTGACGATGAAATGGGAAAATAATCGAGAAAGTTCAAATATAGAAGATAGAAGAAATTCTTCAACCTATGGAAGTAAAAACAGAGGTGGTAATATGATGGCTTTATTGCCAATTGCTAAGATGCTTCTAGGGACAAAAATAGGAAGAATTGTACTTGTTGTTGGAGTTGTTGCTTATTTTTTTGGTTTTAATCCTTTGGCTTTACTTGATTTTTCTTCCTCTTCTTCCTCTCAAAAAAAAGTTGTAAATCAAAAAGCAGATGATAAAAGTGCTAAGTTTGTATCTGCAGTTTTAGCTCAAACAGAAGATATTTGGAGTGAAATTTTTAAAAAATATGGGTCTTCATATGTTGAACCAAAGTTAGTACTATTTAGAGGAAGTACAAAAAGTGCTTGTGGTTTTGCATCTTCACAAACTGGACCTTTTTATTGTCCTAGTGATAAAAAAGTATATTTAGATTTATCTTTCTTTGATGAATTAGCACGAAGACACAATGCTCCTGGTGATTTTGCACAAGCTTATGTTATAGCACATGAAGTTGGACATCATGTACAGAATTTAATAGGAACCTTAGATAAAGTACATAAAGCAAAACAAAATTTTAAAAGTGAAAAAAAATCAAATGCCCTACAAGTGAAAGTTGAACTTCAAGCTGATTGTTATGCAGGTCTATGGGCGCATTATAGTAAAGAGATTTTTAGTTCTTTAGAAGAGGGTGATATTGAAGAGGCTTTAAATGCTGCAAGTGCAATTGGTGATGATACTTTACAAAAGCAAGCACAAGGATATGTTGTCCCTGATGCTTTTACCCATGGCTCTTCTTCACAAAGAATGTCATGGTTTAAAAAAGGTTTTGATAATGGTACATTAGAGGATTGCAATAGCTTTTAATAGTACTATTATGTTACTTTTCATATAATCTAAATTAAATCAATTATAAGAGAATTATTATATGGAGAAAGTATTACAGTATTTAAATGCAAGCCCAACAGTATTTTTTATTCTAAAAAAAATAAATGGATTGTGGGAACTTGAATATGTAACAGATAATGTAATTAAAATTTATGGAAAAACAGCAGATGATTTTTTAAAAAGAAAATATTATCATTCTGATTTTATACATAAAGTAGACTTAAAAAGATTTAATCAGGAGGCTTCTTCAATTTCTAAAATTGAAGAAGATGAATTTACATATGAACCATATCGTATAGTAAAAGGTAGTCAAATAATTTGGCTGAATCACACAACTAAAATAATTAGAGATAAAAATGGTGATGTAAATGCTTACTATGGCTATTTGACGGACATTACAAAACAAAAACAATTATATAATGAGCTTAGTAATACAAGTAATATTCTAGACTCAATATTTAACAATTCTTTTAATTTTATTCTTCTCCTAGATAACAAAGGGAAATTGTTAAAAGCAAATCAAACTTCTTTACAAATAGTTGGATTAGAAGAGAAAAATGTAATTGGTAAATATTTTTGGAATCTTCCCTGGTGGAGTTATTATTCTGAAAAAGAAAAAGAATCTTTAATAAAAGATATCTCTCTGATAAGTTTAGGTAGTACTTTAAAAGAACATAAATATTATTTTAATACTTTAAATAAAAGAATTGAAGTAGATTTTTGTTTCTCTCCTGTATTTGACGATGAAGGTAATGTAACATACATACTTTGCGAAGCTCATGATATTACTCAAAGTATTAATACTCAAAAAAAACTTGACCAATATATTAATATTGTAAATGAACATGTCTATATATCGATTTCAGATTTAAATGGAAGGGTAGTAAATATTAGTGATGCTTACTGTAAATTAACTGGTTATTTAAGAGATGAGTTAATGGGAAAAAATCATAATATATTTAAACATCCAGATAACGATGATCAAACTTTTGTAGAGTTATGGGAAACAATAACAAAAGGAAGACTTTGGAAAGGTGAACATAAAAATATAAAAAAAGATGGGTCCTTTTTTTGGGTTGAAAATTCTATTACACCAAATTTTGATGAAAAAGGTAATATAACTGGATATACGTCAATTTATAACGATATTACTGACAAAAAAGAAATTTCGGAATTGTTAATAACAGATTATTTAACAAAAATTTATAATAGACGACATTTTAATACTATGTTTAATTTAGAATTAAAAAGATCGCATAGGGATAAAAACAATTTTGTATTGATGATTTTGGATATTGATTATTTTAAACAATATAATGATACTTATGGACATGCTGCTGGTGATATAGCCTTAGAAAAAGTAGCTAATACTCTTAAATATACTTTGAATCGAGCTGAAGATTTTGTTTTCAGATTAGGTGGTGAAGAATTTGGAGTAATTACTTCAAAAGTAAATATAAATGGAGTTAAAATTTTAGCTAATAGATTAAAAGAGAGTATACAAAATCTTAATATTAAGCATGAAAGTAGTGTTGTGTGTAATTACCTTAGTATTTCAATAGGTATAAAGATTGTCGAACCAACTTCAAAACTTTCACAAAATGATATATATAAACTTGCAGATAAATCATTGTATAAAGCAAAAGAAGAAGGTCGAAATAAACTTGTAATTTCTTACTAAAACATAATTTAGTTTGATTTTATTTTTTTCATAAATAAAGATAAATAAATTCCAATACCAATTAATATTGCACCAATAATATGATAACTTTGTAATTTTTCTCCTAAAAAAATAAAAGCTAATATTGATCCAAATATTGGCATTAAATGTGTAAATTGACCAGTCTTTTCAGCACTTATTGTATCTATTCCCATATGCCAAAAATAAAATGATAGTATTGATGCAAATAAAGAAACATACAAAAAGAAATACCAATTTTCTTCTAGTACCTGAATTTCATGTTCTAAACTATATCCTTGAATTAAATACCAAGGAATAAGAAAAATAAACCCTAAATAGACAATAACTAAAAATAATTCAATATGTGAAAGATTTTTTGGTTTAAATTTTACAATTACTGAATATGTTGCCCAAACTATAGAACTAACAATTACCCAAAGGTCACCTTTTGTAAAGCTTATATTTAATATATTTAAAAAATCACCTTTTAATACAAGAAAAACAACTCCAATTGTAGATAGAATAATTCCAAATGTTTGTCTTTTTGTAATATTACTTTTTAATATAAAAAAAGAAAGAATTAAAATCAATATAGGAATAATTGAATTAATTAATAATGCATTTGTGGCAGTAGTGGTCTGTAGTGCAATATATAGAACGGTATTAAATAAAGTTATACCTAAAAAAGATAAAAAAGATAAAAAAAGAAAATTTTCTTTCACAATCTTTAATACTTTTTTAATATCAATAAAAAATAGAATTGGAATAGAAAAAGCTACAACAAAACCCCATCTAAAAAAAGCTAATTCTATTGGTTCAATTTGAGTATTAACAAATCTCCCTAAAATAAAATTACCAGACCAGAAAAGTACACAAAGCACTAATAGGATATATACTCTTTGAGTATTAATCATTTATTTTAATTCATTTAACAATAAAATATCAACTAATTCACCTGATTTAATATCTTTGCTATCTTCTTTTTGAATTAGTAGGGCTGGGCTTCCTAACATATTTGTTAAGATTGCACTAGTTCCTTGTTTTTTCCCTTCAAAATCTATGACATATTCATTATTTTGATATTTTACATTACAAGCAGTAAACATTGTTTTCTTCTGTTTAAGTATAAAATCTTGATTGATTCTAGCTTTTACAATTGGTAGTGTTTTATCTGAACCTTCATATTTATAAATCATTGGCAATAGAAAAAGAATAGCACATACTGTTGATGAGTATGCAAAACCAGGCAATGATATAATTAGTTTATCATCTTTTTTTGCAATTAAAATTGGATTACCAGGTTTTATATTTACCCCATGAAAGAGAACCTCTGCCCCAAGTTTTTCTTTTACAACATCTTGAACAAAATCATAATCACCTTTTGAAACTCCACCAGTAGTTACAACAATATCAGAATTTTCTAATGCAGTAGTCATCATCTCTGTAATTGATTCCATATCATCTTTTACAATTCCCATTTGTATTGTTCTTGCACCAGCTTTTTTTGCTAATGCTTCAACTGTTAAGTGATTTGAGCTTCTAATTTGTGCATTATTAGTTTGAATTTCACCTATATCTAAAATTTCACTACCTGTACTAGCAATACTAACTACAACTTGAGAGTAAACAGTTACTTGTGCAATATTTAATGATGCCATTACTCCAATTTCTGCAAATCCAATAGTTGTGCCTTTTTTTATAAGAACTTCATCTTTTTTATAATTCTCACCAACATCTCTAACTGCAAAACCTTTAGGAACCTTTTGTGTGATTTTAATTGAATTATCAATTACTTCACAATTTTCAACAGGAATAAGAGTGTCTGAACCTTTTGGCATTAAAGAACCAGTAAAAGTTTTTATGCATACACCAGAGTTAACTTCTGATTGTATAACTTTACCTGCAGGGTTAATATCAATAATACTAATTAAATCATTTTCTTGGTCATCAAATTTAATTGCATAACCATCCATTCCCGATGTTACGAATTCAGGACTATTATGATCTGCAATCACGTCATATGCTAGAACTCTTCCTATTGCATTTGTTAAAAAAAGCTTTTCCTTTGTTTTTGCTTTAAAATTTAAATTATTTACTATACTTAAAGACTTATCATATTTCATTAGTTTTTTCATGTTTTCTCCAAAAATTAAGTTGAAATATTACCATATTGAATAAAAAAAGCAACTTTATGAGAATAGATTGAGGCAGATTCAAGCTCCAAAATAGCATCTACATAGCAAATATGGCAATAGTGACACTTATGTGTCAAATCTTGACAAAAAAACTCAGTTATTATTGACTTAAATCAAAAAAATGGCAATAATTTACACAGCAATATATAACTATTACTTATATAATTGGCTGTTATGATACTTATAAGTAAAAATAAACTATGTTTATTTTTTTTAGTAGAATGACTTATTTTTTGAGGAGGAATAATGACGAAAGTAAGTGAAACTTCTGAAAAAACTTTAGATACTAATTATGAGAAGAAATTAAGTAGAAGAGATTTTTTTAGAAAAACTGCAGTTTATTCAGCTGGAGCTATTGCAGCTGCAAATGTTTTATCACCAGTTAAATTATTAGCTGATGATCCAGCTATTATAAATGAGGCACCATGGGGACAAAAACTTGGAGATCTAGTTAATGAAAACCCTTATGGATTACCTTCTCCATTTGAGCATAATAATATTAGAAGAACACACCCTATCTTTTCATCGGGAGATTATTATGCATCAGTATCTATGTGTCCTATACATGAATCACAGGGTATAGTTACGCCAAATGGATTGTTTTTTACAAGAAATCATGGTGGTACTGCACATGTAGATCCAAATCAGTGGAGATTAATGATTTGTGGGGATCAAGTTGAAAAAGAAATTGTTTTAACACTTGATGACTTAAAAAAATATCCTAGTGAAAGTAGAATATACTTTATTGAGTGTCCTGCAAATGGAGCTCCTGAATGGAGAGGTCCACAGTTTAACTCACTACAGTTCCAAAAAGGGCTAATGAGTGCTGCTGAATGGACTGGTGTTATGTTAAAAGATATTTTAGAAGATGTTGGATTAAAGAAAGATGCTGTATGGATGCTAGCTGAAGGTAGTGATAATGCATCAAACCCAAGATCGATTCCTGTTGAAAAAGCTTTAGATGACGTTATGGTTGTTTGGGGTCAAAATGGAGAAGCTCTAAGGCCTGAACAAGGTTATCCTGTAAGATTAATTGTTCCAGGTTGGGAAGGTAACTTAAATACTAAATGGTTAAGAAGATTAGAAATATCTGACAAACCATGGCATTCAAAAGAAGAAACTTCAAAATATACTATGGTTCAAAGAGGCGGAAAAGCTATTAGATTTTTCTGGGTAAACGAAGTTAACTCTGTTATTACTTCTCCTTGTCCTGAAAAACCATGGACTCATCTTAAAAAAGGTGACATGGTAGAAATTGAAGGTATTGCTTGGTCTGGTCATGGAACTATTTCAGGTGTTGATATTTCACTTGATGGTGGAAATAATTGGACTGAAGCAAAGCTAAAAGGTCTTGTACTTCCAAAATCTTGGACAAGATTTTCTTACGTGATTAAGTGGGATGGGAAGCCATTATTATTAGCTTCAAGATCTAGAGATGATTTTGGAAATATTCAACCAACAATTGACGAAGAGACAGCAGCTGTAGGTGTTGAATCTGTTTACCATAGAAATGCAATTGTAACTTGGGAAATTACTAAGGAAGGAGTGTGCAACAATGTTCAAATTAGAAAACACAAAAAAGCTTAATTCAATTCTTTTAGGACTTGGATTATCTGCTCTTTTAGCTACTTCTTTAGTTGCAAAAAATGAAATGTCTGTAGATGGTGCGGTTAAGTATCCAATACAAGAGGGTAAGTATGGTCCGTATCATGTAACTTCAAGTGCGAAGGATTACAATAATGGTAGAGCAGCAACAAAAAAAGAAATTAAAGCTTGGAACTTAGATGTTCGACCTGATGGTGAAGGTCTTCCTCTATATGACATCGAACATGGTAAGCCTGTAATGGAAGATGGAGAACCAAAAATTGCACAAGGTTCAGTTGAATGGGGTGAAGAACTTTATGATGCTCAATGTTCAATGTGTCATGGGGAGTTTGGAGCAGGTGGAAAAGGTTATCCTACGCTTGCTGGTGGAGATGTAAAGAATTTACATATTCAGAGACTAAATCCAGCAGACAATCCTCCTAATCCTGATGTTGCTAAAAAAACTATTGGATCTTATTGGCCATATGCTAGTACGCTTTATTGGTATATCCAAGAGTCTATGCCTTTTACAGCACCAAAAACATTAACTAATAGTGAGACATATGCTATTACAGCATTTTTACTTTCTTCAAATGGTATAAAAGTTGATGGGGAAGAAATGGATGAAGAGTTTGTTTTAAATAAAGAAAACTTCGCTAAGATTGTAATGCCTAATGTTGATGGTTTCTATCCAGAAGTTGATACGAAAGATCCTCATCAAGGTCCTAAAAATATGCAAAAACTTTTATCTGATCCTACAATTTATGGAAAAGGTACAAGATGTATGTCAAATTGTATTGAAAAACAATTTGGTAAAGGTAAAACTGTTGAAGATCTTTTATTAAAAATAAAAGTTGATTTAATTCCAAATGTTAATGAGCCTTTATCCACTGAAAGATCTTGGAAAGAACCTGTAAAAGCTGTAGTAGCTGGTGTTGATCCTGTAATTGCAGAGAACTATGCTACCTATTGTTCAGCATGTCACTCTAATAAAGCTATTGGAGCTCCTGTTATTGGTGATAGTGATGCTTGGGCAGATGTTTTAGAAAAAGGTATAGAAGAAGTTTATACAAATGCAATCAATGGTATTAATGCTATGCCTCCAATGGGGACTAGTACTTTACCAGAAGATGATTTTAAAGCTATTATTGATTATATAATCAATGAAAGTAAATAAAGGAGAAACGCAATGAAATTAATCAAAAAGTTACTTGTAGCATCTGCAGTTAGTGGTTTAGTTCTTACTAGCTCATTAGCTGGGGATATGGATTTAGTAAAAAAAGGTGAAAAAATCTTTAATACTAAAAATTTAGGAAACTGTTTAGCTTGCCATGATGCTAATGGTAAAAATATAGATGGTCCAGGAAGTATGGGACCAAAATTACAATATTTATCTGCATGGCCAGAACAAGCGTTATACGACAAAGTTTATGATCCATACACAACTAATCCAATTTCTCAAATGCCTGCATTTGGTAAAAATGGTTGGTTAAGTGATGCTGAAATAAAAGCAGTTGTTGCATATTTAAAAACTATTAATTAAGAAGAAAAGGAAATACAAATGAATAGAAGAAATTTTTTAAGTTTAGGATTAGGTGCATTAGCAGTTTCAATGGCACCATCTACATTGAGTGCAATCAATTTTAGAGAGACAAAGCCTAAAGCTTGGTCAGCAACTAAAGTAGATGAAGCAATGACTGAATTATTTGGTACGGCTTCAACAACTGAAGGTAAAGTAAAATTGAAAGCTCCAGATATTGCTGAAAATGGTGCAGTTATTCCTGTAACAGTTTCTGCTAAATCAGGTTCTAAAGTAGCAATTTTTCAAGATGCAAATCCAGAAGCTACTGTAGCTGTATTCACTGTGCCTAAAGGTGGAATCATCGATTATTCAGTAAGAATTAAATTGGCAAAAACTGGAAAAGTTATTGCAGTAGTTGAAGATGGTCGTAAATTATATTCTGCTTCTAAAACTGTAAAAGTTACAATTGGTGGTTGTGGTGGTTGATTTAATTCAATCAAAACAAATACAAAAAAATTAAAACAAATTATAGAATAGAAAAAAGGAATAATAATGGCTAAAAAAACTAGAATTAAAGCAAAATTAAAAAAAGGTGTTGTAACTGTTAAAGCTCTTGCTTCTCACGAAATGTTAAGTAATCAAGAAGCAAAAAGAGCTAAAAAAGAGGCAAACTATATTACTTATATAACTGCAAAAGTAAATGGTACAATTGTATATGAAGTGTCAACAAGTCAATTTTTATCTAAAAACCCATACATGAAATTTATGTTTAATGCAGAAGCAGTGGGAGCAAAAAAAGGTGATACGCTTGAGCTAACTTGGATAGACTTAAAAGGTACTACTCAAACTAGTGATGGAAAAATTAAATAGTTATTACTTTTTGTAATTATAAAAGACTTAAGGAGATATGTATGTTATTAAAAATTGCTAGAACTACTGCTTTTGTTGCATTAGCTACTTGTGCTTTAAATGCAAGTAATTTCAATGCACAAGCTGAAAAAGATAGAATTGCTTTAGTTAAATACTTTGAAGCAAAATTTGAGAATCCAGAAAAGAATAGAAATACTTTTTTCCCATATTCTACGGATGATGAGTTAAAAAATAATATCATGGGTGGAATAAAATATCAAGATTTTGCATTAGGAAACTATGCTTTTTCTAAAAATGGTAGAGCTTCTTATGATGAAATTAAAGAGTTTCCTCCAACTTTAGATTGGATTGATGCGGGAGAAGAGTTATATAACAAAAAATTTGCTAATGGTAAATCTTTTGCTAACTGTTTTGCAGACCCAGCTGAAACTGGAGCTGCTTATCCAATGTTTGATGAAAAAAGAAAAGAAGTTGTTTATTTAACACTTGCTATTAACGAATGTTTAGAAGCTAATGGAGAGAAAAAATGGGGAACTTCAAAAGGTAAAATGGCTCATTTACAGTCTTTTTTTGCAGCGGCAGCTACAGAAGCTGAAAAAGTTATTGATGTAAAAATCACAAGTGCAGAAGCAGCAGAAGCTTATGAAAAAGGTAAAAAATATTACTATTCTCAAAGAGGATATTTAAAACTTAATTGTGCAAATTGTCATATACAAGGTGCAGGACAAAGAGTTAGAAATGAATCATTATCTCAACTTCTTGGACAAACAACACATTTTCCAGTATATAGACTTAAATGGGGTGCGGGTAATCCTTCAAATGGTTTAGGAACTTTAGAAAGAAGAATGTCTGGTTGTATTAAAGATGAAGGTCAAGTTCCACCAAAAAATACTAGTACAGAAATGAGAGATTTATTATTTTTTATGGCTTATATGAACAATGGCATGAAATTTGATGGTCCAGACTTTAGAAAATAAGAGGAGATGATTATGAGAAATTTATTAAAAATGACAATTGCCGTTACAACTGCATTTACATTAACAACATCTCTTCATGCAATGGACGAGAAGAAAGATTGTGATGTAAAAGCTAATGGAATTGTACAAGTAATTGCAACTGCAAATGTATATAATGAAAAAGCTAAAAAACAAGGTGTAGAGTTTAGAAGACTTAATGTTAATAATTCTGATTTAATAAAATCAGTTGAAGAAGCAATTAAAACTGGAGCAAAAGAGGTTAATCCTGTACATTTCAAAAGTAAAAAACCTTCTAAAACAAAATTAGAAACAAATTATGCTGCACAGAGAGCTTGTAAGTTTGCAATTTCTGCATTAACACAAGCAGAAGAAGCAAAAACAACTTGGAGACTTGCAGTTCCAGGTGATGGATACAAATATTAATTAGATATAAAAAAGTCGAGGCTAATGCTTTGACTTTTTTTATTGATTTTGGTTGTTAAAAAATTTAATTATGCATGAAATTAAGGGGAAGAGATGACAATTTTAAAAAAATTATTAGTAGCTACTACTATTGTAGGTGTTTGTTCAACGGGAAGTTTTGCAGGTGATGTTTTAATCAAAAAAGGTGTTAAGTCTATTGATATGGAATTAAATGGTGAAAAATTCACTATCATGAGAAATCAAACTGCTGGTAATAAAATATCTGCACTTTATGAAACAACAAATAGAGGTGTTCCTCAACCAATGAATCTAGGTAAAGGTGTTGAAACTTTAGGTGAATTAGAGTTTATTGATTACATGAAAAAAGCACAAAATGATGCTTCAATTGCAATTATTGATTCAAGAAAACCAGGTTGGTATGAAAGATTAAGAATTCCGGGTGCTGTAAATGTACCTTATACAAATTTTGAAGAAAAAGCATCTGCCATAGAAATGATGGAAGATGAAATGGGTGTAGTTCAAAAAGAAGATGGAACACTTGATTTTTCAAAAGCAAAAATTTTGGCATTATATTGTAATGGATATTGGTGTGGGCAAACTCCAGGAATGGTTAAAAATGCAAAATTTGCACTTTTAAAAATGGGATATCCAGCTGAAAAAATAAAATACTACAGAGGTGGTATGCAAGCATGGACGTCATTAGGATTCACAGTAGTAGGCTCTGGTAAATAATTTAGAATATGTCTAAATTAAAAGAAGGAATTAATTAATGAGTAAATTAAGTAGAAGAGAATTTGTTTATATGATGGCAGTACATGGTTCTGTTCCGGTGTTTGCTAATTCACATACGCGAATGACTAACACAAATAAACTTGAGGATTATTATAAATTAAAACCTCATGGTAATGTAAGACTTATGCATATGACAGATTCTCATGCACAACTTTTACCAGTATATTTTAGAGAACCTAGTGTAAATCTTGGTTTTTATGGTAACTATGGAAAACCACCTCATATTGTAGGTGAAAAGTTATTAGATTATTATGGTATTAAAGGTGACAAAAGATTAGAGTATGCATATTCATGTGTAAATTTTGAAAAGCATGCAAAAGCAATGGGCAGAGTAGGTGGTTTTGCTCAAATCAAAACTGTTGTTGATTTCTTAAAAAACAATTTTGGTGCTGAAAAGACTCTCCTATTAGATGGTGGAGATACTTGGCAAGGAAGTGCAACAGCTCTTTACACTAGAGGTAAGGATATGGTTGGTGCAATGAATAAGCTTGGTGTTGATGTTGCTGTTGGACACTGGGAATTTACATATAAAGCGGAAGAAGTTTTAGCTAATGTTGAGTTATTAGAAGCCGAATTTTTAGCTCAAAATGTAAAAGTTAAAGAAGATTCTATGATGAATGGTGTTGAAGCTTTTGATGAAGATACTGGACATGCCTTTAAACCATATACAATCAAAAAAATGGGTAATGCAAGAATAGCTATTATAGGTCAAGCATTCCCTTACACAACTATTGCAAATCCTCAAAGATTTATTCCGGATTGGACTTTCTCTATCAATGATGATGGTATGCAAGAGATGGTTGATATGGTTCGAGAAGAAGAAAAACCTGACGCTGTAATTGTGTTATCTCATAATGGTTATGATACAGATAAAAAAATGGCAGAAATTGTTACTGGTATTGATTTTATTATGGGTGGACATACTCATGATGGTGTTCCCGAAGCATATCCTGTTAAAAATGAAGCAGGTACTACTTATGTATGTAATGCTGGTTCAAATGGTAAATTTTTAAATGTTCTTGATTTAAATATTCAAAATGGAAAAATCAAAGACTTTAAATTTACACTTCTTCCAATTTTTTCTGATTTAATTCCTGAAGATAAAGAGATGAAAAAATACATCGAAGATGTAAGAGCTCCTTTCTTAAAAGAATTAACAAGAGAAATTGCTACAACTGAAAATACTCTTTTTAGACGTGGTAACTTTAATGGTTCTTGGGATCAAATTATTTGTGATGCTTTAATTGATGTAAAAGGTGCAGATATTTCATTATCTCCTGGATTTAGATGGGGAACATCTGTTATGCCAGGTCAAGCTATTACATTTGATGATTTGATGACTCAAACTGCTATGACATATCCTGAAACTTATGCTAGAGATATCTCTGGTAAAGGTATTAAAGATATTTTAGAGGATGTAGCAGATAACTTATTTAACGAAGACCCATTTTATCAACAAGGTGGGGATATGGTTCGAACAGGTGGTATTTCTTATAGAATTAATCCAACTGCTAAAATGGGAAATAGAATTTCTGATATTACACTTACTAAAAATGGTCATAAACTTGAATCAAGTAAAAATTATAAAGTTGCAGGTTGGTCAACTGTTGGTTCTAAATCACCAGGTGAACCTGTGTGGGAAACTGTAGAAACTTATCTAAAAAATGTTAAGCATATTGCTAACTTGAAAGTTGATACTCCTGATATAGTTGGTATTAAAGGAAATCCTGGAATCGTATAATTCCAAATTATTGAAAAGGTATAAAGAGAATTCTTTATGCACTTTTCAATTTATTAAATATTTTTCTTGAAGTACTTAATAAGTTGAAATAAGGGGATTATATGATTAAAAAGGGATTATTTTTATTGCTTAGCTTATTTATAGCAATAAATTTACAAGCAGATTTTAATGCAGGCAAGAAATTATTTGAAGAGAAGTGTGCTTCTTGTCATAAAGAATATGTATCTTTTAAAAAATTAAAAGAGAATTTTTTTAAAAGAAATAATACATTATTAAATCTTACTATTCCAACTGAAAATATGTTAGCTTGGGCAATTATGGAAAGTTCGAAAAGGATTGGTGATCCTGAAGATCCAGAAATTCAATTAATGGAGATTGAGGAGTATCTAAAATCTTATTTAGAAAACCCTGATATCAATGATAGTATTTGTGATAGACATGTTTTAAAATATTATGTAAAAAAAGAACCCATAATAATTACTGAAGAAGAATCTACTCTTTTAGCCCAATATTTTATGGGATATAAATCAAATAGATTAAAAAATTACCCAAATCTTAAAAAAAGTTTAGCTGATAATCCAGATGAAGAGAAAATATTATCTAAGGCAATTAATGAGGGAAAACAACTAATAGTTTTTGCTACTGCTAAAAGTTGCTACTTTTGTAAAAAGATGAAAAAAGAAGTTCTAAGTTTAAAAGATGTTAAGGATGAAATTAATGAAGATTATATTTTTATAGAAATTGATGTAGACTTAGTAAAACTACCTTTTGGGCTTGATAAAAAATTTAAAGGTATGACTCCAACATTTTTTGTTTTAAATCAAGATGGTATTCTTTTAAATACATATCCAGGGGCATGGGTAAAAGATGATTTCTTGCTAATTTTAAAGGAAAACTTATAGTGAAAGAGATAGGAAAAGTATTAGATACTTTTAGTGCAAAAAAAGGACAAAGTGGATTGCCTCGTCCAAAAGTTCAGGAGTTAAAATTAATTAGTGGTTTTGGAATTGACGAAGATAAATTTGCTGGATTAGATGAAGAAAAAGCTGTGATGGTTGTGGGAAAACATACATATGATTTAGCAAAAGAAAATGGTATTAATCTTGAATTTGGAAGTTTAGGTGAAAATATTTTGTTTAATTTCAATCCACATGAGTATAATGTTGGTACAATTCTACAAATTGGTAGTGTTGTATTAGAAATAACACAAGCTTGTACTATTTGTAATCATTTAACTGTTTTTAATGATGATTTACCAATTTTACTTCAGGATTGCAGAGGATTATATTGTAAGATTGTGAAAAGTGGCAATATATCTTCTTCAATGTCAGTTAAATTTAAAAAAGATTACCAAAAAGAAATTGCTTTATAATTAAAGGAATAATAATGAAAAAAGTTTTACTATTCATATTGATATCTGTTTTCGTATATGCAGAGTCAACTTTTAGCGATCCTAAACCAACATTTGATTTGCCAAGAAAAGTGGCGATTCAATTATATGATTCAGACTTAAAAAAAGTAAATCATAATTTAAGTACGATTTATAATATTTTGAAAGAGTATCCAGCAGAGAGCCTTAAAGTAGTGGTTATTACATATGGAAATGGCATTAGAGCACTTAAAAAAGATTACGACAAAGATACCCTTGCTAGAATCAAGTCTTTAATGGAATATGATGTCGAATTTATAGTATGTAAAAATACAATGGAAACAATGAAGTGGACTAAAGATGATTTTATTGATGATGTAGAATATGTTCAAGCTGGAATTGTAGAACTAATTGAGAGACAAGTAAATGGTTATATAGGCATGATTGCCTACTAATTCATAAAAGGAATCAAAATGTTAAAAAAAATTTTACTATTAAGTGTTTTAGCTTTTTTATTTGTAAGTAATGCGTATGCCAAAAAAGTTTCACAAGATGAGTGTAGTTTAAAAGGTGAATATTTTATTTTTGCAGGTGATGAGTGTATTGAGTTTCGAGCATTTGAGGGTGAAACTAAGGATCATATAATAGTGATTGTTCACGGTACTTGGGATGAAGGCACAAATACACTTGGAAGATATGCCCCTTTTGCTGAAACGATAAATTTAAACACAGATTTAACAACTATTGCTATTGCACTTCCCGGGTATTCAAACTCTTCGACTAACAACTTTACATCATTAGCTCATAAAGGTGTAAAAAACTTAGCAGCTAAAAAAGAGTATGTTTTATTTCTTGGGAAACTTATTAGTGCATTAAAAGCTAAATACGAAGCAAAAACAGTTTCTTTAATGGGTCATAGTGCTGGTGCCATGATGAGTGCAACTCTAACAGGATTAAAGCCTAATCTTATTCAAAATATTGCCCTTGTTGGGGGAAGATATGATATTCATAAAGATGAAAAAGGTGATTTAATCTCTATGATTGATATTATAGATAATATTAATAAAGATACAAACTTTTTATTTATTTATGGAACAGAAGATAAAATTTCAAAACCAGAAGTTACAACAGAGTTTTTTAAAATAGCTATTGATAAAGGTTTAAAAGCAAAACTTGTAAAAGTCCAAGGTGCAGGGCACATCGATTTAGATATGACTGATAGTGCGGTTGAAGCTTTTAGTGTAATGTTAGAAGAAGAGTAATTTTACTCTTCTTCATAAAACTCTAACTCTCCATAGGCATCAAATACATTTCTTTTATTTAGTTGTTCAAATAAAGCTTTATCTTTAAATTCTTCCATTTTTACAACCTTTGTTACTTCTCCTACACCAATGTCATCTTCAACAGCTTTCATAACTCTTTGTTTTAGAAGAGTAAAATATTGTTTTGTTTCATTTATTGCATTTTTACTAGTATCATGACCATGTCCAGGAATTAAATTTTCATAATCCATTTCATTCATCATTTTAACAGCTTTTAGTTCTCCTATAACAGAACCATCTCTATTTGATGTAATTCTTCCATTCATAACTAAATCACTTGAAAAAATTGTTTTGTTACTTGGTATATAAACAAATAAATCTTCACTTGTATGAGCTTTTACTCCTACTGGAATAATTTGAAATTCAGTATTGTCAACTTTTATAATTGTTGGTTCTGTAATCTCTTTTTCAACTTTTATTATTTTTGTATTTTTAATTTCATCTTTAGATAAGGTCTTAAACATTCTAGTTTTGGAATCTAAAGTATAATTTTTATTTATGAGAGAAGTTCCTATTAGTTTGGAATTGAATTTTTCTTTATAATAAGAGGCTCCTAGCCAATGATCATCATGCTCATGAGTCAGAATTACTGTATGTACAGGAAGTTTTGATATCTTGCTCATTTCTTCATATGCCTGTCTTGCAATTTCATATGTACCACCTGCATCAATTAAAACATAGTTTTTCCCAGTATTTACAAAACAATGATTTGACATAAATCCACCATTCTTTTTTGATGGAGCTTCAAGCTTTCCTAAAAAACACCAAGTATTTTGATTTATTTTTTTTGGTTCTAAATTATAATCAAATGCAAAAAGGGATATTGTCCCAATTAAAAAAGTACTAACAACTATTTTTCTCATCTTTAACCTTTAAATTGGAATATTTATTTTAAATTCACAACCATCAAAAATTTTATTTTCATAGGTATATTGAATATTTTTTACACTAATTGTACCATGTAGATGTTTGTTTATTATTTGGTTTGTCATAAATAATCCTATACCAGTGCCTAAACTTTGGTGTTTAGTAGTGAAATATGGTTCAAATATATTATTAATTATATTTTTATCAATCCCTCCTGCACTGTCTTTAAATATAATTACTATATTTGAATCTTCTTTTTTTGCTTCTATAAAAACATATCTAAAATTTTTTGGTATAAGTTTTATATTAAACGCGTCGTGGGAGTTATTGAAAATATTTAGTAAAGCTTGTATAAAGAGGTTTTCATTTAGACTAACAAGTAGTTTTTTATCAATATCTGAAATACATATAATATCGTTACTATCATATGATTCTTTGACTAAATTTAGTATTATATAAAAAGTATCAGATAAATCTATTAATTCTTTTTTTTGAATATTATTATCAAAGTATGATGCAAAATCATTAATAGTTTTTGCTAAATAATTTCCATTGTTCATTATTTTATCTGCGTAATTAATTAATTCTTTTTCACTTAATTCTCTCTTTAGTTCAAAAGATAATTTTATGCTACTAGCTATTGTTGTAATAATAGATAATGGTTGTTTCCACTGGTGAGAAATATTTTTAAGCATTTCCCCAACTGCTGTAACTTTTGCTTGATTATGTATTAAAATCTCTTGTTCTTGCACTTTTAATTCATTTAATTTTTTTTGATGAATATTTCTATGAATTCCACATATTTGTGTTGCTTTTTCATTTTTATCTCTTTGAACAACTCCTCCTACACTCTCTATCCAAATATAATCACCATTTATATGTTTTATCCTATATTCAATTGAAAATGAGTCTTTTTCTTTGAAATTATTTTCTATTAATGGGAGCAAAATTTTTAAATCATTAGGATGTATTTTATCAATCCATTCTTCAGTTGAATTTGTAAACTCTTCATTACTTAGTCCTATCATTTTTAACCAAATATCATTAACATGTAATTGTTTAGTTTTTAAGTTCAAGTCCCAATAGCCTAATTCACTACTGTTTATTACATTTAATAATTGATTTTTAGAATTTTCTAGTTCTTTTGTTCTGTATTTTACTTTTAAATCTAATTTTTTATTGAGTAGTTCAAGTTTTAAATTTTGTATATAGAGTTTTTTATTATATTGGTAATAAAAATATATAAAAATAAGTGTGGCAATTAAGATATAAAAAGCCGTTTTAAATGTTTGCCTATATGCTTTTTCATATGCTTTGTTAAGAGGTTTTTCAACAGACATAATAGCTTTTATATTACCTATTTTTTCACCAAAACCTGCTTTATCTCCGTAAATATCAACAAGTTGTTTAGGTGCAATTTCAGGTGTATCATGGCATCGCATACATTTTGACTCTAATTTTCTAGTAGGTAAAGCTATATATAAAATATCTCCATTTTTATTTTTTTTGATTGACTCATATCTTTTTAATTCATTTGAAATAAATTTATTTAGAATTATCTTTTCTTCATCACTTGCAGTGTTTTTAGGATTTCTTGGGTTAGGAGATGCAAATCTAATATCTATAGTAGGAAGATTATTTTCTTTCTTTATTTCATTATAGTATTCATTTACTTTATTTGCGCTATAGGTCGAGGAAAGTAGGGGGGAAGTAAAATAATGATGTGGAATTATACCTTCTTGTTGTAGTTTATAGATTTCATCTTTTTGATCATTACTTACATACTTTCTTAAAGCACTAGTTTGCATTAATACATCTTCTATGTGTATTATCTCGCTATTTATCACATTTTTTTTATTATCTTGATGTATAAAATAAATAACTATAAGATATAAACAAAATGCTAGTAAAACTATTTTTTTAAATTTGTACATTTCTTTGTAATTCAAAAGGTCTCCAAAATAAGTGTAAGTTATAATTATACAATAGATTAAATTAAAAATTTATATAATCATTATTTCCTATTTACACTATATTTAGTAAGTCTATTGTAGGATTACTTAATAATTACAAATTAGGGATTTTTATATATGGATAAAAAGAAAGAAATACAATTTAATTTAAATAATTTTTTATTATCAGTTTCTCTTGGTCTTGAATTAGTAGAAAAAGATATTCATAGTACAACAAATAATCATTCAAAAAGGGTTGCTTATATAAGTTTAAAAATAGGTCAACAATTAAATTTGAAACCACAAGAATTATCAGATTTATGTGCATATTCTTTAGCACATAATGTAGCTCTTAAAAAAAAGAGTGAATACAACAAAGAGCATTTAGAACTTACACAAGAATTAGTAGATAAATTGCCTTTTTTATGTGGATATAGAGATGTACTTAAATATTATCGTGAATACTTTGATGGTAGTGGAATCTTTGGATTAAAAAATAATGATATTCCTCTCTTTTCTCAAATCATATCATTTTCACATATTTTAGATGATAAATTTGATTTAAGTGGTGATAATATTGAAAATAGAAAAGGTATTGTAGCTTTTTTAGAACAAGAAGAAGAAGTTCTTTTTTCAAAAGAAATAGTCGATAAATTTTTGGATGCTTCATCAACTATTGATTTTTGGTTAGATATGCAAAATGAAAATGATATATTATATTTTATTTTTGGTTCTTTATATGATTTTACTATTTCTCCTAGATTTGAAGAAGTATTAACATTTACTTCTGTTTTTGATTCATTAATTGAGGGAGAAAACAATTTTTTAGATTTGTGTTCAAAGATGAGTGATTTCTATAAATTTGATCATAAAGATAAATATACTTTTTTAATAGCTGCATCTTTACATAAAATAGGAAAGTTAGCGATACCTAAAAAAATATTAGATAAAAAAGAGAGTCTTACTGATGCTGAATATGAAGTAATTAAATCTTATCCTTACTATACAAAAAAAATATTAAATAACTTGATGGGATTTAATGATATAACAAATTGGGCTTGTCGTGTACAAGAATCAATAGATGGTACTGGTTATCCATATAAATTGTCAGGGAAAGAGCTAAGCTTAAAAGATAGATTAATGGCAGTTTTAAATATATATTATTCTTTGATAAATAAAAAATCATACAGAAATGCTTATTCTCATAATGAATCAATTGAAATCATGAGAAAGTTGGCTATTACAAGTAAATTAGATTCTTCAATAGTTGAAGATGTAGATACTCAATTTTCTTGATTATAAACCCAAAATGTTGGGTTTATAATTTATTCTGATATTGTTGTTAAATTCAACATTTTCCATGCATACATTCCACCTCTGTACCATCTAATTTTTTCTTGAGGAAAACCAATCTTTATTAATGTTTTAATTGCAAAAGTTGATTGCGGACACCATGGACCATTACAAAAAAGTAATAATTCTTTTGCTTTTGAAAAGTCATAGTTATTTTTACTTATTTCTTTCGCTCCAATCATTTCTAAAACATCATAAAAATCATCAGGATATTTTTCTTTATTAAAATAAGTAAAAGGGATATTTTCTGCAGTAGGAATTGTCATCTGTAAAAACCAATCAGGTAATCTAGCATCAATTAAAAGCATTTTTTTATTTGTTTGAGATTCCTTGATAAAATTGATTACTTCGACTTCTCCGACAGTTTTTATTTTATCATTTATATTCATTGGAGTAATTTTACCTACCGTAGTAACAAATTTTTTAACACATTTCTCTGGAAGATTCGGATTTGCGTAATTTCCTGACCAAATATTTATTGGATCAGCACCATTTATTGTTCTACACTCTTCATCATGCATTCTCTTTATCACATAAGTTGTGTCTTCATCATAAGTAATATTAATGCCATTACCTTTTAAATCTAAATCATTAGCAGTTAATGAGATTACTAACAAGCTAGAAATCAATAAGTACTTAATTGTTTTTCTTAACATTTTATTCTCCTAAATATAAACTTAATATAAATAAATATTATAATAAAAACATATTATATAACTTAAATAAATAATATAATTTTATAGAATAGATTAATTGAAAATCAAATTTTCTATAATGTATCTAAAGAAAGGTAATTAGCATGAAAAATGATATTAGTATAAAAATAAATGGTTTCTCAGAAGAAATTTCATTACAAATAGTAGATAAATTAAAAAAAATTATAAATGAATTTACTACTTTAGATTTTAGAAGATTAAAAAATATTATAATTACTTCAAATTTTGAACAAGATATTGATAAATTAACAACTAACAATCAAACTAGATTTAAAAATAGATATAAAACAAGTTCTGATACATATGCTTCAGTACTTACTATTCCTAATAAAACTGATTTTGAATTAATTTTAATAATAAAATCAGATTTTATTAAAAATTTATTAGAAGATAACAAAGATCAAGGATATAAAAATGCTTTACATATAATTAATCATGAATTAGCACATATTCATGACAATAATAAAAAGATTGATGTATTCAAAGATTTAATGAAAACAAATTCTTATAAGGGCAAAGATTCAATTATTTATCCTATGGCCGAGACTTGTTGGAGTGAATATATTGCGAACTACTTATCTTCACCAAGTGCTTTGAATACTGATTATCCAAAAATTATGGCAAAAGCACTTACAATAAAAATAAAAGAGACAAGCTTTAATATAAAAACAGAACTTACAGCTTACAAAATAAATAAAAATAGAGAGGATTTAGTAGAGTCATGTATTGAGCAAGTAGAATCATTACTTAAGAATGCTTCTTATCTCTTAGGTTATTTACATGGTTTAAATATTAGCTTAGAAGAGTTGGACTATGAATCAGATTATATTTTAGAAACTTCATATTTTAAAGATATTTGGGAAGCTTTACAAAGTGAATTTTATTCTATTGGAAATATTTATCCAAATGGTTTTATAAATTTAAGTATTTATAAAAATTTAACTTTTTACATAGAAGCATTTTATAACCAAATGGGGATTGTATTTGATGAAAATGAAAAAGAGAAATTGAAAATCCATATTATGTAAGAAGGAAAAAAATTCCTTCTTCTTAATGAGCCATAAAAATTGGTAAAGTACTATGACTTAGCATATATTTAGTTGTACCACCAAACATTAATTCTCTTAAGCCTTTATTTGTACCAAATGCACCTGCTACAATTAAGTCAAAATTTTCTTCTTGAGCATATTTTAGTAGTGCCTGTCCAGGTGTTTTCGTAGTTTTAACTATTTCATAAGTAGTTTTTATATTATGTGATAGTAAATAATCCTGTAATCTAGTCATTTGACTTAGATCTTTTATATATTCTTTTGATGAGATAATATGAACTCTTTTTGCTTTTCTTAAAAGAGGCATTGCTCTTGATACAGTTTTTGAAATTTCAGGAGAATCATTCCATCCTATTAAAATATTATCAGTATTAAATTCAGTCATTTCTCTAGGAAACATTAATGCAGGCTTCCCACTTTTTGTTATTGTTGCTTCAAATGTTGCAGTAATTCTACCATCATGAGGAGACGAAACAATAACTAAATCACAATATTTTGATTCTTGTTCAATTAGTTTACTTCTAAATCCTTCACCTGTAATAGTCTCTGCTGTGGCTTGACCATCTTGTGGTTTAGAAGCAGTTATATCACCAATCTTTTTGATTTCTTCATTAAAAATTGTTTCATGTATGTGTAACTCTTCTTCAAATCTATCTTTTGTCATCGCATTTAATTCTTTTAATACCGGCTCTGGTAAATTATTATCGAATTTCATCATTTGACTTGGTTTTACTTGTGCTTTAAAAATTTCTATATGTGCCTTAAAATATTTTGCAATCAATAATGCACCATGTATTCTTCCTCTAAGTTCTCCACCACCACCTAGTGGGAAAAAAATTCTTTTATACTCCATGTCTTTTCCTTTTGAGTAATTATAAAATATTCACAATATATTCATATATATTGTATAATATATTCATAATATAACATGTTTTTTTCAAAAAGTATAGAAAAAATGTAAAAAGAATTGCTTTTATAGAAATTTTTTAAGTAAATTTTTTGTTTATTTATTTATACTACACTTTCAGTTAATTTTATAATGGAGTATATTATTAAATCAAATTCAAATGCGTATAAATATGCTTTAATATCAGTTTTTTTATGGTCTACTGTTGCTACTGCTTTTAAATATTCTCTTAAATATTTAAGTCCAGAAGAGTTAGTCTTATATTCATCTATTAGTTCTCTTTTAGTACTTTTTATAGTATTAGTTATAGAAAAAAAGTTGAATTTGGTTTTAACTCATATAAAAAATAATTCTGTACTTATCTTAATTTTAGGTGCAATTAATCCTTTTTTATATTACCTAGTTTTATTTAGAGCTTACGATTTACTACCAGCACAAGAAGCACAAGCTATCAACTATACGTGGGCTTTAATGTTAGCTTTTCTTTCTGTACCTTTACTTAAGCAGAAGCTAACTCTCTCAGATATAGTTGCGGGAATAGTTTGTTATTTCGGAGTTTTGATTATATCAACAAAAGGTGATCCTTTTGGATTGAATTTTTCTAATTTAGAAGGTGTTAGTTTTGCATTAATTAGTACAATTCTTTGGGCTTTATATTGGATATTTAATACAAAATCAAAAAGTGACCCTGTTGTAGGACTTTTTTGTAACTTTTTATTTGCATTGCCTTTAATCCTTACTTACTATTTGTTAACTCAAGATATAGTAGTACCTAAAACAAATGGTCTTCTAGGTGCAATATATGTGGGCTTATTTGAAATGGGTATTACTTTTCTTTTTTGGCTAAAAGCTATGCAGAGTTCTGAAAATACATCTAAAATTGCAAATTTAATATTTATTTCACCATTTCTATCTTTAATATTCATTTATTTTATAATTGGTGAAAAAATATATATGTCAACTTTATTTGGTCTTCTTGCAATTATTATAGGCTTATTTATACAACAATATAAAAGTTCTAAATAATATACAACTTATCTACTTGGGATTAGATAAATAGCATCAAAATAGCATTTTTTATAAAATACTCTTTTTTAATCGAAATAGGCTAATTTTTATACAAATTTTAGCTAAAATTTAAGTTTCAGTTAAGTTTTAGTGTGCAAGAATCTATAATATATATTTAGTACTACTTTAAGTACTACTAAAATAAAATTAGGAAAAGAACATGGCTAAACAAAAAAATTCTAGAACAGTTATTAAAAATGTTATTAGTAAACATACGAAAAAATATAAAAAAGAGATTTCCCAAGTTACTATCAAAATTGATAAAAAACTTGATAATGCTCTTATTATTCTTTCTTCTCAACTAAACATTTCAAAAAACAGACTTATTGAAGATATACTTAATGAAAGCGGTATATTAGAAGAAGTTGATGAAAACTATATAGGATAATAATATGAACAAATTTCCTAATCAAGAAGATATTGTAAATGCAGTTTTAAAAGGTATTAGAACTGCCAAAGCAAATTATTCAAACTGGACATCAGATGAATTATATCTTTCTTATGCACCACCAAAATTTTTAACTATTCATGTTTCTCAAGAAATTGCAAAGTTAGATAATGCACCTGAAATTTTTATTGATGCAACAATTGCGGATATATTAAGATGCTCATTACCTAAAAGAGATGCATTTAGAGATTTTATGAAACAGAAGTATTTAGCTCAAGATGTAATGTGTTTAACATTAGATGAGAGATTTGAGCATAAGACAGATAACGATTCTGTTTCAAAAGTTGTAATGAGTATAAAAAATGGTGTTAGAAATGTACAAGAAGAGTATAAAATTGAAGTAGAAAAAATGTGTAAAATGATTGAAAGAGATAAAAAAGAGGATTCAACTCTTGATTATGGTCTTTTTGCATTTTATTTAGATATTTCTAATTCTGCAAGAAAAAAATCACAAAAAAGATTAGATGAAATAATAGAGTCTTTTGACAAGATTGTATTAAATCATAAAAATCTAAAATCTAGTTTTAAAAGGGGGAATATACAAGTTATTGAAAACATCGGTGAATGGTGTGTGGGTTGTTATATTATAGAACCTACATTTTAAAACTATATTTAAAAATTAACTTTATAAAGGGAAATAAATGAAATTAACAAAAATTGTAAGTGCTTTAGCACTAAGTACAGTAGTTGCTGCATCTTTGTATGCTGCAGATACAGTTAAAATAGGTGTACAAGCACCAATTACAGGAAAATACGCAAATGAGGGACAAAGTATTGATAACTTTGTAAAACTTATTGTTGATGAAAAAAATGCAGAAGGTGGTCTTTTAGGTAAACAAATTGAAGTTGTAACTTGTGATGATGAAGCAAAAGCTCAAAAAGCTGCGGTTTGTGCTAAAAAACTAGTAAATGCTGGTGTATTTGCTGTAATCGGTTCTTATACTTCTGGTGCAACTGAAGCTGCTCAAACTACTTATTATAGAAAAAAAGTTTTACAAACTTCTGATGGTACTTCTGATTCTTTAATTGGAAAAAAATACTGGACTTTCTTTAGAAATTCATTCCCTAATTCATCACAAAGTGATTTTACAGCTGAATATATGATTAAAACTAAAAAATACAAAAATATTGTAGTTCTTTCTGATTATTCTTCATATTCAGCAGGTCTTGGGGATGCAACTGAAGCTTCAGTTAAAGCTCTTGGCGGAAATGTTGTATTTAGAGGAAAAGTTAAAGCTGGTACTCAAAACTTTACAGCAATGCTTACAAAAGTTAAAGCAATGAATCCTGATGTTATTTACTACTCTGGTTACTATACAGATGGTGGGTTAATTAGAGCTCAACAAAAACAATTACAAATTAATGCTGACTTTATTGGTGGAGATTCAAATGATAACCCTGATTTCTATAAATTAGCAGGTGCAGCAGCAGAAGGTACAGTTTTAATTAACTTCCCAACTCCTGAAATTTTACCTTATCCAGAAGCTAAAAAATATTTGGCAGCATATAAAGCAAGATTTAAAATGGATCCTCCATCAATCTGGCCTGTTACTAATGCAGATGGTTTAAGAGCAGTTATTGAAGGTGTTGAAAAAACAAATTCTTTTGATACTAAAAAAATCTCTGATTATATTAGAAATACAATGAAGGATTTTGCAGGAATTACTGGACCATTTAATATTAGAGAAGATGGAGAAAGAGTTGGTGCTAAATTTGTTGTTTATAAAATGGCAAATGATGGTACAAAAAAAGTAGTTAGTGAATAATAAGGCAAAAAAATAATGGATACTTTACTTCAACAGTTAATAAATGGATTAACAGTAGGAAGTCTGTATGCATTAGTAGCTTTAGGATATACAATGGTTTACGGTGTGATGAAGTTAATTAACTTCGCACACGGTGACCTTGTTGCCTTTTCTGCTTATGTGGGACTGACTATTTTTACACAGTTTTATGGTTCGAATGCATTGTCTTTAGTGAATATTGTAATAGTATTTTCTCTAACTGCAATAGTTGTTGCTTTTATAGGTGTTCTTCTTGAGCGTCTAGCATATAGACCTTTAAGAACGGCACCAAGATTAAGTGCTGTAGTTTCAGCTTTAGGAGCTTCTTTAGTAATTCAAAATGGAATTATGCTAATTTGGGGTCCAAATATGGAAATTTTTCCAGCTGATGTTTTTCCTAGTACATCTTGGAATTTTGGTGGAGTGATTATTTCATTTACACAATTGATAATTTTAGCATTATCAGCAATTTTAATGGTTTCTCTCTATATATTCATTAATAAAACAAAAATGGGTACTGCAATTAGAGCAACAGCCATAGATCAAGATGCTGCTAAGTTAATGGGTATTAATGTTAATAGAATCATTATGATTATTTTTATCGTGGGTTCTATGCTTGGTGCAATTGGTGGATTATTTATTGGTATTTATTATAGAGGACTAACATTTGATATGGGTTGGCTTTATGGTTTAAATGCATTTATTGCTGCAATTATTGGTGGTATTGGTTCAATTCCGGGAGCGATGCTTGGTGGATTATTACTTGGATTATTTAATGCTTTAATTTCAGGATATATTTCAACTACTTGGGCTGAGACATTTACATTTATATTATTAATTATAATTTTAATTGTAAAACCTACTGGAATTCTTGGTGAAAAAACGGCGGAGAAAGTATAATGAATAAAACTACAATTATAGCTACACTTTTTATTGTGTTTATGGCACTTTTCCCGTTTATTGTTGATTCTGCTTGGTTAAGTATTGGAATTACATTTTTAGTTTTTGCAGTGGTTGCATTTTCTCAAGATATTATCTTAGGACGTGCAGGAATTTTTAATATGGGGCATGCGATATTCTTTGGAATGGGAGCTTACACAACTGCAATCTTAAATGTACATTTTGGTTTTGAAATTATTGCAACAATTCCATTTGCAATTATTATTCCTGTAATTTTTTCAATATTACTTGCAGGTCCAATTATCCATTTAAAAGGAGACTATTTATTAGTTGCGACTATTGGATTTAATATTATTTTTGAACAAGTTTTATCAAATGATGTATTTGGTTTAACTGGTGGTCCTAATGGTATTTTTGGAATTGATGTGTTTAGAATTTTTGGTTATGAACTATTTTCTGATACTTCAATTTATTATCTAGCATATGCTTTATTAGTTGTTACATTACTAATTATTAGAAATTTAGATACTTCAGCATATGGAAGAGCTTTATATTACATTCATAAAGATGAAATAGCAGCTAAATCTATGGGAATTAATGTTTCTTATTACAAACTATTTGCATTTGCACTTGGTGCTGCAATTGCTGGTGCGGCAGGTTCAGTTTTTGCTATTCAGTATTCAGCTGTATCTCCTGAGTCATTTAACTTTATGCAGTCAGTTATGTTCTTTGCTATTGTACTTGTTGGTGGTTCAGCGTCATTACCAGGTATTATTATTGGTACTTTTGTAATGTTTGTATTACCAGAACTGTTTACAGAATTTAAAGAATCAAGATATTTAATTTTTGGTGCTGCAATGGTATTAACAATGATCTTAAGACCAAATGGCGTTTGGCCCGCGAAATTTGGAAATATCCCAAAATTTCTTAAAAAGAAAGCAAGGGAGGCAAAATAATGGAATATGTATTAGAAATTGAAAATGTTTCAAAATTTTTCCATGGTTTAGTTGCAATTGATGATTTAACTATAAAAGTTAAACCAGGTCAAATATATGGAATTATTGGTCCAAATGGTGCAGGTAAAACTACACTATTTAACTGTGTAACTGGCATTTATACTCCTGAAAAAGGGACAATTAAATATAAAGGTGAAAAAATTACAGGTATGGAACCTCATAAAATTGCTCAAAGAGGAGTTTTAAGAACTTTTCAAAATATTCGTCTTTTTAAAGAGATGAGTGTTGCTGAAAATATTATTGCTGGTTGTCATACAAAGTCAGAACAAAAATGGTATCACTCAATTATTCATACTCCAGCATATAGAAGAGATGAAAAGAAACATTGGGAAAAAGTTGGCGAACTTATGGACTTTTTTGGATTAACTAAATATGCTAAAACTCCAGCAGGAGATTTATCATATGGGAATCAAAGAAAAATTGAAATGGCAAGAGCTCTTGCAGCTGATCCTGAAATTTTAATTTTAGATGAACCTGCTGCTGGATTAAATGAAAATGAGACAATTGAGTTAACAAATATCATTTTAAAAATTAAAGAGATGGGTCTTGGAATCATGATGATTGAGCATGATATGGATATGGTTATGAAATTAACTGATTACATTACAGTTATTAATTTTGGAAAAGAGATTTCTCAAGGGCTTCCTGCTTTTGTACAAGGTGATCCAAAAGTTATTGAAGCTTATATTGGAACAGATGATGATGAGGAGGATGAGTAATGGTAAATAATGAAATATTATTAGATATAAAAGACCTTCAAGTATCTTATGGAGCAATTGAAGCAATTAAAGGCATCTCTTTGCACGTTAAAAAAGGAGAAGTTGTTACAATTTTAGGTGCAAATGGTGCTGGAAAAACAACAACTTTACAAACAATTTCTGGACTTTTAAAACCAAAGTCTGGACATATTATTTTTGATAAAAATGATATTACAAAATGTGAAGCGCACGATATTGTAAGTCTAGGTATGTCTCATTCTCCTGAAGGAAGAAGAGTTTTTGGAATCTTAACGGTTGAAGAAAACTTAATGATGGGTGCTTATACTTTAAAAGATCACGATAAAGAGACTTTAGAATGGATTTATGACATTCTTCCAAGACTTAAAGAAAGACGAAAGCAACTTGCAGGAACACTTTCAGGTGGTGAGCAACAAATGCTTGCAATTGGTAGGGCAATTATGTCAAAACCTAAACTGCTAATTTTAGATGAACCATCATTAGGATTAGCTCCTATTTTAATAAAAGCTATTTTTAAAGCTGTAAAAGAGATTGCACAAAGTGGTGTAACTGTTTTATTAGTAGAACAAAATGCTAAAGCTGCATTAAAATTAGCTGATAGAGCATATGTTCTTGAAGTAGGGAAAATTACCCATGAAGGGACAGCTGAAGAGTTATTAAATTCTGAAACTATTCAAGAAGCATATTTGGGTAAAAAACATTAATATGAGACATAAACGTAGATTACAATCAAAAGTACAAGATTTACATAAAGGCCAGGAAAATCCTTAATTAAAGTAGCAAGATTGCGATACTTAGTAGTTAAGCACATTTAAAAATGTGATTAACTACTTAAATTAATTTAAAAAAACAATAAATTTTTAAGGACAATAAATGAAAAATGAAACAAAAATTATAAACTCAGCTGTAGAACTAGCAGAAAAATGGCAAAATAGAGCAACACAGCTTGTAAGTGATTTTGATAGAGAATTCTATGTAAAAATGAATAAGATGTTAGATCATCCAAAGGATAAAGCTCTTTTAATAGAGTTAATGGACCAATGTTTTAGATGTGAAACAAATGCAAGAGTTGCAGATCAAATAATTTTCTTATTAGAGAAACATGGGATGGCTCACTTTTTTACAACTAAAGATAAAACACTTTTATGGTTATTCCAAAATTTTGGAAAGTTTTTACCAAATTTATCTGTTCCTATGTTTGTAAATCAAATAAGAGAAGACACAAAAACAGTGGTTATTAAAGGAGAAGAAGAGCCTTTTAATAAACACTTAGTTATGAGAAAAGAAGAGGGTACGAGGGTTAATATTAACCTTATTGGGGAAGTAGTACTTGGTGAAGAAGAAGCAAGTGAAAGAATGGAAAAATATCTTAAAGCTTTAACTAATCCAAATATTGATTATATTTATATTAAGATATCAACTATTTATTCTCAAATTAATCCATTAAATTTTGAACATACAGTTCAAGTACTTGTTGAAAAATTAACTAAAATTTATGAACAAGCACAAAAATTCCCATATATTGCTCCGGATGGAACAAAATCAAATAAATTTATTAACCTTGATATGGAAGAATACAGAGACTTAGCTATTACTGTTGAAGTATTCAAAAGAACATTAGATAAACCACAATTTAAAGATTTTTACGCAGGTATTGTTTTACAAGCTTATGTCCCAGATTCATTTTTAGTACAAAAAGATTTATTAGCTTGGTCTAAAAATAGAGTAGATAATGGTGGCTCTCCAATCAAGTTTAGACTTGTAAAAGGTGCTAATATGGAGATGGAAGAGACTGAAGCTAGTCAAAAACATTGGGAAATGGTAACTTATACAGATAAATCAGATACAGATTCAAATTATAAAAGAATGGCAAGACATGCCCTTGATCCTGAAAATGCTAAATACATGCATATAGGAACTGCTTCTCACAACTTATTCGAACTAGCATATGCAACAACTTTAGCACAAGAGAATGGTACTATTGAATACCATACTTTAGAGATGCTAGAAGGTATGAGTGAAGCTGCTAGACTAGCTATTAAAGAGATTTCAAAATCTGTAATTTTATATGCACCAACTGCTACAAAAGAGCAATTTACAAATGCAATAGCATACTTAGTAAGAAGACTTGATGAAAATACAGGTCCAGATAACTTTATTAGATACTCTTTTGGATTAACTGTTGGTTCAAAAGATTGGAATATGCAGAAAGAGTTATTTTTAAAATCTTTTGAAAATGAAAAAACTTCATTTGTAGGTGCAAAAAGAACTCAAAATAGACTTACAGAAAAATGGGATGATTTTTCACATACATCATATGACACAAAAGAGTACCATGCAGAAGCAGATACAGATTTTATTTTACCAGCGAATCAAGAGTGGGCAAAAAACATTATCAAAAAATGGAAGTTTTCAAAAGATACTGAACATAAAATCACTCCAATTGTTGTTGGTGGTGAAGAGATTGTTGAAGATAGAAAAGTTGTTGAAGCTATTGATAAATGTCAAATTAAAGAAGGTGTATTAGCTGGTAAATTTGCAAATGCAAATGCTGAAGACCTTAAAAGAGCTGTTGAAGTAGCAAAGGCTGATGTTGATGGTTGGAGAAGTTTAACACATGAACAAAGACATTCTGCACTTAAACATGTTAGTAATAAATTAAAAGAAAGAAGAGATGACCTAATAGGTGTTGCTGCTGCTGAAGTTGGTAAAGTATTTACTGAAACTGATGTTGAAGTTTCTGAAGCAGTTGACTTTGTAGAGTTTTATCCATATAGTGCAAACTATTTTGATAAATATGAAAATATAGAGTTCTCTGGTAAAGGTGTAGGTGTAGTTGTACCACCATGGAATTTCCCTGTTGCTATTCCATTAGGTGGAGTTGCTGCTTCCTTAGCTGCTGGTAATACAGTAATTATCAAACCTGCATCAGTTGCTGCTTTAACTGCATATGAGATGTGTAAATGTTTCTGGGATGCTGGTATTTCTAAAAATGTACTTCAATTTGTTCCTTGTCCAGGGGCACTTGCAGGTGAGCATTTAATTGCAAACAAAGATGTGGATTTTGTAATTTTAACTGGTGGAGAAGATACAGCTGCAAGTATGTTAAAAACAAGACCAGATTTAATGTTAACAGCAGAAACTGGTGGAAAAGATGCAACTATTGTTACAAATATGGCAGATAGAGAACAAGCAGTTAAAAATGTATGTTTAAGTGCATTTAATAACTCTGGTCAAAAATGTTCTGCTACTTCACTTTTAGTTTTAGAAGAAGAAGTTTATAATGATGAATCATTTAAAAAAGCTTTGGTTGATACTGCTCGTTCTATGAGTGTTGGTTCTATTTGGGATTTCAAAAATAGAATTGGTACTTTAGCAAATCCTGTGTCTGGAAATCTTAAAAAAGCAATCTCTGAATTAGAAGGTAATGAAGAGTGGTTATTAGCTCCTGAATATGCAGAAGATAATAAATATATGTTAAAACCTGCAATAAAATGGGGAGTAAGTGAAGGAAACTTCATTCATATGAACGAACTTTTTGGACCAGTACTTGCCGTTGTAAAAGCAAAAGATTTAGCTCATGCAGTTAAAATTGTAAATGATACAGGATATGGATTAACTTCTGGTATTGAATCTCTTGATGAAAGAGAAGTAACATACTGGAAAGAAAACCTTAAAGCTGGAAATCTTTATGTAAATAGAGGAACAACTGGGGCAATTGTTCTTAGACAACCATTTGGTGGAATGGGTAAATCTGCAATTGGTGCAGGTAGAAAAGTTGGTATCTTTAATTATATTACTCAATTTGTTAATTTTACTGAAAAATCGGCACCTGTTTCTAAAAAAATATATAATACAGAATTAACACAATTAATTTCTGGATCAAAATTTAATTCATTAAATAAAGAAGATTTTGAAAAACTTGAATTAGCACTTCAATCTTATTATGAAAATTATGAGAATGAGTTTAGTGTGGCAAAAGATTATTGTGAAGTTAGAGGAGAAGATAATCACTTTAGATATCTTCCTTTAAAAAATGTATTAATTAGAGTTTCTTCTGATGATACACTTTTTGAAGCTGTATCTAGAGTTCTTGCTGCAAAAATTTCTAATGTTAGTTTTAAAGTTTCGATTTCTGAGAATACTGCTGTTAAATCATTTTTAGAAAAAAATAAAAACATTTTATTTTCATTAGAAGATTCACTTGTGGAAGAAAAAGATGATGAATTTGTTAAACATATAGCTTCTTTTGATAGAGTTATTTATTCAAATATTTCAAAAGTACCTTCTCATGTTTTTGATAAAGCTTCAGAATCTTTAACTTTTATTGTTAGACAAGCTCCTATGATGGAAGGAAGATTAGAACTTCTAAACTACTTTATTGAGCAATCAATTTCTCACTCATATCACAGATATGGAAATATTGGCGCAAGAGGACTAAAATAATAGAGAGTTTTTCTCTTATTATAGTTTTTTAGCCATATAAAACTTACTATATAAATAAAAAGAAGATTAGTTTTAAACTTTTCTTCTCTTTATGATAGTTGATTTTCAAATAGTTAAAATACTAATAATAATGATACTGTTTGAATACGGTCTTCAGTAATAATTAAAAATTAAAAAAACTTGTATTAACAAGTGATAACTAGCTAAACGATGGTGCATTCAATCTGTGAAGTTACCATTGGGTTAAGTAAAAATTATAGGAAATATATATGGAAACATGGTTTGTTATATTAGTGGCTTTTGGTGTGAGTATATTTATGTGGTATGTACATGATAAATATGTACAAAGGCAACATCAAATTTTGGTAAATTATCCAATTATTGGACGACTTAGATTTGTATTTCAAGAATTTAGAGAGCCTTTTAGACAATATTTTGGTGATGAAAAATTTTATGAATCAATGGATAAATTAGATTGGGTTTATAATGCATCAAGAGATAAAGTGAATTATGCTTCTTTTTCACCATCTCAGCCCTTACCTAAACCAAAACTTATGTTAAAACATACAAATTTTGTATTAAATGATGATGAAGTTGATAATGATTTCTCTATTATTTTTGGTGAGAATAGAAGAAGCCCTTTTATTTCAAATTCTATAATAGGACGGGGACCTATGAGTGATGGTTCTATTTCTCCCGAAGGAACAAGAGCTTTTGTATATGGTGCTAAAGATGGAAACTTTCCAATTAATTCAGGTGAAGGTGGATTAACATCAAACTTTTTTGTAACTCATAATAACTATGATACTAGATATATGAAAGAAGTTAGAGGAACTGCTTTTCAAGAAAAAGTATTTAAATTATCTAAATTTCTATTCAATGTTCCTGTTGCTATTGATTTTTATAGAAAAGTGGTTTTTAGAAAAGATTTAGAAGCTGACACTTATGTTTATAATAAAGAAAAAGACTGTTTTTATAGACCTAATTGGGATGCACCTCTTGAGTATTTTCCAAATGAGGTTCCTAACGATATGGCTGACATAATTTTACAAATTAGTTCAGGTCTATATGGTGTTAGAACAAAAGCTGGAAAATTTGATATTGAACGTTATAAAAAACAGATGAGCTTTTGTCGAATGACTGAAATTAAAATTGCACAAGGAGCTAAACAAACTGGTGGAAAATTGATTGCTGAGAAAGTTACTCCTTCAATTGCTTATTATAGAAATATAGAGGCAAATAAAGATGCCTTTTCACCTAATAGATTTCCTTATGCAACTTCAAATGAAGAACTATTTGATTTTATTGGAGAGTTGCAAGAAGCTTCGGGTAAGCCTGTTGGTATAAAAATTGTTATCTCTGATTATGATAACATTGTTCCTATGGCAAAAGAGATAAAAAGAAGAGTTGCTTTAAATTTACCTTTCCCTGATTATATCTCTCTTGATGGAGGAAGTGGTGGTAGTGCTACAGCTCCATTGGATATGATGGAAAGAATTGGTATGGACATTAGGGATGCTATATACTTAGTAGATAAAGTACTTAAAGAATATGGTGTTAGAGAATATGTAAAAATTTCTGCAAGTGGTAAGGTTCTTACTCCTGATGATGTAGTAATTACTCTTTGTATTGGTGCTGACTTTGTTCAAATTGCACGTGGATTTATGATGAGTGCAGGGTGTATACGGGCAAGATATTGTTCTGGAGCAGGAAAGCATCAATGTCCAGTTGGACTAGCCACACAAGATATTAAAAAAAGAAAACACTATTTTGTTAAAAAACACTCAGATTACGTAAAAAATTATCACAATAATATTTTAAAAAGTATGAAAAGTTTATTAGCAGTAATGGGATTAAAAAATATAAAAGAGTTAGATAAAGATAAATTAATCTTTTTAGATAAAAATTCGATTATACATGATGATATTGAAAGTGTATTTGAAAGAAGAGTTTTTAATAAAAAAGAGATTTAAAAAAGGGGTTAGAAATGTTAGGTTTAAATAATTTAAAGATTGGTAAAAAAGTTTTAATTGCACCAACTATTGCTTTAGTTTTTTTAATTGCTTTAGCTATATTTTCAAATAATTCTTTAAAATCAAATAAGAGTACATTAAAAGAAATAGTTGAAGTTAAATTTGAACTATATGTGCTTAGCAATAAGCTTTTAGTAGATATGGAACTTTATAATACCGTGCTTTATAAAGTATTTAATTATGTAACAGGGGCATATGATGAGCCAGAAATTCTTGCTGAAATTAAAATATTAAATACTCTTCAAAAAGATGTTGTTTTTGATTTAAAAAAATTAAAAAAAGCTACAGTACATGATAAAAAAGTTATAAAGAGTATTAAACAAATAGAACTTAACTTGAAAGATTACAATTTACAAATAAATGATGCAATGAATGATGTAATGAATATTTATTTAGATAAGGTTCTTGAAACGGACATTCCTTTTTCTAATATAACTAAAGAATTAAATAGCATTACAAAATTTGCATATAATGAAAACAATAAAAGTTATGATAATGCATTAGAAAAGATTGATAGTACTCTTAATACTCTTTATCTTCTAGTCGCAATTGTTGTAGGCTTATTATTTTTTATTATTATTGCTGTAACTAATTCAATTAAAAAACCACTTGCTATATTTCAAGAAGGATTATTAGAATTCTTTCAATATATTAATCAAGAAAAAGATGATGCAAAACTAATTCAATTAGAATCTAATGATGAATTAGGTGAAATGGCAAAAATTGTAAATAGAAATATTGATAATACAAAATTAAGTATAGAAAGTGACAGATTATTAGTTGATAGTGCAATAAAATGTGCAAATGAAGCTAAAAAAGGTTTCCTAAATGTAAAAATTGATGGAAAAACAACAAATCCTGCCTTGAATGAATTAAAAGATGTAATAAATCAAATGTTATGTGCAATAGAAGATAATATTACTGATGCAATGAATGTTTTATCTGAGTATTCAAAATATGATTATAGGTCAAAAATTGATATATCTAATATGGATGGTGATTTTAAGTCATTATGTGAAGATATTAATAATTTAGGTGAAGCAATTACCTCTATGCTAATTGAAAATAAAAATATAGGATTATTTTTATCTTCAAATGCCAATAATTTATCAAGAAATGTAAATACTTTGACAACTGCTGCAAATAGCCAAGCTGCCTCTCTAGAAGAAACAGCTGCTGCAATAGAAGAGATAACTTCAAATATGCAAAATAGTTCAAAAAATATTTTAGATATGACTTCTTATGCAAATGAAGTTTCTAGTTCAGTAACTGAAGGAGAAACATTAGCTTCAAAAACTGCAATATCAATGGACGAAATAAATGAACAAACAAATGCCATTGCTGAAGCAATAACTGTAATTGATCAAATAGCATTTCAAACAAATATCCTTTCTCTAAATGCTGCCGTTGAAGCAGCAACCGCAGGAGAATCAGGAAAAGGATTTGCAGTTGTTGCACAAGAAGTTAGAAACCTTGCTTCAAGAAGTGCAGATGCAGCAAAAGAGATTAAAGATCTTGTGGAAAATGCTACAAATAAAACAAATGAAGGTAAGAAAATATCAAGTGATATGATAAATGGATATGAGAGATTAAATACTAATATTCAAAATACCTTAGGCTTGATAGCTGATGTATCTACCTCATCAAAAGAACAATTTAGTGCAATGGAACAAATCAATGACACAGTTAATAAGTTAGATCAAGTAACTCAAGAAAATGCTGCAGCAGCAAGTGAAGCAAATGATGTTGCAAGGGAAGTAAATAAAATTGCTGAAGAAGTAGTTGAAAATACAAATAAAAAAGAATTTAATGAATAAGAGGTATAAATAATTATATGTTATTAGATATTTTAAAAGATTATTTAGGTTTTGCAGTTGCTGGAAATTTTGCAAATCATTTAGGTGAAGCAGGAGAAGCTGACGAGTTTTCAGTAATTGAAACAGAAGATAAAAATGCCCCAAAAGGTATGTTCCCATTTTATATAAAAGATCATGATAGTTTTTTAGGAACATATCCATTATGTAATGAAATTATATTAACACATGGTAGAGAAGATGATAAATTACAGGCAGAAGCAGAAGTTGCATTAATTTGTGATTTTATATATGAAGATGGAAAAGTTAAAGACATAGTGCCAAAGTATTTTTCTGCATTTAATGATTGTTCAATTAGAACTCAAGATGGCAAGAAGTTAAGTACAAAGAAAAATTGGGGACCTAAAACCAAAGGTATTTCAAAAGACTTAATTGAAATTGATAATTTTACAGAAGAGGGAATCTTATCAAAATATCATATTTCATCATTTATTAAAAGAGATGGTGTCTTACATAATTATGGAACAATATCTGCTGTAAAATCATATGCATATTTTTTTACACAATTAAAAGATTGGATGATTGATAAATTAAATACTCAAGTAGAGTGTGGGCCATTAGAGGAAATTACGCAATTTTTAAAAAAAGCTAAAGAAGCCAAAGGTATTCTTATTGCTGCTGGTGCTACTGCATATAGTGAATTTGGAAAGAAAAATTATTTGAAAAAAGGTGATGAACTTTTTATATATGTTTATAATGCTCATGTTAATAGTCATGTAGACATAATAAACAATATTGATTCAAATGATAAGTTAGTAGATTGCTCAAAATTACATCAGATTATTGCTTAGTATTAAATTAAAAAAAAAGAACTTAGTTTTCTAAGATATTCTTCCATTATATTTCATAATTAGGATTTGTTCATAAAGCATATTAGAAAAACCTTCAGGTAGTTCAGGATTGTTTTTTTCAACATTCTTAATAGTATTTTTAATTTGTTCTTCAGTCATATACTGGACAATAGGCATAATTGTAGTTGCAATTGTTTCTTTAAATTCTTGTATTTCTTCTTGGGTCATTTATAAATTCTTTATTCTTGAAATTGTTATGAAATTATATTCACTTTAACTAAAAAAGTAGTTAATTTTAGAAAAAATTATTAAATATATCCTCCTGTTGCTTGTAATATATTTGTATTATAAGAACTTATCCATACAGCAAGGGCATATTTATTATTTTCTTTTCTAAATGGAGCTAGTTTTGTCTCAATTTTAAGATTATTATTTTTAATTTCAGCAAATTTTTGAATATGTTTTATAACTACAAAGTCATGTTCTAAAAGCTTATTTTTGTTTTCTCCACTTTTTATATCAATTTTATAATCAAAACCCAAAATTGCAATATTTAAATATAATTTTTCATTTTTGATATTTTTATTATAATAAGATACCTTTAATAAATTATTATCAAATTGACTAATTAATTTCCCACCGTACTGTTCATCAAATTTCGGAAAGGATTGGTTTGAAAACCATTTTCTATACTCTTTTGTATTTATTATAAATTGTGGAGTATAAACTGAATTGTTTTTCCATATTTTATTTGCATAATATCTTTGTCTATTATCATTTAGTTTATCTGCAAAAATATCTTTCCAACCAATGAAATCCCAGTATGTAACATGAAAAGCCATAGGAATAAATTTAGTGAAAAGTTTAGGGTGATTTTTAAGTTTTGATAACCACTTATCAGCAGGAGGACAAGAACTACAACCTTGTGAAGTATAAAGTTCTATTATATTAACCCTTTTGCCATTCGACTCAAAAGTGTGTCCTTGTGCAAATAGAAAACTTATAGTTACCAAGTTAAGTAATAAAAATTTTCTCATTGTTAAATCCTTTTGTAGAATTTTAAATAAATAGTGTGTAGTTAGTGTAAAATTGAGTATATAACATTTTTTATAGTAGTTACCAAGGTGGACTATTTACCGTTTTTTTGGTATAATCGCGAAAAAATATATAGGATAGATAATTTTGGTAGAACTAAGTAAAAAAATATCTAAATTAGTTGGTAAAACAAATGCAGAATATGGACTAATAACTGAAGGAGACAAAGTACTTGTCGGTTTTTCAGGCGGGAAAGACTCAACTACACTCTTACATGCACTAAATCATTTGAAAAGGGTTGCACCTTATGATTTTGAATTTAAAGCTGTTACAGTTACTTATGGAATGGGTGAACAAGTACAATTTTTAGCAGATCATTGTAAAGAACATGGTATTGAACATGAAATTATTGATACTGAGATATATGAATTAGCAGGTGAAAAGATTAGAAAAAATTCATCTTTTTGTTCATTCTTTTCAAGAATGAGAAGAGGGTATTTATATTCTACTGCACAAGAGCAAGGATACAATAAACTAGCACTTGGTCATCATTTAGATGATGCAATGGAATCATTTTTTATGAACTTTTTATATAATGGTGCATTAAGATCTATGCCACCAATATATAAAGCTGAAAATGGTTTAGAAGTTATTCGTCCACTTATTTTTTGTAGAGAGAGACAATTACGAGCCTTTGCTGATACAAATGAAATCATGGTTATAGGGGATGAAGCTTGTCCTGCAATGAGATTTGATATTAAAATGCCCCATGCAAGAGAAACTACAAAAAAACTTTTAGCACAAATGGAAGAAGATAATCCGCAAATGTTTATTTCTATGAAAGCTGCATTTAACAATATTCAAACTTCAACATTCTTTGAAAAAGAATTATTGAATAGAGCTTAATATATGAAAATTTTAATTTCAGCTTGTTTATTAGGTGAAGATGTAAGATATGATGGAGAAAATTCTTCTATTGCATTTGGCAAAGATTTTACATTTGCAGAAAAAGAGATATTTATGGATATTCTTTGTGAAAATGAAATATATTCATTTTGTCCTGAGGTTTCAGGAGGATTAGCTACTCCTAGAGATCCCGCAGAAATAGTAAATAGAACAAAACCTTTTATAGTTAAAAATAAAAATGATGAAGATGTAACAATTAATTTTTTGATTGGAGCTAGAAATACTTTAGACCTTTGCAAAAATGAAGATATAAAAATAGCAATACTTAAATCAAAATCACCATCTTGTGGAAATGAAAAAATATATGATGGAACATTTAGCAAAAACCTTATTGAAGGTCAAGGACTTACCGCCAAATTATTAATAGAAAATGGTATAAAAGTTTTTAATGAAAATCAGTTAAGGGAAATAAAGTTATTATTAGATTATTAAATAGATAAAAGGTTGTAAAATTTATCAATAATTAAATATTATATAATTATAATAAACAATTATATATTTAGGAGAGGAAGATGAAAAAATTTATATTACTTATGTTATTTTTATGCAGCTATAGTTTTGCATTTGAAAAAATATCAATTGGGTATGGTGGAGATACAAATGATGTAGAATTGTATAACATTGCATTACATCAAAATTTAGATTATCAGTTAATTGATAATACTAACTTGACTTTAGAGGTATCAGCAGAATATGTAAATGGTAAGGATGATGATCTTTTTATTATAAGTACACAACCAATGCTTAGTTATGATATTACTGATAAATTATACATTGAAGGTGGCGTCGGGATAGCTTATTTCAGTGAAAATAAATTGGATGAGAAAAGATTTGGGATGAGTTTTCAATTTAAAGAGAGTCTTGGCTTTGGATATAGATTTAGTGAAAACCTTGAATCAACGTTAAAATATACACATTATTCAAATGCTGATTTAGATAAGAATGAAAATACTGGTTTAGATTTAGTTATGTTAAAACTTGTATATAAATTTTAACATATAAATATTATAAATTTTCATTTACTAAGTTTGAAAGTCTTAGTGGGTCTAACGCTCCACTAACTCTTTTTACTTCACTTCCATTTTTATAAATAACAAGGGTTGGAATAGATTTAATTCCAAACTTAGCTCCTAAATTTTGTTCAGTTTCTGTATTAACTTTTACGAAAAGCGCTTTTAATGGATATTTTTGTGAAACTTCATTATATATTGGAGCAAACATCTTGCAAGGTCCACACCAAGGTGCCCAAAAATCAACTATTACTGGGATCTCTGAATTCACAATTACATGGTCAAAGTTTGCTTCATTTAATTCGATTGGTGTTGTATCTAAAAGAGAATTTTTGCAAGAACCACAATTTGCTTTTGCATAACTATTTTTTTTTGGAATAGAATTCACTTTTTGACAATGGGGACAAACAATATTTATTTTTGACATTTTTATTAAGCCTTTAAATTTAATAATACATCAGCTACTGCATTTTGTGTCTCAATACCCTCTGCATTTGCTTTGTATGATATTACTTCAGGAATTTGTCCAACTATTGAATCTATTAAATCCTGAGTAACTTCTTGAAATTCTGGATCACCTACTGTATTTGCTACATCAGCTAAATTTGATGCTAACTTATCTACTTGTAAAGCAGAAGCTACCATTGCATTTAAATTATTATCAATTCTCATAATTAACTCCTTCGTTTAGAGTGTTTTCTTGTTTACTTTGTAATAATAGTTTGTTAAGGTTTGCAGTACGAGTGATTGCTGCATCTGCACCACTTAAACCATCAACGGAACTTGAAGCATCTTTTAATTGTTCAAGTTTAACATTTGCACTTCCTTCATCTTTAGGAATAGAAGTATCAAACCTAACAGAACCCCCTGTAGCATAAAGTTTGCCATCTGGTCCTATTTGGTAGGTATAAGATATTGGAGCAGTAGTAGCTACTCCTGCGGCATGAGACTGTTCATGAATTTTAGTTTCTGAATCAATGTTTTTAAATTTACTTAATACTCTATTATAATCTTTTTCATCATATTTATTATCACTAATATTAACTTTATCATAAGATTCTTGAGTAGATTTTTCTAACTCTTTTTTATATATATTTGCAAGTTCTGATCTTTTTTGAGCAATTTGCTGATAAATTAAAGATGGTGACTGTGAAAAATTATTTAATTCCATATATAACCTATTTTAGTAACTTTATAATATTATATCGAACTTGTTAGAAAAAGTAAATAAAAGGATAAATTTAAAAATCTATCCTCTGAGATTAGTAGTCTATGGCTACTTTGTAGTTAGGATCATCTTCTTCATATGTACAAAATGGGCCTGCATCTTTAAGAATTTTTTTACAATCTTCACTTAAGTGACTAATTGTAAGTTTTTTACCAGCTTCTGCATATCTTTTTGTAATAGTATCAATTGCTTCAACTCCTGAGATATCCATAACTCTGGCATCTTTAAAGTCTAAAATGATGTTTTCAGGATCATGTTTTGTATCAAATAATTCAAAAAATGAAGTAGTTGACCCAAAAAATAGTGGACCATCAAATTCATATACTTTTGTTTCTTCATCTTTTCTGTATGTTCTTGAACGAACTTTTGAATGATTCCAAGCAAATACAAGTGCTGAAATGATAATACCTGTAATTACCGCAATTGCAAGATCTGCAAAAATAGTGATAATAGTAACGGCAACTAAAACAAATTTATCAGCATTTGGCATATATCTAATTCTATTTCCACTTTCCCACTCAAATGTTCCAATTGAAACCATGAACATAATTCCAACTAAAACTGCAACTGGAATCATTGCAATAAATCCTGAAAGGGCAACTACAAAAGAAATAAGAAGAATAGCTGCTGTAAAAGCTGATAATCTTCCCCATCCACCATTTGAAAAGTTAATGATAGATTGTCCAATCATTGCACAACCAGCCATACCTCCAAAAAGTCCACATGTAATATTTCCTGTACCTTGTGCTATACACTCTTGGTTTCCACTTCCTCTTTTTCCACCCATCTCATCTAAAACAGAAAGAGTAAGTAACGATTCAATCAATCCAACAAGAGCAACTAAGATAGAAAAAGGAAGAACTGTAATAAGTGAATTGAAATTTATATGCAGTGTTGGTAACGCAAAACTTGGCAAGTTCCCTGAAATATTTGCTAAATCTCCAACTCTTTTTGTATCTAAATCCATACTAATTACAATAGTAGAAATAACTATAATAGCAACAAGTCCAGAAGGAATAGCATTTGAAAGTTTTGGGAAAAATTTAACAATAAGCATTGTTCCTACTACTAATGCGTACATAATCCAACTTTCACCCTCAAATAAAGGAAATTGTGCCATTGCAATAACTATGGCAAGTCCATTTACAAATCCATACATTGCTGGTTGAGGAACTAATCGAATTAATTTTCCTAATTTAAAAACACCAATTAAAACTTGAATAACACCTGCTAAAATTGTAGCTAATAATATATATTGGAGGATAAAAGTAGATAATTCACCATTTGAAGTTAATTGTTGCAATGTATCTTCGGGAAGAGATTCTTTAACCTTTAATCCTAATCCAACTAAAACAACAGCAACTGCACCCGTTGCTCCTGAAATCATACCAGCTTTACCCCCAATAAGAGCAGTAATTAAACCTAAAATAAATGCTGTATACAATCCTACAAGAGGTGAAACTCCCGCAATAATAGAAAAAGCAATAGCCTCAGGAACAAGTGCAATTGCAACAACAATTCCTGATAAGACATCACTTTTGATTGATTGACCTATAAATGAATCTTTAATATTTAACAAATTTTAACCTTTCTTAGTAAAGTCGCGATTATATCTAATGAATCATTAAGATAAAATTAAGCTTAAATTATAAGCAATTTTAATTATTTATAGTTATAATGTCGTATGAAAAAAGAGTTCTATAAAAGTGTTAGTTTTAAACTAGGCGTATTAAGCGTAATTATAATATTTTCTTTATTTGCATCAAGTCTATTATTTAATTCTCAAATTGATAAATTAAAAAATCGTATTGATTACATATATTTTGGAAATTATGTTCCTGTTCTTAAGCTTCATAGTATAGAAGAGAATTATGTCGATTTAATAACTTGTATGAAAACTCATAAAAAATGTAATAGAGATCCTTTTTTTAAGAAGATAAAAAAAGATTGGGAATATTATAATAATTCTTACAAAAATTTAAAAGAACGAAAAATTGTCAATGAAATAAATGCTTTCGCAGAACAATCTCTTACATATAATTCAAAGATTTCAACATATACAGATATGATAAGGAAAGTTAATTTTTTAAAAGAACATGAAAAAACTGTCGCATATAAGCAAAGAAGGGCATTTCTTGAAGAATATAGTTCGATGAAAGATTATCTATTTTATAATATGATAGTTTTAGTAATTGTATCTTTTATATTTATTTCAGTAATTATCTATTCAATAATTAAAAAAGATAATCAACTAAAAATTCTTACAAAAAAATATAAACTTGATTCCATTACTGACTCAATGACAAAACTTTATAATAGAAAATATTTTGATAAAATTTTTGATAATATGCCATTTATTTCCAATGCAAATAAATGGAACACAGCTTTCATAATGCTTGATATAGACTTTTTCAAGCAGTATAATGATACTTATGGGCATGATATGGGCGATTTAACATTAAAAGCTGTCGCAAACGAACTTAAAAATTATTTCAATAAAGAGTATGAATATGTTTTTAGACTTGGAGGTGAAGAGTTTGGTGTTATTTTATTTGATGTAGATGTTGATATTTTAAAAGAATGTTTAGCAGATGTTAATAAAAACATTGAATCATTAGGTATTGAGCATAAAAATAGTACTATATCAGAGGTTGTTACCATTTCGATAGGTGCAGTTATATACGAACCAAATTCATATGTATCTTGTAATAAACTTTATAAAATTGCAGATGAATGTTTATACAAATCAAAACAAAATGGTAGAAATCAATTTAATATTTATAATGAGGGAGAATAATGACATTTTTATTTAATAAAAACAGTCACTTTAATTTAGCTAATTTGGCAACTTTTTTTAATATAGGAGCAGGAGTGCTTGCTATATATTATCTAACACATAATAGTTTTTTTGCTGCAGCACTTTTTGCATGGATTGCAGGAGCCTTTGATATAGTTGATGGAAAAATTGCAAGAAAATATAATTTGTCAACTGAATTTGGAATTCAATTAGATTCTTTTGCAGATTTCTTATCATTTGTAATAGTTCCTACTATGTTTATATATTTTGCAATTATTGATGGTAAAGAACTTATGCTTTTTACTCCATTAGTTGCTTTTGCTTTTATTTATTATGTTATTTCAGGACTTAGAAGATTGATTCAATTTAATATTAATGCAGAAGAAGGACAAGTTGAAAAGTTTTTTACAGGAGTACCAACTCCTTTAGGTGCAATTTTATTATGGGTAGTTTACTTAATTTGGTTAACTGGTATGATAAATGAGAACATTGTTTTAATTTTAACTATTATTATAGGATTTACTCTTAATTCAAAAATAAAAATTCCTCACCCTTAAGATAACTGATGAATAAAGTTACAACTATAGACTTAGGCTCTAATTCTTTTAGAGTCCTAATATACGACTGTTTAAACAATGAAATAATTAACGAATATAATGAAGTTACAGGTATGGCTGATGGATTAAATGAGACAAAAGTTATATCAAAAGAGGCACAAGATAGAGTTATAAATGCCATTCATCAATCTTCTATTCAACTTGGGTATGAACCTAAAGATGCAATATGTGTTACAACAGCAGCTATGAGACTTGCAAATAACAGTCAGGAAGTTTTAGAAAATTTTCTAAATAGTACTGGTGCAAAATTTAATATAATTGATGGAAAAGAAGAAGCAAGACTTACTTTACTTGCCGTGAAATATGCATTAAAAAGAGAAAAAATTGATTCATCAAAATTTGTTTTATTAGATATTGGTGGAGGTTCTACTGAAATCATAATAAATAATGGTGAAAATTTCGAATCTCATAGTTTCAATTTTGGGATAGTTACTTTAACTCAAAAATATCTTGAATATGAAGGGTTATTAAAAGAGTTAGACTCTCATAAATTAGATATTAAAATTTTTTTAGATGAATTAGAAATAAATTTAAAAGAGTATACTTTTGTAGCGACTGCAGGAACTCCTACAACTATTGCTGCAATTAAACTTGGTCAAGATTTTTTTCATTATGATAAAAGTCAAGTTAATGGAACAATTGTAAATTTAAATGATTTAGAAGAAGCTTTAGATATTTTTAGCAACTCATCACAAGAAGTTATAACAAAACTTGTAGGACGAGGTAGGGTAGAGTTTATTGAAGTTGGAATTTATATTTATAGAACTGTTTTTGAAATACTAGGTAAAAAAGAATCTATAGTTTTAGATGATGGATTAAGAGAAGGTGTGGCAATAAACCATTGTTTATTAAAATAAAGATTAGGCTTTTTTAAGATAAAAGCCTGACACTTTGTGCTTGAACTATATTAGCTTGTGAAGCTGCTAGATATCCAAGGTTTGCATTTACATTAGTTTTTGAAAAATCATTTACTTCTTTTCCAAAATTTATCTCTTTATTTGCTCTATTTTCATTTGAAAGTTCTATTTGGTCTTTGATGGATGTTTTAGCACTATCTTCTAGTTTATTCCCAAAATCAGTAAATTGATCACTTAAATTTTGGATTTGATTAATACTATTCTCTACTACATTAATAGTTGCTTCTAAAGCATCTGTAACATTTAAATCAGCGGAACTAATTGCTTGAGCAATCTCTGTGGCGATTAGAGGAGTGTTTGGTTTATCTATAGAAAAATAAGCTTCTTTTGTTGAAATATTTATAGATAAATTTTCTTCATAATCATCTATTACAATTAAGTTTTCATTTTTATATTTTGACTGAAATGCTTCTTCTTTAAATTTTAGAAGTTCTTGATTTATTTGATTTTTATATTGATTATTATCAATTTCGGAAGAATTGTTTTGTACTAATTCTGTTAAAGTTTTTTTAATATTTTGTAAGTTTTCTTTTTGATTATGTAGTCCATCTTGAGCTATTTTTGAGATACCAATACCTTGGTTAAAAGCCTGTAGTGAAGCTGATAATTCATCTCTTCTTTTATTGTAATCATTTATTGAAAGTTTTAAAAATTCATCACTATTATCAATTTGTCCAGCAGCACTAGACCTATCAACTTGTTGCTGAGGAATATTGTTTAATGTTGATATACTATTATTAATACTATTTACATCCATCTTCTACTCCTAATGGTTACTATAATTACATATTCTACAAAACTTAAGATTAATTTAAAGTTAAGTGGTGTATCTAAAATAGCCATCTTAAAGACATATTAATAATAACTTTTGTACAATATCTGACTAATTTACAAAGGGGAGAGACAATGAAAATAAATGGCGCAAAAATGGTTACTGAATCATTAAAAGAAGAAGGGGTTGAAGTAGTATTTGGATACCCTGGTGGCGCTATTATGAATGTCTATGATGAAATTTATAAACAGAGTTTTTTTCAACATATTTTAACTAGACACGAACAAGCTGCTATCCATGCTGCTGAAGGGTATGCAAAATCTACAGGAAAAGTAGGAGTTGCTATAGTAACAAGTGGACCTGGGTTCACAAATGCTGTTACTGGTCTAGCTGATGCATATATGGATTCTATACCATTAGTTGTTATATCAGGACAAGTTCCTACAACAATTATTGGTACAGATGGGTTCCAAGAGATTGATGCCGTTGGTATTTCAAGACCTTGTACAAAACATAATTATTTAGTTAATAAAATTGAAGATTTACCAAGAATTATAAAAGAGGCATTTTATATAGCAAATTCAGGAAGACCTGGACCCGTACATGTTGATATTCCAAAAGATATTACTGCGGAAATAGCAAATTTTGAATATCCAAAAGATGTTAATTTACCAACATATAAACCAACAGTAAAATATAATAAAAGACAATTAAAAAAAGCAATGGAAGCGATTTCTAAGGCAAAAAAACCGTTATTGTATGTTGGTGGTGGAGCTATTTTAGCAAACTGTGCATATGAAATTAGAGAATTTGCTGAAAAAACAAATATTCCAGTAGTTGAAACTTTAATGGCTAGAGGTGTTATGGGACACAATCATGAGTTATTAATGGGAATGTTAGGTATGCATGGTGAATTTGCTGCAAATATGGCTGCTCATGATACTGATTTATTAATTTCACTTGGGGCTAGATTTGATGATAGAGTTACAGGAAGATTAGATGAATTTGCTAAAAAAGCAAAAGTAATTCATGTTGATATTGACCCAGCTTCAATTGCAAAACTTGTGCACACTAATTTCCCTATCGTTGGAGATTTAAAAGTTACAGTAGAAGGGATGATAGAATCTGCAAAGGATATGCAGTTTAATGATTATTCAAATTGGGTTTCTCTTCTTAAAGACTACAAAGAAAAAGAGCCTTTAAGATACAATGATTCTGATTCCGTAATTAAGCCACAATGGGCGATTGAAAGAGTTGGACAACTTTTAGGGGATAATGCAATTATCTCTACTGATGTTGGACAACATCAAATGTGGGCTGCACAATTTTATCCATTTTCATTTCCAAGACAATGGAATACTTCTGGTGGTCTTGGAACAATGGGATTTGGACTTCCTGGAGCTATGGGTGTAGCACGTGGGAATAAAGACAAAGTTTCAATTAACTTTACAGGTGATGGTTCTATTTTAATGAATATTCAAGAACTTATGACTTGTGTTGAATATAATTTGCCAGTAATTAATATTATTTTAAATAATAACTATCTAGGAATGGTTAGACAATGGCAAACACTATTTTACGAAAATAGAATATCTGAGACTGATTTAAGTGCTCAGCCTGATTTTAAAATGTTATGTGAAGCCTTTGGTGGGTTAGGGTATAGAGTTTCAACAAAAGCTGAATTTGATGCTGCACTTAATGATGCAATTGAGAAGAAAAAACCTGCAATGATTGATGTTGTTGTTGCTAGAGATGAAATAGTTTTACCAATGGTTCCAAACGGACATGCATTAAATGAGATGACACTTTTAGGAGATAGCAATGAATAATTTTAACCACTATTATGACAGTGAGACAGCGAGAAGAGTTGTTTCTGTAATTGTTATCAATGAACATAATGTTTTATCCAGAATAGTTGGTTTATTTTCAGCTCGTGGCTATAATATAGATTCTTTAACTGTTGCTCCAATGTCAGGAACTGAATACTCAAGAATGACAATAGTAACAACTGGCGATAAAAGGGTTATTGATCAAATTGTAAAACAATTGAATAAGCTTATTCCTGTGTTAAGAGTAAACGAACATATAAATGTAATAGAAAAAGAGACAGTTTTAATTAAAATACCAATTGATCAACCTCTAAGTGATGTAGAAGTAATTGCACGTGCTTACAATGGACATATTCAAAATGTAACTGAAGATGCAATTGTAATTTCAGCAACTGATGCACCAAGTAGAATTGCTAATTTTACAAATATTATGAATAAATATAAACCACTTGAAGTTGTTAAAAGTGGTGTTGTAGCAATGGAAAGATAGGAATCTTAGGATTTCTATCTTTAGCTAAAAGAAGGACAAAACTTGACATTAAATGAAATTGCAAAAGCTTTAGATATTCCTTGCGAAAGTAATATTGAGATTTCAGGACTAAATACACTCCAAGATTCAAACAATTGTGAACTTACATTTTTAGAAAACAAAAAATATATTAAAGACTTAGAAAATACGAAAGCAGCTGCAGTTTTAGTAAAAGAAGATTTCGTTTCAAAAGTTCCAGCTGGAACTTTTGCATTAGTTTGTGACGAACCATATTTAAAACTTGCATATGCTTCTAACCTATTTGCTTCAACTATTGTTGAAGAAATTGGAGAAGAGTGCATAATAGGTAATAACTCAACTATTATGAAGAATGTCTTTTTAGGTAAAAATTCAACTATTGGTACAAATTGTACTATTATGGCTGGTGCTTTTATTGGTGATAATGTAACAATAGGAAATAATACTATTGTTTATCCAAATGTAACTATTTATAGAGATTGTGTTGTTGGAAATGATTGTATTATTCATGCCGGTACTGTAATAGGTAGTGATGGCTTTGGTTTTGCAAATACAAAAGATGGTAAATATATTAAAATATATCAAAATGGAAATGTAATTATTGGCAATGATGTTGAAATTGGTGCTAATACTGCTATTGACAGAGCAGTTTTTAAATCTACTATTATTTCAGACGGTGTTAGAATTGATAATTTAGTTCATATTGCACATAACTGTAAGTTAGGTGCTGGTTGTATTTTAACAGGGCAGGTTGGACTTTCTGGTTCTACTACACTTCACGAGTATGTTATTATGGGTGGACAAAGTGCAACTGCTGGACATTTAGAAATTGCTCCTTTTACAACAATTGCAGCACGTGGTGGGGTTACAAAAACAATTAGTGAACCAAAAAAACAATGGGCAGGCTTTCCTTTGTTTGAGCATAGACAATGGCTTAAACTTCAAGGAAAAATTTCTAAATTACTTAATAAATAAAGGCTAAAAAATTCTTAAAAAAATTTTATCACTAATCTTACTATTTATAATTATCTACTTTGAATATGCTACTTTTGTAGGAGATAAAACTAGTGTAGGGCAAATAGGATCGCTATTTGCAAATTTTTCACATAAATATTTTGGCTTTTTATCATATATTTATTTATTACTTTTTTTGTATCCACTTTACATTATCAATTTTAAAAAAGATTTAGACTGGAGAGATTTTAGTATTAAAGTTGTTTCAGTTATTTTACTTTTAATTTCAATGCTTGTTTTTCAATCATTAATTGTAATTAAGGGTCCTCTTAGTGGAGGAATTGGTAATTTTATTGTATCTTCTATGTTTCCATTTATTGGACTTGCAGGCTTATGGATTTTTGTAATTATTGGATTTATAATATCATCCTTAATACTTTTTGAAGATAGTGATATTAAAATTGATCCTAAAAAATTTGTTCCTAAATTTAAAAAAATTGATACTACAAGTAATCAAAAAAGAATAGAAAATAAAAAAAGAACAAAAAGAACTTCTCGAAAAACTGAAAATACAGTTACTGTAAAAGAAGTAGGGGATATTGCCGAAATTGTGATTGAAGAGTCTGATGAAAGTAATATTGCGAATATTGAAGTTGACGATTTAAATATTATAAATTTAGATCAAGTAGATGAATTAAATATAAATGAAAAATCTAAAATTGTTGAAGAAATTGAAGAAATTGAAATATTACCTGAAGAAGAACACCTTTCTCATTCAGTAATTGTTGATGAACTTGAAGAAAATAAAAAACTTCAAGACGAGATAGAGTTAGGTAAGACAGAAAAACCAAAAGATTTTGAATTACCATCTCCTAAATTTTTTCAATCTGCGCCAAAAGAGAAAAAATCGAGAATTTCTGAAGCCCAAATCGATAAAAAAATTGAAGATTTATTAGAAAAACTATTGATGTTTAAAATTGAAGGTGATGTTGTTCGAACATACACAGGACCTGTAGTAACTACATTTGAATTTAAACCAGCACCAAATGTTAAAGTGTCAAAAATTTTAAACCTTCAAGATGATTTAGCAATGGCTCTAAAAGCTCAAACTATAAGAATTCAAGCTCCAATACCAGGAAAAGATGTTGTAGGGATAGAAGTTCCAAACGAAGATACTCAGACTATTTATATAAAAGAATTATTAGAGAGTGAAATATTTCAAAATGCAAAATCTCCTTTAACAATGATTTTAGGAAAAGATATTGTGGGAAAACCGTTTATTACTGACTTGAAAAAACTTCCACATTTACTTATTGCAGGAACTACAGGTTCTGGTAAATCTGTTGGAATTAATGCAATGATTCTTTCTCTTTTATACAAAAATTCTCCAGATAATTTAAGACTTGTGATGATAGATCCAAAAATGCTTGAATTTTCAATGTATAATAATATCCCACATCTTTTGACTCCTGTCATAACTAAACCAGTTGATGCTATTAATGCATTATCAAATATGGTTGCAGAGATGGAGAGAAGATATACTTTAATGTCACAAACAAAAACAAAAAATATTGAAAACTACAATGAAAAAGCAAAAAAAGAGGGTTTTGAAAAAATTCCATATATTGTAGTTGTTATTGATGAGTTAGCTGATTTAATGATGACTAGTGGAAAAGATGTAGAACTTTCAATTGCTAGACTTGCTCAAATGGCTAGAGCTTCAGGAATTCATTTAATAGTTGCTACTCAAAGACCATCAGTAGATGTTGTTACAGGACTTATTAAAGCAAATTTACCAAGTCGTCTTTCATATAAAGTAGGTCAAAAAGTAGATTCTAAAATCATTTTAGATTCAATGGGCGCAGAGTCATTACTTGGACGTGGAGATATGTTATTTACTCCTCCTGGAATGTCAGGACTTGTCAGAATTCATGCTCCTTGGTCAATGGAAACGGAAATTGAGAGTGTTGTTGAGTTTCTAATCGATCAAAGAGAAGTTGTTTATGATATGAACTTTGTAAAAGATAGAAATACCTCTTCATTAAGTGGTAAATCATCAGATTCAAATGATTTAGGAGAATTAGATGAACTTTACGAAGATGCTAAAGAAGTTGTAATAGTTGATAAAAAAACTTCTATCTCATATATTCAAAGAAAACTTAGAATTGGTTATAATAGGGCAGCTACAATTGTTGAACAATTAGAAAAAACTGGTGTATTATCTGAACCAAATGCAAAAGGTAATAGAGAAATTCTAATTTAATAATTATTTTTTCCATCCTATATGCTCCTTTTATGTTATTTATGATAAAATATCTTTATTATAAATAAGCAAAGGAGTATGTTATGAATACAAGTATTGTAGGAAGACACATAGAATTAACTGAACCAATTAAGGATTACGTTAATAGTTCGGTAGAAATTTTTAAAAAATATAATTTAGATATTATATCTGTAAACTCTATTATCTCTCAAGAAGAGAAAAATGGAAGAAAAGCATTCACATTTGAATTTACTTTAAATATTGCTCACCTAGATACTGTTGTTGTTAAACAAAAAGATAAAGATTTATACGCTGCAATTGATATTGCTGTTGATAGAGTTTCTAAAGTTTTAAGAAGACACCATGATAAAATCACTGGTCACAAAGCTACTAAGCTTACTGAAGTTGTTGCAGCTGAAATTGAAGATCAAATTGCTAATGAATTAGATAAATTAGATACTGAAATTTATCCAGTGAGATTATCTTCATATAAGCCTGTAGATATTGAAGAAGCTTTAACAGACCTAAAAGGTTCTGATGCTTCATTTAAAGTATTCTATGACAAAGATGATAATATGAGAGTATTATATAAATCAAGCGACGAAGGAAAATTTGGATTATACTAATAGTATATTCCAAATTTTGTCAAGGTATTAGCTTTTTTTGCTAATACCTTTTTTAATTTTAAAGGAAAACAAAACTTTTATGAATAATACACTTAAAAAAATTGCACTTATTGGTCAACCAAATGTTGGTAAATCATCACTATTTAATAGAATTGCAAAAAAAAGAATTGCTATTGTTTCTGATATATCAGGTACAACAAGAGATATTAGAAGACATGAAGTAGAAATTTTAGATAGAGATGCACTTATGTTAGATACAGGTGGAATTGATGATACAAATGATGCAATATTTTCAAATGTAAAAAGAAAAGCAGTTGAGTGTGCAAAAGAGGCTGATATAATACTTTTTATGGTTGATGGTAAAAATATACCTGATGATAAAGATAAAGAACTATTTTATGAGCTTCAAGCTTTAGGTAAAAAATTAGCACTAGTTGTAAATAAAATTGATAATGATAAAGAAAATGAAAATCTTTGGACATTTTTTGAATTTGGAATTGATGAAGAAAATCTTTTTGGAATTTCAGTTTCTCATAACAGAGGAACAAAATCACTTTTGGAATGGATTGCAGCTGAATTACCTCCTCGACCTGTAGTTGAGGAGCTAATAATAAATGAAGACGATGATGATTATCTTGAAGATTTTATTGATCCAATTGAAGATATTAATGAATCAGTTGAATTAGATGATGGAAAAATTAAAGTTGCAATTATAGGGCGTGTAAATGTTGGTAAATCATCAATTTTAAATGCTCTTGTTGGAGAAGAACGATCAGTTGTTTCACCAATTGCAGGAACAACAATTGATCCTGTTGATGAAACTTTTGAATATAAAGATAAAAGTATTACTTTTGTTGATACAGCAGGACTTCGAAGACGTGGAAGAATTGAAGGAATTGAAAAATTTGCTTTAATGAGAACTAAAGAAATGCTTGAAAAAGCAAATCTTGCTTTAGTTATTCTTGATGCTTCAGAAGAATTAGTTGATTTAGATGAAAAAATTGCAGGACTTGTTGATGAATATGGATTAGGAACAATTATTGTTCTTAATAAATGGGATATAAATAGAGATGATTTTGAAGCTGTAAAAGAAAAAGTTAGAAGTAAATTTAAGTTTCTTTATTATGCTCCAATTATTGCAGTATCGGCAAAAACTGGGAGAAGTATTGATAAATTAAAAGATAAACTTGTTGAAATATATGAAAATTATGCTCAAAGAATTCCAACTTCAATTTTAAATAAAACAATTGAAACGGCTACAATTAGACACTCTCTGCCTAGTCCAAATGGAGCATTCCTAAGAATTTATTATGCAACACAATTTGAAACAAAACCTCCAAGAATTGCTTTAATTATGAATAAACCTAGACTTTTGCATTTCTCTTATAAGAGATATTTGATAAACTTCTTACGAAGTAATATTAATTTTGAAGGTACTCCAATTCACATTGTTGCACGTGGAAAAGGTGAGAGAGAAGAAAAAGAGGAAGATATAGAAATTATTTAAAATAGGAGGAAATTCCTTGATAAGTGCAAACACTATAAAAAATGATATATTTGGTGGTGTCACTGCTGCAGTTGTTGCTTTACCTTTAGCATTAGCTTTCGGAGTAGCAAGTGGGGCAGGAGCAACTGCTGGATTATATGGCGCAATTATTTTAGGTTTTTTTGCCTCTTTATTTGGAGGGACTTCAACTCAAATCTCTGGCCCAACTGGACCAATGACTGTTGTTACTGCAACTGCTATAGTCACTTTTCAAAATGATTTTCAATCTGTAATAACTGTAATCTTTTTGTCAGGACTAATTCAAATCTCTTTAGGAATAGTTAAAATTGGAAAATGGGTTAAGTATATTCCTTATCCTGTAATATCTGGTTTTATGAGTGGTATTGGTGTTATTATCATTATCTTACAGATTAATCCTTTTTTAGGTGTTGATTCTTATGGTTCTGTTATTCAAACTATTATTGAACTTCCAAATACTTTACATTTAGCTAATGATCAATCATTGATTTTAGCTTATATTACACTTGGAATTATGTTTATGACACCAAATATTGTATCAAGATACGTTCCATCTGCACTTATTGCCTTGGTATTTGTTACATATTTTACTATTTTCATGGGATTTGAAGTTCCTGTAATAGGTGAAATTCCTATGGGATTACCAGAATTTACTTTTCCAACTAAATTTGATATTTTAAAACTTGATACGATAATTACTTTATCAATCACATTAGCACTCCTAGGGGCAATTGATACTCTTTTAACATCTTTAGTTGCTGATTCTATGACGAAAACAAAACATAGTCCTAATAAAGAACTTATTGCCCAAGGCATTGGTAATTCATTATGTTCACTTGTTGGAGCAATTCCAGGGGCAGGGGCAACAATGAGAACAGTAATAAATATAAAGAGTGGAGGAACAACTAGAATTTCAGGGATGGTTCACTCAATCATGCTTTTAGTTATAGTCCTTTTTTTAGCACCTTTAGCTTCAATGATTCCCTTATCAGTTCTTTCAGGTATTTTAATTAAAGTTGGTTTTGATATTTTAGATTATAAGTTTTTAAATATTATGGGTAAAGTCTCACGACATGATTTATTAATTATGATTACAGTATTTTTACTTACTATTTTTGTGGACTTGATCATGGCTGTAGGTGCAGGAATTACTTTTGCCTCAATTCTTGCAATTTATAAAATATCAAGAAAAACTAGAATGCAAACAAGTCATGCTGCAGGAAAAGTGAATTTTGATATAGAAGTTGAAAATAAAGAGATAGAAGTATTAATGATTGATGGTTCTTTATTTTTTGGTACAGCATCAGTTTTAGATAGAAAAATAGATAAAATTAAATCATCTACAAAATTTGTTGTATTAGATTGTTTAAAAGTATCTTTTTTAGATATTTCAGCTATTTTTATGATCGAAGAGATTATTTATAAATTAGAAGATAAAAATGTAAAAGTAATTCTTCTTTTAAAACATGCACATAAAAGAAAAATCTTAAGTGTAGATGATAATAAATTATTTGAAAATACAAAAATATATAACAATATTGATTCAGCAGTTAATTGTATACAAAAAAGAGAATATAGGGATAATGTAGAATCAAAATGAATAAAATATATTTATTAAGTAATCATAAATATGATGATATTGAAAATTTAGAAGTTTTTAAAATTGAATATATTCCTTCTATGGTTGATTTATCTTTATATGATGCTTTAATTATTACTTCTAAAAATGCAATTTATTCATTAAATAGTTTTAATAATGATTGGAAAGATATTCCTTCTTTTGCAATTGCTAAAAAAACTGCTGAAGTTATTAAAAAAGAGGGTGGAGTGGTTGAATTTACTGGTAAAACAGGACATGGTAATGATTTTGCTAAAGAACTAATTCCTTTATTAAGAAATAAAAAGGTTTTATATGTAAGAGCATTGAAAGTAGCATCGAACTTAGTAAATCTATTAAAAGATTATAATATAGATGTGGAAGAGTTAATTACTTATAAAACTGTATGTAATAAGTCTTTAAATGCTAAAATAGAAAACTATTCCACAATAATTTTTACATCTCCATCTAGTATAAATTGCTTTTTCAATAAATATAGTTGGAATGATACTTTAAAAGCTATTGTAATTGGAAAAACAACGGGAAAATATATGCCAGATGACATAAAATATGAGATTAGTTCAGAAACTTCTCTTGAAGAGTGCATAAAACTTGCAAAGAGGCTTACTCTTTAATGTTTAATTTAAAGATTATTAGATAAAATAATGTTATCTAAGTAGTACGGGATTTCCATTGTTGAGGGTCCGATACTATAATTTTGCGTGTAATCGTAATTAGGTGGTGTGAAGCGTTTACTTTTGTATTTCTGCTCCTGAAACTTAATTCTTATATGCTATCGTTGGCTTTTGTGGGCCATTTGATGGTTAACGTCTACTTGGGTCATTGATTTTATTACTCATTTTAAGGACAATCTAGTGAACATTTTAATTCTTGGTAGTGGCGGAAGAGAATACTCTATAGGCTTAGCAATATCAAAAGAGATTGAAGAACATAACTTATTTTTTATGCCAGGAAATGGCGCAACAGACAATTTAGGTACGAATATAAATATTAAATATTATAATGATTTAGCCCTTTGGGCAAAAGAAAACCTTATTGACTTAACTATTGTAGGACCAGAGGCTCCGTTAGTAGATGGTGTTGTTGATATTTTTAAAGAAAATGGATTAACTGTATTTGGTCCAAGTAGGGCAGCATCTCAACTTGAAGGTTCAAAAGTTTATATGAAAAATATTTTAAAGAAATATAATATACCAACAGCAGCATTTATTGAAACTACAAATGAAAAGGATGCTCACGATTTTATTGATACTATGACTGCTCCAATTGTTGTAAAAGCAGATGGATTATGTGGTGGTAAGGGTGTAATTATTACACAATCTAAAGAAGAAGCTAAAGAGGCTGCATCTGATATGTTAGCCGGAACTTCCTTTGGTGATGCTGGAACATCAATTGTTGTTGAGGAATTTTTAGATGGGTACGAATTGTCAATTTTTGCTATTTGTGATGGTGAAAATTATAAAGTATTACCTGCTGCACAAGATCATAAAAGAATAGGGGATGGTGATACTGGACCAAATACTGGTGGGATGGGTGCCTATGCCCCAACTCCACTTGTAAATGATGATATTTATAAGAAAGTGGAAGAAAGAGTTATTAAACCAACTTTAGAAGGTATGAAACAAGAAGGTGCTCCTTTTGAAGGTGTACTTTTTATTGGAGTAATGGTTGTAAATGGTGAGCCAATTATTTTAGAATATAATGTTAGATTTGGTGATCCCGAATGTGAAATATTGATGCCTTTATTAGAAACTCCTGTTTCTGAACTTTTTTATAAAGGTGCAACAAAACAGTTAGATAAATTAGATATTAAAATTAAAAATGAATTTGGTGTTGCTGTTGTAATGGCGAGTAAAAATTATCCATATGGTTCAAGTGAACCTGCTGAAATTATAGTTGATGAAATTGTTGACGAAGATATATTAGAAAATACACATATCTCTTATGCAGGTGTTGAAAAAGATGGTGATAAATTGTTTGCAACAGGTGGAAGAGTATTATTATGTGTTGGATTTGGAACTAGTATTAAAGAAGCAAGAGATAGAGCTTATGCTTTATGTGGTCAAGTTCATTTTGCTGGCAAAAAAATTAGAACTGATATTGCATATCAAGCTTTGAAATAAAAAGTTATATCAAAATATGAATAATGAAAATTTGGAACTAGCTAATACTCGTTCAAGAGCCTTAGCTTTTGTTATAGATGATTTTTTAATTACTTTTATTGTTCTCATTATGTATTGGGATAAGATTTCAGTAGTTGGAAATGATTTAGAAACTGTATTAGTTGTAATGAATGAATATGTATGGCAAATATTATTATTAAAGTTTATTTATCAAACTTTATTTGTATGGTATTACGGCGCTACAGTTGGAAAAATAATTACTAAAATAAAAGTTATTGATTACACTCATTTGGGAAGAGTTTCAATTTTTACTTCAATTAGCAGGTCTCTACTTAGATTAGTTAGTGAAATGTTTTTCTATGTTGGTTTTGTCTTCGCTTTTTTTAATGATGGAAGACAAACTTTTCATGACAAAATTGCTAAAACGTTGGTAGTAAATGCTTAGAAAATTCCTTGCAACTGCTATTCTTATAGTTTCATTACATGCTGAAGTTGAAAAATTTCAAGTAATAGCGAATAATGTAGATAACGTAAATAATATTATGATTGCAAAAGGTAATGTAATTATATTTTCACCTACTTATTATATTACAGCTCAGAAAATTATCTATGATAAAAATAAAGGAACTTTTGAACTTTTTGATGACGTAGTTATATTAAAAAATAATAATGTGCAAACAAAAAGTGATTATGCTTTTTTAGATGTAAATACTGATGATTTATATCAAAAACCAAATATGTTTTTTGATCAATCTAATGACATGTGGATTAATTCAAAAGATTCAGAAAAGAAAAATGATGTAATTGCATTAGATCAATCAATTATTTCAAGTTGTGATTGTGTAGATCCTGATTGGAGTATTAAAGTTTCAAGCGCAGATTATGATACAAAAGATAAATGGATTAATGCATATAATACTAGACTTTATTTAAAAGATGTTCCTGTATTCTATTCCCCATATTTAGGTTTTTCTACAGATACAAGAAGAAGAAGTGGACTTCTGATTCCTACAATTGGTTATTCAAAAAGTGAAGGGGGAAGTTACTCTCAACCAATTTTTTATGCTCCTGCTCCTAATTATGATATTGAAATAATACCTCAATATAGAGCTAAAAGAGGAAAAGGTATGTATGCATACGTTAGGTATGCAGATAGTATTAACTCTATATTAAAAGTTAGTGGTGGATATTTTAAAGAAGATGAAGAGTTTCAAAAAAAATCTACTCTAAGAAATGAAAAACATTATGGAATAGATGTAGATTATCAAAGATATAATCTTTTTACTAATATTGATGATGATAAAAAAGATGGCTTATATGTTTCTATCAATTATTTAAATGATATTGAATATAAAACATTAGAAGATAGTAGGTATGAAGAGACAACTGTACGATATATTGAATCAAAAATAAACTATATTTATGATACTCCAAATTATTTTCTAGGTTCATATTTTAGATATTATATAGATACTCTTAATGATTCAAATGCAAATACCATGCAAGAGCTTCCTAAGCTTCAAGCTCATAGTTACTCTAGACCATTTATTTTTGATAACTTATTGTATTCTAGTGACTTGAAATATACTAGATATAATAGAAATGAAGGAATAAATGCTAAGCATTATGAATTAAATGTCCCTATATCATACTCTATTCCTCTTTTTGATGATTATATAAAGTTTATTGTAAAACAAGAATTTTCTTTAAATAAATATGAATATTTAAATACTGATACTAAGCTAGAAGATGGAACTTATGCTGAAAGTAATACAACATTAAGTCTTAATTCAGATTTGATCAAACCATATGAAGACTATCTTCATACAATTAATCTTAGTGGAGATTATAAAATTAGTAATAATTTAAGAGAGCAAGGTGATTTATATCAAATTTCAAATAACAGTTCAGAATTAAGCTCTTTTTCTGTAACAAAAAGTTCAGATAGTATAAACTTTGGTATTAACCAATCTTTATATGATAGAGAAACATTAAAACAGATTATTAATCATAAATTGACACAATCAATTCTATATGATGAATATGATAATTTTAAATTACAAAATATGGAAAATGAAATTGTTTATAACTATATTTTAGGCTCATTAAAAAATAAACTTGTTTATAACCATCAAGATAAAAAACTAATTGAAACTTCATCTTCTTTTTCTTTAACATATAATAATTTTGAATTAAAATTAGGACATTATATGTCTAAAGATACTCCTAATTCAGGTAAGGAAGAATTAGAATCTTATCAAATTGATGCAAAATACAAGATTTCAAATGATTATTCAATAGGATATTATACAGATTACAACATAAAAGAAAAACTTAGAAGTAAACAATCTTTTATATTTGAAATAACTGATAAATGTTGGGATTTAGATTTAAAATATGAAAAAGAGATTATAGCTGCTTCAACTTTAAATTCTGATCCAATAAAACAAGATATTATTTATGTTGAATTATTTTTAAAACCTCTTGGTGGTATTAAACAACAATATGAAATAGAGAAAGAATAATGATTCCTGATAAAATATATTTTAAAAATAGGGATGTTGCAGCATATCGATTAATTGATGTTTTACCTATGGATAAAATGAAATTAGAAGATTGGATTGTAATTGCTACTTCATATGGTGGATATCCAATTGCAAAAATAATTGCTAAAGAATTAAATGCTAAACCAGATATTATGTTTTCAAGCAAAGTATACTCTCCAAATAATGAAGAGTGTGAAGTAGCAATTGTAACAGAGAGTGAAGAAGTTGTTATCCATGAAGAACTTGTAAAAGCTTTTGATATTAGTTTAGATTTTGTATTTACAAAATCTAGGTATATATTTGATAATGAACTTTCTTCTTGTGTTAATAAGTTTAGAAAAGGAAAAAAACTTGATAGTTTAGATAATAAAAATGTGTTGTTAATTGATGAAGGACTTAATACTAGTCTTACTATGATGGCCTGTATTAAAACTGCTATTCATTTGGGAGCTAAATCTGTTTCAGTAGCAATTCCTATACTTCCAACTGCAAGTATAAGTACTATTGAATCAATTGCAGATGATTTGTATTATGTTAAAAATTTAGACCATTTTATTACAATAGATTTTTATTATGATAAACTAGAAGAAATAACTTATGAAGAAATTAAAAATGACAAAGAAGGATAAATTATATGTCAACAGTATGTGAATTTGAATTAAATGGAAAGCAAGAGATTTTTGAGTTTAATAAAGTGGCTAAACAAGCAAATGGATCAGTATTAGCAAAATTAGGTAATGCTGTAGTTTTAGCAACAGTTGTAAGTGAATTTGATAATCCAGTATCTGAGGACTTTACACCTTTAACTGTACAATATATTGAAAAAACATATGCAGCGGCAAAACTTCCTGGAGGATTTTTCAAAAGAGAAGCAAAACCAGGTGAATTTGAAACTTTAACTTCACGAGTTATTGATAGAAGTTTAAGACCACTTTTTCCAAAAGGTTACGTTTATCCTACAACAATTACAGTTATAGTATTAAGTGCTGATAAAGATGTTGACTTACAAGCTTTAGCATTAAATGCAGCAAGTGCAGCTGTATACACTTCAAACCTACCAATAAAAAAATCAGTGGCAGGTGTTAGAGTAGCTAAAATTGATGGTGAATATATAGTAAATCCTCCATTAAGTAAAATGGATGAATCAACTTTAGATTTATATGTTGCAGGAACTAAAGATGAATTATTAATGATTGAGATGAAAGCTATTTCTTCTGAAGAGATGGTTGAAGTTGATATTGAAGCATTTTCTAAAATTCACAAAACAAACGAAATGACAGAAGAGTCTTTAGTGGAAGCAATTGGCGTAGCTCAAAAAGCTTTAAATGAAGCAAATGCTACATATGAAACTGGTTTTTCAGAAGTTTGTAAAGAAGTTTCTGATGTTGAATTAGTTGAATTTACAATTGATGAATCCGTTATTAATTATGTAAGAGATAATTTTTCTGATGATATTAAAAATGCAATTAAAAAATTAGCAAAAAGCGAAAGAGCAACTGAATTAAAAGATCTTGCAAAAATAATTTCTTTAAATGAATATTGTACAGAAAATGAAATTGAATTTTCTACAATTTATGAAGCTGTTTCTATCGTAAAAAGAGAAGCTGTTAGAGGAATGATTGTAAATGATAAAGTTAGAGCTGATGGAAGAGGGCTTAAAGATGTAAGACCTATTTCTATTGAAACAAATATTTTACCTTCAACTCATTCTTCTTGTCTATTTACTAGAGGTGAAACTCAAGCATTAGTTGTAGGTACTTTAGCGGGACCAAAGGATGGTCAAATGTACGAAGTATTAACTGAAAAATCTGCAACAATAGATAATTTTATGCTTCATTACAACTTCCCTGGATTTTCTGTTGGAGAAGCGAAACCAATGTTTAATGTTGGAAGAAGAGAACTAGGACATGGTAATTTAGGTAAAAGAGCACTAGAAGCTACAATTGATAAAGATTTTACTGATACAATAAGATTGGTTTCTGAAATTTTAGAATCAAATGGATCGTCATCGATGGCAACTGTTTGTGGTGGTTCATTAGCTCTTAAAGCAGCAGGAGTTCCTATTTCAAATCTTGTTGCTGGTGTTGCTATGGGAATGGTTGTAGAAGGTGATAATTATTCGGTTCTTACTGATATTATGGGATTAGAAGATCATGATGGAGATATGGACTTTAAAGTTGCAGGAACTAAAGAAGGAATTACTGCACTTCAAATGGATATAAAACTTGGTGGAATTGAATTATCTGTATTACAAGAAGCTTTACTTCAAGCAAAAGAGGGTAGGGAACATATTTTAGGACTTATGGAATCAGCAGCTTCAGAAATTGTTGTTAGTGAAGCATTACCATTAATGGAACAATTTGCAATTGATCCAAGTAAAATTGGTATGATTATTGGAAAAGCTGGTGCAACAATTAAAGAAATAATTGAGAAATTCTCAGTTTCTATTGATACAGATAGAGACAATGGAACAGTAAAAGTAACGGGTGATAATAAACAAAATGTATTAGATGCTTGTGAACATATAAAAACAATTTCAAATAATGCACCGGCAAGAAGAGATCATGGAAAGAAAAATATTGATTTTGAGAAACTTTATACAATTGATGAAGTTTTAACTGGAAAAGTTGTAAGACTTGCAGATTTTGGAGCATTTATTGAACTTCCTAAAGGTGGAGAAGGTTTATTACACATATCTAAAATCTCAAAAGAAAGAGTGAAAAAAGTAGAAGATGTGTTAAAAGTAGATGATAGTGTTGAAATAAAAGTTCTAAAAGTAACAAGAGATCGTATAGAATTAGCTTCAAGTAGTATATAATCAAGTGATAAACTCCATTAAAGGAGTTTATCACTTTCCTCTCCCTTCGTATATTATTCTCAATCTAATAATTTTAATAAAAAATAATAAGAAATTAGGATAAAATTATAAATAATTCAAAGAAAGTACTATTATTACAAATATAATTTGATTAAATTACTAAACTTAAATTAATATTTCTTTGGTTAATATATTAAAAATAATATTTTTTTATAAAATAAAAGGGGTTTTTATGGCTAAGCTTTTAATCGTCGATGATTCTACAATGTTAAGAGATATGTTAAATTATGCACTTAATGAAGGTGGTTATACAGATGTTACAGAAGCTGTTGATGGAGTGGATGGCTTAGAAAAAGCTAAGTCTGCAACATTTGATTTAATTATCACTGATGTGAATATGCCTAATATGGATGGATTAACATTAATTGGGGAATTAAGAAAACTACCTACTTATACAAGTAGACCTATTTTGGTTCTAACAACTGAAAGAAGTGATGAAATGAAAGCAAAAGGTAAAGCTGCAGGTGCAACTGGATGGATTGTTAAGCCATTTGTACCAGAACAATTATTAAAAGCAGTAAATATAGTACTAAGTAGATAAAAAGGTTTTAACATGTCTGGTTTTGATATTTCTAAATATAGAGAGATGTTCGTTGAAGAAGCTGAAGAGCTTTTTGAATCGGCGGACAACGTTTTGCTTGAAGCAGAGAATAATGGATCACTAACTGATGAAGAAATGGGACAACTCTTCCGAGATGTTCATACATTAAAAGGAAGTGGGGCTTCTGTTGAGCTTGCATTATTTGCTGAGTTTACTCATGATGTTGAAAATATGATGGATAAACTTAGAAACCATGAAATTGAATTTATACCAGAAATGGCAGGAACTTTGATTGATGGGTTGGATGTTATGAAAGAGCTTCTAGAATTAGAAGTTGCTGAAGAATTAACGAGAGATACGTTTACTGAGATGACTACTGATTTACTGGTAATAATTAGAGCTTATATAAATGGTGAAAATGCTAATACTGAAGTTGAGATTGTAACACCAACAATTGTTACCGAAATTTCAGAAGAGAAGGTAGTATCTAATGATATTGGCTTTTATGAAGATGAATTGGATGATAGTAAGTTTAATGTTTCTTATGGTTTTTTTAATGATGCTGAAATAGGAAAAGACACAGATAGTTATGGTTTTTTTGATGCAGAATTAGATAAAAAAGCCGAAACTGCAGTTACTCCTGTATTCCCACATGAAGATAGCGATGATTTTGGCTTTTTTGATGATATGCCTGAAATTACGCCAGATGCTGAAATTCAAGCAAATAATCAAGATCAAAAAAATGAGTTATCAAAAACTCCTCAAGTTGTTACTCCAAAAGTAGAAGGAACAAAAACTGCAGCTCCAGCTGCAGTTGAAAAAGTCATAGCTTCAAAATCTCCCAAAGCTGAAAAAGAGACTACGAAAAAATCAGCAACAACAAATAATATTAGAGTAAATTTAGACAAAATAGATTTACTTATGAATAATGTAGGTGATTTAGTTATTACAAATGCAATGCTTACTCAGTATTCTACAACTATTGAAGATAATAAAACAAGAAATTCTGTTTTGGAAAGACTAGAATTATTAGAAAGACATATTCGAGATATGCAAGATTCAATTATGAGTATTAGAATGGTTCCAATGGAATCTATCTATTCAAAGTTTCCAAAAGTAGTTAGAGACATATCTAAAAAACTTGCTAAAAAAGTTGAATTTAAACATTATGGAGATAATGTTGAAATTGATAAAGCAATGATTGAAGGGTTAACAGATCCTTTAATGCATATTATTAGAAACTCTTTAGATCATGGACTTGAAACTCCAGAAGTAAGAGCTGCTAGTGGAAAAGATGAAGTAGGTTCTATTATAATCTCTGCTGAGCAAGCTAATGGACAAATGATTATTACTATTGAAGATGATGGTAAAGGAATTGATTCAACAAAAGTTGCACTTAAAGCGTTAGAGCAAGGTCAAATTGATGAAAATCAATATAACTCTATGAGTGATAATGAAAAAGCTATGTTAGTTTTTGGAGCTGGTGTTTCAACTGCTGAAGAAATTACATCTATTTCAGGTCGAGGAGTTGGAATGGATGTTGTTAAAACAAATATTCATAAACTTGGTGGAGCAATAAAACTTGATACAACTTTAGGAGAAGGTACTATAATTACAATTATGTTACCTCTTACACTTGCAATTTTAGATGGTTTAGATATTGCAGTTGGAGATCAAAAATATATATTGCCATTAAGTGCAATTGTTGAATCTTTACAACCTACTCCTGAGATGATTAAAAAAATTGGTGATGGTTCTCAAGATTTATTAATGTTAAGAGAGGAATTCATTCCTGTAGTTAGAATTCACCAATTATTTGGTGTTGAACCAACTTTTGAAAATCTTGAAGATGGAATGTTAATCGTAGTTAAATCTGGAACTACAAAAGTAGCTATATCAATTGATGAATTTTTAAATCAACACCAAGTCGTTGTAAAACCTTTAGATAAAAATTTTAGAAGTGTTGAGGGAGTAGGGGCTGCAACTGTTAGAGGTGATGGTAGCATTGGTCTGATTCTTGATGTCCTAGGAATAATAAATGCTCAAATAAAAATTGAAAAAAGTATTCCAACTAACAAAAGAGCTTCGTAAATTTAAATGTTAGATAATAATGTATTACATGAAAAAGTAAAAGGAATATTATATTCTCTGACTGGCATTACGCTAGCAGAGAATAAAGATATTATGATTTCAAATAGACTACATAAACTTAAACGTGATACAAAATATAATGGTGATATTGAAGAACTTTTAGATTCTATTGAAAATGGTTCTTTTACTATGGAATTTATAAATTCTTTTACTACAAATAAAACTCATTTTTTTAGAGAAGATTTTCATTTTACTGACTTAAAAGAAAGAGTTTTACCAGATTTTATAAAATCTGGGCAAGAAATAAAAATGTACTGTTCTGCATCTTCAACAGGTGAAGAACCATATTCTATGGCTATGACTGTTCTTGAAACACAAGAAGAATTAGGAAAACAAATAAGAGCTTCAATTCTAGCTACTGATATTGATACTAATGTACTTCAATATGCGGCAAATGGAGTTTATAGATACTCTAAATCTTCAAAAGAATTTCCCGAATGGATAAAACCTCAAAAATATTTTAAAAAAAGAGTTAAAAAAACATTAGCTTCAGAAGAGATATTAATTAAAATCAAACCTGAAGTACAAAAAATGGTTACTTTTCAGATTAATAACTTAAATGACTCTTCATATCCATTTGAAAAAAACCATTTTGACGTAATCTTTTGCAGAAATGTACTTATTTATTTTTCAGGTGAAGATCAAAATAAAATATTAAGAAAACTTTTTTCGCATTTAAAAATTGGAGGAACTTTATATTTGGGACATTCTGAAAATCCACACGATTTAATTAATTATGTTGAAAGAATAGGTCAAAATATTTTTATTAAAACAAAGGAATTACATTGATTGTAATTGGACATAAAGATGGAAAAATTGAAAAAGCTTCTTTGTCAAGATTTACACAAAAAACTAGAGTTTATAACACGCATACTATCATAGGTGGAGAATTTGCAGTTGGTAAAGATGAAGATAATATAGCATTTAAAACACTTTTAGGTTCTTGTGTTGCAATAATGTTTTATGATGAAGTAACAAGAATAAAAGGAATGAACCATTTTTTACTACCAAGTTCAAATAGTACAAATGATGATATGAAATATGGTTTATACTCTGTGGAAGCAATGCTAAATGAAATGTATAAACTTGGTTGTAGCAAGCAAAATATGAGTGCTAAAATATCTGGTGGTGCAGATATTATGCAACTAATTGTAGCTTCAAATTCAATTGGACATAGAAATGTAGAGTTTGCAAAAGATTTTTGTAAGTCAGAAGGTTTTAAATTAGTTAGTGAGCATACAAGAGGGGAGCATGGAAGATTAATTTTACTTGCAGAAGCTTTTCAAACCTTTATAAAAGTGACTCAAAAAAGTGAAACTGATAGTAAAATTCTTAATGAAGAAAAAGCCTTACAAACTGAAATTACTAAGTCTCCTGTAATCAAAGAGTATGTTGGTGGAGTTGACTTATTTGGCGTTGAAGATAAATCTGCTGAACCTGAGATGGAAATTGAATTATTTTAAAAATAGGAATGTAATTTGTATACTGTTCTAGTTATTGACGATTCTCCTTCAATGAGAAGAATTATAAAAGATATGATTAATAGTATAGATGAATTTGAAGTAATTGCCCAAGCAGTTGATGCTTATGATGCAAGAGAAAAAATAAAAGAATACGAACCAGATTTAGTTACTTTAGATATAAACATGCCAAAAATGAATGGTGTTATATTTTTAAGGAACCTTATGCGTTTACATCCAATGCCAGCAGTTGTAATTTCAGGTGAGGGCGTACGAGGAAATGACATCTTTGATGACGGTGCAGTTGGATTTATAGTAAAGCCTGAAAATGGTGAATCAATGAATTCTTTTGCAGAGAGAATAAAAGAAAATTTGTTAAATCTAACATTTTTATTAAAGAGATATACTTTAAAAAAACCAAAACCAATCAAAAACGTTGTTTCTGAAAAATCTAAAGAAGTTGATAGAAAAGTACATCCTGATGAAATAATTCCATTGAGAGCAGCTCATATAGCAGGTAAAAAAGTAATTGCAATAGGTTCCTCAACTGGAGGAGTGGAATCATTGCTAAAGGTTTTTAAGGGTTTAACAAATAATTTACCACCTATTTTAATAGCACAACATATTCCATATGGTTTCTCAAAGTCATTTGCAGATAGATTAAATGACAATTCAGTCTTAACTGTACATGAAGCTAAAGATGGCATGATATTAGAATCTGGACATGCTTATTTGGCTCCTGGTAATATGCATTTAACAATTGAAAAAACTAAAGATGGTTATAAAACTAAATTGTTAGATACAATTAAAGTTAGTCATCATAGACCAAGTGTTAACGTACTATTTAGATCTGTAAATAATACCGTAGGTGCAGGAGCTATGGCTATTATGATGACTGGAATGGGAGATGATGGGAGTATTGCAATGAAGGAACTTTTTGATAATGGAGCTTACACAATAGCTCAAAATGAAGAAAGTTGTGTGGTCTTTGGAATGCCTGCGAAAGCTATTGCTAATGGGGCAATAAAAGATATTGTTCATTTAGATGATATTTCTAAATATATAATTGAATTTTCAAATAATAAAAGAAGAAAGTAATAGTTTCTTTATATGTGGGTAATAGTTTGAAAATTATAGTTTTCAATACTATAAAAGTTAAAAGAATATATTTACATATATTCTTTTAAGATTGTGCATTCTTTCGTCACAGAATCTTCTTGTAGTATGAATTTAAATTTATCAGAATATAGTTTTCCTTTTATTTCAACTGTATAAGGTATTTTATATGTAGTATCATCATCTTTACAATTATATGGAGTTCCTTTACGAATTATAGGTTTGATATCTAAAAATTTTTCATCTTCTTCAAATGCAACTATACTTTTTTCATTAAAAGATAAAATATCATCAGTTGACTTTTCTTCTACTATATTTTCGGTTTTAGGTTCAGGAACTTCAATATTGATTTTTTCTTCATTTTTTATATTATCTTCAACAATTACTTCTTTGTCTACTTTTGTTTCTATCTCTTCTTTAATACTATTCTCAGAAAAAGATATAAAGACTAATAATAGTGTATTTATTAACAATATAATAATTATAGCCATAAAGAATTTTTCATTACGTTTATTATCAGAAGTATCAGATGCATTAAGAAATTTTTCTTCTAGACTATCAATTCTTTGAGTGATTTGCTCTACTTTTTCATTTTCATTTAATACAATATTTCTATTTAATTCATGTAACTGTGTTAATAGATTTTGGTATTTATCATTATCATTAAACATTATTTTCCTTATAACTCATTTTTTCTTTCTTTTATTAATAAAATTAATTTTTCCCAATCTAAGCTTAATTCTTTCGTAAAAATTGTATTAAAAGTTTTTTTATTCCAATAAACAAAATCGAGGGGTTCTATGTATTTTCTAGCAAATTTAACTTCATAGTGTAAATGAGGGCCATTACTTTGTCCTGTATTACCTGTTAATCCAATCAAGGAACCTTTTTTGACAACCTGCCCTACTTGAACATATAAATCACTCATATGACCATATAAAGTGGTAAATCCGTAATTATGTGCAATCACAATCATTTTCCCATAACCACCTGGATCAAAACTTCTAGCTTTTATTACAATTCCATCTGCTGGAGAATAAATATTAGTACCTATTTTAGCCTTTAAATCAATACCTGTATGTAATTTTCTTGTTTTTGAAATAGGATGTATCCTATATCCATATTTAGATGTAATAAATGTTTTTTCGAGTGGAGAACCACTAGGAATTGAACTCAGAATGAACTTTTTATCTTTCTCATCTAATTTAGTATTTAAATATATGTTATCGTTTTTAGAAAGGTCTAATCCAATATCAAGTATTTTTTGTAAATCTACAAGTTGATCATTTAAAAGATTAATTTCATTAATACGATTATTGATCTGTATTTTATACAATTCATCTTTACTCTCTATCGTATCTTTTAGTGTATAAATATAAATATTTAAGTAAACAATATATCCACCTAATATACAAAATATAATTAAAAATATGAGGATATTTTTTTTGTTTAGTATACTTGTTATTTCCAATTTAGCGTATAACTTTCAAAAGATTTTCTTATTGTAAATATAGTGTAAGAATTACACTATATTTATAGATTTATTTTTTTGTATAAGTTGTAAGGTCATCCATAGATACAAGTAGATTTTTACCAGCAATTTTACCGTATCTCTCACCTATTGTTGATTCATAAACTTTTTCAACTTTTATTAAATTACCTTTAACATAGAAAGGATTTTTAAGATTTTTTTCGTTAATTTGTGAAACATTATTTAGACTACCATTATAAGAAAAAACCTCAATACTTTTTGTAACCATTCGATAATAAGTACCTGGTACAATTCTTACCTTAGGTTTTACAACTTCTTTCTCTTCAACTACTTCTTCAACTACTGGTGCAGCCTCTTCTTGCACTACTTCAGGCTGTTTCTCAGGCTGAGGCTTATTATTCGCATTACATCCTGCAAGTATAAATACTGAACATATTAATAAGATATATTTTTTCATTTATTTCCTTTTTTTTATTTTTTGATTAGAAATCTTTTTCTAATATTTTTATTTGTATCTTCAAATTTTACATATAATGGTGTAATCTTAAAGATTTTAAATCCAAATAAATTATTGTTTTCAGAATAGTAATTACCTTCAAAAAATAATTTGTCATCTTTAACTTCAAGTTCATTCACATATTTTTCAATATCATTTAGAGAATCAAGCTGTGGCGACTCTTTCTTTACTTCTATTGTTTCTATAGGTAATGATTTTTCTATTTTATTTAATGTGATTTCTGAATTAGAATTTTCTTCAACAATAACTGGTATTTCTTTTTTAATTTTTTTATTTTCTGCTTCAATATTTTCGATAACAGAACTAGTTGGTTGAGCTGATTCTTTTTGTATTTCAACTATAGGAATAGGATTATTCTCTTTTTTTAAATCTTTTTCAATTTTACTTTCTTCAATAACTTTTATATTTTCGACTTTTGATATAGGTGTAGTTATCTCTTTTTGCGTATCGTTATTGAAAATAAATATTGCGATACCTATTATTACAACTGGTAAAGAATAAAGAAGATAGTTTTTATTCTTCTTTGTTTCGTTAATAACTTCTTGACTTTTTTCTGATTTATCTTCTATAATTTCATTTGTTTTAATATCTACAGTATTGTCATAATCTTCATTTTCTAAATCAATTCCATCAGAATTAATCACTTTATCTTTAATATTTATAATTTCGTTTATATCTAATAAATTGTCATTTTCGTCTAGCTCATTGATTAATCTATTAATTATTTTATTATCACTACTAATATATTCATTTTTCTTTATTTGACTTAAAATATTTAGTAATTCCTCATCATGTTTTATCTCATACTTATTTAATAAGTAGTTTGCAGATAAATCTCCAGTTTCATCATCCAATATTTCTTTATATATATTATTGTAGTTCTCAAAATTCACGTGTAAAAGCCCTTAGTACTCTGTTTTGTAATGATTGATAAATAATCGTTTGTATTATTACAAAACTATTGTTAAAGTTAGTTTAAAACAAATTATGTATAATCATCAATCACAAATAAGTAGATTTAATATTTTATATAAAGCAGGTAAATTATGGACTTTTTTAAACTAAATAAGTTGTTGTTAAACTCACTAGAAGGTAAGTTTATTATATTTAGTGCAGGATATAAAGGAGGGATTGGAAAATCTGTATTATCTTTAGGGATAGCAAAGGAATTTAATATTCCATATATTACAAATGATCAAGGTTCGGCAATTTCTGGAAATGTCAATTTCTATGATAATACATATTTAACATATGATTTTAAATCTGATGCAATATTAAGAGATGCAAAAGTTGTTATAATTGATTTAGCTGGTTGTTTTGTATTAGATAAGACAATATTGAAGCTAATAAAAAAATCAAATTTAATAATCTTACCTACTGGAGAAAACCCATACTTAGACCATACAGGATGTTTAATTACAGCAAGTAATTTGTATGATTTAAATAAAAACCTTTTATTTATTACAACAGGAATAGAAGAAGATAAATTAAAAGACACTATCTTTTCATTTAACAGAGTAAAAAGTAAATATCCCCACTTTGAAAGACTAAAGGTATTTGGATTGACAAAATGTAATGAAATAGTTCATGATTCAATTGCGAAAAAAAGAAGTTATATTAGAAGTTATTTATCTCTTAGTGATGAGAAAAAGACTGAATATAAGCCTTTTATAAAAGATTGGTCAAAAATAATCAAAGAGGTTAATGAACAAATAGAAACTTTCTAAAATTTTATTTAATTTTAGAAAGTTTTTTAGTTTTAACTATTTTTTAGTTCTTATACAAAAAAATCCAATATCATAATACTTAAAACTTGGATTATTAAAAAATGTCATTTTGTTATTTGATACTTTAAAGTAAGAAGAATCAGCAAAATTCCATGAACCACCTTTTAAATAATTGTATTCATTTTTTTCTAAACTAGATGTCCAAGACCAAACATTCCCAACCATATCACTTATCCCAAATTTTGAGTTTCCTTGTGGAAAGGCTCCAATTTCTGACGTTTTATGTAATTGATTTGATGAGTTGTTACAGTAGTTTTTATTCCAGTTATTCCCCCAAGGAAATAATCTTTCTTCGTCCCCTGCTTTTGCAACATAATCCCATTGTTCTTTTGTTGGTATATCATAAGTATACTCGTCATCTATACTGCTTAAATAGTTACAAAAAGCCTGTGCTTCATAATATGTAACATATACTACTGGTTGTAAATTTTTATCAAAATTTTCTTTTAAGAGATTTTGTTTATATTTTTTCTTATAGTAGTTTTTTTCTTTTTCTAACATCTCTTCATATTTTTCATCTAATGAATCAATTTTATGGTTCATTAACCATATCTTAGATGCCATATCAAGCCAATATTTTGTTTCAAGATATCCATTTGCATTTATAAATTCATTAAACCATTTATTTGTAACAACATATTTACTCATCTCAAAATTTTGATTTGGAATACTTACAAACTCTTTTTCATTTACATCTTTATCTTCAATTAAAACAACTGTATCTTCAAAATCCGTTTTGTATATTGGTGTTACATTTTCTGAATTTTCTTCCAATGTATTAGAATGTAAAAATTCAAAAGTCTCTACTCTTAAATTTCGATGCTCTAACCAATACTTACCCTGCTCTGTACTAAAAATCATTCTTAAAGCATCATAATCATTTTCTAAAACTTTTAAAAGTTCTTCTTTTTGTGTTTTGTTAATATTTAAATATAAATTAGAATCTTCTTTTATATATGTTTCATGTTGAATTGTTTTTATAAGATATTTAACCACAGAATCATTTTTAACTAATATTTGATAGATATCATTATAAAGTTCTTCAAGAGTTGAAGATATAGCAAATAATGAATATATAACATCATTATCCAAAGTTGTATTAGGATTTATCTTCATAAAAATTTTTGAACTAACTTTTATACGATTAATTAGTCGTATAATAAATCTAGGAGTAATATTATCTAGTGAAGAGATAGATAGAATAACATTTTTAATTGAATCTTCTAAAATGTCACTACTATTTGTTTTTGCATAAATATTATCTATCAAATTAGATATTTTTCCGTTATATGATGGAATATAAAAAGGTAACTGAACCATTTTATCTAAATACATTTTCCCTGTTTGTTCATTGTTCTCATCATGCTTGCTTTTTCGTCTATTCTCTAAGAAACCTTCAATTATATCTCTATCTGCAGCTATTACAAAAGAGAGACCTTTTAAATCAAGAATTAGATTTATGCTTTCTAATAATTTAACTGCATTTTTTGCTAAACATTTATCTAAATCATCTATGAAGATTATAATTTTAAAATTTTCTTCATTTAGTATTTTTTCAAGACCTTTTAACAATTCAAATATTTGGAAAAAAGTACTTTGATTTAAAAGTTGTTTTTCAAGTGTCTCATCAGTTGTACTTACATTGTTATCTATTTTTAAAGTATCTAATTGAACTTTTATATTTGCTACTGCATATTTTAAGTATTTGATATAATCTAAGATATTAACAACAATATCTTCTTCAAATATATTTCTATTTTTTTGAATACATCTTTCTATTGCGCTGCATAAATCCAATAATGGATGTTCGTCATTTTCAAACTTCCATGCATTGAAAAATACACTTATGATTTTTTCATCATCTTTTTTTGTTAAAACTATTTGTTTTTCGATAAACTTCATTAATGAAGTTTTACCCTTCCCTGCATCTGCAAAAATACCAACAGTAAATGGAGTTGGTGTTTTTAGTATGGCTTCAGTTATAACTTCAGAATAAGTATTAAAATCTAAACTATCATGTTCAAAATTAATAATAGCTTCATCTGCTATAAGATTTAGGTCTAGGTTAATATTTTTGGACATATAACTACCTTTATTATAAAGTTCATAAATAATATCAGATAATTTATTAAAAAGTTATTTATATTTGAATAAATAAGTAAATTTATTACAAAAAAACGTATATATAAACAAAAAAATAATTTAGTATAATCTTTAAATACCCCTTACTATTATACGAATAAAAAAGTTATTTTAGCCTTGTGTTATATTTATATTTAAATATGGAATTAAAATTCAAGTTTTAGAACTATTTATTATTTCCAAAACTCTTTTTGGTATTTTATTTTATTTTCTACTTTCTTTCATTTGTTTTATACAGATTTAACATATTTATTTGAAACATTGCTATATAAAAGATATTTTTCATTTTCTATAATCACTTTTATAGGTTTTGGTTTATCTTCTGATGTATCTGATTCATAGCTTGATTTAGCACTATCTGAGAAGCTTTTTACATCATCTTTTGTAAATACTTCTAGATGTAGAAGTTCTCTATTTATTTGTTTACTTCTATTATATTCTCCTACTAAGCCTATTACTTCTCCTGCTTTTATTTTTATTGGGGTAAAGTAAAATTTTAAAAGTGCAGACATAGAATTTTTATTTTATTCTACTGCACTTTTAGGTATCCAAGCTTTTATATCTTTTTTGCCATGATAAAGAATATAATACCAATCATCTTTTTCTTCTAATATTTCTACTTTATCACCTTTTATTAGGTACATCTTTGTTTTTATTGGTGGGGTTTTGTAGAGGGGTTGCTTTTTTAGATTTATTGTATATAGTTTACTTTCTTTTTTTATATTCCAACTTTCTTCTTGTGGTATCCATTTACCATTTACTAGAACTTGGATATTTGCTTCTTTTGTTGCTTCTCTATCACAAGTGCCAGTTTCATATAAACGCTCTAATATTTTTTCTTCGTTGTAGTAAGGGTAAAACTCTTTTGGATTGTAAGAGGTATAAGTTCTATGAATTCTTCCAAACACTTGCTCTTCATTAAAATATGAATTATTCCAACTAGGATTTTTATAATCAATTTTATACAACATTGGAAGATAAAATATAATGTTTTGTTTTTTATCTAAAGTTATAATGCCATTAACTCCTCCAATTTGTCCACCTTTTTTAAGAATACCTAAAGAACTAACTTGAGATACTAAATACATATCATTATTTTTACTATAACATAATGTTGCAATGGCAGATATATCATATCTGTGACTTATACTATGCCCATATTTATCATCACTATATACATTGATTTTATTAAAATCAATACTAGAATTTACAGCAATATCACCATCATCAAATATTTGTTTTTCAATAGAAACTTTAATCTTTCCATCTTTAGTTTTAAAACTTATTTGATGAATATCTTCTTTAGTATTATTAATCATTTTATATTGACTAACTATTTTTTCAAACTCTTTGGGTGTAACAGCATATAAAATAGAACTACTTATTAAAAGAAACAAACATATCTTAAATATTTTCATTTTACTATTCTCCTATAATCCTAAGTGATTTTTAATTGCATTAAATTTAGTTGTTCTATCAGCATGACCTTTTGGTTGCTTGATCCATTCTCCATAGTCACTAAAATATATATAACCACTTGTTGCTTGATTTTTATCATACCATCCATTTACTGATGCACCAACAGCATTTATAACACCTGCACTTGTTCCCATATCTGCAAGTGTATTAATATTTTTATATTTACTTTTTTTCCCTTTGTTTACCCAATACCAACAAGCAGATTCGACTGCATACGCTATCTTAGTTTTAACCAAATCAGGATTATTCACAAAATCTTGTATATCATCTGGATTTTTTGTATCATGAGATGATTTATAGTTAGTATAATTAGTTCTTCCTGTAAGTTGAATAAGCCCTCTTCCTCTAAAATTATAGCCATCATCTGTTCCTGCGACATTTCCATTTCTAGTACCATATACACTATTAAATAAATCAGGTTGTTTTAAAAAACCATTTGCTTTAACAGTTATTGCATTAATATCCGTTGCTCTTGAAGGCCATGTTCCAAGGGCATTACTTAAAGTAAAGTTTATCCCTTCTCCAAAACTTGTAAACGATGTACTCTCATGTGCACATTGTGAAAGAAAATGTGCAACTCTTAGGCAAGTATTTATCTCATATTGAGGACAATATTTATTTAATGCATCTATTAATTCTTGATTATTACTCGCACTTGTACATCCCATTGCAGCCAACATTTCTTTAGTTATTAAACACCCACTATTCCCAAACTCCCCAACCAACCCAATAGGATTAAAATGAAATACTTTGTCACTAGCTGGAAAATCACTAATACCTTTACACTCTTCAAATAAAGCTAATTTATTAACTCTTTTTTCTTCATTATCTAAATGTTTTATTATATCAGCATAGTTTTTTATATTTTCTTTATGCTTTTGTAATATCTCTTTTATTTTTTTTGGTAGATTTATTTTCTTATCCCATTCTGATGAGTGTTTTACTATATATTTGGATGTAGTTTTTTTTATTGCTTCATTTTTTGAAGCATCTTCTAATTCTTGGGCTTCTAGTTGACTATTATTATTTGTATCTATTAATTCAAACAGTTTTTTATATATACTATTTATTTCAAGTTTTTCTGTTAGATACTCTTCTTGTTCTGGAAGAAGATATTTATGAAGATTTTCAAATATTGATATATCATCATCTGAACTCTCATCTATTATTGTTGCCCATTCAAATGTTATTGGGTGTATCTCTTTACAATCACTATAAAGTATTTTTGAAAGATTAATTGACATAAGAAAATCTAACTATACATCAAGCTCATATTTTTATTATGTTGACTTATTCCAAACCATTGTAATAGTTTAGAAAAAAATGTTTTTTCTTCTTTTTGAGAGGTAGTTTGTGATTGATTTTTAGCAAGAGTTTTAGAATCATTCACTAATTCCAAAACTCTTTTTGGTATTTTATTTTCTTTTCCTGTTTTTTTCATTAATTCTATATATTTTTTATATGCTTTTATTGCTTTAGTTTTTTGTTTATTTCCTAGGTATGCATCACCTAGATTTATATAAGCTACTATTCTATTTGGGTATTTTTCTAGGATTTTTTCTAGTAGGTATATTGATTCTTTATAGGCTCCCGCTTGTTCTAGGTAGTATGCTAAATTATTATACGGTGTCAAATTAATAGGTAATAATCTATATTCATTTAATAATGAAAATATATATTCTGTAGATATAAAAGAAATATCTAATTTCTTTTTTAATCTTCTTGTAATAGCTAAAATAAAATTATTATCTTCATTTTTGATATTAATACATTTTTCATTATTTTTTGAATTATTAAATATACAGACTTTTGTTTTTAAATATGTTGAATAAATACTTATTGATTTATTTAATTTCCAATTATTGTTTACATATGAAATGAAATATTCTCTTATTTCTCCACCAGCTCCATTAAAAACTGTTTTAATATAAAGAATATTATCTCCTTCTTTATATTCTTTTATTTTAACTAAAGAATATATTCCATCAAAACTATAATTTTCCCCACTATAAACTTTTTCAAATTTATTATGCTTATTTATATAGAATAATAATTCATTTCCATTTTTATTATTCGCTATAATATCTTTCAACCCATCATTATTAATATCTATATTATAAATATCGTAAGAAATATCATTACTTATACTTTCATAAGATAAGTTTTTTCCTGATAAAGATGTTAATAAAAGTAAAATTAAGTTAATTTTTATTAATACAATTTTCATAATCCATTATTCCCTTTATATCTTTTAAATAATCTCTTCTCTCCTGAAAACCATTACCTCCACCATTTACTAGCCAACTAATAGTATCTATCCAATCATTATCTGCAAGTAAATTAAGATTAAGCGTTCCATAGATTTGAGTATTATTCCCATATGACAATATTTGTTTTTCTGATGAAGCTTGCTCATTTCCAACAGCAGTACCTACTATTCCAGGAAAAGAAGGAGCATTCCAAGTTCCAGGAGTACTACTACTCAAGGTTTTACCTTGTTCCCAAAACCAACCAGCTGAGTCAAAAACCAATTCAATATCACTACCTACTTCATTATAATTAGTTAAATAATCAGTTCTATTTAAATAATCGAAATATTGTTTATATCCAGTATGACCTGAACCTGAATTACCTTTCCATGTAAGTTGCATCAAACCTCTTCCATAAAATGGATAATAACTTTTTCCTGATAAATAACTAGAAGAACCTTCTTCTTCACTACTTCTAAATCTATTTGTTTCATGATAAATTTGTGCTAAAAAATGAATTTTTCTTATACAGGTATTTATATCATACTTATTAAAAGTTTTATTCAATTCTTTTGTAAATTTTTCATATGTTTTATCACTACTAGGTATATTAGTTTTTATTGTAAATAAGTCATAATCACCTTCTAAAAAACTTTCACTATTTCTTAATTCTTCAACAATATTTTTAACTTCATCAACAGTAAAGTTTCTACCACAATAACAACTATTACTTCCAAACTCCCCAACCAAGCCAATAGGATTAAAATGAAATACTTTATCAGTAGTAGGGAACCCATCTATAGAACTACATTCATTAAAAAAGTTTAATTTATCAACTCTTTTTTCTTCATTTTCTAAATGTTGTTTTATTTTATCATAATTCTTTATATTATCTTTATACTCTTCTAATATTGTTTTTATATTATTTGGTAAGTTTATGGTTTTATCCCATTCTGAAGAGTGTTTTACTATATATTTTGAAGTTAATTGTTTTATTGCTTTTTCTTTTGAGGCATCTTCTAGCTCTTGTGCTTCTATTTGTCCATTTGTATCTTTATCTATTAATTTAAATAATTCTTTATACAATGAATTTATTTTTAATTCATCTTCTACAAATTCTGGAAGAAGATATTTTTTTATATTTTCAAATATACTTACATCATCACTACTACTCTCATCTATTATTGTTGCCCATTCAAATGTTATTGGGTGTATCTCTTTACAGTCAGTATAAAGCAAAGCTTGCGTCTTGTCTTCATTGATATAAATATATTTTTTATTATCTAAAGTGATTGTTTTAACATCTTTCATAAGAACTATTTTATCTTCTGATTGTTTAGTATTTGTGTTTTCTGCTACTTTTATTTTCCCTATTGAACCTTTATATATATTCCAGTTATTACTAGATACATCATCTGTTTTTATTTTCAATAATTTATATCTATTACTTAATATAATTATACTTGTATCTATTTCTATTTTTGTTCCATTACTTAATGGTGCTGGTGTAGTTAGTTTAGTACCCGTACTATCTTTTATTGTTGCTGTACCATCTGAAGATTCTATTACACTTTGATCTTTTATTTCATATATATCTTTATCTTTTTGAATTTTTATTTTTATAGGTTTTGGTTTATCTTCTGATGTATCTGATTCATAGCTTGATTTAGCACTATCTGAGAAGCTTTTTACATCATCTTTTGTAAATACTTCTAGATGTAGAAGTTCTCTATTTATTTGCTTACTTCTATTATATTCTCCTACTAAGCCTATTACTTCTCCTGCTTTTATTTTTATTGGGGTTGGGGAAATTATTATTGTATCTGTTGAAGTATTAATATTAATAGTTTTTAAACTTAGTGCATCTTCTATTGGTTTTATATTTGATTTATGAATTGTAGCATTATCAGTTCTTTCTATTTTATCTACATAAAGAACTTTATATCTATTACTCCCCACTTCTTCACCAAGTGTGATTTTTACATTTTCTGCTAATTCTTCTAATTTATCTTCATCATTATATGATGTACCTTTTCTTAAAAATCTATTTGTTCCTATTACTTTATGAGTACTAAAATCATATTTATCTTTAGAAGCAGTATGCATATACAAAGAAAAAAATGTTAGTTTATTTCCTATTGGGTATTCAAAATAATGTCTTAGAAGAAAAAATCCATTTGAGTACAATCCTTCTAGGTCTTTTTCTTCATCATCATTTTGCAGATATTTATCATTTATTCTATATGCAACTAATTCTCCCTCTGCTATTGCTCTTATACCTTGGGTTGCTTTTACATCTGTTAATACCGTATCACTAAAATGGACTCCACCATGCCAAAACCCATCTTTACTAAAAAGATAATTTCCATTATCTATTTTTGTAAAAAATTTATAATACTCTTCTTCTTTATTTACTTGTTTAAAAGGATAAGAAAAATTTGGTATATTTATTTTTGATTCACTCATTTATATCCTTATTCTGAAAAGAAGATTTTTTCTATATTTAATTTTTTTATTGCTTTTTCAATCAACACCTTAGGAACTTCTTTAGCACTAACACCACTATTCCCACTATTTTCAACATAATTAGGAGTTTTAAAGTGTATACCAGAACCATCTACTGTTAAGACATGACCTCCACATTTTAAAGTGATTCCTGATGCTGCTTCAAAGTTTACTTCACTACCTGCTTGATATAGAGTTTCACCTGTATCTAAATGAAAGCCATCACTTATATCTACTCCCATTTCATTACCTATTTGTATAAATAGATTTTCTAGGTATTTATCACTTACATCTTTTTCTACATACTCTAATAGGATATTTCTTATTGTTATTTGAACATTTTCTTCATCTATAGTTTTAATATCATTTTTAACAATAGTATTAAAGTCTTTAAGTACATGAAGTTCATAATCCTCTTGTACTGTTGATATCTTCTCTTTTTCTACTG
>PKUJ01000022.1 GCA_002869565.1 Arcobacter sp.
TGAATATACAGCAACAGATAATTCATCAGGAAGTGAAGAGAGTAATGTATCAGAAGCAAAAACAGTAACACTTGTAATAAATGGTACAAATGATCAGCCTGTTGTTGAAAATGTGAATTTAAATGATCCTTTGGGAATTAGTCAAGACATATTTCCTCCAGAAACAGAATTAACATATACAAATAATACAGACTTACGAATTCCTCCTACTGGAACAGCTGGAACTACATCTTCTACAATTGTTATTAATGAACATGGAACTATTGAAGATTTAAATATAACTATAGATTTAACTCATACTTGGGATTCTGATTTAGAAATATACCTTGAAAGTCCTGATGGTACTAGAGTAAAATTAGTAGCTGATATTGGTGGAGCAGGAGATAATTTTATTGATACTACTTTTGATGATGAAGCCACATCTTCAATTGAAAGTTCAAGTGCGCCATTTACTGGTACTTTTAGACCAGAGGCAAATTCTAGTAGTGGAGAATTGCATCCTGATGCAGATAACATGTTATCTGCATTTGATGGTGAAGATATTTATGGAACATGGACTTTAGTTATACATGATGATGCAGGAGCAGACTCTGGTACTTTGGATTATTGGACATTAGATATTACTACAACTAATGGTGAAATTAAAATCTATGAAACCCACGATGCAATAGATGTAATAGGTGCTGATGATACCCAAAATGATGGAAATAATATATTAACAGGAACATTAACTGTAACAGATGATGATGTAAATGATAGCCATGAATTTTTCCTAGCAACAGATGGAGTAATAGTAACAAATACTTCAGTAGATAGTGAAAGTAATCCAATAATTACATTAGAAGATTTAGATATAACAATCAATACAGATGGAACATATTCATTAGGTGGAAACTTTACAAAGTTAGCAGTAGGAGAAAATGCAACTGTAACTGTAGAATATTATGCAGTAGATAATTCAATAGGAAGTGAAGAGAATAATGAATCTGAACATAAACTAATTACATTTACTATTACAGGAACTAATGATAAACCAGAAATAACAGCAGTAGATGTTAATGAAGGTGGTATTCTTGTATATGAAGAAATTGATGGATTAAATACAAATACGTTTGAAGTAGCATTAGCAACAGTAACTGATAATGATGTAAATGATACACATACATATCAATTATATGAAACAATAGATTTTCCAGTTTCAGTAGATAATGCAGCAGTAACTTTAAGTTCAACACCAATAATAGTAGATCCTACAACAGGAACATTTTCAATTAGTGGAGATTTTAATGGTCTAGCTTTAAATGAAACAGCTACTGTATCTTTTTATTATACTGCAACAGATAATAGAGGAATCGCTTCAGGTGATATTAATAATGAACAGTCACAAAGTGAAGCTAAATTAGTAACAGTTACTATTACTGGAACAAATGATGCACCAGTTGCAACTTCATTTACTCATGATGGTCCTGCTTCAAATGGACAGGTTTGGGAAAATAGTGGACAACAAATTATTATAGATCCTGCAACAGATTTTGGTACTTCAGATGCCAATTCTATAGCAGCATATGATGTTGATTTAAATGATACTCTAACAATGAAATCACTTTCAAGTATTCATGGTACAGTTACATTTGATGGTATAAATACAACTTCATGGTTACAAACAGATGGTGGAGTTTATGTAAGAGTAAATGCAAATGGAAAAGTAGAATATAATTTAAATGTAAATAAAGTAAATGGAGAAACAGCATTTGATCATTTAGATGCAGGAGATCAAACAAATGATACTTTTAGTTTTATTGTTATTGATAACAATGGAGCAGAAAGCAATGTTGCCGTTGCAACAATTAAAATTTTAGGGACCAATGACAGACCAGTTATTGATGGCTTTGAAATCTCTGATTTAACAGAAATCAATGAAGATATATTAGATGCAAATAATACAGGTGATTTAGTTTCTTCATTATTAGGTTCTGCAGTGAGTGATTTTGATGATGATGCAGTTGAAGGTATAGCAATTACTTCAATTGATAATACGAATGGAGTATGGCAATATTCTTTAGATGGTACAAACTGGGTAAATATTGATCCAACTGTAAGTGCTACAAATGCAACTATGCTTTATGATACTGCATCTGTTAGATTTGTACCAAATGCAAATTATCATGGAAGTGCAGATATTACATACCATGCTTGGGATCAAACAGGTTATAACTTAGTAAATGGTTCAACAGGAATTGATATTACTACAAATACTGGGTTTAAAAACTTTGTAAGTATTGATACAGTTACATCAACTGTAGAAGTTGATTCTGTTCCTGATTTTGTGAATTGGAATGGAACAATTGTAAATGATAGTACTGATAGTGCTGTTGTTTATGAAGTTGGACTTGATGATGCTATAGATAACTCAGAAACAGCATCAAAAACATATAAAGTTGAATTTGGTGATGATACACCAGGTACTGTTATTTTTACAAATGCAAATGTAGCACCTTCGTGGTTGACTTCTGGAGGAGAGAGTGTAAGTTATACAGTTAGTCCTGATGGTAAAACATTAACGGCAATAGCAGATAGTGAGACAGTATTTACAGTAGTAAATGATAACACTTCAGCTCCATCTTATACCGTTACAATGTTTAAAGCTATTGATCATGTAGAAGCAGGACAAGTTCCTAATTCTAGAGGTGAAAGACAATGGTTAAGTTTCCAAGTTCAAGCTGAAGACAGTGATGGAGATAGTGTAACTTCTTCACCATATGGTTTAAGCATTGGATTTTATGATGATGTGCCAGTAAGTGCATCAAATAATGGAATAGCACAAAATGCGATGGTTGAAGAATCAAATGTAGGAGATACAACAACTGCAAACCTTAGAGTTGATTATGGAGCAGATGGATTTGGAAGTGTTGCCTTTACAGGAGTTGTAGAAGGATATATGCATGACCAATTAACTTCTAATGGAATACCAATTACATATGATTTTAGTGAAGCAGGAAAAGTAGTAGCAAAAGCAGGAAGTGAGACAGTATTTGAAGTAGTATTAAATGCAGATGGAAAAACATATGATGTAAATTTAATAGGTTCATTAGATCATACAGCACCAGATGGACAAGCAGGTGGAAGAGATGAAGTTCAATCAATAAACTTTGTGTTTGAAGCAAAAGATGGTGATGGAGATATTGTATCAAGTTCATTATCTGTTAGAATTATCGATGATGTACCAGAAATGATATATACACCTTCACAAATGACAAATAATATGAGAATCATAAGTGCAGATGACTCAGCAGGTGGAGCACAAGGTACTGATAATCAATGGAATATGAGTGGAAAATCATTAAGTATGGCAGTAAGCCTTGGAGCAGATGGTGGAACATATGAATGGGATGCATTAAATAGTACATTCGATGGAAATACAGTAAGTGGAATAACATTTAGTGTTGCACCTAATGGTTCACTTTTAATATTCCAAGATCAAGGTGGAATAACACCAGTACAAGTAGCAGAAGTTACAATGGATAATCCTGTAACAGGTGCATATACATATACACAAAGTGCAAACCTTTTACATGCAGATGTTCTACATCCTCAACATGGACAAGCGAATAGCTCAGCCTTTACACTAGCGTTTAAAGCAATAGATTCAGATGGTGATGTACTAGAAAATGAGTTAGCTCTATTAATTAAAGATGATGTACCAACAATATCAGGTATGTCAAGTGCAAGTACAATAGAAGCAGATGCTAATAATGATGGAGTGTTTGATGAATCAGTAGTAACTGGAACATTAACAAGAATAAGTGAAGGAGCAGATGGGGCATCTGTTACAGAGATGCATATGTCACATACAGTTGATTATAATAATTTAACATCAAATGGAGATCCTGTAACTGCTACACAAGCAGGGAATTTAATTACAGGTGCAAAAGTAGATGGCACAGTAGTATTTACATTTATTTATGATGCAGATGGCAATTATATCTTTACACAAAAAGAGGCATTAGATCATAATGAAAGAGATGAGAATTTAATCAAATTAGGGTTTGGATATACAGTAACAGATGCAGATGGAGATAAAGCAACATCAGCACTTATTGTAAGTATTACAGATGATGAACCAGTAATTACTAATGATATAAATAGTGTAATCGAAGCTGATTCAGGAATTACATCTAAAACTCAGATTAGTGGGAATATTTTAACAAATGACAGAGATATGGATTTTGATGATATTCTAGAAGTAAATGGCTTATCAATGACTTATCCACAAGTTATTAGTAGTACAGTGGAAACACATACTATTAATGGAACTTTATATGAAGGATATCATATCTCTGGTGTATATGGAAATATAATGATTGATGCTGTAAGTGGAGATTATATTTATAATCTTTATAATAATAGAGCTGTAACAAATGCTTTATCTGAAGGCGAACAAGTAAGTGAAGTGTTTACTTATTCAGTTACTGATGGAGATAATCTAAATGAAACTGCAACTTTAACTATTAATATTACAGGAACAAATGATGCTCCAATTATTACAACAACTGGACTTTTAGATGCAAATGATTCTATAACAGGTGTTGATTTAACAAGTGCAGACTTTTCTCAAGGATTCCAATTTAGTGCAGATGTATATTTAGATGCTTCTTCTCAAACATTCTTTAGACAAACCGATGATGGTTCAGATTCATTTCTAATAGAGTTTGGTGGAGATACAATCACTAATGGAAATGGGCAATATTTACAAATCTATATTCCTTTAGTAGGAAGTGGCATTTATAAAGCAGTTAGTGCTGATCCCATTGCTTTAAATACTTGGAGTAAAATAGAGGTTTCATATAGTCCAGTTACAGGTGCCGTACTATTAGTTGATGGAGTACCTGTTGCTTTAGATGATTCAATTGGTTCTGCTCCTGGTGTAATGGATAATGTAAGCGATGCAAGTTACGCTATCGGTAGTACAAATAATGAATCATTTAATGGTGAATTTAAAAATGTTCAGTTATTAACATTAGCAGATGGTAATGGAGTATATGATTCAGAAAATGATGATCCAACAGGTGATGCAGTTGTATTTGATGTAGACGAAAATTCTTCAATAATTGGTACGGTATCTTCAACAGATGTTGATGGAGCAAATAGAATTTATTCTTTTGTAAATGCTGATGGTACTCCTTCAACTTCGCCTATGTTTGATATAGATTCATTATCTGGAGAAATTACAGTTAAAGCTGGAATGGTACTAGATTATGAAACTCAAAATGAATATACATTAAGAGTAAAAGCTGATGATCAGAATGGTGGAACGGATATTGAAGTAGTTAGAATCAATGCTCTTGATGTAGATGAAATTCCAAATATTGATAGTAGCAACATTACAACTAGCGTAAATGAAACTTTAAGTAATATTGATTTAGGACAAATAATTGCAGATACTAATTCTAGTGGAGGACCAGTGACATTATCTGTTAGTGGTGCAGGTTTTGCTTTGGATTCAAATGGTAACTTGTCTTATACAGCTGAATTAGACTACGAAGCTAATTCTTCTCATACTGCAACTATAACAGCTACTACTGGAACGGGTGCTTTTGTAACTGAAAATATAACTGTAAATGTTAATAATCAACATGCAACAGTAACTACAATCACAAGAGGTGGGTATACCGAATCTAATGACTTTTATCAAGTGAGTAATAATGGACTTCATGGTTGGAGTGGTCAATATGATTTCCAAGCTTCAAATGGATTAGGTTTCTTTGATGATAGTGATCATTATGCTACAAAAACATATACATTAACAGATAACGCAGGTTTAAAAGGTACTATTTCTTTTGCTTTAAGTGTGGAACACTTTACAGGTGATGATTCAATGACTATTGAATTAACAGACAGTAGTGGCAATATTATAAAAGTGAATGATTCTAATTTTGGGATTACAAATGCCGATAGTGCTTCATATAATGTTGATGATACAAATTCAACATTGACAACAATCTATAATATAGATTTAGATTTTATCGTTCCAGCGGATGAAATTGTTAATGTTAAAATTTCATCACCTACAATTGAACCATATACTACTGATGGAAATTATGCTGAGATACAAAGTTTTAATCTTAGTGTTGAAACAGTTTCTAATGAAACTTTAACTTTTAGTGCAGATGGTGAAATTGATATTCATGCATTATTAAGTCAATCAAATGATTTCACTCCTTCTTCACCAAGTTCATTAGATGAAATAGATTTAACTGTTGGACAACATATTTTATCAAATATAGATGTCTCAGATGTAATTGCAATGACTGATGCGGATAATACATTAAAAATTATTACAGATGGAGATGTAAATACAGGAGATAAAATTAAACTGGATTCAACTGAATGGAATCCAGCTGCAACACCTGATGCTGAAGGATATACAACTTATACTTCAACAACTGATAATACAGTTAAATTACTAATTGAAGCAGATAATGTAGAAATTTAATAAATGTATTAAAAAAGAGCTAGTTTAATTACTAGCTCTTTGTTTTAAGTTTAAACTAATTGATACCCAATCCCAAAACTATTTTTAATGCACTCTTTCCCAACTTTAGTTCTAAGTCTTGAAAAAAGTGATTTAAATGCTGATTCAGTTATCTCTTCATTTACCCATAAAGTATCAATAATCTCTTCTTTTGAGATGGTTCTATGTTTATTTGCAATAAGTAGTTCTAGAAGTCTAAACTCATTTTTCGTTAATTTCTCTATTTTGGAATCATCGTTTTTTATATGTTTTTCTTTATAATTGTATATAAAACCATTTGTTAACTTAATAGTAATATTTCCGTGGTTTACCATATGTTTTGCAGTTTGGTTAAGTGCAAAAATCAGATTTTCAGTTTTTAAAGGTCTTACAATAAAATCAATAACTTGTAATCGAATAACTTGGAAGAGATAATTTTCTGATTTATTCTCAGATAAAATAATAATTGGAATATTTGGATTAGATTTTCGTATACTTTTGCATAACTCAATACCATTTAAATTTGGCAATTCTATATCTGTAATTATTACATCAGGATGTTCATATGAAAAAAGTTTTAACGCTTTTTCTGCGCTATGTACTAAAATTATTTTGTGAAAAAAGATGTTTAAAATATCTAATTCTTTTTGAGATATATTTTCTTCTTTTGATACAAATAGCACTTTTAAACTTTTCAGAATATCTTTTAATGAGTAACTCATATAGATTTTAAGCCTTTTAATTACAATTTGGTTATAAAGTATTGTAGTTAAAGCTATCTTAAAGCTTTCTATGATAAATTTATCAATAGTAAATTTAGGTATTAATACCAAAAAAAGTTATTTTTAAATAAAAGAGGGTTCAAAATGGGCAAGTTATCATATAAATTAAGTATACCAACAATAATGTTATTAGGTGTATCATACTTAGGTGCAAATTCAATAAAAGAAGTAGTCGAACATACAATGTCAAATAATCCAAAGATTATTTCAACATTAAAAAATAATGACGCATATAGTTTATATGTTGACGAAGCAAAGGGTGGTTATTATCCAAAATTAGATTTGACAGCATATGTTGAAACAAAAAGAACAAGATTAAATCCTGATGTAGGAACATCAACAAAAAATAAATCTGAAGGTGGTAATGCTAGATTAGATTTTGAACAATTAATTTTTGATGGTGGATTAACAAGTGGACAAATTGATGAGGCACAATTTAGATATACATCAAATAAATATTTAAATGAAAGTATAGTAGATGATATTATTTATAACAGTATTGATTCTTATTTAAATCTTGTTAAATACAAAAATAGATTAGCTGTTACTGATAAAAGTCTTGCAATTTATAATGATTATTTAGTTACAGCGCGACAGACTGAAGAAATTAGTGGTGAGATATTGCAAAAAGCACAGGTTAATGCAAAAGTTCATTATACAAATAGCAAGTTTTATGAAGATACGAATAATAGTTTAAGAGCTGCAAGTTCATTTAAGAAAAATGTAGGAATGGAAACTGATGGTAAGTCTTGTAGACCAAATCTTGATAATAGTTTAGTTCCAGGAACATTAAAAGGACTTATTGATGAAGTACTTCTAAAAAATCCTTTGATTTTAGAACAAGTTGAAAATATCAAAGAGCAAAGAGCAATTTTAAATCAAAAAGATGCAAGTTTTTACCCGACACTTAAATTTAAAGCACAAGCTGTGTATGATGATGATTTAGTTACAGATTTTGAAAAAACAACAGTTTACAGTGGTAGGATTGAACTTACATATAATATTTTCAATGGAAACAAAGATAGATCGGCTTCACTAAGAGAAAAAGCATTTTTAGAAGAGTCTCAAAAAACACTTGATACTGTTACAAGTGAAGTTGTAGATACGGCTACAGCAGCATATAATAAGTATATGTATTCAGGGAAAAGAGTTTCAGAATTAAAATCATATATTCAAGATAATAAAAATATTTTAGCAATTTATAAAGATCAATTTCAAGGTGGAACTAGAACTTTTATTGATGTTTTAAATGTTGAAAGAGATTTAGCTAGTGCTAGAGAAGATTTAATAGATGCTGAATATGATTTAGATTCTTCATATTTTCAAATAGCAAATAGCCTAGGTTCAATTAAAGAATCAGTAGTAAATAGTAATAATGCTACTTGTTCAGAGGTAAAACCAGTTATTGCAGCTAAAAAAACTAAAAAAGTTGAAACAACTTCTGAAGAAGTACAAGCAATGTTAGCTGAGGATACTGCACCTGCAAATGCAACAACTACAGTATATGGATTATATTTAATTGCTTATGAAAACATAGCACAGGCTGAAAGTACTGTATCTAAAGCTCAAGAAATGTTAGGTGATACTTATAAGATTAAAATTGAAGAAGCAAGAGGCTATAATAGTGTTGTAGTATATGATATTGCAACAATGGATGAAGTTAATAGTGTAAAAAGTCAATTAAAAGGAAACTTCCCAGGTTCATATATCAAAAAATTTAAAAAATAATTTTTAGGATAGCCATTGGAAGATTTAAACAACGAATTCGATAATATCGTTGAAAATAGAGAAGTAGATACTCTTTTAGAGTCTCTACTTTTTTTATCAAGATTTCACAAGAGAGTTACTTCTGCAGAATCATTAATTTCAGGACTTGCAATTCACGGTTCAGTTATGACACCTGCAATGTTTACAAAGTCTGCTAAAGACGTAGGACTTATTGCAAAACCAGTAAAAAGAAAAATAGAACATATTGAAAATATGTCACTCCCTGCTGTTGCTCTGTTCAATACAAATAAAGCTTGCGTAGTATTAAATGTCAATTTATTAAAAGATCAAATTACAGTTATAATTCCTGATGTTAGTTTAGGTGAAATTACTATTTCCTTAAATGACTTCAGAAAAGAATATAGTGGTAATCTACTTATTGTAAAACCAGCTTATAATTTTGAAAATAGGGTACAAAAAGAGGTAAAGGTATACGAAGCCAAAAAGTGGTTTTGGAGTACTATGAAAAAGAACATGAAGATTTATTATCTTGTCATGTTAGCAGCAATTATAATTAATCTTTTCGTAATAGCAGTTCCTTTATTTACAATGAATGTATATGATAGAGTTTTGCCAAATAAAGCAGTTGATACTCTTTGGGTACTAGTTTCAGGAATTGCAATTGTTCTTATCTTTGATTTTATTTTAAAACTATTACGAGCACACTTTATTGAACAAGCTGGTAAACGGGCTGATATTAGAATGTCAAGTCTTATTTTTGACCAGCTTTTGAATATCAAATTAAATGCTAAGCCACCTTCAACTGGTATGTTTGTCAGTAGACTACAATCTTTTGAAAGTGTTAGAGAATTCTTTACAACAGCGACAATTACTGCATTTGTTGATTTCCCTTTTGTGATTATATTTATTTTTATCATATTTTTTATTGGTGGACCTTTGGGATATGTATCTATTACAACAGTTATAATTGCAATATCTTTTTCATGGATAATGCAAAGACCTATAAAAGATACAATCTTAAAATCTGCAAAAGAAGATCAAATTAAACAAACAGTTCTAACAGAAACTGTAACAGGTTTAGAAATTATAAAAAGTGTTAGAGCTCAAAATAGAATGAGAACACATTGGGAAAAGTCTATTTCTCAAACATCTTTTTATGGAAATAAATCACATTATTTATCCCAAATAGTTACTTATTTTGTTGGGTTTGTTTCTCAATTTTCAAGTATAGCTATTGTTGCCGTTGGTGTATTACTTGCAAATGAAGGTGAAATAACTATGGGGGCAATTATTGCTTCTATGATTTTAAATGGAAGAGTTGTTGCTCCTGTTTCACAAATAGTAGGAATGATAATTAGACTTGATAGAACAATGTTATCTTTAAACAATATCGATGAAATCATGAATATGCCAGTTGAAAGAAATGAAAATCAACATTATTTAAGTAGACCTAATTTAAATGGAGACATAGTATTTAAAAATGTAAGTTTCTCTTATCAAGAGCAAAACTTTAAAGTTTTAAAAGATGTGAATTTTACAATTAAACAGGGTGAAAAAGTTGGAATTATTGGGAAAATTGGCTCTGGAAAATCAACCATAGCCAAACTTTTAATGAACTTATACGAGCCAATTGAGGGGTCAGTATTAGTTGATAATACAGAGCTTAGACAAATTGATCCTGTAGATTTAAGACGTTCTATTGGTTATGTTCCTCAAGAGCCATTTTTATTTATGGGTACAATAAAAGATAATATTACAATAGGTGACCAATTTGCAACAGATGAAGAGATTTTAAGAGCTTCAAAAATATCAGGAGTTCATGAATTTTTAGGTAAACATCAAGCAGGTTACGATTTACAAGTTGGTGAGCGTGGAGATGGATTAAGTGGAGGAGAGAGACAATCAGTTACTCTAGCTCGTGCACTTGTTTCAAACCCAAATATATTAATTTTAGATGAACCAACAAATTCTATGGATGATTTAAGTGAAGAATCATTTAAAAGTAAATTAGCTCATATTGTTAAAGATAAAACAGTGGTTGTAATTACTCATAGACCATCGATTTTATCAGTTGTTGATAGGCTTATAGTTATTGATGATGGTAAAATAATTGCAGATGGACCAAAAGCTAAAATTATAAGTTCCTTTGCTAATAACCAAAAAATTGCTAAGAAAGTATCAAGAGTCTAATATGAGAAATGAAGAAGATATAAGTTTTGTAAATACACTATATGCTCAAGAAAATGCAAAGGTAAGTGGAAAAGCATTATTACTATTTTTTTTAATAATTGCATTTTTTACCTTCGCAATATTCTGGGCTTATTTTTCTATGATTGATGAATTAGCAAGAGGAGAGGGTAAAGTAATTCCTTCAGAAAAAATACAAACTATTCAAAGTTTGGATGGTGGAATTATTTCAGATATGTTAGTTAGTGAAGGTCAAATTGTAAAAGAAAATCAACCTTTAATGAAAATAGATACAACAAGGTTTCAAGCTTCACTTCAAGAAAATAAAGAAACATATTTACATTTGCTTATCACAAAAACTAGACTTGAAGCTGAATCAAATATTGACTTGAAAAAAGAAACGCCAAAGCTAGCCTTCCCTCCTCAAGTCATGGAAGATGCATCTATATTTGCAAGTGCTGATGAAAATTTATTTAGAAGAAGAATTGAAGAATTAAGAAGTACTGTAAGTATTTTAGATGGACAATATAGACAAAAAAAACAAGAATTAATTGAAGCAAAGAATAAAAGCTATCAGTACAATAGAAGTTTGAAAATTCTTGCTGAAGAAAGAGACACAATTGCAAAATTAGTTTCAAGAGGTGCAAGATCTAATGTAGATTTATTAAAGTTGAAAAAAGAGTACAGTCAACTCTTAGGAGAGTTAAATGCAACTAGGTTATCAATTCCTAGACTTGAGTTAGCTATCGAAGAATCACAACATAGAAAAGAAGAAAAAGTAAAGATGTTTAAATCGGAAGTTTTAAATGAACTTCAAAAGATAAACACAGAAGTTAAAAAATATGAATCAATACTTGTTTCAGAGCGAGATAAATTATCAAAAACAGTTTTACTATCTCCTGTTGATGGAATAGTTAAACAAATAAATGTAAATACTATTGGAGGGGTTGTTAAATCTGGCATGGATTTAATTGAAATTGTTCCAACAAGTGATATTTTATTAGTAGAAGCAAAAATTGATCCAAAAGATATTGCATTTATAAATCCTAGACAAGAAGCAATTGTAAAAATAACAGCCTATGATTTTTCTATTTATGGAGGATTAGAAGGTAAAATTGTGGAGATTTCAGCTGATAGTATTAAAGATAAAGATACAAAAGACAATAAAAGTTACTATAAAGTGGTAGTTAAGACAAGCCAAAATTATCTTGAAAGAAATGGGGACAAGTTACCGATTATTCCAGGTATGGTGGCTTCCGTTGATATCAAAACGGGTAAAAAAACGATTTTAGACTTTATTTTAAAACCAATTCTAAAAACTAAACAGAATGCACTGCATGAAAGATAAGGAATAAGTTATGTTAAATATTAATAATGAATTACTTGAAAATCTAGATGCAGATAAACTTCTTCCTATAGATAATGACACCTTTGAAATTTCAGCTCTTTTAGAAGCCTATGAATTACAGAATGATAGTTCAATACTTAATACAATTGAGAGTCAATATAATACTATTACAAAATTTATTGTTGGATTATATTTGGAAAATCAAAATTTACCAAATGATTTAAAGAATCTTATTCAAAATAGTTATAACTATAAATTATTTTTAATAAATGATATAAAAAGAAGAATGAAAGAGATTGTTCTTGTAAATTCAACTCACCTATTTAAAGAGATATATATAATTCTAAATCTTCTGTCAAATGGAAATAAATATGATATTCTGACAGATCAAAATATGTTTTCAATTGAGGCAATAAAATTTTTATTAAATGATTATGAAGATAATGTTTGTGAACAATTTATAAAAAACGATATACAAACTTTTGAATTAACATTTAAATATTATTTAGCAGTACTTGAAGTATTAAATGAAATATGTGTAATAAATGCATTAGATATTCAAAGAAGAAAAAATATCAATGGTATTTTAGAACTTATTACAAATACTATAGCAAATACAAAAGCAAAAATTAAACTAGTTGAAAAAGATGTTTTAGCATTAAATTCAATTTTAGGGAAACTACTTTTATATTTTACTAATATGTCATATATTTCAATTGATATTATTAATAAAGATGTGGTAATCCAAAAATATGCATTTATGTTAAATAAAATGTATGATGGCTTTAATATATTAGAAAATGATGAAAAATACTATGCATCTTTTTTAGATAGAGTTACTTCATTGATTTTGACTTTGATATATAAGTTAAAAACTAAATTGCACATAGATAATATAGAATTCTCTGATTCTAAAGATTTAAATGAAGTTTATAACTTATATAATAAAAGTGTAAACTCTATACATGCAATAGACTGTAGTAATATGAAGGATTTTAGAGAGAAACTTTTAGAAAATTATAAATATTTATATTCTGATTCTAATAATACAGATTTTACTACGTATAGTGACCCTATAGATTTTTTTATTCAATTAGATGTAGTGTCAAATGTTGATATTATAATTATTCATAATATTGTTTTATATAGTGATTATATTGAAAAGAGTAAACTTGATTTATTAATAAGATCTTTATTATCAAAGAATAAGTTTGATAATGATTATTATGAATTTTACAAGTTGAAAATAATTGATAGAATAATACAAAGATATATCTCATTAAAAATTAGCACAAAAGATAATACTTTAATAGAAGAGATAATTAGATATATTGAAAAAAACAATTTAGTTTCACATCTGATGAGTATGTATTCAAAAATTTATTTAAGTTTGTCATTATACTATTCTTATGAAAAAGCTTTATCTTCACAGAAAAAATCTAAAAACTTCTACTTTATTTATCAAAGATTAGATAATAATAACTTTTTGGAAAAAGAGTTTAATACTATTAGTAAACAAATCTTACATAACTATTCCTCAGCTTTTTTTAAATCATTTAATTTTAAAACAGAAAAAAACTTTTTAAATATTGAATCTTTGCAAATTGGGAAAGACTTAATTGATAAATATATTCGTAAACGTGAATTAGAAATTGAAATAGATTCTTTTTTAAATATTGAAAATCTAAGAAAAAATATATTAGAAATGAGTGAACCTAATGATACTTGGTTAAATGCAGAAATTGAAAAATTAATTTCAAACAAAATATTTTTTGGGTTAGTAAAAGCAAAAATAGAAAATATTGATGATTTTAATATCATAGAAGTAGGATATGATAAATACACATTTGATATTCAAGATGACTATTCATTATCATTATATTATTCTAGTTACTATAAAACAACATTTGAAAAACTTATAGAAAAAAATAAAAATTTTCTAGAGTTAAACATAAGAAATATTTTTAAATCATATATTAATACTATTCCATCTTTTACTGATATTACAACTAAGCTCCCAAATATTAATAAACTAAAAAATGAATTAAAAAAGTTAGATAAGAAAAAGATCACATTTTTTGAAGTTTATTTAAATACATTAGTAAAAGTTTCTGAATCATATAATATAAATACATCAAATGAATTTTTTAAAGAAATAGCCATAAAAATAAATGAAGAAACAGATGCCTATAGATTATTTGGACCAAAAATTGGTATTATCTTAGATGAAAATAGGGATTATAGAGAAATAGTTTCATTTCTTCAATCTTTAAAAATCCAATTTGATAATGAAGAATTAAAATTAAATGTAACTATAGCAGTATCAATTGGAGAAGCAAATAAGATATTAGATAAGTCATTTTATGCCTTGTCCTCAGCAAAAATATCAAATGACAGAGTATATATTTTTGAATAAAAAAAGAAGATTATAAAAGAAAAGCTAATAAATAGGCAAAAAAAAGTGGGAAAAGAGGAAACATTCAAAATTTAAGCTAGTATAAAGAAAAAACCCTTGACAAGAGGAGAAAAATCTATTATAATTCCCGTCCAAAAACAGAGGAAGCACATCAAACGAAAGAGAGATGGAAAGCCGAAGTGATTGAGTTCTTTAACAGTTTATGGTTTGTTAAGAGTAATCTTTATAAACCGAATATGAGATACTATTTAACTACTTATAATATGTAAGTAGAGAAATAAACATATTGATAATTTATTAACAAGAATATGGTAAAACATATCCTTGTCTATTAAGCTTTTTACAGAGATGTAAAAAAGACTTTTGAGTGATGATTTTGTTTAAATACAAATTTGTCAGTTTCAAATACTTCATTTTATGGAGAGTTTGATCCTGGCTCAGAGTGAACGCTGGCGGCGTGCTTAACACATGCAAGTCGAACGAGAACGGGTATTAGCTTGCTAATACTGTCAGCTAAGTGGCGCACGGGTGAGTAATATATAGTTAATCTGCACTAGAGAAGGGGATAACGTTTGGAAACGAACGCTAAAACCCTATATGCCTTTAAAACATAAGTTTGCAAGGGAAATATTTATAGCTCTAGGATGAGACTGTACGGTATCAGCTAGTTGGTGAGGTAATGGCTCACCAAGGCAATGACACCTAACTGGTTTGAGAGGATGATCAGTCACACTGGAACTGAGACACGGNGAACTGAGACACGGTCCAGACTCCTACGGGAGGCAGCAGTGGGGAATATTGCACAATGGACGAAAGTCTGATGCAGCAACGCCGCGTGGAGGATGACACTTTTCGGAGCGTAAACTCCTTTTATATAGGAAGATAATGACGGTACTATATGAATAAGCACCGGCTAACTCCGTGCCAGCAGCCGCGGTAATACGGAGGGTGCAAGCGTTACTCGGAATCACTGGGCGTAAAGAGCGTGTAGGCGGATAGATAAGTCAGAAGTGAAATCCAATAGCTCAACTATTGAACTGCTTTTGAAACTGTTTATCTAGAATATGGGAGAGGTAGATGGAATTTCTGGTGTAGGGGTAAAATCCGTAGAGATCAGAAGGAATACCGATTGCGAAGGCGATCTACTGGAACATTATTGACGCTGAGACGCGAAAGCGTGGGGAGCAAACAGGATTAGATACCCTGGTAGTCCACGCCCTAAACGATGCACACTAGTTGTTGCTATGCTAGACATAGCAGTAATGCAGTTAACACATTAAGTGTGCCGCCTGGGGAGTACGGTCGCAAGATTAAAACTCAAAGGAATAGACGGGGACCCGCACAAGCGGTGGAGCATGTGGTTTAATTCGACGATACGCGAAGAACCTTACCTGGACTTGACATAGTAAGAACTTTCTAGATATAGATCGGTGTCTGCTTGCAGAAACTTATATACAGGTGCTGCACGGCTGTCGTCAGCTCGTGTCGTGAGATGTTGGGTTAAGTCCCGCAACGAGCGCAACCCACGTCATTAGTTGCTAACACTTCGGGTGAGAACTCTAATGAGACTGCCTGGGTAACCAGGAGGAAGGTGTGGACGACGTCAAGTCATCATGGCCCTTACGTCCAGGGCTACACACGTGCTACAATGGGGCATACAAAGAGCCGCAATACCGCGAGGTGGAGCAAATCTCAAAAATGCCTCCCAGTTCGGATAGCACTCTGCAACTCGAGTGCTTGAAGTTGGAATCGCTAGTAATCGTAGATCAGCAATGCTACGGTGAATACGTTCCCGGGTCTTGTACTCACCGCCCGTCACACCATGGGAGTTGAACTCATTCGAAGCGGGGATGCTAAAATAGCTACCCTCCACAGTGGATTCAGCGACTGGGGTGAAGTCGTAACAAGGTAACCGTAGGAGAACCTGCGGTTGGATCACCTCCTTTCAGAGAAGAGAAGTTAGATTCGTTTCTAACTTCCAAAGCTAACAAAGTTAGCAAGAATAAATTTAAATAGTGTTCATGTTCGGTTTATAAAGATTATAAAAGATAGGTAGAATGGGCCTATAGCTCAGCTGGCTAGAGCGCTCGACTGATAATCGTGAGGTCCCAGGTTCAAGTCCTGGTAGGCCCACCATATATTAGTAATCTTTACTAAAAGATTGGGGAATTAGCTCAGCTGGGAGAGCGCCTGCCTTGCACGCAGGAGGTCAGCGGTTCGATCCCGCTATTCTCCACCATCTTGAAAAACAAACATAAAAATAAGAAGAAAAAAGTCAAATATAAGTACTAAAAGATAGTATTTATATTTGATTTTCGAATCAAAATGCTTTCAGACATTATTCTGAAAAAGTTATTTAAAAATTTAATGTTAAAGTCTTTAATTTTTTCGTTTTAATCAATTTCGTATAAGTTGATTAGAAAAAAACAAAAAAATTTCATATCATATAAATATATTTTAAATATTAAATTATTTAAAGTAAAAGTATAGATAGACACAATACTATTTTATTGAAAGTTTAATACATTTAATAAGATAGTAGCCAAGGAATAATTATTAAAAAACAAGGTTAAATATAGAGATATATTTATTCTCAAAGGTAGAGTTAATTTATTAACTTTATTAAAATAAGCTATTAAGGGCTAATGGTGGATGCCTAGACTGTAAGAGGCGATGAAGGACGTACTAGACTGCGATAAGTCTTGGGGAGCTGTCAAGAAGCTTTGATCCAGGAATTTCCGAATGGGACAACCCAGCATGGTGTGAATCATGTTATCCAGTAATGGAGGCGAACCAGGGGAAGTGAAACATCTCAGTACCCTGAGGAAGAGAAATCAAATGAGATTCCGTCAGTAGCGGCGAGCGAACGCGGATTAGGACAAACCCTATGCTTGCATAGGGGGTTGTAGGACCAAGATATGAGACCAAAGAAGATAGATGAGATAGTTGGAAAGCTATAGTATAAAAGGTGATACTCCTGTAATCGAAATCTTCAATGGCTCTATTGGTATCCTGAGTAGGACGGAACACGTGATATTTTGTCTGAATCTAGGGGGACCACCCTCTAATCCTAAATACTACTTACAGATCGATAGTGAACAAGTACCGTGAGGGAAAGGTGAAAAGTACCCCAGTGAGGGGAGTGAAATAGAACCTGAAACCATTAGCTTACAATCATTCGGAGCCCTATGTTGCTTGCAACAGGGTGACGGACTGCCTTTTGCATAATGAGCCTGCGAGTTGTGGTGTCTGGCAAGGTTAAGTCAAGTACGAAGCCGTAGCGAAAGCGAGTCTTAATAGGGCGAATTAGTCAGATGCTGCAGACCCGAAACGAAGTGATCTATCCATGAGCAGGTTGAAGCTGGTGTAAGAGCTAGTGGAGGACCGAACCCGTAGGCGTTGAAAAGTCTTGGGATGACTTGTGGATAGGGGTGAAAGGCCAATCAAACTTCGTGATAGCTGGTTCTCTCCGAAATATATTTAGGTATAGCCTTATGTAGTAACATATAG
>PKUJ01000026.1 GCA_002869565.1 Arcobacter sp.
TTTTTATTTATATTAACTCAAAACTAATTCTTAACTTACACTTTGTTTATATACTTCCATACATCAAAAAAAAAGGAAAATTAAAATGAATTTAAAAAAGAAAATAGCTATTTTAGCAATTTTAGGAGTAACAGGTCTGTATGCAACAGGTGTTAAGGATATCAATGTATTAGTTGATCAAATCAATAGTACTACTGATCAAAAAGTTAAAAGTCAATTATTAGACAAACTTGAAACTCAATTAGAGTCAATGGACAAAAAAGATCTTGCAGAAGCACAGGAGGTGGTAAACACGAAATTAAAAAAACCAAATACAATGAAAAACTAATCCCAATTACTTTTTTTGTAAATTATCCAATCCTAAACCCAAATAATAACTAAGGGAACAAAAGTTCAACTTTTGTTCCCCTCCCTACTACACTTTTTATATTGATATCTATACTCATCATTTAAGTTATAACTTAATACTTAAAGATTTTAAATTTACAGCTAACTAATCTATCATTTATCATAAATATATTACAAATTTAAATTTTTTATTTATATTAACTCAAAACTAATTCTTAACTTACACTTTGTTTATATACTTCCATACATCAAAAAAAAAGGAAAATTAAAATGAATTTAAAAAANGTATGCAACAGGTGTTAAGGATATCAATGTATTAGTTGATCAAATCAATAGTACTACTGATCAAAAAGTTAAAAGTCAATTATTAGACAAACTTGAAACGCAATTAGAGTCAATGGACAAAAAAGATCTTGCAGAAGCACAGGAGGTAGTAAACACAAAATTAAAAAAACCAAATACACTTAAAAACTAATCCCAATTACTTTTTAGTAAAATTATCCAATCCTAAACCCAAATAATAACTAAGGGAACAAAAGTTCAACTTTTGTTCCCCTCCCTACTACACTTTTTATATTTATATCTATATTTAAACTATCACATAATTGTTTTACTATACTCATTCCAATACCAAGTCCATTGGCATTTTCTTTATAATATCTTTGGAATACCTTTTTCGTATTTTTAATACCTATTCCAGTATCTTCAATTATAAGTTTTTTATTTTCAATTGAGATTGAAACCTGCCCATTCTTTTTGTTATATTTACAGGCATTAGTTAATAAATTATCAATAATACTGTCTACACCATTTTTATTACTATTTATTGTTGTTTCTTTAATATTTTTACTAAATTGTATAGTCGGATATATTTTTTGTAAAATTTCGATTTTCTCAGTAACTAACTCTTCTAAAGAAACAACTTCATTTTTTAGTACCTTATTAGGAGTTATTAATTCTAAGTTTTTATACAAAGACGCAATACTTTTTGCACTAAGCTCAATCCTCTCTATCTCTTCAAAATCACCACGTTTTCTTAATAGTTTTGAATTCAATAAAATTGAAGTTGCTGGAGTATTTAAATCATGAATTAAATCTTTTAAAAAATCTTCTAAAAGATGTAAGGCTTCTTTCATTGGTTTCATAGAATAAATTGCAAATGCAATTGACAAAAAAAGTAAAAGGAAGAAAATTATAATACTAAATTTAACAATTCTAATAAAAAATTCATGATAAAGTTTTTCATATTTTACTTTAGAATAAATCACTTTTAAAAGATAAGGTCCTGTTGAAGCTATTTGAAAATAAGCACAAAGTCCTTCTTCACAATGATAGATTTTAAATAAATCTTTTTTCTTATCATCTTGCACAATATCAAGAGAAAAAGTATCGCCTTTAAAATCAAAAGTATAATCTTTCATTTGATAAAGAATATTTTGTTCAATATCTTTAACTTTATCTTCATGATACATATACAATACAATACTAGCAAAAATAATTAAAGGTATGAAGAAAAGATAAATTGTAGTAAAAAAAGATTTTTTTTCATAATTCTTCAAGTTTATATCCTATACCCTTAGTATTTGTTATGTTTAAATCTAATAACTTTTTTAATTTACTAATTAAAACACGAAGTCCAGATTCACTAGGCTTATTCATATAATCAAAAAAAGTTGATTTATTAACTGTCATATCAATATTTCGGATAAGTAAGGAAAAAATATCTTTTTCCACATTTCCTAAAGCTATCTCTTTATCTTCTTTAAATACCCTATTTTCTAATAAATCAAACGTAATATCTCCATACTTGATTACAGGATTTTTACGTTTTAAAGTTGCTTGTATCCTTGCTAATAATTCGTCAATATCAAAAGGTTTTTTAATATAATCATCACAACCACAATTAAAACCTTTTAAAGTTGATTCTATATCTATCCGTGCTGTTATAAAAAAAGTTGGGGTAGTATCCTCAGCATCACGCAAAAGTTTTAAAGTATCCATACCATTTAATAAAGGAACATTTACATCAAATAAATATAAATCATACTTGTTTTCATAAGTAGCTTCAAGGACCTCTTCTCCATCATTTACAAGTGTTACAGCATAGTTTTCTTGTTCTAATATTTGTACCATAGTTTGAGCTAATATAGTATCATCTTCTAAAAGTAAAATTTTAATTATGTTATTCATCTAAATCCTAATGAAACAAATGTCATTTTGTTAATGACTTATCATTATAAATTTTAAGAGGTAATTTTTGCTTAGCTTTAATAATTGCATCTGCTTCTTCTCTTGCTTTTCTATTTTTTTCTGCTAATTTAATCTTTAACTCTTCAATAAGTTCTTTTTTCACTTCTGCACTAGGAGCTTGATCCACTTTTTCAAATAACTTATTTACATCTTTAGTTTCTGCAAATAATATTGTTACTATAAAAAAAGATAGAATAGCAATAAATTTACGAAAAATCATTTTTTGGCCTTCTCTTTTTCTAAAGATTTAATAGTATTTTTAACTTTTGAAAGTGGAGATACGGCAAATTTTTTTAAATTACATTTATTGTCTTTTGCTAGTTTATACTGCTTATCATAAGATTCTTGTGCTGCATTTATATTTTGTGCAAAAATACTTGGTGACTTATTTTCAATTAAAAAAAGTTGTGCTTTAGCACCAACAATATCTTTTTGAATAAAGTATCCTTTTTCAAACTCTTTTTCTATATATTCAGAAGCATAACGCATTATTTTAGTATGTTTGTAACAATATTTATAGCTTATATGCTTTGTTACTGGACTTTTAGATATTGGATTTTTAAGTATTTGATTTGTTTCTTTTTTAATAATTGGATTTTGTTTTTTTGGAATTGTAGTAGTTACCTCTGTATGTTTTTGAACACATCCAGTTAATATTATTAAAAAAACTATTCCAAAACACATTTTTATTGGTGTAAGCATTAATATTTTTCCTTTTTTTGTATAATAACTTTATTTCCATTAAAATTATTAATTAATCAAATAATATTAGAAATTTATACTATAAATTATTTGATAACTTCTTTTATTCAAAAGTATTTTTTAAAATTACAAAAAATTATGAAACATTATGTTTATAATAAAATAACAATTTAACTTTATACTTATTCTTCTAGAAGATTCCAATTATAATGGAAAATATATTAAACATCAAGATAGAAAAAAATTAATTCTAAAGTTCATATATATATAACTATTAATAAAAACTCAAACTAACACATAACTAATACTTTATTTATATACTTCCATACATCAAAACAAAACAAGGAGAAAGAAAATGAAATTAGCTAAGAAAATAGCCATTTTAGCAATTATTGGAGCAACGAGTTTATTTGCTGCGGGAGTTAGTGATATTAATGTATTAGTTGACAAAATAAATAGTACTACTGATATAGAAGAAAAAACACTTTTAATGAAAAAACTTAATAGTGAACTTGACACAATAAATAAAAAAGATCTTCCAGAAGCATTAGAAATTGTAAATGTAAAACTTAAAAAAATGAAAAAATCTTAAAAAATAATTTTTAATCATTTTTTTTAATCATCGAATTTAAATTAAATTCGATGATTTTCACTTTTTATTTTGATTAGATAATTTATTTTCCATAAACCAAAAAAATGAAAACATAAGTCCAGGTGTTTTCGCTTTACTTTCATCATAAATAAAATTTCTAAATTCTTCAATAGGAAGAAACATAAGTTCAATTTCTTCATCGTTTATTCCTCCCCCAGCATGGATTTTCATAGATTCATTTACAGATGCATAATATAAACTTTGGCAACCTCCACTTACCCCAACATTCGTATAAAAAGATGTAATTTTTTCTATTTGCTCCAAAGGAACATTATATCCGCACTCTTCATCTATTTCTTCTTTTGCAATTTCTATAAGAGATTTATTCTTATCAACTATACCAGCACAAAGTTCATAAGTACACAATTTAGATTTATCATTTAAATACACAGGAGGTCTAAATTGTTTTACAAGCAGGAAAGAGTTTCTTTCTTTATGATAAAGTAAAATTGCTACGGAATCAAAACTTTTTACAGCTTCCCAAACTTTTTCTTTCCCATTTTGTTTGTATGTTATTTTTACAGGGTTGACAAACTTAGTTTCACTTAATTCACTTGTTTGAAACTCTTCAATTTTATTATTCATAGTAAAACCTTTCGTACATTTTATTCGTTTTTGAATAAAATACAAGTAAACTATATGAAATAAACTAAATAATTAAAAAAGGTGCATTTATGAAGCTAGAGTATACAGGACCTAAAGAAATCATTTCACCTCATGGAATTGATTTTAAGAGTGGAAAAGACGATAAATATGTCTATATCTATCCCGCAATACAAGTCTATGATGCAATTCACCATGATTATAAAAAAGATACTATCTATACCCATAATATAGAAGGGAAAAGAGCAAATAACGATGAAACATTAAGTAAAATATTAAATATAGAGCCAACAATAAAAGAAAGTTCTGAAAATGAAATAATAAACTTTGAAAAATATCTTGATAATGAAATAGAAGATGTGAAAAAGCATGAGCTATTTACTGAAATAGAAAAAGATGTTTACAAAAACAATTTGATAATAATGAAAAAATATAGAATAAAAAGAGAAACAAATAAAATAATCTATAATCATCTAATTGAAATTATTGTAGAAGATATTATTATTCATAGATTAAAAGAAGTCAACACCCCTTTTAATGAAAGATACTGGCATATTTTACAAACAATTCAAGGTGAACTATCTCACCATAAAAAAAGATCAATAGGCTCAACACTTGACACTATTCATTCAGACTCAATTAGACTCTTATTAAAGATTAATTCTATTGGAAAATAAAATTAATCTTTAATTATTATATTTTTAAAATCAATGGAGAAAGTGGAACCTTCATTGATTTTTGAAATCAAATCCAGTTTTAATTCATAATCATGACAAATACGTTTAACGATATCTAATCCTATTCCAAAACCACCTTCTATATTATTTCCTCTTTTATATCTTTTGAATATTTCTATTTGTTCATCTTTACTAATACCTATACCAAAATCTCGTACACTAAATATCCCATTTTTTAGAGTTACATTTACATTAGTATTTGGATTACTATATTTAATTGAATTTGATATCAAATTATTTACTAATTTTTGTGTTTTTGTTCTATCCATGAAAATATTTGATTCTTCCAAGTTAGATGATATAGTTATATTTTTTGTAATTGAAATATCATTAAAATATTCAACACTATCTGAAATCAATTCATCTAATCTAAATGTCTCTTCGATACTATCATGCATAGAATCAAATGCTGAAAAATGAATGTCATTGTATATTTGAGATATTTGCTTTGAACTACTTAAAATATATTTCATCATTTTTTCAGGATTCTTTCCTTTTTTTAACATACTAACAGATGTCATTAAAACTGATATTGGAGTATTTAATTCGTGGGCAGAATCTTTAATAAAATTATCCATATGTTTTATTTTTTCTCTTACAGGTTTCAATAAAATCCTTGATAAAAAATAAGCAATAAAGCCAACGAAAATTGCACTTAAAAATAAAGCTAAGACAGTATAAACTTTTAAACTATCCCTAGCTTGTATTCCTAAGCAGGTTTCCATAACTATATATTTTATAGGAATATCTAGTTCATTAATTTCCTCGATATAAAAATGAAAATGACTACTTTCATAAAACTTCTTTTTAAAGTCTACAAAATCTTCTCCATCTAAATATGAATAAATAAGTTTTTTATTTTTATCAAAAAGTGCGTATCTTATACTATCTTTATCTAATTTTTTTGGAATAAATTTTTTATGATGCATGTAGGAATTCATAATATCTGTTTTAATTTCCATAGAAGCATGGCTAAGTTCCATATTACAAGTATTTTCTAAACTCTTTATTTCATCTTTATAATAAACATATAATAAAATTCCAATAAGTAAAAGTGCAGAACCTACATAAATAGAAAGAAAACTAATTAATGCTCTTTTTTCATTATAATTCAAATTTATATCCTATTCCTCTAATTGTTTGAATTCTATCTTTTCCTAATAGTTCTCTTAAGTTTTTTATATAAACTCTAATGGTTGCATCAGTTGGCATTTCTTCATATGCCCATATATTTTGTAATAACTCTTCACTTGAAACTACTCTATTTTTATGTTTGCAAAAATATTTTAAAATATCTCTCTCTTTTTGCGCTATATTTTTAATCCCACTTTCCATTTGTAGTTGACATAATTCAGGTAAAAAAGTAATTGATGAACTCAATTTTATTTCATCACTTTGTTCAATTAAAAAATGTTTACATAATTTTAATATTCTTTGATCAAGCTCTTCTAAATCAAATGGTTTTTTAATATAATCATCAACTCCACTTTCAAATGACTCTTTTAGATGTTTAGTATCTTGATATGCGGTTAATACTATTGCAGGAGTTTGGTTTTTATAATCTTCTCGCATGGTTTTTAAAACTTCTATACCCGTCATAACGGGGGTATTTATATCTAAAAGTGCTAGATCAAATACTTCATCAATAAGATATTCTAAGGCCTCTTGACCATTTGTGGTTAAAGTAACAGCATAACCCTTGTCAGTTAAATGTTCACCTAATAAATCATTTAAGGCAGGGTCATCTTCTAATAATAAAACTTTCAAATTGAATCCTTTTAAAAAGCTGTAAAAACTGTAAATCATTATACAAGAAGTTTGTTTATCAAGTGTGTATTGGTTAATCTTGGAATTTATCTCTTATTTTTAAAAACTCATCTAAATGTTCAAAGAAAATATCTACAAGCTTAGGCTCAAAATGTTTTCCTCTTTGTGCGTGAAAAAATTCAATTATTTTATCAAATTCCCAAGCTTTTTTATAACATCTATCACTTCCTAAGGCATCAAATACATCAGCAACAGCAGTTATTCTTCCAAAAACATGAATATCTTCGCCAGATAGACCTCTAGGATAACCCTTTCCATCCCATTTTTCGTGATGATGCAATGATATTATAGCAGCAGATTTTAAGATTTCTCTTTTTGAAGATTTAAGAATGTTATAACCAATTTGGCTATGAGTCCGCATAATATCCCATTCATTAGCTGTTAATTTCCCTGGCTTATTCAATACCTCATCAGGAATACCAACTTTTCCTATATCATGCATTGGAGAAGCAATAAATAAAGTATTACAATCTTCTTTACTAAGTCCATAATATTTAGCAAGAAGTTTAGAATAAAAAGCAACTCTTTTTACATGATTTCCAGTCTCCCTACTTCGTGTTTCTCCAATTTCACCCATTCTATAAATAATTTCACGTTGAGTAGATTCTAACTCTTCATGAAGTTTAACAATAGAAGTTATATCATTTCTAATTGAAAAAACTTCTATAACATTATTATTTTTATCAAATATTGGAGAAAAAATTACATTAACATGATAAGTTTTTCCAGATTTTGACTTATTTTTCAAAGTACCTTTCCAAATATTTCCATTTAATACAGTTTCAAATAACTCATCATATACAGAAGAAGGAGTATCTTCATGTCTGGTGATATTAAGAGGACTTCCCATAAGTTCATTTTTTGAATAATCACTTATTTCAATAAATTTATCATTTACATAAGTAATATTTCCATCCAAGTCATATTTAGAAACGATATTGTTAATATTCATTATTTGTTCATATTGTTCCAAATTATTAAGAGCTTCACTTAAATTTGATATTTTATAACTACTTTGCTTTTGTAATATTTCCCGAGTTTTTTCTACAGAAGTGATATCATTTCTTATGGCAATAAATTCAATAATATTTCCATCTACATCTAAAATTGGCTTAATAAAACTTTTTACATAATAAGTCTCACCATTTTTATTTCTGTTTTTAAGTATGCCTTCCCAAGCTTGTTTTTTAATTTTTATTGTATTCCATATAAATTTAAAAAGCTCGTTTGGACTATCTGGATGTCTTATTATATTATGATTAGCCCCTAATAATTCTTCTTTTGTATAACCTGAAATTTCAATAAATGGTTTATTTACATAAGTAATTATTCCTCTTAAATCTGTTTTTGAGACAAGAGAAGTTTCATCAACAATACTTTTATATTGTTCCAAAACATTTGTGAGTTTTTCATTATCTTTTTTATTTATTAAGTTTGAAGAAAACTCAATTAATACAGTAATTAAGTCTTTCATATTTAGAGGTTTTAAAATGAATCGAGAGATTCCTATTTCAATAGCATTTATGAAAAATTCACTACTATTATGAGCACTTGTAATAACAATTGGTACATTTTGATTTTCTTTTCGTATAAGTTTAGACATTTCAATACCATTTAAAATTGGCATAGTAATATCAGAGACTACAATATCAGGATTATGTTTTTGATATAATTCAAAACCATCTTGACCATTATTTGCTACAAAAATTTCTTTTACAAGTCTTGATAATAATTTAACAATTTCATCTTGAATTTCTAAATCATCTTCAACATATAAAACTGTTATATATTTTAAGTAATCCATATCTTTGTAAGCCAATTTACTGTCCCACTCTTTTCTGTCATCTTTAAATCAAATAATTATAACATATTATAAACACAAGTAAATTAACTATTTCTATAATTATTTTTTTAATTTTATAATTTAAACTTTTAATATTTTATTAAAAAAATCTTTAAATTATTTTAGCAATTTCTTAATAATCTCAAACAGAGTTTTTTCTGCATCTTTCAAAGTTTTACCAAAAGTTATTACCCCTTCAAAATGACCTTTCATAACAAAAGCATTATTTAAAAAAGGGTCTATATCTTTATAAATCTTTTTTACATCTTCAACCATTTCTAGGGTTCCATATGGTGTATCATTTGTACTTAAATATCCATTTTTAAGCATATAATCCCATAATTTTTCATTGTGTACATGAATAACAGCATTTATTTGAGAATCTAAACTATAAATACATGCATGAGTTATAGCTTCACTACTTGGTTTTGCTGGACCTATTGCATATGTTGTAAATTTTTTAAAATCTACTTTTTTAACAAGTGAATAATAATTTGGATTTAACTTGGGAATTTCTCCTGTTTGAGTTGAAGTAATTACAAATGAATTTTTCTTTTTATATCTTAGAGAAATATTCCCAAAGCCAATACCATCACAATAAGCACCAATCAAACCTAAAGAGTATAATCTACTTCTAACTTTTTCAATCTTATTACACTCTTTAACTGCAAGCTCTTTTGTTCTTGTATATTTTAATTCGTATTTAACAACACCTTCATCAATCATTTATTTTCCTTAAACATCTTATAAATTGAGTTTTCATCTGTTTTACATACACCTTTTTCTGTTATAAGAGCTGTTACAAGTCTTGCAGGAGTAATATCGAAACCATAATTTACAGCTTTTGAAGTAAGAGGCGTAAGTAATAACTCTTCTACAACACCTTGTTTATTTAAACCTTTGATATATTTAACCTCATCTTCACTTCTTGTTTCAATTGGAATATCTCTTACTCCATCTTTTATTTCAAAATCAAGTGTACCTTCTGGTATTGCTACATAAAAAGGAATGTCATTGTCCTTTGCAGCAAGTGCTTTTAGATATGTTCCAATTTTGTTTGCAACATCTCCATTTGCACTTACTCTATCAGCTCCTACGATACAAACATCGACTAAACCTTGTTGCATTAAATATCCACCTGTATTATCAGGAATAACAGTATGATTTATATCACTTTGAGTTAATTCCCAAGCAGTCAAATTTGCCCCTTGATTTCTTGGTCTTGTTTCATCCACATAAACATGAATATCAATTCCTCTTCTTTTTGCTTCATAAATTGGAGCTAACGCTGAACCTTCATCTACAATTGCAAGCCATCCTGCATTACAATGAGTTAAAACATTGATTGAAGTTTTATTCTTTTTTTTCATAATATCTCCAAAAATATCACAACCGTATTTTGATATCAATAAACTACGTTCGGCATCTTCATCACATATTTTTATAGCTTCATTTTTAGCTAGTTCCAACAAGTTTACATCTGCATTTGCATTTAATATTCCCTCAAGCATAATATCAACTGCCCACATAAGATTTACAGCAGTTGGTCTTGATTCTCTAATCTCTTTAGATTTTTCAACTATATATTTTAAATCTTGATTTTCTTTAACTGCTAAATAAACTCCTAGTGCACCAATATTTCCAATAACTCCCGCACCACGTACAATCATATCTTTAATAGCAACTATTGCATCATCTGCACTTTTTAAAAGAACTGTCTCTTCTATAAATGGTAATTTAGTTTGATCTATAACTTCTACAAATCCATCATCATCTATCCAAAATGCTTTATATTTCCCATTCATTTAGTTTTTTCCTTAATAATATGTAATACTGTACTTACTTTTGTAATCTCATTATTTTTCTTCACAAACATTTTAGCAATTTCAAGTGTCATTTCAATTGCATTATCTCTTATTTTCTCATCTTCTATATTTCGTATCTCAGCAACACCTGCTATTCCAAACATTCTTCTTGCCATTTTACATCCAGCAAAGGCAAGTGAATCTTGAAAAATACCTAACATAAACTCTCTTCTAAAATCTTCTAAATCATATTCATGCATATAATTTTTTGTAAATAAACTTGATTCTTCTTGTTTATTCCACAAAAATAAAAATTTCTCTTCAAATTTAGTTAATACATCCTCGATTACTTTTAAAATCCATTCTTTATAATCATCTTTTGAACCTAAGGCTACATGTGAAGTATAAGACATAATAAGATTTCCAATAAGTGCACCAATATCAAAGCCAAATGGTCCCACAAAAGCAAATTCAGGGTCTATAACATATGTTTCTTCCTCATTTAACATAATAGATCCAGTATGCAAATCTCCATGCAATAAAGCATCACTTTGTGTCATAAATTTATACTTATAATTTAAGACTGCCTTTTTAAATTTTATATCCTCAAAAAGTTCTTTTGCAAGCTTATGATTATTTGCATATTCATCATTTGTTTCATGTTCCATAAAAGCAAAAGTAAATACGAAATCTTCTGTTAATTTACATAATTGGGTATTTGAATTATATTTATTAATCAATTCTCTTTTTTGTGTTGAATCAAGATGTAAAGATGAAGTTTTGAATAAGTTTTGGGCTAAATATGTCGAAATTTGTTCTGCAAAATTTGGATAGATAGTTTTTTGAATCATACCTTCTCTCATTATTATATGCTTATCTAAGTACTCCATAATAACACAACTCATTTCTTCACTTGTATGATATAATTTTGGAATAAAGGATGATGCGATTTTAGAAAATTGTTCTAATGCTCTAATTTCAAAAGTCATTCTTTCTCTACTCAAAGGATACTCTTCTCCAACACACCTTAAATAAGGAACTGCTTGTTTGAGAATTAAAGCTTTTTTGGGATGTTCAATGGATTTTATAATAAATACATAATTTAGATTTCCATCTCCAATTTCATCAATATATAAATCATCACTTCCAAAGTACTCTCTAATATTATTTATCGAATTAATGTACTTTACAATATTGTTTTTATTTAAAATCTCATATTCCATAATTAACCTCTTAGTGTAGTTTTACTAATAAGTAATTTACTCTAAAAAGACTTAATAAATTAGTATATGTTGAAATATACGGCAAAGTTCACTTTATTTATTCCATAATTCCTTAAGGTTTATGTAACTTTGCAGTTTTTACTTTTTGAACACTTTGTGGAACATGGAAAATTAATATCAGTGATTCATGTTCCAAAAGTAAGAGGTTATGAAAAAGATTTTTCAGAATTTTGTGTCCTATCTCATATTGATAGATCAATTTGAGATAAAAGTATTTACATAATGTCAGACAAGGTAAGATTTAAACTTATAATAGATTGTGCTACTCTATACTTCCTATGTATTGGTAAAATCTATTTCTCAATTTTAAAGTTAGATTTTATTCTATATAAAGTTGAACTACTGTTCTCTTTTTCTTCTTCACGTAACTCAAATATCTCTGTTTCAATAAGAAGCTGCTTTAACGATTTACATTTATATTTTGTTTTTAACAACTTCATCTCCTTAGAACAAGTTTCTCTAATAACTTGGCCTAATCTACTAAGTGAAGCCCAACCATCTGGTCTAACAATTTGATCAAACTTATCAATAATTACTATTACTAACTCACTATTTTGTAACCAACATAAATCCACACCCTTTTTAAACTCATCAGATTTTAAGGTATGAATAAAAGCCTTTTTTGAGTCTTCTATCATTTCTACAATTGCACTTAAATCATTAATCTCTAATTTAACACGCTTTTTTTGCTCATCAAGTGTTTTTACTATTTCCATGCAACTTTCAACTGAGTTCACATTAAAATTCAAGTAAGAGTGATGGACTAAGTCATTTCTTTCTTCTAATAAAGTTTTTAACAATTTAGATTTATTTTCTAAATAAGATGGTGATAATTCTAAATGAAAAGATATAAATGGCTCTTTTGAAGTATCAATATTATGTGTTGATTTATTTTCTTGCAAGTTTAAATATTCATTTAATAATTGTCCCATTGTATTATTATTCAAATTATCAATTAATATTTTATTGTTTTCTTTCAGCTTGCTAACATGTGAAGCAGTTTTTTTAAAGTGATTAATATATTTAAGTATAGATTCTATTTTTTGAAAGAGCATTATATTTTCACCCATTCTTTTATATATTTCATTTCTAGAATTTTCTAAACTCAATAAATAACCTTTTATATAGCACTTTAGGATTTATATATTTTATCTAAATATATCAAAGAATAACAAGAATTATCTGCCTACAGTTTAAAGGATATAGAAATGATATAATTTTTATATCTGAATATTAGTTCAATAACCTGTAGTTTTGGAGATGTTCAACAATTCAATTCTTTTTGGAACAAGCTATTTTTTGTAAAAACTGCTCCAAATGTAAGAAATTAAGGAAAATAATGTTCAGAATTTTGTATCCTAAAAAGTGTTGACAAATCAAAAAGCCTTTTAAGAGCAAATAAAATAATTATAATATGAATGGGCACTTTTCATTTGAAATCTATTTAGTGTTAAATTTTACAAGTATCAGTTGATAATGTTGTGCCATAGGAACCTTGTTCTTTTAAATATTTAAGCTCTTCTTTTTCAAAGTCATCTAGTTTGTCTTTAGATTCTAACTCTATAATTCTTTTTTCAATTTCTGGATCATTATATTTTGCACAACCAGCAAATATAGCGATAGATAATAATATAAGAAATAAACCTTTCATAATAACTCCTCTTATTTTTTATATTATATATAAAGATAAGAGAAAATATTCTTAACTGTAAAATTAATGAGTATAGGTATGTAATAAATTGAGTCTTTTTAGGAACTAAAACGGGACTTGAAATTAATTTTATGGGTCTCAAATAGGACTTTAAATTGACTTTTTTAATAAAGTTAAAGCAAGAATAAAAATTAAATAGAAAAAATTGTTTGGAGTTAAAAAAAAGGGGGGGGGTGAAATTGTTGAAGGTTATGAAGTAGAAAGAGATAAGCAAGATGCTTATTTAGAAGATACAGTTACCCCCCCCTGAAAAATTGGAATGTTTATAAATATTTAAATAATGCTTACGTAACTAAATTTAATATAATATTAAGCTTGTTTTTATTTATGTATGTAACAATTATTTTATTAAATAAAAAGGACTCCCTATGAATTCCAATAGAAGATTATTAATAAAGCAAGCAGCAATACTAAGTTTTGCATTAGGAGTGAATGCTAATGCTTCAAAAGTAAAAGAAAAAACAATAAATACTGATGTAGATTATAGATACAGCCCTCAATTTTACATAGGTAACCCAAATGCAAAAACTAGAATTGATTTTTTATATTCTGTAAGATGTAAAGATACTAGAAAATTTACAAAAGACATTTTAAATGATTTGGTAAAAAGTGCATACAAAAGTAATGAACTATGTATAATCTTTCATCATATAGTGAAACAAACAGATAAAGAACTTGCTTCTGCGATAGAACTAATGAATGTAAGTCCAGATAAATACCCATATTTGATGTATTCATTATTAAATTGGTCAGGAAGAAAAGGGAAAGGAATTGGGATTAAAAGAACAAAAAAATTTAAAAAAAAGTTAGGTTATCCAAATGATGGAAGTTTCAATTCTGAAAATGCTAAATTAATGTTATCAGTTATACGTATACATGCAGAAGAAAATGGTGTTATTGAATCTCCTTCAGTTTTTATTAATAATAAACTTCATGGTATGCAATTGGATAGAGAAGCTTTTTTAACAATTTTAGAAGATGAAACAGGATATATATTATGAAAAATCAAAATATTACAATTAATAGTTCGAGAAGAAAATTAGTGATTACTTCCTCAATCGTCACAGCAAGTGCAATTTTATTGCCTTATTCGCTTCAGGCATGCGATAGTGGTGATTTTGGGAAAACTGCAAGATCTATTATATCTTCAGCATTTAAAGGTGGAAGTTCAGCATTAATAGCAAGTACTATAATAGCATCTAACCCGATATCAGGAGTGATTTTAGGTGCTATTGCAGTTGGTGTTGCTGTATCAGCAATTAGTGATGGGAATGATGCAGTAAATGAAATAGGGAAACTATATACGTGTGTTGAGTCTGAATTAAATAATGCAATCAACAAACTATGATTCGGCTAGAATAATTTATACTTAGAATTTAAAAGTATCTAAGTAAAAATAACAAGTTCAAGAACCTGTAGTTTTTGGAACTTTCTCTAAGTTTCAAACTAAATTGTTGAATTATGATATAACTTTAATGACTATGGTTTACTGACACTAAACTATGAACGATTTCCGATAAGAAGTTTTAACTTCTTATCTATTATCTAAAATTATCAAATATTAATGGAGATTTAAAATCAAGTGATTTTAAATGTTTCATAATAGTTTGTAAATCATCAATGTTTTTTCCAGTAATTCTAATTTCATCACCTTGATTTACAGCTTTAACTTTAAGTTTTAAATTTTTAATTTCTAATTGTATTTTTTTAGCTTCATCTTGTTTTATCGAATCAACAATTGCATAAACATATTTTCTATTTCCACCAGAACAATCATCTTTTTTTGCTTCATCTAAAGAGTTAATTGAAACACCTCTTTTATTCATATGAGTAATCATAATATCATAAATTGCATCTACTTTATTATCACTTGAAGATGTGATAGTCAATGTTTTTGCACCTTGGTTAAAATCAATCTCTTTTATGATACCTTTAAAATCATATCTATTATCAACCTCTTTTTGAGCTTGTATTACTGCATTTTTCATTTCTTGCATGTCAAGTTTTGCAGATATATCAAATTGATGTTCTTTTGCCATATTAGTTCCTAAAAAGTTTTATTTTATTATAGAAGATTTATAATTGCATAACTATTAAACTAAGGCTTATAAAAAGAAAAAAATAGTCAAAAGTTATTGTTTATAGGCATAAAATATAAGGTAAATTTGAAAGAGTAACTTAGTAAAAGATAAAAGGAGAAAAACTCCTTTTATCTAAAATAAATCATCTTCTTTACGAGCTTGAGGTAAAATAAGATTTAATAAAATTCCAGTAATAGCTCCAAGTCCAATTCCTGAAAATGGCACTCCACCAAAGTTAAATGTCATACCTCCAATTGAAAATACTAAAATCATTGATACTATGATTAAGTTTCTAGGACAAGCTAAATCTACTTTTTCTCTAACTAATGTTGAAATACCAATACTAGCAATAATACCAAATAAAAGTAACATAATCCCACCCATAACAGGAGCAGGAATTGTTGCTAAAATACCACCTAGTTTACCTACAAATGCTAAAACAATTGCAGCTATTGCAGCCCAAGTCATAATTGCAGGATTAAATGCTTTTGTAACAGTAACAGCACCCGTTACTTCTGAATAAGTAGTATTAGGTGGACCACCAAATAAAGAGGCAACAGAAGTTGCTAATCCATCTCCAAGTAAGGTATTTTTTAAACCTGGTTTTTTTAGATAATCTACTTTTGTAACATTTGAGATTGCTAACATATCACCAATATGCTCAATTGCAGGGGCAATTGCTATTGGTAAAATAAAAACTATTGCTTGCCAGTTAAATTCGGGAGCTGTAAAACTTGGCATTGCAAACCATGCAGCTTTTTCAACAGATGAAAAATCAATTATTCCAAAAAATAAAGCAACAAGATATCCCGTAATAATACCTATTAATATTGGAACAAGCTTAAGCATACCTTTTCCAAGAAGTGAAATAAACACTGTAGTAAAAAGTGCAACCATAGAAATTATAATTGCTTGATCAAAAGGAACTAATTGTATAGCTCCATCGCCAGTTTTACCCATGGCCATAAAAACTGCAACAGGAGATAAAATCAGTCCAATAGACATAATAACTGGACCTACTACAACAGCAGGAAGTAATTTATGTAAAAAATTATCACCTTTTAATCTAATAATAAAACTCAAAACTACATACAATAAACCAGCAGCTACAAGACCTGACATTGTTGCAGCAATTCCCCAAGTTTTAACCCCATGAGAGATTGGAGCGATAAAAGCAAATGACGAAGCTAAGAAAATAGGAGGAATAGCACCTCTATTTACAAACTGAAATACCAATGTTCCAAGTCCTGCTGTAAATAGAGCAACATTTGGATCTAATCCAGTTAAAATTGGAACAAGAACTAATGCCCCAAAAGCAACAAACAAAAATTGAAGACCAAGAATAGAGTCTTTAACTCTAAAATTATAATCTGTGGGTTTCATAACACCTCTTTATGAGAATTTAATTAAATATGTTATCTAAGTTTCAATTAATATTATGTAAATTATTGTGTAATTTATAAGCAATTTTTAGATACAATGAGCAGCAAATAATAATTACAAAGTAGGTAAAAATGTATAAAGAGAGTACTAATATAGTTGTAAAACACCTTGTAAATAGACTAAGAGATGTAAGAACTGCTTCAAATGAATTTAGACTAACTATTGAAGAAATTTCAAGAATTGTTGCTTCTGAAGCCTTAGCAGATTTTAAAACTGTTACACAAAATATTGAGACTTGGCAAGGACCTTTAGATGTGCAAATGATTGAAGTACAAAAACTTGTGCTTGTACCAATTTTAAGAGCTGGGGAACCAATGTTAACGGGAATTTTACGAACATTACCATATGCAAGAAGTGGTTTTTTAGCAATGAAAAGAGATGAAGAAACTGCTCAATCAAAGCTTTTCTATGAAAATATACCTTCACTGGAAGATAAAACTGTATTACTACTTGATCCAATGATTGCAACTGGTGGTTCACTAATTGATGGAATTGATTTCTTAAAATCTAAAGGTGCAAAAAAAATTATTTCACTAAATATCTTGGGAGCGCCAGAAGGAATTAAAACTGTTCAAGATGCACATCCAGATGTGGATATTTATATTGCACAAATTGATGAAAGATTGGATGATAATAAATATATTAGACCAGGTCTTGGAGATGCTGGAGATAGAGCATTTAATACAAACAATTAATAAAAGAGAGTATTTCTACTCTCTCTTATCTTTTTTTAAATCTCTAACTTCTTCTCTTAAAGCTTTAATTTCATTTAATAAAATATCTAATTTCAAGTGATCTTCATGAATTTCTTCTTTCATTTCAGACTCTTGAAGTTTTTGCATCTCTCCAATAATAACAGCTACAAAAAGATTAAAAAATACAAAAGCAGCAATAATTACAAAAGATACAAAATAAACCCATGCCCAAGGATGAACTTCCATGGCTTCATACATAACATCTGTCCAATCCTCAAAAGTAAGAACCCTAAACAGCGTAAGCATAGATACTAAGAAATTACTCCATAATCCAGATGGTAATTCACTAAAATAAAAGTTTCCTATAATTGCATAAATATAAAAAATGATAAACATCAATATAACAATATCAATAATAGAGGGAATAGCTTTAATAAGCATATCAATAATTGCTTTTAATTCTGGTCGTGCAGTAAAGAGCCTTAAAACTCTAAATACTCTAAAAACCCTAGCAATAGCTGCAAAACCAGATTGTTCTAAAGGCAATAATGTAACTACAACAATTACAAAATCAAAAAGATTCCAACCATTTTTAAAGAAATTAATAAACTTCTTTTCTGCAATCATTTTAATCGCTATTTCAAAAATAAAATATATAGTAACAAATGCATCTGCAACTCTTAAAAACAAAGCATAATTTGTTTCAACATCACCCATTGTTTTAAAACCTAAAACAGAAGCATATGCAAGAATGATGAAAGTTGTTAAATTAGAGAACCACTTTGAATCACGCATATCTTGTATTTTTTCCATTGTAGTCATTAAACTAATCCTTATAAATAGAAATTGATAATAAAATCCACGCAATGATTAATAAAGTTCCACCTATAGGAGTAATTGCCCCTAAAATAGGTAAATTTAAAATAACTAATAAATATAATGAAAATGAAAAAATAATCATTCCAATTAATATAAGCCAAGAAGCCACAACTACTTTTTTAGAGTTTGGTTTTAAATACATAATAAAACAAGCTGCAAATAAGCCTAAAGTATTATAAAAGTGGTATTCTACACCTGTATTATATGTTGTAAGTAATGATTCACTTACAATTGATTTTAAACCATGTGCACCAAAGGCACCAATTGCAATGGCAAGTGCCATCATTATGGAAGAAATTGTTAAAAATAATTTAACATTTTTATTAAGTGTCATAAGATTTTCCCCTGATTTTTTTGGGAAGTATATCTAAAAGAAATTAATAAAGATTTAACTATTTTTCAGAAGTTTTTATCTCAGGTTCTTTTTCTTTTTTTTCTTTTTTCTTTGAAGAAAATCCTGCGCCTTTTTTCTCTTTCTTTTGAAGATCTAAAGTATCCATTAAAGTCCTAAAATCCATACCCTCTTTATTCATTTTTGCAAAACATGCTGCGATTGCTGCAATTGCATTAGGTACTTCTTCTTTCTTTTTATACGATTGTATATTCTTTTCACTTACTTTAATTAAAGCAGTAAATTTTGGTATTGTAAGTTCAGCATCAAGTAATAATTTTTTAAACTCAATAAAAGTCATAAGGTACATCCAATAATAAATTTGAAGTATTATACTATAAAAAAACTTGAAAGTAAGGTAATATTGCTAGATTTTATATATTTTATATATATTTTATAGATAATAGTTTGAGTTTATAACTCAAACTATTATACTACGTCGACTTCCCAAAAGAAATCAATCCATTCATTTGCTTCTCTAACAGCAAAATCTGGTTTTAGAACTGCAGTCTTTTTATAAAAAAGTGTAGCAAGTTTAAACTCCACACCAGGGAATTTATCTTCTAAAATTTTTAATATTTCTACCATTGTTTCACCAGAATCAACAATATCATCTATTATTAAAACCTTTTTTGCATGTGAAACATCAGGAATATTAAAAATATTAAATGAATCAAGTTTCATTTCACCTTCATAATGAATTGAATTTAAAGTATATAAATTTCTCATATCCAATTCTTGTGACATTAAATGAGCAAGAGTTAATCCTCCCCTTGCAACTGCTAAGAGAATTTCAGGCTCATAATCTCTACACTTATTTACTAAAACTTGAGTATCTTTTTTAAACTCGTCATAACCATAATAATATTTTTCCAAAATTGTCCTTATAAAATAAATGCTAATAAACTAATAAACGTAATGGTAAGAATACCAATATTTAAATCTTTATATTGCCCTTTTGCAAGCTTGATAATAGTATATACTAAGAATCCTGCTGCAATCCCATTTGTAATAGAGAAAGTTAAAGGCATTAAGATAACAATAAAAAATGCTCCTGCACTTGTCGCTAAATCTGTATCTTCAAAATTTATTTTCCCAAGTTCTGTGAACATTAGAACCCCAACAACAACTAAAACTGGATAAATTGCATTTCCAGGAATTGATTTAAAAAGTGGCAACATGAATAGTGTAGTTACAAAAAACATAGCTGTAAATACAGCAGTTAATCCAGTTCTTCCACCAGCTTCCACTCCTGATGCACTTTCTATAAATGAAGTTGTAGTAGAAACACCAAGTAAAGCTCCAGCACTTGTGGCAATAGCATCTGCTTCAAGTGTTCTTTGTAAAGATTTATCATCTTTATTATTCTCTTGAAAAAGATTTGCTCTTGTACCAACACCTGTTAAAGTACCTAAAGTATCAAACATATCAGTAATTAAAAATGTAATAATAACTGGCAATAAAGATAAAGTCATAGCACTCATAATGTCAAGTTTAAATAAAATTGGAGAAATTGAAGCTGGTGTACTTAAAAATTCTGTAGGAAAAGAACCTATACCAAAAGACCAAGCAACGACTGACGTGATACCTATTGAAAGGATAAACGCACCTTTTATTCTATATGAATAAAATGCAAAAGCTAAAACAAGACCTAAAACACCTAATAATACACTTGAGTTAGAAAAATCTCCAAGTCCAACTAAAGTTGCTTTATTATCAACAATCATTCCCATTTGTTTAAGACCAATAAATGCAATAAAAGTACCAATACCAGCAGAAATTGCTCTTCTTAAACTCATAGGAATTGAGGTCATAATCCAAACCCTAAAGTTTGTAAAAGACAAGATTACAAATAAAATACCAGATAGAAATACAATACCTAAAGCAGTTTGCCAAGGTATTTTCATTCCTAAAACAAGTCCATATGAAAAGTATGCGTTTAATCCCATACCAACAGACATTGCTATTGGTGTATTTCCCCATAATCCACTAAATAGTGTCGCAAGGATAGTAATAATTGCAGTTGCTGTTACGACAGCTTCCATTGGAAGACCTGCATCAGCTAAAATAAACCCATTTACGGGAACGATATACATCATTGTTAGAAATGTAGTAAAACCAGCAGAAAACTCAGTGAAGACGTTAGTCTTATGTTCTTTTAGCTTAAACATAAAAATATCCTTAAATTTAAAAATTAAGTTTTGATTATACATAATGTAAGGTAAAATTATAGTAAAAAAGTGTATAAAATCTATTACTTTATATAAAACAATTCAGAAAAAAGAATAAATAATGAATATTACAAACGAATGTGTAAAATGTATAGTTGGGCAAATAGACAAAGCAACAAAACTTTTAAATTTAGAAAAAAATCTTTCCTTAGAAATTATGGAAGAAGTAGAAAAAAGAGCACATAAGTTTTCTTTTAATCATACCCCACCTTTTATAGCTAAGGATGTTTATGAATTCTTAGCTTTTAAAACTGGAATAAAAGACCCCTTAGAAAAACTAAAACAAGAATCAATAAAAAAAGCAATTTCATATCTTCCTTTAGTAGAAGAAAAAATAGAAAATAGTGAAGATAGACTTTTTACTGCAATAAAAACTGCCGTTGCAGGAAATGTAATAGACTTTGCTACTACAAAAGAATTCTCTTTAGATGAGGAGATAAACTCAATCTTTGATACGGATTTTTCAATTAATGATTATGAAGTATTTAATGAAGAGCTTGAAAAGACAAATAAGCTAATTATCCTAAGCGATAATGCAGGAGAAAATGTATTTGATAAAGTTTTAATCAAAACTATTACGAAACTATACCCTACTCTAAAGATTTATTATGCAACAAGAGGAAAAGCAATTATTAATGATATTACTATAGTAGAAGCAAAACAAATAGGTATTGATAAATACTGTGAAGTTATTAGCACAGGGGTTGATACACCAGGCTTAGAGAAAAAAAGAGCAAGTAAAGAATTTATGAAACTTTTTGAAAAAACTCCGCTTATCTTATCAAAAGGTATGGGAAATTTTGAGTGTCTAGAATCATACAGTGATAAAAGAATTTTCTTTTTATTTAAAGTAAAATGTGATGTTGTTGCAAATCAAATAAAAAGAAATCTAGGAGAAATTATTCTAAAAAGAGGATAAAAGTTATGAGCTTGCACGCATAACTTTTGTTTTAATATTTTAAGCCATATTGACTCTTTTTTTTACTTAAAAGAGATGCAATAGTTTTTATACCTTTTTCAATTTCCTCTTTTGTTGAATTTGTAAAATTAAATCTTGCTTCTTTTGAAACTTTTTTATCATGAAAAAATACAGAAGCAGGAACAAATGCAATATTCTCTTCCAAAACTTTTTTTGCTAAAGAGAAACTATCTTCTTCAAACTTTCCATAAATAAACATCCCACCTTCTGATTTTTCAAACTCAAAACTTGGAATATATTTTTTAAAACAAGAAGCCATAAACTCCATTTTTTCTTTATATTCACTTCTAATTATTTCCAAATGTTTAAATAAATCATTGTCTTCTAAATACTGATTCAAAATCATTTGATTTAGGGTTGGAGTATGTAAGTCTAAAGCCTCTTTTGAAACTAAAATTTGTTCAATCATTTTTTTATCTGCTCTAATCCAACCAACTCTAAGTCCTGGCGCAACAATTTTTGAAAAAGAACCTAAGTGAAAACTTTTTTTATATCTTGAACATATTGGCTTTCTTATTTTTCCATTAAAATCTAGAAAGGAGTACGCTCCATCTTCAATCAAAAAAGGTTCTTTTTTATTTAAAATATTTGAGATTTCATCTCTTTCCTTATTACTTAAACATTTAGTATTAGGATTTGCAAAATCACTCATAATATATAAAGCTGAACTTTTTTTTAACATTTTAGGTAAATACCCTAAATCTGTAAAAGATTTTATTTTTAAACCTAATACTTTAAAAGCACTCAAAGCGCCAATATATGTTGGGGTTTGAACAATCACCTCATTTTCTATGAATGTTTTTGAGATAATATCAAACGCTTGTTGGCTACCAGTTGTAATCAATATTTCTTCTTTTGTAGTAGGAAAATCAAAATACTTAGTATATAAAGATGCGATTTTTTCTCTTAAACTATCATCACCTTGTGATTTTGAATATTGCATTGACAAAGAGTTTTCTAAAACTTTTAGTGAGGCATCTTTTAGTTCTTTCATAGGAAATAGTGAGGCATCAGGTAATCCTCCTGCAAAAGAGATTGTTTCTTCATTTGTAGCATCTAATATTTCTCTAATATAAGATCTTTCCATTTTCTTTGTCATTTCTTCCCTCTTTATTTTTTTGATGATTATACTTAAATATATTTTTCAATTCTTTATCCTAAATTTCAAAATATTTGTCTTATATTGCTATTTTTGTTATACTTTTATTTTAAGTTGCTGGAGTTATAATGAAAAAAGAGACAAAACAAGATAGAGCAAATATAGTAAATAATTCATTGTTTTATATTTACAAACACATAGATAGCCCAATAAGTCTTGATGAATTAGCACGCTTAAACTCAGTAAGTAAATACCATTTCCATAGAATATTTAAAGAAGAAACGCAAACAACACTTTTTGAGACTATAACTTCAATACGATTACAAAAAGCAGCAAACTTACTTATAGTAAACCAATATTCAACAATAAGTGAGATAATAAATAAATGTGGTTTTTCCTCTCACTCCTCATTTATAAAAGCATTTAAAAAGAAATTTACTTATACACCAAAAGATTGGAGGAATGGTGCTTATATAGAGTTCTCGAAGCAAATTCTAAAAGAATATCCAAGAATCAAAAAAATTGAAAACTTGGAACCTGAGATAAAACCATGTGAAGCAATACATTGTGCCTATATAAGACATAAAGGTTATGATTCAAGTATAAAAAAAACGTGGGAAAGATTGAATGCCTTAGCCTATGAATTTGAGATTAAAGATTGTAGACATATTGCACTACAACATGATAATCCAACAATAACACCTTTAAAAGAAGCTTCATATGTTGCTTGCATAGAAGTTCCAAAAGGATTTAAAGCTATTAGTACCTTTGAAATTCCAAAATCACTTTGTGCAGTTTTCCATTTAAAAGGTTTCAAAGGAGACATAATAAATCTAATGAGATATGCTTATCATTTTTGGCTTCCAACTTCTGGATATGAATCAAAAACAATACCATCCTATTCAATTTTTAATACAAACCACTTTTTAAATGAAGATGGAAGAGTTGATGTAGATTTTTATTTACCTATTTCTGTTGCGTACTAAAATCTGTTTTATAAAGATACCTTGCAATTTCTTTTAAAGTATATTCATCATATCCTAGTTCTGGCATAATATTAAATTCTTCAATAGAATCTTGCATTATTGATGTTTTTATGTCTGGTTTTAATACCCAAGTGGACATATATTTAACAAAAACTTCTTCTTCAGGAAAAGCTCTTAAATAATTTTCTCTAATTTCGTAAATAGAAGGAGCTGAAACTTTTTTAGTTTTAAAGTGACAGGTTATACAATTACCATTAAAAAGTAATTCACCATAATCAACTGCAAAAACATTAGTAAAAAATACAATTACAATTATTAATAATTTCATAATAAAATTTTATCACGATATTATGTAAGTTTATATGATTTAAATCAATATAGAAAGATAATAAATAATACTATTGCATTACTATTACAAAATATAATAATTAATATATAATATCTAATTATATTATAAATAAACCATATTTTCAATAGAACCGTCTTTACAGTATATACAGAAGATAATTATATATTATTGATGAATAAATAAATAAATATAAAAAACAAAGATAATTTCTATTTTTTTAACATAAATATTGATATAATTAAGTTATTAAAAAAGAGGAGTAGTAAATGTTTAAAAATAGCTCTATAAAAATAAAGTTATTATCGACAGTAATTGGCTCAATTATTATTGCAGCAATTTTAATGCTTTTTGAATCAATTCATACGATGAAAGCTGGGGCAGAAGAAACAGCAAAACTTACTGCCGAGAATTCTTACCAAGCAAAAGAAAAAGAACTTGAAAATTATGTCTCTTTAGCATATAAAACTATTGAATCATATCATAAAAGGACAGCTCAAGATAAAATACAAGTAGAAGTTGAAGGTTATCTAAAAGAGCAAACTAATTACATCTTTTCAATTTTAGAGGGAGAATACAAGAAAAATAAAGATTTCTTATCTGAAGATGAAATGAAAAAAAGATTAAAGTCTATTTTAAATGATACTAAATTTGGAAAATCAGGATATTTCTTTGTATATGACCCAAATGGTGTATGTATATCTCTACCACCCAAACCACAATTAGAAGGTAAAAATTTATCTCACCTAAAAGATACAAATGGAATATATATAATTAAAAGTTTGGTAAAACATGGAAACTCACCTAAAGGAGAGGGTTTTTTAAATTATTTATGGGATAAGCCAGGATTTAATAAACCTCAACCAAAAGTTTCTTATGTGAAAATGTTTAAACCTTTTAATTGGATTGTTGGAACAGGTGCATATATCGATGATATTTCAGAAAAAATGAAAAAAGAAGCTTTGCAAGCAGTTAAGAATATGTCCTATGGTAAAACAGGCTATTTTTGGATAAATGACTCAAATCACACAGTCTTAATGCATGGAGCTAAAGATTCTTTAGTTGGTAAAAACTTAGTTGACTTAAAAGATAAAAAAGGTACTTATCTTTATAGAGAAATAGTAAAAACTGCAAATGCTAAAAAAGAAGGTGGCATAGTAAAATATTTCTGGTCAATACCAAAAATAGAAGGTGTTTTTGAAAAATTCTCTTATGTAAAAAAGTTTGAACCTTGGGATTTTATTGTTGGAACGGGATCTTATGTTACAGATATTGAAGAACAGATACTAATTATGAAAGAAAGAACCACTAAGAGTATTAATTCATCTATAGTGCAAACAATAATTCTTGTATTAATAATTATTGTTGTCTTAGCATTTATCTCACTTCTTATTATGAACAATATTATTGTAAAACCACTAAATAGATTTCAAGAAGGTTTACTTCATTTTTTCAAATATGTAAATAAAGAAGAAAATAATATAAAACCTTTAGCTGTTACATCAAATGATGAAATTGGAATGATGTCATCCCTAATTAATGAAAATATTGAAAAAACAAAAAAAATTATAGAGCAAGATAATATTCTTATTGAAGATGTTAAAGAGATTGTAAATCATGTAGGGAATGGCTTCTTAGATAAAAGAATTACCAATACTACAAACAACGAATCACTTGAAGAATTAAAGTCCTTACTTAATAGTATGCTTGATAATATTCAAGATTTAGTTGGAATTAATATCAATTCACTAAGTAAAGTATTAGAAGAGTATGCAAATAGAAACTTCACTGAAAAGATTGATGCTTCTAATAGTGGTAAAATTGGTACGGATATCATTAATATGAATAAAATGATTACAAAAATTTTACAAGATAATCAAGAAGATGGAATTAGTTTACAAGAGAGATCTAATCAACTTACATCAAATGTAAAAATATTAAATGAAAACGCTAATAGTCAAGCAGCTTCATTAGAAGAAACAGCAGCTTCCATTGAGGAAATTACTGGAAATATAAAACAGACAAGTGAAAAAGCACAAGAGATGTTACAAATATCTACTGCAACACAAGAATCTGCTCATGTTGGAAAAGAACTTGCAAGTAAAACAGTTAAATCTATGGATGAAATAAATGAAACAGTAATTGCAATTAATGATGCAATTTCAGTAATTGACCAAATTGCATTTCAAACAAATATTTTATCTTTAAATGCTGCAGTTGAAGCTGCAACAGCAGGTGAAGCAGGGAAAGGTTTTGCAGTTGTTGCTCAAGAAGTAAGAAATTTGGCATCACGATCAGCTGAAGCTGCAAAAGAGATTAAAGATCTTGTAGAATCTGCCACAATTAAAGCAGATGAAGGTAAAAAAATTAGTACTTCAATGATTGAAGGATTTACTTCTCTTGAAGAAAAAATTATCAATACAAGTAATTTAATTGATGATGTTACAAATGCAGCAAAAGAACAAAATACTGGAATGAGTCAAATTAGTGATGCAGTAAATCAACTTGATAGATTTACTCAAGAAAATGCATCTGTTGCAGACAAAACTAATGATATTGCAAGAGAGACAAATGAAATAGCAGATGACATTGTAAAAAATGTAAATGAAAATAATTTTGATGGAAAAGCTTAATAGCTTTTCCATCACTCTGCGTAGACATAATAAAGTAATTTTAAGATAATATTATGTTCAATGAAACTTTTAGATAAAAAACACTGCATATATTTACTTGATGAAGATAATTTTGATTTCCCTGATCTAGAAATGATGAATGATGATTTAGTGGCTATTGGAGGAGATTTTCACCCACAAAGAATTTTGAATGCCTATGAAAAAGGGATATTTCCTTGGTTTATAGATGAATATAATCATATACACTGGTATAGCCCTCAAAAAAGGATGGTTTTATATCCTGAAGAATTAAAAATTTCAAAAAGTATAAAAAAAGCTATAAAGAATAAAGGTTTTATAATTAAGTCAAATGAAAATTTTGAACAAGTTATAAAAAACTGTGCAAATATAAAAAGAAAACATGAAGATGAAACTTGGATAGATGAAAACTTCATTCAAGCATATACAAATCTCCATAAATTAGGTATTGCATTTTCAATTGAATGTTATTTAGAAGAAGAACTTGTAGGAGGATTATATGTGGTTCTAATCGATGATATATTTTGTGGGGAGAGTATGTTTAGTAAAGAATCAAATGCCTCAAAAATAGCATTTTATCATCTATGTCAACAAGCAAAAGAAAATGGAATTAAACTTATTGATTGTCAAGTTTATAATGAGCATTTAGCAACTTTAGGTGCAAAAGAAATAAGTCGAAATAAATATTTTCAAATTTTAAATAAAGAATTAATTTTATGATTAAAATTGTAACTCTACTATTAACTATAAATTTTTTATTTGCTGGAAATACAGAATTAACAAAAAAAGAAATGAATTTCATAACTGAATATTCAAATCTTAAATGGTCAAAAATCGAACTTACTGAAAATGAAAAAAAGTGGATTAATGAAAAACATAAAGTAAAAATCTTGATTGGAGATTGGGCGCCATACCTATATTTTGAAAATAATATTCCAAAAGGAATTGCGGTAGATTATATAAATTTAATTTCTAAAAAGAATAATTTTCAAGTAGAATTTGAAAGTAAATATACTTTTTCTCAAGGACTTCAATTACTTAAAAACCAAAAAGAAATTGATCTAATAACAATTCTTACAAATACAAAAGAAAGAAGCAAAGATATAATATTTACAAAAAATTATCTTATGGATAGTTGGGTAATTATTACAAAAACAAATGAAAAATACATAGGAGGACTTTCGGACTTATATGGGAAAGTTATTGCCACAACAAAAGGTTACGTATACAATAATATTATAAAAAAGCAATTCCCTCAAATAAAAATAAAATCATATGATAAAGATGAAAATGCAATTTTAGCTGTATCAACAGGACAAGCAAATGCCTATATAGGAATTGTTGCAGTTTCCACGTACATAATACAAAAATATAATATATCAAATCTAAAAATAGCAGCTCCGGCAGGACTAGAACCTAATATAAATGCAATGGGAATAAGAAAAGATTGGCCAGAATTAGCTAGCATAATAAATAAAAGTTTAGAAGCTATGCCAGCAGAAATGCATAATCTTATTCATCATCATTCTTTATCAGTTAATTATAATCATGGGATACCTAAAGAAAAAATATGGATGTGGGGATTCATAATTTTTGGAATAGTTCTGTCAGTTATACTTGTTCTTCAAAATAATAATAGAAAATTAAAACAACTTATTAACTCCACAATCGAAGCAGTTATAATATTTAAAGATGGAAAATTAATACAAGCAAATGATAGACTTTTAAAATTGTATGGTTGTGATTCTATAAAAGAAATAAAAGGTAAAGATATTTATAATTTTGTTGATAAAAAACAGCATTTTTTGTTAAAAAGAAATTTACATATTTCAAAAGGTCCATACGAATTAAATCTAATAAATAAAAAAGGAGAATTATCTCCTGCTCTTGTAAAAGGAACATATATAGGCGATGGCAAAATAATAAGTACAATAATTGACCTAACAGAATTGAAAAAAGCTCAAAATAAACTTAAGATATTAAATGAAAACCTTGAAAAAGAAGTATCTAAACAAGTAGAAGAAAATAGAATAAAAGATAAAATGCTATTTCATCAAGCAAAACTTGCATCAATGGGGGAGATGATAAATAATATTGCCCATCAATGGAGACAGCCTTTATCAAGTATAAATTCAATTGTAGTGGTTATGGATAGTATATTAAAAAAAGATAATATTAAAAATAAAAAATTAGAAAAAAATTTTTGTGATATTGAACTACAAACTAAATATATGTCAGATACAATTGAAAACTTTAGAAACTTTTTTCAACCAAATAAACAAAAAGAAGATTTTCTTTTAAGTCATGCAGTAACGCAAACTTTAAAAATTATTGAAACGAATTTTCAAAGAAATCAAATAGAATTAAATTTAGAAATAAAATTAGATAAAAATATAAAAGGATATTCAGGAGAATTAACTCAAGTTTTAATTACTATACTTAATAATTCCAAAGATGCATTAAAAAACTCAAATATAGAAAATCCAAAAATACTTATAAAAATTGAAAATAATATTACAATAGAAGATAACGCTGGCGGAATAAAAATTGATGCTTTAGAAAAAATATTTGAACCATATTTTACTACAAAACATCCAAGTGAAGGTATTGGAATCGGACTTTATATGGCTAAAATGATTGTAGAAAATTCTTTTTATGGGATGTTAAAAGTTGAGAATACAAAAAATGGAGCAAAATTTACTATAGATATATAAGTATTTAAATAAATATAGTTTTCTTTATAATAACTTATAAGTATATATAAGTATCTTTTTTTTTAACTAAAACTTATAAAACTTTTGATACAAATTATAAATTAATTTTATAAAGGAAACTCATGTCAAAAAAAATCCTATCAATATTTATAAGTATTTTTACACTTATGCTTTTTGTAACAAGTTCCCAAGCTCAAATAGGGAAAGTAAGCGGTGGTTCAGAACATGAAATGCCGGGTTGGTTTAAAGAGAGTTTTCTTGATTTAGCAGAAGATGTAGAAGAAGCAAAAGATTCTAACAAGCATGTAATATTATTTATGTCTTTAGATTTTTGCCCATATTGTACAAAAATGTTAAATGATAATTTTGTTCTTAGTGCAAAAAACCAAAAATATATTCAAAATAATTTTGATGTGATTGGTATTAACATAAAAGGTTCAAGAGAACTTGTAATCAATGAAGATACTACAATGACAGAAAAAGAGTATGCTAATTTTTTAAAAGTAAAATATACACCTACGATTATCTTCTTAAACAAAAAAAATGAAGTAGTTGTAAGGCTAAATGGTTATAGATCAGAAGAAACATTTAAACTAGTACTTGATTTTGTAAAAAATGAAGAATATAAAAATATGAGTTTAAGCCAATATCTAGATAAAGTGAAAAATAAAACACTTTATACTCTTAAAACAAATAAAATGTTCAAAGATATAAAAGACCTTTCAAAAGTAAAAGGCCCTCTTGCAGTTATATTTGAAGATGGTAGCTGTACTCAATGTGATTATTTACATAATGTAACACTAAAAAACAAAGATGTTCAAAAAGAATTATCAAAAGTTACAGTTGTAAGACTTGATGCAATGTCAAAAGAAAAAATAACTTCACCTGATGGTACAAGAACAACTCCATATGAATGGACAAAACAAATAAAACTTGATTATAGACCTGGAGTTTTATTATTTGATGAGGGTAAAGAAAAAGCAAGAATAGATGCACTTTTATACAGTTTTCATTTTAAAGAAATGATAAGATATATAAGTGGAAAATACTATAAAGAGTACAGTACATATTTAGATTATCTAGGTCCTAGACAAGATGAACTTTTAAAACAAGGGCTAAATATTGATTTATCCGATAAAATTTAATAAATAAAAAAATTAAGGGTTAATTATGTCTTGTGATAAATGTAATGAAAAATATCTACTAGAAAATAGTTTTGGAATTATATATTTCATAAGTGAATTTCAAGAATTAAGAGATAAAACTATAATTTTATTGAAAGAACTCAATATAGAGAATCAAAATAAAAATGGTTTAGTAAGTATTATTACACAAGACACAAAGAGCTTTTTTTCTGAAAATCTCAATAAAATTCAAACATATTTTAATCAAAAAGAGATGAATGATATAAAAATTTATATATCAAATAATGAAACTGAATTTGATTTTCAATCTGCACTATCAGCTAAACCTATGCAACTATATATAAATCTTTTTAAAGATAAAGATTTCTTTGATATTCTAAATACTGAATCATTAACATCACATTTTCAAGCTATTATCGATATTAAAAAAAACAAAATATTTGGCTATGAAACACTAATACGTGGAGTAAAAGATGATGGTAGTTTAATATATCCTAATATTTTATTTGATGCATCAAGACGTAATGATATGAACTTTAAACTTGATAAACTATGTAGAGAGTCATCTCTTAAGACAGCTGCTGCTAAAAAAATCTCAAAATATATTTTCATAAATTTCTTGCCAACTTCAATATATGATCCAGAATTTTGTTTAAATACAACTGTTAAATGGGCAAATCAACTAGATTTTGATCCATCTAAAATTGTTTTTGAAGTTGTAGAAACAGAAAAAATAGAAGATCAAGAACATTTAAAAAATATTTTACAATTTTATAGAGATAAAGGTTTTAAAATAGCTTTAGATGATGTAGGAGAAGGATACTCAAATCTTAATATGTTGATAGAATTAAGACCCGATATAATCAAAATTGATCGAAAGATTATTACCGATATATCATCAAATACTTTAAAACAGTCAGTATATAAAGCATTATACACTATAGCAAAAGAGCATGGAATTACTGTTCTAGCAGAAGGGGTAGAAACCCTTGAAGAATTAGAAACCGTAAAATCATTAGGTGTTGATTTAGTTCAAGGTTACTATTTTGCTAAACCCACTGCTGAACCTATTAGAAAAATAAATAAAGATATATTATTTAGTTAGTAACATTCTAGAATATAGTCCTAAAGTACTAGTATAACCTACTTCGCTAAATGTTAGATTTTTTTCTTTGTCATATATAAGTGTTGTAGGAAAAGCTTTAATATTAAACTTACGTGAATAAAAACCATCTTTATCATTTACGACTCTAAAGTTGAGATTATGTTCTTTTAAATAATTTTTTATCTCTTTTTTAGTTCCAGATTGAACTGCAATAGTTATCACTTGATAATCTTTTGAAATTTTTTCAATATTAGCAGATTCGAATTTACAAATAGGACACCAAGTTGCCCAAAAATGTATTAATAAAGGTTTAGTACTATCTATTGTGTATTTTGTATCATCAAGAAGTTTAAAAGAATTCATATCAAGTTTCTGTTTATTTAAATCAAGTGATTTATAATAACTTATCACATTCATAGCAATTGTTATTGTAACAATAATTATTAAACCCTCTTTTAAATATTTTTTTATTTTCTCTTTCATCTTTCACCTTACTTTATATTTTACAAATATCTAATCTAATTATAGTTTCTTATAGTTAGTACTATGTTAAGAGAAAAATTAATGTTAAATTACTAAAGGATAATTTTTATCCTTTAGTAATTTTTATTAATATTACTTTAAAACTATTTATATATACTTCCAATACAAAAAAACAAAACATAATAAAAAAAGGAAATTACATGTTAGTAACAAAAAAAGCTCCAGATTTCACAGCGAAAGCTGTACTTGCGGATGGTCAAATCGTTGAAGGTTTTAATTTATATGACAATATTGGTGAAAAAGGTGCAGTATTATTTTTCTGGCCTTTAGATTTTACATTTGTTTGTCCATCAGAAATTATTGCATTTTCAAAAAGAGTAGATGATTTTAAAGAAAGAGGTATTCAAGTTATTGGTTGTTCAATTGATTCAGAGTTTGCACACTTTGCGTGGAGAGAGACGCCAGTTGAACAAGGTGGAATAGGAAGAGTTAAGTTCCCAATGGTTGCAGACATTACAAAACAAATTGCAAAAGATTATGATGTTTTATTAGATGAAGCAGTAGCTCTTAGAGGTTCTTTTTTAATTGATAAAGACGGAACTATTAGACATGCCGTAATCAATGACTTGCCATTAGGAAGAAATATTGACGAAATGATAAGAATGGTAGATACTATGATATTTACAAATGAACATGGTGAAGTTTGTCCTGCAGGTTGGGCAAAAGGTGATGAGGGTATGAAAGCTTCTACTGAAGGTGTAGCTGAATACTTAAGTAAAAATGAAAATAATTTATAGGAAATAAAATGTCAAAATATTTAGAATTAAATCAAAGTAATATAAAAGAAACTATTGAGGAAGGCGTTGCATTAGTAGACTTTTGGGCACCATGGTGTGGACCTTGTAGAATGATTGCTCCCGTAATTGAACAATTAGCAGAGCAGTACGAAGGTAAAGCAAAGATATGTAAAGTAAATACGGAAGAAGAGCAAGATTTAACAGTACAATATGGAATTAGATCAATACCAACTATTCTTTTTTTCAAAGATGGTGAAATTGTAGATCAATTAATTGGAGCTACAACAAAAGTTGCTCTTGAAGAAAAAATAAATAAATATTTATAAAACATAAAAAAGACAAGGAAAACCTTGTCTTTTTTACAATTATTCTAAAGCTAATTTTATTCCTAAAGCTGCTAAAAGTGTACCTGCAATTCTATCTATATATTTTTTAAAGTGTAAATAAACTTTTTGAGTCTTCTTAGTAGATAATAAGAAAACTACCATACAATACCAAGTTACATCAATAACAAAAGCAATTAAACATAAAAATATTTCTCCATAAGAAGGCAATGTTTCAGGTAACAATGCAGCAAAGATACTTCCTAATATAATGGCCGTTTTAGGATTACTAATTTGTGTTAAAAAACCAAAAAGTACAGCCTTAAGAAAACTTTTTGAACTCTTTTCCAATTTCATATCCATGGACAAAGGTTCATCAGAATGTTTCCATATCTTATATGCCAAATAAAGTAAATATATCCCACCTAAAATTTTAAAAAAACCATACAAAAATGGTACAGCTTCAAATAATGCATATAAACCAAAAATAGCCAATAAAGTAAAGAAAACTGCACCTAATCCCAATCCAATAGAAATACCAATACCTTCTAAAATAGGTTTTGAAACAGCAGTTTTTGCAACTAAAATAAAACTAGGACCAGGACTTATTGTTCCAAATATGAATACAATAGAAATAGCTAAAAGAAAAGAATACTCACCCATAAATACAACCTTTATATAGGTGATTATATACTAAATTATATTATAAATTTGTGAGAATAAAAAATGATTTTATCATTTATATTATACCAGTTTCTTTTTCTTCATAGAGTGCTATATTTTGTAGTAAATTAAGCCTATTTTTTATTTTTGGACATTAAATATCATCAATTAGAAGTTATTTATAAATACTTAGTTAATATTCTTTTACAAAAGTACTTAAAATACAATGAAGATGCTCTAAATGCAAAGTAAAAAACAAGAAAATAAAATATCAAGTCATTTACAAGTCAATGAGATAAAAAGTTTTATAAAAGAAAACTCTTATTTAATATATCAATATATTAACACAGAAATATTAAAAAATATTGGAATAATGAATCCAGACTATTATGTAAAAATTATAAAAGATATTTTTGTAGATAAAACAAATATTGAAATATCCGCAGATAAAGCAAATCCTAATATAATACCTTACCTACTTTTTACATTATTTTCTGATAATGGAAAAATTGAATATACCTCATCAAGAGTCGAAACCATAAATTTTACTCCTATAAATAAAGAATCTTCAACTTATTACAACTATGTTCAATTCTCTTTAAAAGATAACTTTTTATGGGTAGAGTTAATGCAAAATAAAATAGGAGGGATGCCTATCCCTGAAGATATTGTTAAATTTACAAAAAAAATTCCTATTAATCCTTCTGGATTAGAAGAATTTCTTATAAAAAATAATAAATACAAAAAAGAAAATAAATACCTAAAAATTGAAAAAGCTATAAATAATATATTATAAAAAATAGTTAAAAATATATATTTTCTATATTTAGTTTAAAAGTAATGCTAAAGTAATAATAAATCTTTAGAGCTTAAGCTCTAAAGATTTTTATTTACTATCAGGTCTTGCTGTATCAATTGAAGATTCAGGAAGCTGAGGATAAGATATATTTGGTTTTACACCTTTTAATGTTTTTAAGAACATAACAATTTGTTTTGCATCTAAATCAGAAATTTGAATTCCTAATTGAACTGATCCCATCTCTTTTACAGCATCAGCTAATGCCCAAATTTGTCCATTGTGAAAATATGGTGCAGTTTCTGTAATATTTCTCAAAGTTGGAGTTTTTACTTTTCCATTTTTATCGCCTTTAAAATCTCCTACATTTGCAAATTTATATTTAGAAGCTACCTCGAATGGCTGCATTGTTCCACCAAGAGCAATTCCAGTATGACAAGTTGTACATCCCTTATCTATAAATAATGTTAAGCCTTTTTTCTCTTCATCATTTAATGCTTTTTCATTTCCATTTAAATAATCATCAAATTTTGATGGAGTTACTAATGTTTTTTCAAATGTAGCAATTGTTGCAGTGATTTTTGCAAAATCTACTTTTACATCTTTTCCATAAGCAGTTTTAAATTCATTTACATATTCAGGAATTGAATTAATTCTTTGCTCAACAAGTGATGCAGGTGCTGCCATTTCAGGACCTGCTTGAACTGGACCTTGTGCTTGATCAGCTAAATGAGGACTTCTTCCATCCCAAAATTGTGCTTTAAAGAATACTGAATTATATACAGTTGGAGAATTTAAATGATGGGGATTTTTTGTCCAACCATGACCAATAGCCGCAGAAATACCATCAGCACCACCAAGCCCTAAATTGTGACAAGTATTACAAGAGATTATTCCACTTTTAGAAAGCCTTGGATCAAAATAAAGCTTTTTACCTAACTCTACTTTTTCTTTCGTAATTGGGTCTTTTTTATCATCAATTAATTTCATTAATTCAACTTTTTTCGCAGGAATAGCTGTTAGACCATTATTTTTTGCTTTTTCCATTAATGCAGAACTTGCAAAAATCGAACTTGCACCTAAGATGCAGACTGTTAGAGAAGTTACTAATTTCAAGATAAATCCTTTTTATAAATATGGTTTACATTTTAGTTCAAATGCTGTTGATTATATTCTAATAATGTAAATAATTATTGTTAATTTCTTTACAAAGTCTTGACAATTAAAAACTTAAAATATTATTTTAATGAATTATATTTTTAAAAATTTGCAATGATAATATATAATCAACTACTTTGCCAATTGAATATATTGTTAATTATAATTTTAAATATACTATATGATGCATTTTGCAAAATTTATTCTGACTTAATAAAATCTTTTAAATCATATTTTTTCTATACTTTTCAATTAGTTATGTTAAAAATCTTAATAAATAAAAAATAAATGGACAAAATAGATGAAAGAAAATTCCAAAAAAAATATAGAAACATTTGATCACTTTAACTCTTTAATTGATTATTCTTTTGTAAACAAACTTAACTGTGATCCTGATGCAAAATCTAATGGAGACAATAAAATGCCAAGGGAGGTTTTTAGTGGACACTACGTTACTCTAAGCCCTACTCCTATAAAAAACCCAATATATATTTCTCACAGTGAAATTTTCTTTAAAGAATTGGGATTTACAGATAATCTTCTAAAATCAGAGAATTTTATTAAGATGTTTTCTGGGGATATTTCAAATGTTACTAAACCTATGAAAAATCTAGGTTGGGCTACGGGATATGCACTATCTATATATGGTACAGAATATTATGCACAATGCCCTTTTCAAACGGGAAATGGCTATGGCGATGGTAGAGCTATTTCAGTTTTAGAAGCTGTAATAAACGGCAAACGATGGGAATTTCAACTTAAAGGTGCAGGAAGAACACCATACTGTAGAGGTGCTGATGGACGTGCAGTTTTAAGATCAAGTATTCGTGAGTTTTTAGCTCAAGAGCATATGCACTCTCTTGGAATTCCAACCTCAAGGTCTTTAACTCTATTTACCTCTAAAAAAGAGCAAGTACAAAGACCTTGGTTTAGAGATAATTCTTATTCAAGAGACCCTGAACTTATGATTGAAGAAGATGTTGCAATCACTACAAGAGTCGCTCCTTCATTTATACGGGTAGGACAACTTGAACTTTTTGGTAGACGAGCCAGAAAAAATGAGCATGCAAATGCTTTAAAAGAGTTAGAAATGCTTGTCTTACATCTTATAGATAGGGAGTATAGTGATTTAATCAAACAAGATTTAAACTTAGAAGAAAAAGTCATTTTATTAGCAAAGCAGTTTAAAAATCGTCTTACATCTTTAGTAGCTAACTGGATACGTGTTGGGTACTGTCAAGGTAACTTCAACAGTGATAACTGTGCAGCAGGAGGTTTTACTTTAGATTATGGTCCATTTGTGTTTATTGATATGTTTGATCCCAAATATCAACCTTGGACGGGTGGAGGAATGCACTTTTCATTTTTCAATCAACCCCAAGCCGCAGAAAAGAATTTCAAATCTTTTTGTAGTTCTTTAAAGCCATTACTTATTTCAAACCCTAAGGCTTTACAAGAACTTCAAGAAATTGAAAATAACTTTGCCAAAGTTATGCAATCAAAAATGGAAAGTATGTGGGCTAGTAAACTTGGAATAAATAAATTTGACTCTGAGTTATTTAATACCCTTCTAACTCTTATGATAAAAACAAAGCTTGACTACACTATATTTTTCAGGGAGCTTTCAAATATACCAAAGGATATTAAAGAACTTGAAAAAAGTTTTTATACACCTGTGAATGAAAATTTAAAATCTAGTTGGAGTAAATGGTTAGAAAAATGGAAATCACATATAAATATAAGCTCAAAAGAATCTATAAAAAAACTTTCAAATCAAATGAAACTAACTAATCCAAAATATACTTTAAGAGAATGGCATCTAGTTTCTGCCTACGAAGATGCACAAAATGGAAACTATGAACTAGTAAAGGAATTACAAAAAGTGATGACAAATCCATATGATGAACAATCAAAACAGTTAGAGGAAAAATACTATAATAAAAAGCCATCAGACTATTTTGGTATCGCTGGAGTATCGCATATTAGTTGTTCTTCGTAGAAAGAAGAGGAATCTATCCTCTTCTTTTTTATAATACTGTTATGGTAATAACTCCTCTTCTGTATAAATAAATTCTTTTTTCACCTGATGATTTAGTTGCTTTTTTAAACTCTTCAATATTTGAAACCTCTTTATTCTCTATTTGAACAATAATATCACCTCTTAAAATTCCTGCTTTTGATGATTTGCTATCTTCTTTTACATCTGAAACATATACTCCATTAATATTGTATGATATTCCTAATTTTTTCTTTAATTGTTCATCAAGAACTTCAACTTTCATGCCTTTATAATTAACTCCATAACCATTGTCATAACTTATATCTTCATTACTTCCAAGTTTAACTTCTTTTGTAAACTTTGTTTTGTCCCTTAAAAAGACAATCTTTATTTTACTATCTGGAGAATATGTACCAATAGTATTTCGTATTTGATTAGCAGATTTGATTTTTTTATTATCTACAGAAATTATTAAATCACCTCTTTTTAATCCTATTTTATCTGCAGGAGTATTTTCTTGAACACTTGTAACTAAAGCTCCATCTTTTGTTCCATAAAAATTACTGATATCATCTGTAATATCTGATATTGAAACTCCAAGATAGGCTCTAGTGTATTTCCCATCATTTATAAGTATTTTAGAAACTCTTTCAACCATATTAGAAGGTATGGCAAATCCAATACCTACATTTCCACCACTTTTACTTATTATTGCACTATTTATTCCAATTAAACTTCCAGCTGAATTTATTAGTGCACCTCCAGAATTCCCAGGATTGATAGGTGCATCTGTTTGTATAAAATTTTCGTATTCATTAATTCCAACAGATGTTCTACCTGTTGCGGAAATCATTCCTTGAGTAATTGTCTCTCCTACCCCAAAAGGATTTCCTAAAGCAAAAACAATATCTCCAAGTTTTGCTTTATCTGAATCATAAAAGGTAATTGCATTTAAATCTTTTGCATCTATTTTTATAACAGCCAAATCAGTTTTTGGATCTGTTCCAATAATTTTTGCATCATACTCTTTTTTCTTATCCGGAATCGATACTTTTATTTGATCAGCACCATCAATTACATGGGTATTTGTAACAATATATCCATCACTTGTAACAATAACACCCGAACCTAAAGCACGCTCAACTTTCTCCTTTGGTATACTAAATCTCGGATTGTTAAAACCTCTAAAAAAATCATTAAAAAATGGGTCATTAAAAAATGGATTTGCATAAGTTCTATTTAGTTTTATATTTTTTTTAGTAGATATATTTACAACTGATGTTCTAACTTCTTCTAATATATTATTATATGATAGAAGATACTCTTTATTAGCAGGTGTTTTTCTTTGCATATCTGTTTTATTGTATTTAAATTCTACATCTTTATCAAAAATTCCTGCTTGTAAAAAAGATAAAAAGAATATAGCAAGCAATGTTATAATTTTCATAAAATTCTCCTAGGATTTTTTTTGGGAGAGAGGATAGAATATATCTATCCTCTAATATTAAATATTTTATTAACTAACTTTTATTTGTTTTACATTATTACTATTCTCAAGTTTTGGAATAGTAACTTCTAATACACCATCAACGCTCGTTGCTTTGATATTTTCTTCATCAATATTATCGGGTAAATTAAAAACTCTTTGAAATTTACCAAAAGAAGTTTCAACTTTATAGTAATCTTCTTCTTTCACCTCTTCTTTTAAACTTCTTTCTCCTGATATTGTAATTTGTTTATGATGTAAATCAATTTTTACATCCTCTTTTTTTACACCTGGTAAATCAATTTCAATATGATAAGCAAACTCACCTTCTCTTGTATTCACACTTGGAGCAAATGCACTAATAGATGTATCGGCATCTGCTTTAGTTAAATTATTTAATGATCTTTGCATATTTGCAAACTCTATCATTGGATTAAATCTTGTTAATAACATGTTGTCTCCTTTTTTTATTTATAATTTTAAACTTGAAATATTTTCAAGTTCTAATGAAATATTAACAAATTTTTTAGCACTTGTCAAGATAAAGTGCTAATATTTTTAGCAATAAAATTAATAGAGTGCTAAATATTAAGTTTTGAATTTTTGTAATAAGAAATAGCAAAATTATCTATAATAAAAGAGATTACATAATTACTTTTTGATATAATTACTTAAATATAACTAAAATTTATTAATTAGATTTATTTTTTATATTTAAAATTAATTTCAAAAGGATATCAAACGATGAAAGAAGATAAAGCTAGTTCTACTGCATATACTGTTGTTCAAGGAATATTGCACACTAAAAATAATCCTCAATTATCTCATTTGATTGAAGAGGAGACTATCAACTCATATACTAAAATACTCTCCTCTACTTTTGAAGGGCTCAAACGCTTGGAAGAATTACACTCTCCTATAAAAAACAAAAAGCTTCCCTTTTTGGAGTGGTTGTTAATGCCAGGTATTACCCTCAATTATGTTTTAAGAAAAAAGTTTATTGAAGAGAATGTTCTTAACGCAATAAAAAATGATACTACTCAAATAATCAATATTGGAGCGGGTTTCGATACTTTGGCATGGCGTTTAAGTCTACAGTTTCCTTCTCTTAACTTCATTGAAATAGACCATCCTGCAACAAATCAAGAAAAAACAAAAGCTATTAATAAAACAAGTACAATATCATCAAATCTCTATTTTATTCCTGCTGATTTAAGTAAAATTTCACTAGAAAAAGCTCTTAAAGGGTGTCAAGGTTTTCAAAAGAAACAAAAAACACTTTATATCTGTGAAGGAGTATTAATGTATCTTGATGAAATCCATGTGATAGGACTATTTGATTCTCTTAGAAATCTTACTGGTAAAGACAGTCTTTTTATTTTTAGTTGTATCGAACCTAAAGAAAGTGATAAAAATAATATAAGAACACTATTATATACTTACCTAAAATTCAAAAATGAACGTTATCTTTGGTATATACGAGATACACAAATAGCTAGTTTTATTAAAAAAAACAATTACACATTAATAGATATGGCAGATAGCGAAAGCTATCGTAAAAATTATCTCCCATCAACTTATAATGGAACTCTTCATAAGGGAGAATATGTAGTAGTGGCGAAAGTTGATTGATATGGATTATAATTTTATTCATGTAACAGATAAAGATATTTTAGAAAAAGTTCACAGTTTTCGATACAAAATAATGCACGATGAATTAGGCTGGATTGAGGAAAATATAGAAAAAAAAGAAAAAGATGATTATGATCAATATAGTGATCAATTTGCAATTTTAAATAGCGATGGAGAGGTATGTTGTACAATGCGTTTAATCCATGATTCTCCAATAGGTTATCCTACAGAAAGATTTTTGAATATTAAACAAAAAGGTCAATTTGAACGTAATAAACTTGCAGAAATGTCTAGAATATTTATCGACTCAAAATACCGTAATATGAGAGAGACTAAGATATTTATCAGTACAATTGTAAAAAGTCTAGCATATGAAAAGATCAAAAAATATGGTATTGAATACTGTTATGGAATGTTAGAGCAAAAGTTTTTAAAACTTGTAAATATGTACAAAATTCCATATCAAGCTATTAGTAAAGTGGAGCAAGATTATGATAAGTTTAAATATCCAAGTATCCTGTATGTAAAAGAGATGGAAAAGCAAAATCCAAAATTAGATAATATTGAGTTTTGTAACTAACTATTGAAATAATTTTATAGTTTGATAAAAAAGTTTTCAGATAGATAAGCTTAGTTCAAATATCCAAAAGTTTTATATTATCTATATAATATGGTATAATTCTATATTATGAGAAAATTATTTATAGTATTCTTCATTTTACTAATGAATATTAATTATATTTATGCTTTTACATGGGATGATTGTATTGAAAAATATGAAAAAGCAAAACAATTTAGTCAAAATACTAGATTGTCATATATATATTTGAAAAGTACCAAAAATTGTTTGGTAAAGTTTAAAAAAAATTTGATACAAAATCCTGACCCTGATTTTACTGTAAAAGCCATGAGCAAGAATATCCTTAAGCTCAATAAGTATATAGATAATCTAATTCCTAAATATAATTTTCCCAAAAATGACTTAGAACAAGTTCCAAGATATTTGTATATCAATTCTGCTATACCTATTTTTAACAAAGAGTATAACTATTTCAAAAAGTTTGCAAACTGCAATGGAGTTCATGCAAATGATAAAATATACACCGCTAAACATTGCAAAATTGAAAAATCACAAAATCTGCGATTTGACCTAGATTATATAAAAGCCAATACTATTTCCAATCTTAAAATATCAAAACTTAAGCTAGATAAAGTAGGAACATTCAAATACTATTCTATGTCAAAAGAAGGAATGTTTTATAATGCACTTTTACAAGAAAAAAATTGTAAATTTTATAAAAGTAAAAATATCCCTAGTGGACTAAATACAACTCTTGAATTATCAGATTTGTCAAAAAAAGATGAGATTAGAAGTAATTGTTTAGCAATTCCATCTAATAGTGGAGGAGGAGTATTTCAAGATGGCAATCTTGTAGGTATTATTTCTAAAACTGTATTTGATAAAAATGAGTTTTTGTACAGTGTAGTAGAGCCTATCTTTCCAATTTTTCACTAGAATTAAACTATAGACACATCATAACTCATTAAATAAGCAAATATCAAATTAATTTAATTAATAAATAGTATAATTCGGGCTTAACTAACTTAATTATTTTAGGATTTAATCAAATGAAAATTTTATTTTTTTTAATTTTTTATACTTTTCTTTTTGGACAATGCGATAAAGTAGATAATTCACGTTTTACTATTATGGGAGACAAAGTATTTGATAAGAAAACAAAATTAACTTGGATGAGATGCAGTGTTGGAAGCAAATGGAAAGATAATATTGGTTGTGATCAAAATCCGAAAATTATGAGTTTTTATGAAGCAAAAGATATTGAAAACAATTTAAAGAATGGTTGGCGTATGCCTAATATTGAAGAATTGAGCACAATTTATATAAATGATTGTGAAAAAAATGCTATTAATTCTTCAATATTTCCTGATATAAAACTTTTGGCTCATTTTGCACCTTATTGGAGTTCCTCCTCTGTAGAAAATATGCCTAAACTTATCTATTATATTGATTTTATTGATAAACAACTTGATGCACATAGTAAAGGTTTTTCTATGTTTCTTCGTCTAGTAAAAAGTGAAGATTCCATAAAAAATGAGTAAATTATTTTGCATCTTTTTTCTATTTTTAAATACAAATATTTATGCATATAGTGAATTGTATGAATCGGACTTATATTATTTAGATGAAAATGAAGTATTATTATATAAGATTTTAAATTGGTGGAGTATTGAAGACAACAAGAAAAGTACTGAGTTTTGTTTTAATAACATTAAAGTTAGAAGTAACAAAACTCTTAATTTAGCATATAATAAAAAAACAAAAATATTGAAAATATATTTAAAAGAAGATTTTTCTGATTTAATATCTATTTTTGATAATAAAAATACTAATCTAAAAAATGAATATATAAACAAAAAATATTTTAAAAATTTAAAAGCGCAAAGTATTAAAAAAATAAACAATATAACTCTAAAAAATATTAGTGCAGGCGAATATAAAAGAATAAATAAAATAAAAAATAATATTGCCTTTGAACTTGAAGGAAAAGTTGCAGGCCTATTAGCCTATAATGGAAAAATTTCCTTTGATAAAAGTGGAGATTTTCTACGTCAATGTCCACAAAAACCTAATGAAAAATTTGATATTATTTTCAAGATTTTAAATATGAAAACTAAAGAGATTTTAGTCAAATATCTTTCAAAAAATAATTAAATATTGAAAAAATTTCTTATAATATTGTACCTTACTATTAGAGTTTAAATTCTATTGTGCTTTTTATTTCATAACTATCTTTTATGTGACAAAGGGTACATGATTGATTTGCCATAACATCTATTCTTTTTTTGACAATTGTGAATTTAAATACTCTATTCTTTTTGTATTATTATAAAATTTCAAAATTTTTAATACACTCATTTTAATATGTGACTTTAATCACTTATTACTTTTTAGCAATATAAAAATTTCTCAATATATTTAGTTTTGAGAAGTTTATATATTCTGCTGATAGGACATTTATTAAAATACTAAGAACAATTTATGAACTTAACTAAAAGTATAATAAAAAAACGACATTTTGAATAAAAAAGATAAGTTTTTTTATATCTAAGTATACAAATAATAATTTTTTTATAAGCTATTTATTACTATTTTTGCCCAATTGCAAGAGCATAAAATAATAAAATATTAATATGCTGATAGTTAAATTATAGATATTATAAAAAATACACAAAATACATTTACTATAACCCATGAATATATACTAAAATTTTCTTCAATAAACTACATTGATTTAAAAGTTTTATGTAGTAAATCTTTTTCTAAAAAGGATATACACTTTAATTTATAAAGTAAATATTAATATGAGTAATTATAAATATACCTTAGGAAATAGAACATATACTTTTAAAAACTTGGCAGATTTAATGGCTAAAGCAAGCCCAAAAAGATCAGGAGATATGCTAGCAGGAGTTTCAGCGTTATCTTCTCAAGAAAGGGTGATAGCCCAAATGAGATTAGCAGAAGTTCCACTAAAAACTTTTTTAACAGAAGCTTTAATACCTTATGAAGATGATGAGATTACAAGACTTATTATTGATGAACATGATGAAAAAGCTTTTGAGCCAATCGCGCATTTAACTGTAGGAGATTTTAGAAACTGGTTATTAAGCGATGAAACAACACCAGATGTAATAAAATATGTAAGAGATGGAATCACTCCAGAAATGGCTGCGGCTGTTAGTAAAATCATGAGAAATCAAGATTTAATTTTAGTAGCCAAAAAGTCCCCAGTTGTTACATCTTTTAGAAATACAATTGGTTTACCAAATAAACTTTCTACTAGACTCCAGCCAAATCACCCAACTGATGATGTAAAAGGAATTGCCGCAAGTATTTTAGATGGTTTATTATATGGAAATGGCGATGCGGTAATTGGAATTAATCCAGCAACAGACAATGTTGAACAAACTATTAAATTATTAAAACTAATGGATGATGTAATCCAAAAATATGAAATTCCAACCCAATCATGCGTTTTAACTCACGTTACAAATACTATTGAAGCAATAGAAAAAAAAGCTCCTGTAGATTTAGTATTTCAATCTATTGGTGGAACACAAGCGACTAATTCAAGTTTTGGAGTTAGCTTAAGTATTTTAAAAGAGGCACATGAAGCAGCACTATCTTTAAATAGAGGAACGGTAGGAAACAATGTAATGTATTTTGAAACAGGTCAAGGAAGTTCACTATCAGCAAATGCAAACTTTGGATTAGATCAACAAACTTGTGAAGCTAGAGCTTATGCAGTTGCAAAAAAATTTGACCCACTTTTGGTAAATACAGTTGTAGGATTTATTGGACATGAGTATTTATTTGATGGGAAAGAGATCACAAGAGCTGGATTAGAAGATCATTTTTGTGGAAAACTATTAGGTGTTCCTATGGGGTGTGATATATGTTACACAAATCATGCGGATGCAGACCAAAATGATATGGATAATTTATTAACACTTTTAAGCGTTGCAGGGTGTAATTTTATTATGGGTATCCCTGGAAGTGACGATATTATGCTTAATTATCAAACTACATCATTTCATGATGCTTTATATGCTAGAAAAGTTTTAAATCTAAAACCGGCACCTGAATTCACAACGTGGTTGGAGAAAATGGAAATCTTTAAAAATATGGATAATTTCATTTTAAATGAAAAAATGCCTAAAACATTTTTAAAATCACTATCAAATGCAATAGGTTCAAACTAATGAGTAATATTAAAAAAGCAAATGATAAGCAAAATGTTATTGAAAATCCTTGGGCAGCACTTAGAGATTATACAGATGCTAGAATTGGCTTAGGAAGAGCAGGAGTTAGTATCCCAACTTCTCACTCACTACAGTTTCAATTAGCCCACGCACAAGCACAAGATGCTGTCCATCTTCCTTTAGATGTTGAGACAGTTATTGAGCAACTAGAAACTGCAAATCTCTCTTTAAATCAAGAGCAAGAGATATTTACTCCAATACTATTACATTCACAAGCAGTAAATAGAACTACATATTTACAAAGACCTGATTTAGGTAGAAGGTTAGATAAAAAATCTATTGACAGATTAAAAAAAGTAAATACTTTAAAAGATGAAAAATATGATTTATCCATTGTAATTGTTGATGGTTTATCTTCTCTTGCAATTAAAGAAAATGCTTCAATATTTATAAAAAAACTAATTGAAACTTTAAGCTTTGATAACCAAGATTGGAATTTAGCACCAATTACTATAGTCCAACAAGGAAGAGTAGCAATTGGTGATGAAGTTGGAGAAATATTAAATTCTAAGACATCAATTGTACTAATAGGAGAAAGACCAGGTCTTAGCTCACCTGATAGTATGGGACTATACTTAACTTACAATCCAAGAATTGGATTAACAGATGAAAGTAGAAACTGTATATCAAATATTAGAATTGAAGGATTATCTTATGAGGAGGCAATAAAAAAGGCAATGTATTTATTAAAAGAGTCTAGAAGACTAGAACTTTCAGGTGTAAACCTAAAAGATAGAACAACACAAACAATAATAGAAAATAATATTAATGAAGAAAATTTTTTAATTAAATAAGGAAAATAAATGAGTAATTTGAATCAAGATTATCTTGCTAAGAGGCAATTAAAAAGAGGAACTGCTGGTTGGATTTTATTGGCAGGTTTAGGAATTTCATATGTAATTTCAGGTGATTTTGCAGGATGGAACTTTGGTATAGCAGAAGCTGGTTGGGGTGGATTTGCCATTGCAGCAGGGCTTATGGCTTTAATGTATTTTTGTTTAGTATTATCACTTGCTGAAATGTCAGCATCAATTCCAGCTGCTGGTGGTGGATATAGTTTTGCAAGACAAGTTATGGGACCAGCAGGTGGTTTTTTAACTGGTCTTGCCATATTGATTGAGTATGCACTAGCACCTGCTGCCATTGTAATATTTATTGGTTCTGCTGTTGAAGCTTTAACTGGATTTAATGGTCCAATTGTTTATGCACTATTTTATGCTGCATTTATTGGTATACATTTAATTGGAGCTGGGGAAGCACTTAAAACAATGATGGTGATTAGTGGATTAGCTGTATTTGCAATTTTAGCAACAGCAATTGCTTTATTAGGTGATTTTGATTCTACTAAATTATTTGATATTGCTGCATCTGCTGATGTTGCAGGAGCTACTGAGATGTTACCTTTAGGTTGGTATGGTGTTTGGGCTGCATTACCATTTGCTATGTGGTTATTCTTAGCTGTTGAGGGTGTTCCTTTAGCTGCTGAAGAAGCAAAAGATCCAGCAAAAGATGTACCAAAAGGTATTATTGCTGCAATGGTATTTTTACTATTTACTGCTGCATTGGTATTATTCTTAGTTCCAAGTGCAACTGGTGCTGAGGCTATAGGAAAAAGTGCTGTTCCACTAGTAGATGCATTAAATGCAACGGGAAATACAACTTTAGCAACAACTGTTAATGTTTTAGGTTTAGCTGGATTAATTGCCTCATTCTTCTCAATTATTTATGGATATAGTAGACTGGTTTTTGCACTTTCAAGGGCTGGATATTTACCACAATTTTTATCACTAACTAGTAAAAGAAAAACTCCAACTTGGGCTTTAGTTGTTCCAGGTGTATTAGGATTTTTAGCTTCTTTAAGTGGTGAAGGCGATTTAATGTTAGCAATGGCAGTTGTTGGTGCAACAATCTCATATGCTTTAATGGCTTTAAGTCATATTTTACTAAGAGTTAAAAACCCAGAAATGCCAAGACCATACAAAACTCCTGGTGGAACTATAACTTCAGGTATTGCATTTGTTTTATCTTTAGTTGCATTAACTGGTGTTTATGCCTTTGATCCAAGAGCATTTTTCTATACAATTATTTTATATGTGATTGGTGCTTTATATTACTTCTTATATAGTAAAAATCATTTAGTTGCTAAAACAGCAGATGAAGAGTTTGCAATGTTAGAGCAAGCTGAATCTGATTTAGCCCATGAATTAGGTTAAAAATTTAATATTGTATAATTAGCTTATTAAAAAAATTAAGGTTTTAGATGCTTAAATCTTCAATGCTAATTCCTCACGAAAAACTAAAAAACTGGATAAAGGTCTTTTGGTTTTTAGAAGGAGATGGTAATGGTAATCTTATCAATTGTCAAAAAATCATTCCGGATGGTTGTGCAACCATTTTTATAGTACTAAATGGAGAAATAAACTTTAGTCTTTATAAAAATGGAGAGATGAAAAGAGGTATCTATGTTCATCCTCCTGTGATGAGATCATACTTTGCTTATGTGAGTGATGATGCATATTTTATTGATATCCAGTTAAATCCAAGTGTATTTTATAAACTTTTTAATATTGCAGTAGATGAATTAATAGATACAATGTACACTTTAGACGATCTTTCAATAAATTTTGATTCTTCATTTTTAGAAAGAATATACAACTGTAAACATGATAAAACAAAAGTCTACAACGAGCTAAATAACTTTTTGATAGATCTATTTTATAAATCCAATTTCAATAAAAATGAAACTCTATGTAATATAAACAAACTTTATAAAGATGGAGATTTAGATGCTTTTTTTAAATCCCAAAACCTTTCAGTCCGCCAAATGGAAAGAAACCTAAAAAAAACCACAGGATTAACTCCAAAATTTTTGAGTAGAATAGGAAGATTCTATTCTATTTTAGATTATATAAAATTCAGAGAACATGATACTAAATTTAAAGAACTAGCAAAAGAACAAAACTTCTCTAATCACTCTCACTTTATCCGAGAATTCAAAAGTTTGACCCAAGCAACCCCTGAAAACTTTTTAAATATAAATAGTGATTTTCCGCAATATCAAGGCTTGTGTAATCTTAGAGAATTTTCGAAATATTAATTAAATCAAGATATTATAAGTTCATAGTGATAATTTACTTCTAATATTTATTTATTTCATATATTAATAATTGTTTATCAATATTTAAAATATCAATATCAAGTCTGCTAGAATATAACCTATTTTCTATGATTTTTAAATCTTCTTTTGTTTTAATTAATCCTTCTACAAAATCTTTTGTTAGACTATAAATACTCTCATACTTTTTTATAGTTAATTTTCCATTCTCAATTTTTTTATTTATATGCCTTAAAGATTGAAATACAGATTCATACTGATTTATCTTTTTTTCTTTCTCAAGACTTTCATTTATTTTAGATAATCTATAATTTAATTTTGAAATCTCCATATTTTTATTCATATTATAATCAAGTGGTATAGAAATTTTTAAACCATAATTATAAAAATCATCATGCCTAGCAAACTCATTACCCTCTTCATAACCAATTTGAGAAAAAATAGATATTTTGGGAAGATACTTTGATGATGTAATATTTTTTTCATATTTAGAAATAGAACTATTTAATTTATTAATTATAAGTTCTTTATTATTTTCCAAAAAATCATCTAAACTTACAATTTTTAGTTCAATAGGGTTAATTTTTTCATATGATAATGAAGAATAGTTTTTTAGTTCTTTTATCAAATTAAATTTAGCGATTTTTAAATCTTCAATTTGATTTTCTACATCATTTTTTTCTATAACTGCTGTGTCTAAATCTTCAATATTTACAGTACCATTTAGATATTCTTCTTGTTTTTTGTCTATTTCTATGGTTTTATTTTTAATTAAATAATCTTGTTTTTTTATCTGTAAATCTATTTTCCTAATACTTAAAACAAGTTTTAAAGCCTCAGTTTTCTGGTTGCTCAATAAATTTGTATAATTTTCAAAAGAAAGCTTTTTTTGGATTTTTGCTTTTTTAATTGTATAATAAATACCACCACTTCTGAATATATCTTGATTAAAGTTTAAATAAGCCTTTTTTGTAATTGTTTTAGTATTAATAGTTTTATTTTTTGTATAATCTGATTCTATACTAAGAGAATTTATCCATGAATCTTTTAGTAAATCAGCTTCAAGTGAGCTTTTTTCTTTTTGTTTCTCTATTTTTTGTATTTCAGTTTTTTTAAGAACCTGCGCACTTAATTCTATACTCAAAAATACAAAAAATAGTATAAATATACATATAGTTTTCATTTTATTTCTACTTTCACTACTTTATTAAAAAAATAATTATCAAGATTTTTATTTATTTTTGTAAACTCAACTTTATATCTTGAGACTTTTATTTCATCTTTTATTTTGTTGATTTTATTAACTGTAAAATCACTTTTTACTCCATCAACAAAAATAGCTTTTTTATCTAATCTTTTTATTTCATTTTCTGTTAGATAAAGTGTGATTTTAAGTTTTGAAATATCATACATATCAAATAACTTATCCCCAATATTTACATATGTATCTTTTTTGACAAAAATTGTATTTATATATTTATTCTCAACGACAAACACCTTTTTGTCAATTTCATTCAAAAGTTTTTTAATATTTTGCTGTATTAAAATCAACTCTTTTTTAGACTCTAAGAAAGAAAGTTTTTCATTATTTTTATCATATAAACTTAATTGTTTTATTTTATTCTTTGCTTGGTAGTTTTTTTCTTTTATTCTAACAAGCTCTTTTTGTAAAGATAATGATTGTTTCTGCTTTTGTAACTCTATTTCTTCATCCCTAGAATTTATTTGTAAAAGAATTTTATGTGTTTTTACAAAGCTTGATTCTAGGTCTTTTTCAACCCACTTTACTACACCAGAGATTTCTGACTTTATCTCTATTTTCTCATTAGGATTTATTTGTGTCATATATTCTTTAGCAAATACGCTACTTAAAGAAATTAAACACATTATTAGTACTATTTTTATCATTTGTGATCCTTTAATATATCTTTGTTTAGCATTGCAAAAAGAGCTGGTAAAAAAATGAGTGTTAAAACAGTTCCCCATAAAAGTCCAAATCCTAAGGATATTGCTAAAGGTTGTAAAATTTTTGATTGTCCCGTTGCAAAAAAGATCAATGTTGAAAGTCCTAAAAATGTTGTTACTGAAGTAATAACAATAGGTCGAAGTCTAAGGGTTGCCCTTTTTATTAACTCATTTAGTGTTTTTGTATTTTTAATAAAATCAAGCATTACAATTGCATCATTAATTACTACTCCTGCTAGTCCTAATATTCCCACAATAGAAGTTAGTGTTAAATTCATACCCAAAATCAAATGTCCCAAAATTGCCCCTGTTACAGATAAGGGAATAAGGGATAAAACCAACAGTGTATATTTAAAAGAATCAAACATTATAAGTAAAGTTAAAAAGATTAAAAAAATTGCAATAAAAAATGCAAAACTCAATTCTTTAACCATTTGTTTATTTTGTTCTGCTTCCCCTTCTAGTATAACTGTAACACCTTTTTCTTCTAACTCTTGAAGCTTTTTATCTATTTTTTCTAATGTCTCAGTTGCCGTTATAATTTTATTATTTACATTTGCTACAACTGATTTAATATTAATTCCATTTTGTTTATATATTGAATCAAAATTTTCTATATAAATAAAATTTGCTATTTCATTAAGTGCTATTTGTTTATTTGTATTTGGAACTTGAATTTCAAAATCCTTAAAATCTTCAAAACTATTTTTATTAATATCAAAACTAATAAACTCTATAATCCCTTCATTATCTAAGCCTTTTGATTGAGTAGATTTAAGGTATGAACTTGATAATATATTTGATACATTTGTTTCATTAAAACCTAAAAGCTGACCATATTTATTTATCTCAATTTTTAACTCTTTAATACCTTTTTTTGCAGTATCATCAACAAAAATTATTCCATCAATACTAGATAACTCTTTTTTAAGTTCATTTATTGACTCTATTAAAAGTTTGCTATTTTTTGTTGAAAGAAGAATTTCAATATCATTTGCTGTAACTCCGGAACCTTCTTTTTTAATGGCAAATTCAGTAAGACCTTCAGGTTTATAATCTTTAAAAAGATCTGTTAGAAACAATACGATTTCATCTAAACTTTTTTCTCTGATTCTTTTCTCTTTATTATTTTCAAAAGATAAAATGGGAGTAATATATTCATCTACAAAATTTTGAGGAACCCTCTCTTCAACTTCTATATTAAACTGAAAAACAGAAGGTTTAATCTCCATGTTTTCTTGATTATCTATCCTTAAGCCTACTGTATATGCAATTGATTTTAATCCTAACTCTTCTTTTAATTCTAAGAGCTTATTTTGTATTTCTATAGTTTTATCTTTGACCTCTTCTACAGAATGATTAATATCAAATTTTCCTCTTATAAAAAATCTATCTCCATCAAAATCAGGAAACATTTGATATCTCATACTAAAAATTAAAAAGATTGTTAATACTGTAATACTAAGAGAAAAACCTATTACAAATTTTTTCTTATGCCTTAAAATCCCCTCCAAAATTCTTCTATAAAAATTATTTACTTTACTCCAATTTAATTCTTTATCATCTTTATTAAGTGTATGCAATCCATGAATGGGTAAAAAAATAAAACTCTCAACTAAAGAAGCTAAAATCAATACCACAACAGCAATAGGAATCATTTTTAGGAATTCTCCAAGCTCACCAGTTAAAATCATCATAGGAATAAACGCAAATACAGTTGTCAATGATGAAGCAAAAACAGGAGCAATTACCTCTTTTGTTCCATCAATAGCACTTTGAAGTTTTTCCTCTCCCATTGCAATGTGCCTTTGTATATTTTCAGCAATAATTATTGCATCATCAACAAGAATTCCTAAAACTAATAGAGCACCAATAAGAGTAATCATATTAATACTATATGAAGTCAATGAAAGAAAAATCACTCCCATCAAAATTGCGGAGGGAATACCAAGAACTACAATAAATGCCACACGTTTATTAATCAAAATATAAATTGCAATAGCAACAAGTAAAAGTCCAAACATAATCCCTGAAATTACTGTATTAAGTCTTTTTTTAATAAGAATAGAAGTATCATAAAATGTACCAACTTTTATATCTTCATATTTTTTATTAAATTTTCCAATTTTTTCTTTTACTTGTTCAACCAAAGAAATTGCATTTGCTTTTTCATTTTTGTATAAACCTAATTCAATATTCTTTTTGCCATTTAAAAAAGATAAAACATCAGTCTGTTCATATTTTCTTTTTACCTTTGCAATATCTGACAAATATATAGACTTTTCATCAACTTTTAACATAGTACTTAGTAGTTCATCTACACTTTTTGCTCCATTTTTTGAAGATAAATATAAATGTCCATTTTTATCCTCTATTTTTCCTATTGGAAAAATATATGAAATGTTTTGAATCTGAGATTGTAAAGAGTTTTTATTTAGACCATAAAGATCAATTTTACGATTATCAAGTATAATTTCATAAACTCTCTTTGTACTTTCATATAGTTCTACTTTTGAAATATTTTCAATAGAAGACAATGAAATTTTCAACTTATCTGCAATAGATATAAGCTCATCATGAGTGTATTTATTAGAAGAAACAGTAACACTAATTAAAGGGAAAGAAAAATCAACAATAGATGCCTTTGGTTCATCCATATCTGATGGTAAATCACTTTTATTATTTGAGATAATATCTTTTACTTTATTTAATAAACTATATTTATCTAAACCTTTTTCTAGAGTTAAAACAATAAAAAATGAACCATTTTTTATAAATGACTCAACTTTTTTTACTCCATTTAAAGATTGCATATCTTTTTCAAGAGTAGTTACTACCATTTTATTTAAAATATCAATACTTGCCCCTGCATATCCGCCATCAACAGTTATTTTATCAATCTTAATTGTAGGGAATACATCTTTTGGTATTGTTTGGTAAAACACAATTCCTAATAGAATTAAAAAAATAAAAGCTGTGTAATTGAGTCTTGTTTTCGTTAAAAAAAATTTAATTAACTTTTCCACTATTTTTCTTCCTTTACTATTTATTTTCACATTCTAAAAGAAAATAATGGGGAAAAAGAGGGGAGAGAAAAAAATATCAATTCATTAAAAATAAAAGCTGTATAATTTAGTATGTTTTTTATTACCACACATTTTCACCATTTATTTGCTATACAATATACAAAGAAAGGAAACATATGAATCAACTAAGAAACTTGAAAATATTGTATATAGATGATGAATATTATATAAGAGTTAATGCCGTTGAATATATGAAATTTTATTGCAACAATGTATTTGAAGCAAAAGATGGAATAGCTGGATTAGAAGCATACAACAAATATAAACCAAATATTATAATTACAGATATTAAAATGCCAAAACTAAACGGCATAGAAATGGTAAAGAGAATAAGAGAAAAGGATAAGAAAACAAAAATTATATTAGCTACTGCATTTTTAGAAACTTCATATTTACTCCAAGCAGTTGAATTAGGACTAGTAAAGTATCTAATTAAACCAATTACAGCTGATAAGCTACTTCCTGTATTAAAATCTTGTATTAACAATACAATTGAGGATAAGAGTATTTATCATTTAGGTAATGATTTTTTATTTGATATTCTAAATACTACGCTTTTTCATAATAAAGAGCCAATCTCTTTAACAAAAAAAGAGATTTTATTTTTAGAATTATTAGTAAGAAATCATAAAAGAGCTGTAAAATATGATGAGTTGAATAATTATGTTTGGAAGGGTGAAATGAGTGAAGATGCCATCAGAACTGTTGTAAAAGAGTTGCGAAGAAAAATATCAAAACAAACCATTAAAAATATTTCAGGAATTGGTTATCAAATAAATGTTAAAAATTAAATTTTTAATCATCAGTATGTTATTACTTTTTAGTCTAAATGCCCAGGCAATGGAAGAAAAGTTATTTACCTCTGCTTTTATTTCTACTGATGGCAAAACTTTTATTAATCTTAAAAAGTTAGAAGAATTGGATACCTTTAAAAATAAACAATCCAAATTGATATTTAAACTTAATATAAATAGAAAAATCTTAAAAAATGAAACTTATTTTCTTCGTATAAATGTAAATATGGAAAATTTTATTTCTGCAAACGTTCCTTATACACTCAAAGATAATATGCCCATAATTAAATTAGATAAAAATATTCAAGAAGCAATAGTTTTGAACTTTAATTTTAAAAATTCTATTCCTTCCTTTGATACTAATATTTTTAATGAGTTTGAATACAAATATATTATGGATGATGAAAAAATCTTATTTGGTATATCTTATGGAATCATCATATGTGCATTTTTATATAACTTTGTTTTCTTTTTATACAACAGAGAAAAATCTTTTCTGTACTACTCTATTTTACAATTGTCACTACTATCTATTTTAATAATAAGTTCCATGAATTTACAAATTTTTAATCTATTTAAGAACTACGAAAACATAATGGAACTACTAATAATAGTGCAAATAAATGTGATATTTATTACATCAATTTTATTTAACATGGAGTTTTTAAATACTAAAAAATATACTCCTAAAATACATAAATTCTTATGGTTTTTATTTTGGTTAAATATTCTAGATATCATAATACTATTCATATTTAATATATCTCCATTATTTGAATATGTACCTTCTTATATGATTATACTAATGTTACTATTCTCGGCTTTTAGTGTTCTAAGAAAAGGATATCAACCTGCAATATTTTATATAATTGGCTGGGTAAGCTTATTTATTTTTATATTTTTAGCAGAAACAAGCCTTTCAAATATTTCTGATTTATATCTTCTTCATATAGGTATTCCATTAGAATCTTTATTGTTTTCTTTTGCTCTTGGTTTTAAAATAAAACAAATAGAAAAAGAAAAACAAAAAAATGAAAGTATATTAATTACGCAAACTAAATTAGCTTCCATGGGTGAAATGATTGGGAATATTGCCCATCAATGGAGACAACCACTGACACATTTATCCTATATAATAATGAATATTAAAGCAGCTCATGAAAATGATAAATTAAATAATGAATATATTCAAAAAAAATCTGATGAAGCAAATAATCAAATAGAATTTATGTCCAATACAATTGAGGATTTTAGAAATTTTTTTAAAGTCTCAAAACAAAAAGAAGTTTTTAGTTTAGCTCAATGTGTAAATGAAAGTATAAATCTACTAAAAGATAGTTTTAAATCTCTTGGAATAGAGATTGAGTTTTTATATAAAAATGATTTTACTGTAAAAACTTATAGGGGTGAATTATTACAAGTTATATTCAATCTATTAAATAATGCTAAAGAAGAATTTATTAGAAGAGAGATAAGTAATCCTAAAATTCAAATTGAAATGAGTAAAGAAAATAAAGAAAAAATAATTAAAGTATCTGATAATGCAAAAGGGATTGATGAAAAAATTCTTAAAAAGATTTTTGAACCTTATTTTACAACTAAAGATAAAGGCTTAGGAATAGGTCTTTATATGAGCAAAATGATTATAAATAACATTGGTGGAAAAGTAGAAGTTACAAATATAAAAGATGGAGTTGAGTTTAAAATTACACTATAAGATTCTAAAAGTGTGAACTCTAAGAATCTGTTAAATTATAAGCATAAAAAAAAGCTAACTAAAAAAGCTTCTAAACTTAGATTTAAATGGTACATAAAAAAGAGGAGATTATAAGAAAAAAAAGGAGGGGAAAGAGTAACTCCTCTTTTTAAAAAGTATATGAATAACTAACAAATTTTGTCAGTGCTGAAATATTACCGTTTTTAGATGACTATTTAGTTACCAATAAAGAAATTTTAAAATTTAATTTTTTGATTATATATATAATATTACTACAAGCTATTTTTTTGATTTTTTTATTTAAAAAAACATTTTTATTTTTAATATCTTAAGATATATAATGCTAAGACACACTATAAGAAGGATAAACTATGAAAGATATAACTACTCACGAAAATCTAATACTAACATCATACTTTTTTCACAAAAATGCAAATACTTTTCTTTTAAGACCAAAAAAAGAGAAATCAACTCATGATATATATAATGAAACATCTGAACAAATAAAGATAGTCAGAATATTACAAAATAATGGTATTATTTTTTTAGAAGAAGAAAATGGTGATATTAAAATAGTTTAATATCACTTCTCTTTTTATTTATAAAATCTAAATTAGATTTACCCCTCCTCTCTAACCCTAAAAATAATACTAACTCTTTATAGTCAATATCATATTTATTCATAAAAAATAAGATTATAATTAATGTAAAATTAAGCTTTTTATATTTATAATACCTATAATATATTACTAAATGTAATAAAAACTTAAGAAAAAGGAATCAGAATGGCAAAAGAATTAAAGAAAAAAGTAGTTACAAAAGTTGCTAAGAAAGCAGTAAAAAAAGCAGATCTTAAAAAGAAAAAAGCTGCAAAGGTATTAAAAGTAGTTAAAAAAGCGGTAGATAAAAAAGCACCAAAAAAATTAAAAGTTGCTAAGAAAATAGCAAAAAAAGCAGTTAAAAAAGCTGCATAATTAAATAAGGGGTTTCACCTACCCCCTTATTTTAGTTTGAATTATTTTTAATAAATCAATATTTATATCTTCATTCATATTATAAACCATACTATCAATCTCAACATCACAACTTTTTTAATTTGACTTTGTAATTCTAGGACATGACACTAAATTAACTACTTAGTCAATTAGATAAACTCGTATCTGCACGATATAATAAGAATGAAAAGTTCATTAGAGTTAATATATTGGTTTTGCTACCAAAGCGGTAAAATTAACTTAAAATATTAACTAGCTTGAGTAACAGTCAAATAATTACACTTTAAACTTGAGTGGCGACGAAATTCCGGTGACAGTTTAAAACAGTTAAATAAGTATCCTCGTATCTGCATGATATAATAAAATCTAGAGTTCATTAAAGTTAATATATTGGTAAAGTATCCAAAGCGGTTAAATAAACTTAAATAAAATAAC
>PKUJ01000020.1 GCA_002869565.1 Arcobacter sp.
ACTAGATGATATTAATAACACTGAGTTACAAGCAACTATCAAAGAAGAGCTTAAGACTCTTGCTCGTAACTTTGTTATTTATGAGAAGTCGACGTATTAAAATTATCTAAAATTATTAACAAAATAAAAAGTATAGCTGGTATAAAATACCAGTTATACTTTCCATAGGATTATTTTATGACTAATAACTTAGAAACAGAAAATGAAAATTATAAAAAAATAGAAAAAGTTATAAAATATATTGATGAAAACTTCAAAGACCAACCTTCCATAGATACAATTTCCGAATACATTGGAATGAGTAAATTCCATCTTATTAGAGTATTTAAAGAGTATGTTGGGGTTACTCCAATCCAATTTTTACAATCTATTACATTAAACTACGCAAAAGAGCATTTAAAAGAATCCAAAAGTATATTAGATAGTTCTTTGGATATTGGATTATCTAGTTCTAGTAGATTGCATGATTTATTTGTTAATATTATTGGAGTTACGCCAAAAGAGTACAAAGAATTTGGAAAAAATGTAAAAATTACTTATGGTTATGGAGCAACTCCATTTGGTGAAGCTTTAATAGGTTTTACAAAAAGAGGGGTAAGCTATTTAGGATTTGTAGATAGTAATAATGAAAATAAAGAACAATTATTTGAAAGGTTTAAAGAAATTTGGGCAAAAGCTGATTTAATTGAAAATGATGATGAAGCTCAAGAGTATTTAAATAAAATTTTTATAGAGAAAGAAAAATTTGATTTATATGTGAAAGGAACAAATTTTCAAATCAATATTTGGAAAGCTTTATTAAATATTCCAAATGGCTCAATCACAACTTATCAAGAGATTGCAAATAGTATTAATAAACCAAAAGCAGTAAGAGCAGTGGCTTCAGCTATTGGTTCAAATCATATTGGCTATCTTATACCTTGTCATAGAGTTTTAGCTAAATCAGGGGCTATGAGTGGTTATAGATGGGGGATTGAACGTAAGAAAATTCTAGTTGCCTACGAAGCTTTAAAAAATAATTAGTTCAATACAATTTTTATGATATTTGCTATTAACATAGTAACAAGTACAAAAATTAAAACTTTTTTTATAAACTCTTCTCCACCTTTAATTGCATAATGACTACCTACATATGAGCCTGCAATGTTTGCTAAGCCCATAGGAATAGCAGCTAACCATAATATTTTAGCCGCAAAGAAAAAAGCTAGAACTGAACCAAAGTTTGTTGCAAAATTTAATGGTTTAGTTGATGCTGTTGCAGTTAAATAATCTAGATGTAGAAATTTTTTCATTGAAATAGTTAAATAAGTTCCCGTACCAGGTCCTAATAAGCCATCATAAAAACCAATCGGTGTAGTTGATAAAATAATATTTTTTTTAGTTAACTCTACATTCTCTTCTTTAATTTCTTTACTTTTTTTAAATAACATCATCATAGCAATGGGTATTGATAATAAAATTGCCCATTGTATAACTTCATCAGATAAAAACATTACAAGTTGACTTCCTATATATGAGGCTACAAGACAAGGAATAATAGCAATAGAAACAACTTTCCAAGAAATTTTTTTACTAAGTGCGTATTTAATTGTAGCCATTAATGCTCCAACTACACTTTGCATTTTATTTGTACCTAAAACAAAAATTGGAGGGATTCCACTAAAAAGTAACATTGGAACAGTTATCATACCTCCTCCACCAGCAATTGAATCAATATACCCAGCTATAAATCCAGTTAGCATAAATATTAATATCCAAGTTGTAGATATATCGTTTGCAAATTCCATAATTATCTTTCATTTTAAGTTGTGCGGATTATAGCAATATTTGGATTGTTTGGAGTTTATTTTTTGGTTATACTTTAAGAAATTTTACAAAAGGACAAATATGACTTATAAAAATAATGATTTATGTAAAATAAGAACAATAACTACATTTTTAACATTAACAGAAAATAAAGAATTATGGAAAAAAGAGATTAAAAAAGCTTGTGATTTTTGTAATGAATTAACAATAAAATTTAATCAAAATGAATATGAAGTTCAATCAATAAGAATCGTTACAAATGCTTTTGGAGAGTATTTAGATACTTCAAGTTTAAAAAGTGCAAAAGCTGATTTAGAAGTTTTAAGTAATCTATTAAATTCATTTGTAAGTGATGGTTTACGTATAAGATTTGCAATTGGTGAGGCTAAAACAGTACAAGAGGTAGAACTTTTACCTGAATTAATAGCTTCATATGGAGACCTTTGTAATGCCTGCGTTAACGTACCTGTAAATGATTATGGCATTTTAGATAATGAACTTATAACACATTGTTCAAATGCTGTTCAAAAAATATCAAAGATTACTCCAAGAGGTGAGGGTAATTTTAATTTTACAGTAAATTTTAATTGTGAACCTTTCATTCCTTATTTTCCAGCATCTTTTCACAATAGTAGTTTAGAAAATTCTTATGTTGTTGGATTTGAAACACCTGATTTATTGGTTCATGTATTAGACGAGTTTAATAAAAATAGAAAAATAGTAAATCATCAAGAGTTATTTGGAAAATATTATGAGATTATGAGTGAAGCTTTACAATATCATGTTGATAATGTAAAAGTTATTTTAGATTCTTATGATAATAAAGAGTTCAAATTTGTAGGGATAGATAGTTCAGCAGCTCCTTCTAAAAATTGTTCTTCCATGACAAAAGTTTATGAGCTTCTAGGTGTTCCGTATTTTGGAGCTGCTGGAAGTGTTGAAGCTTCTTCCTTATTGACAAAAGTATTTAAAGGGGTGAAAAATATGCCTTTAGTAGGTTTTTCAGGATTAATGTTAGCTGTAATTGAAGACCTAGGTTTAGCCAAGGGAACAATAGAAAACAACTATGATATTAGAACTTTATTAACAAATAGTGCAGTTTGTGGTATTGGACTTGATACTGTTCCAATTGCTGGAAATACTTCTCTATCCAAAATTTCAGCACTTATGAGAGATACAGGAACTATGGCTTTCAGATTAAATAAACCACTAACAGTAAGGCTTTTCCCTTATCCAAATAAAAAAGCAGGGGAAATAACTGAATATGAAAGTGATGATCTATGTAACTGTGCAATTTTAGCCGTTCCTTAATATAAAATAATAGTTCCATATTAACTACACATTAGTTTAGATAGAATATCTGCACTTATAAAGTGGAGAGAGAAATGCAAAATAAAAAAGTAGTTTTAATATCGATTGTTGTTTTAATAGCAATCTTTGTTGGTGGAGGTTATTTTTATAAAAATAGTCAATCAGAAAAAATGGTTACAATGTCAAAAGAACAAGCTTTATTATTTCAAAGACCATATTCTTTGGTTGTTGGTAAAAAAGAGGCAAAAGTTCAGCTTGTAGAATTTTTTGATCCAGCTTGTGGAACTTGTGCACAATTTCATCCTTTAGTTAAAGAAAAGATTAAAAAAAGCAATGGAAATATTAAAATTGTTTACAGATATGCACCTTTTCATAAAAACTCAAACTATGCAGTTAAGATGCTAGAAGGGGCAAGAGCTCAAGGTTTATTTATGGAGACTTTAGATTTTATGTTTTCAACACAAAAATATTGGGTTGAGCATCATGTTGTTAATCCTCAAAAATTATGGAGAATGTTGCCTAAAGTAGAAGGTCTTGATATGGAAAAACTTGGGAAGTTTATGAATGATCCTAAAGCAGATGAAATTATAAAACAAGATTTGGCTGATGCAGAAAAGTTAAAAGTTACTCAAACTCCTGAGTATTTTGTTAATGGAAAACCTTTGGCAACTTTTGGTTTAAAAAACCTTATGGATTTAATAGACTCTGCCTTATAGAAATTATTAAAAAAGGAAATGTGTGATTATTTAATATCACACTTTCCAAATTTACATTTTAAAAGTTTTATTACTATATAAATAAAATATACTAAAATTCCAAACTCAAAAACTTTATATACAATTTCCATTAAAAACTCTTTTTTGCTATAATTTTCATTTAAATTATTATACAAGGAAATACTAAATTTATGGATAAAGAACAAGAATCAAATCCTCTTCACAGAATGACCTTAGAAAAAATATTAAATAGTTTAGTCGAAAACTACGGTTGGGAAGAGTTAGGACGACGAATAAATATTAGATGTTTTACTTATGATCCCTCCATAAAATCAAGTCTTAAGTTTTTGAGAAAAACTCCTTGGGCTAGAACAAAAGTTGAGAAACTTTTTTTAAGTCGAAGAGATTGACTTATCTATTTTATTAAAAAACTTCAAAAATATGACTTTTTTTGTTATAATCCAATTTATAAAATAATTATATAAATATAAATAATCATTTTATAAATAAAAAGTAGTAAATAGGTTGTAAATTGCAATATTCTAGATTAAGAAATATTATTTGGTTGACATTAACATTTGTTATATTTATTATGATTTTTTTAGTTTTTAAATATATTATTGTCGGATATCATGAAAATATACATGGACAAGTTGAGTTTATAAAAAATTCAAAATATATTTTAACTTCATTTATAGTATTTATTTCATTAGTTATATTTCTTTTGGTTACTTATTTTTTGAAAAGAATTGAAATTTTAGATAGAGAGATAAGATTAAAAGATTCTTTATTAACAAATAATTCGAAGTTAGTAGAAATGGGAGGATTAATAGATAATATTGCTCATCAATGGAAACAACCTTTATCAATTATTAGCATAGTAATAAGTGATTTAAAAGTAAAAAAAGAATTTAATCAACTAACAGATGAGCTTATTGATAATGCAATTGAAATTAGTTTAAATAATATTAATTATCAAGCACAAACAATTGATGATTTTAGAAATTTTTATAAATCGGATAAAAAAGAGGAAAATTTTACTTTAGAAAAAGTCTTTGATTTAAATATGAAACTAATAGGTTCTACTTTAAAAAATAATAATGTAAAAGTTGATTTAAATATTGATGATATTAGAATTTATGGATTGAAAAATGAGTTAGTTCAGGCTATTTTAAATATTTTAAATAATTCAAATGATGTTTTCTCTAAAAAAAATAATCAAAGTGACAATTATATAATGATTTCCGCCTTAAAAAAAACAGAATATGCAATTATTATTATCCATGATAATGCAGGTGGCATACCTGATGAATACTTGGACAAAGTTTTTATTAATCATTTTACAACAAAAAAAGATAGTGGAGGAACAGGAGTAGGGCTTTTCGTTTCGAGAGAAATTATTGTAAAAAATATGTTAGGAAAGTTAAATGTTAAAAATGAAGGTATATTTTATAAAAATAAAAAGTATCTTGGTGCAAAATTTATAATTGAATTGCCTTTAGCTTAGTAAAAAAAGACAATATTTTTTATTTTTTTTGAAGATAAATCATAAATTGAGCTCCTGTATAGTTTTTATTATTATATGAAAAAGTTTCATTTGAAACTTCAATTTTACCATTCATATGCTTTTCTATAATTTCTTGAGACATGTATAGTCCTATTCCTGTTCCTTGATATTGATGTTTTGTTGTAAAGTATGGCTCAAATATTTTATCAATAATATCTTTTTTTATACCTTTTGCATTATCTTTTATAGATATTACTAACTTTTCGTCTTTAGTATAAACGTTAATAAATACATATTTTTCTTTAATATTATTTATTTCTAATGAATCTTTCGCATTATTTAAAATATTTATAATAACTTTAATAAGTTCATTTTCAAATCCATATATTTTGATATCTTCAATATTTTTTATTATATTTATATGTTTATTGTGAAATTGACTAGAAATTAATGTAAATGTTTTTTCAAATAATTCTTCCATATTAAAATTCTTTTTTTCTTTATTTGGATTGAAAAAATTACTAAAATCATTAATAGTTCTTGATAAATATTGAACAGTAGAATTAATCTGCATCATATTTGATTGGAATTCTTTTTCATCAAAATTATCAACTGAATATGTGATAGAAGAACCTGTCGCTATAGTACTAATCACAGATAAAGGTTGTCTCCATTGGTGTGATATATTTGATAACATCTCTCCCATTGCTGCATGACGAGATTGTATATGTAATATGTGATCTTTTTCTTTTAATTTTGTAACATCCATTGCTGATGTAATTATTGTCTTTTGATTGTTTATAACCCCTAGTGAAGTAGAGCTAAAATTCCAAATTAATTTTTTACCACTTTTACTTATTATTATAAACTCTCCTTCATCAACTCTTTGCTTCTTTTCAAATAATTTTTCAATATATGATTTTACTGTTGATGCTTTTTTACCATATACTTTTTCTGTCCATTTTTCAATAGTGTCAATTTCTTCATATTTATATTCGCAAAGTTCTTCCCAAACTTGATTTATCATTAGAACCTTTCCCTTTTCATTATGAATCATAATTGGATTAGGAGCTTCTCTTATTACAGTTTCCAATAGAAGTTTGTTATTTTCTAAGATATCAACATCATTAGAAATTTTATTGATTATATAATATGATAAAAATAGAAAAATTGATAAAAATATGAAGGTTGCATATAAATTGAATTTTTCAAATTTCTTAAAGATATTTGTAGATTCATTTTTAAAGTAGATAGCTTTATTCTGGGCATATAGATATAAATTCTCGGAAGCATTTTCTAGTTCTGTTACATGCTTGTCTCCTTCGTTTTTTGTTATTTAAATTGCTTCTTTATATTTTCCCTTTATTGCAAGTTTAATAACTTTTTCTCGTATAGGTTTTGATTTTTTAAATAAAGCTCTTGTAAAAACTTCTAAATTTTTCCCTTCTTCTCCTAATATATTTTTTTTAATAATATTAAGGCTTTTATATATGTCCTTTTCAATTTCATCATTTTTTTTAATCAAATTATTAACTTCATTTAATGATGGATATAAAATAATATCTTTCATATTTCTATGCATTTTATAAAGATTGATTTTCACAGATTGTGCTTCATTTGAAACTTTTAATGGATGATTATATATGATTTGTGTTAACTGATTCATTTTATGAACTTGATATATATCATAAGTTTTTGAAAATAAAATTGAGATTACAAGTATAATTGTAGCAAGTATTAAAATTTTTATTATTTTTGGATTTTTAGTATCTTCTGAATAAATCATTTTAATCCTTAAAATATTATAATAAATTATATCATAATTTTTTTATCTAAGAAGTATCTTATTTTATACTATTAATGTTTTTATTTAGAAAATTGCTACTTTTTTAACTCGGTTATTTTTTAACCATTCTTCTTGCATGTTTTTCATTTTTTTGTCAGAAGATTTTTTTCTATATTTATAAGAAACAGTCTCATTATGGTCATTCTCATTATATGTATAATCTAAATGTAAAGCAGATAATTCAATGGCTTTTTTAGCTCTAGTGGCTGCAACATAATAAATATTTAATTCTTCTACTTCTTGAGTGAGAGACATTTTATTCTTTTGATTTGTTATCTCTTTTTTAGAAACAAAATCATTTGCCATAAGAACTTGGTCATATTCTAGACCCTTTGATTTATGTGTAGTTGTAAAGATAATATCAGCTTCTTCTTTATTTGTTGTTAGTTTTTCTTTTATTTTTTTATTTATTTCAAATATATTATCCCCATAAGTATTAATAAATTTGATTACATTTAAAAAATCTTGGTTTTTTGTCTCTTTTGAAAATTGTTCTAATTCATATATTGATTCAAACTCTTTTATTTCACTCATAGTGATTTTGTCAAATTTTTTTTCTTTTAAATAAAAGATAGAGTACACAGTTTGATTCATAAATGAATATGAAGAATAACCACCTTCAAAATAGATTTTTTTATCATCATGAAGTAAAAAGACAATCTCTTGAATTAGCCCAAATGTTGTTCTTGCTATCACGCAATAAGGTTTGTTTGTATCAATTGCATCTTTTCCTATTTTAGTTTGGTTTTGTGTTCCTGAAATAGTTAAAGTTCTTTTTGTATTTATTCTATAGAGTTCATTTAAACTATTTTGTAAAGTTTTTGCATAGGAATCCGAAAATCTAAAACTCTTAGATAAACTATACTCTGGTAAATCTATTTTATATAAAGCATTAATTGCATATCTAAAAGAGTATATTTGCTGAAAAGAATCTCCAATATAAATCCGTCTACAATTTTGAGCTTCAACAATGCCAATCATTACATCTGAAATATCTTGTGCTTCATCTACAAGTATTAAATCATAATCTAAACTTCTGCAAATACTTTTATTTAAATAAAACATTTTTAAGTAAAAATCATGTGTAGCATCTATTTTTTTGTTTTTCATTGCAGAAAGAATATGTTTTAAATGATTTAGTGCTTTTTGTTCATCTTTATTTAAAAGTTCAATAATTTTTGGTCCTAAATCAGTCTGTTTTTTATATTTTTCTAAAAGTTTATCATCTAAAGCTATTAAAGAAGAGTTGCAATAAAAATTAACTAAGTCTTTTATCAAAGCAATGTATTCAGCAACTGGAAAATAGTTTTTCTTTTTATTTACAGTATGTTCATATTCACATAAACAGTATTCCAAAACTTGTATTTTCAAATCATTACATAAGTTATATTGATATGCTTGAATCTTATTATAAGCTAAAGAGTGAATAGTACTAATTTTCATATGTGAAAGGTTATACTCTTTTAGTTTATCTTGAATAGAAGTTTGTAAAGATTTATTATAGGCTAGGTATAAAATCTTTAAGTGGCTATTCTTTTTAGCATATTCAAGTAGGGTAGTTGTTTTTCCACTTCCTGCAACGGCATTTATTTTAAAAGATTTTTCTTTTGCATTTATAATTTCAATTTGTTCTTGGGTTAAATTCATTGGCGAAATTTTATCTTAAAATTTTTAAAGTAAGGCAAGAGAAAATATTAATCTAAAAGAATCTAATTATTTATTAGCACCTTTAACAATCAGTGAAAACTGATTTTACCTTCCATTTAAAAAGTTTTTCTATCTCTTCTTGATCATTTACGGTATAAACATTTACATAAAACCCCGCATTATTTAATCTAGTTACTAAAGTTTTATCTGTAATTATAAAATTAGGATTGTAGTTTTGTACATTCAAACTTTTGAGATAATTTATTAAATCTTCTGGATGATGATCATCTTGTAAAGCTGCTGTTTCAATTGATGGATCTATTTTATATATTTGTTTTAAATAGTTATGATTAAATGAAGATATTATAACTTTGTTTTGCATTTCTAGTTTTTCAACTATTTTTACTATTTCTTGCACTGCTATTTTATCAAATTTTGTATCTGATAAATCTTTTATTTCTATATTAGCAAAGGTATTATTATCTCTTAGAAAAATCAAAAGTTCTTCTAAAGTTAATATTCTTTGTATTCCTAGATTCTTTAATTCTTCAACTGAAACTAGACCTTCTTTTATTGTTCCATAAGGATCTTTTTCTATAAACCATGAACCAAAATCAAGTTTAAGAAGCTGTTCATATGTGTAATCTACTACATTATATGGTTCTTTAAATTCTTCCAAATCTTTTACATTACTAGTTCTTTCTAGTGTACTATCATGTATGATTACAGGAACTCCATCATAACTAAATGCCACATCAAACTCTACAATATTGTATTTTAAAATTGCTTGTTCAAATGCTGATATTGTATTCTCTGCTCTTATTATTCTCAATCCTCTATGAGAAATAAGTGCTTGTTTATCTTTTTCAAAATTATTCCAAAAATTCATTTATGTTTACTCTCTTAAATTGATTCTTTTTTTGTAAATATTAGATTTATAACTGCTAGAATAGAAGTTGATATTATCAATAAAAATGAAATAGAATTAATTATAGGTGTACTTCCATCACGCACTTGAAGATATAAATTAACAGGTAAGGTTGTATCCGAACCTACTAAAAATAGTGTGGTATTAAAGTTCTCGAAACTCATTAAAAAAGCAACTGCCCCAGCGCCTATAAGAGCTGGTTTTAAAAATGGTAAGATAATTAATCTAATTGTATCAAATTTACTTGCTCCCAAATTCATTGCTGCTTCTGATAATGAGTTATCAAACTTCTTAAGCCTTGCAGATACTACAAGCAAAACAAAGGTAGAGATAAATGAAAACTGACCAAGAACTACTAGCCAAAAACTAGGTCTTAAAATAGCAATATCTAAACCAAATGTATCTTCAACATATGTTCCAGCAGTATTTGTTCCTAAAAGTAAAGAAATACCAAGAATAACTCCTGGAATAACTAAAGGAAGTAAAGCAAGAAAATAAAAAAATTGTTTAAATCTAAAGTTTTCTCTTTCAAATAAAAATGCTGCCATTGTTCCTACTATTAAAGAAAAAATTGAAACAAAAAAAGCTGTTTGAATACTAATTAAAATACTTTGTAAACTATTTTCATCATTAAATAATCCAACTCTACTTCTAGTATCAGAAAAAAACCAATCAAGAGAAAAACCTTTCCAAGGCAAAGTTGGAAAATCAGAATTATTAAATGCCAAAATACAAGTAATAACCAACGGTGCAAATAAAAAAACGTAGAATAAAATTATGTAAGCTAAAAAGGCAAAATTATATTTTTTACTTCTAGGCAAGGATCTTATCATGACAGAGCCTTTGCAAGATTTTGTTTACTAATTTTTAGACCAATCCAAATAATTAGCGAAGATAAAATTAGAAGTAAGAACCCAAAAGCGGCACCTTGATTCCAGTTAAAACTTGCAATAAATTGATTATAAATTTGTTCTGTAAACCATAATGAATTTTTCCCACCCATGAGGTTTGGAGTTAAGTAATTACCCAAAGTAAGCATGAAAACTACAATAGAACCTGAAACAATTCCAGGCGCTGCATAAGGTATAATTATTTTGAAAAAAATTGTGAATTTTGAAGCACCAAGATCTGAAGCTGCTTCAATATAACTATCATCCATTCCATCTAATGCAGAAATAAGTGGTACTATCATAAATAACATAGAAGTATAAACAAGTCCCATTATCATACTTACATCATTGTAAAGCATCTCTATTGGTTTATCAATTAATCTAAATTGCATCAAATAATAGTTTATAACTCCACTCTCTCTTAGTAGAATCATCCAACCGTAAACACGAACTAATTCACTAACCCAAAATGGCATTAAGAGTAATATTGTCAAAAAACCTTTGTATTTAGGTGAAACAACTTTTGTGATATAAAAAGCAATAGGAAAGGTTACTATAAAAGTCAAAACTGTTACAAGAATTGAATAAATTGCAGTTCTAACAAAAGTTAACCAATATATTCTTTCTGAAAAAAATTCATTATAATTACTAAAACTCCAAACCATATCTCCCAAATCATCTTCAACTTTTAAAGACATAAGTAGTAAATCAATTTGTGGCAAAATTATAAGTAAAAAAAGCCACAAAAATACTGGGATAAAAAAGATGAGAAATCCTAATTTAAAATGCTTTTTCATGATTTATAACACTTGCAATCTTCTTGATGAACGCCAGCTTTTATTATGTCATCTTTTTGAATATGAGCAAATTCTCTATTTTGTGGAAGAGAAACCATAATCTCATGATTATTGTTTAAAAAAGTTGCCAATATTTTCGTATTTGAGCCATCAAAAAGTATTGTTTTTACTTTTAAATCAAAATAGTTCATATCTTTTACATCTTCTTTAGGAAATAATGCAATAGCTTCAGGCCTTACAAATAAAGAGCAATTTTTTTGAATATCATTATCTATGAATATAGATAAAAAAGTGATTCCTTCTTTTGTTTTTACTGAATTTTCATTTTCTTTAGAAGCTTCAAATCTATTTGTTTCTCCAACAAAACCTGCTACAAAACTTGTTTTTGGATTTGCATAAAGATTTTGAGGTGTATCTATTTGCTCTAATTGTCCTTTATTCATAACAGCCACTTTATCACTCATAACAAGAGCTTCTGATTGGTCATGGGTTATATAAATAAAAGTTGTACCTATTTCATTTTGAAGTTTTTTTAACTCTATTTTCATCTGTTCCCTAAGCTTTAAATCTAAAGCACCTAAAGGTTCATCTAAAAGGAGTATTGAAGGGGATAATACAAGTGACCTTGCTATTGCAACTCTTTGTTTTTGTCCTCCTGAAAGCTCTTGAACATTGTGATTTAAGTAATCGCCTAGCTGAACTCTTTCAAGCATTGATTTAACTCTTTTTTCAATCTCTTTTTTTGGAACATTTTGTCTTTTTAGTCCAAAAGCTACATTTTCTTGCACATTCATCATTGGAAAAAGTGCTAAATTTTGAAAAACAAGGTTTACAGGTCTTTTGTTAGGTGCTATGCCTACCATTTCTTTATTATTAATTAGAATATTCCCTGAACTTGGCTCTAAAAACCCAGCAATCATACGAAGTAGAGTTGTTTTTCCACAACCAGATGGTCCTAGAATTGAGAAGAATTTACCTTCTTCTACCTGAAAATTTACGCCATTTACGGCAGTATAATCTCCAAAACTTTTTTTGAGATTTTGTATATCTAAAACATTTTGCATTTATATTCCTAAAAAAAGGGAGATAATTTCTCCCTTTTAATTCTATCAGTTTTGTTGTTCTATTTTGAAGATTTTACTAAATCTAAAATTTTACCTTCTATTTTTTCTAATTTTGCAGGTACTGGTGGATACCAGTTAATATTATCAATATCTGCTTGTGAAAATGTTCTCTCAAAGTTGTCTTTTTTCTCAGCATCTAAAAGTTTAGTTGCTCCATTTGATGCAGTTCCATAACCTTGGTCATTTGTAAAGTAAGCTGCATTTTCAGGCTTTAACATAAAGTTAATCCATTTATAAGCACCCTCTACATTTTTAGCTTTTGAAGGAATTGCAAAAGTATCAATCCAACCTAACGCTCCACTTTTTGGTGCAACAAAATCAATATCAGGATTTTCTTTATGTAGTTTCCAACCTCCACCATCCCATCCCATGGCAACAGTAACTTCACCACTTCTTAACATACTTAAAAGTGTATCACCATTTGCCCAATAGTTATGAGCTAAAGGTTTAGCAGTAATTAAATCTTTAGCAACAGAATCCATAAGAGTTGAATATGCTTTTACATCAGTGTATTTTTCAAATGGGTTAGTACCTTTTGAAAATGCAACACCTATAAGTGTTGGCCTTTTTAACCTATACGAAATTTTACCAGAGTATTTAGGATTTAATAAATCACTATAATCTTTTGCATCGGGAGCTAGTTTTTTATTAACTATTAAACCAGAAGTGCCATAACAAAATGGAACTGCATATGATTTACCTTTAATTTTTGTATTCTTTTTAACAGCAGTTAACATTGATGGTACAACATTTGCATTATTTATTTTTGAATAATCTATAGGTTTATAGATTTTATATTTAGCTTGAACAGAAGAGATTCTATCTTGAGAAGGTTGTGCAAGGTCAAAACCTGCTCCTCTTGTAGCTCTTAGTTTTGCAATCATTTCTTCATTATTTGAATATGTTAATTCAACATTGATTCCTGTTTCTTTTTCAAACTTTTTAACTAAAGCTTGTGGAGCATAACCTTTCCAAGTAAGAATTTTTAAAGTGTCTTTAGCAAATAAGTTACCACTAAATAAAATAGAAGTAGTAAGGGCAAGAACAGTTAATTTTTTCATTTTTTCTCCTAAATTTAAAATATACTTAAATTTTAGCTGAAAATTATTACATCCTAGTAACAAAGATATTTAAATTATGTAATTTATTATAATTAGAATTTTAGGCTAAAAAAATCTTCATATTCATCAACTTCATAATGATAAGCTTTTTCTATTGCTAAAATATGAGATTTAAACTCTTCACTTGTAATCTCTTCTTCAACTTTTCCATCATCAAATAATTTAATTGAATTTCCTTTAAAATTAATTTGAACATATTCATTCTCATCTTCATCAATATATTTGAAGTTTGCACCATCAATTTTATTTGCAACAATATCAACTCTATGAACACCTACAATTAATCTATATGGATTAATAATATGGCTTTTAATATCATCAAGAGAAGTTCTATTTTCAAAATCTGCTACACAATAAATACTATCGCACAGTTCATCGTTATCAATTTTATAAATAATTCCATCTTCATCAACTGCTACTGTATCTGAGAGTTCAAATACATCCATATTATCTAATGTTTCACCAATTTTTTCAAGCATAAAAATCCTTTAATAAACTTTTTTGAATTATACTTAAGTGCAACTTGATGTTTAATACATCTAATATGGTATAATCCAAAAAAAGGAAATAAATGAAAAAAACGTTTAAGTTAAATGTAGAAAATAAGCATCCAGATAGACTTCTAGAAGCGATAAAACATGAAATTAGAAAATATATAAAAAGAGAAAAAAGAAAACCTCTTCCAGAAAATGTAGATTTTTGGGATTTAAAATGTAAATTTGCAAAAAATGAAGAAGAACCACAATCAATAGATTTTAATGATATTACTAACTGTATAAATGAAGCTGCTCTAGAAAAATGTGAAAGTTTTTATATGGAAATTATCTCAACTGAAGGTATTAAAGAAGTAGAAGAAATAGATATCCAAGATGAAAATGAAGATGAAACAGAAATTTCATCTAAAGTAGAGTAGGAGATATATGACATTTGCAGACTTAGGTTTATGTAAACCTCTTTTAGATGCTATTAAAGATCAAGGGTATACAAAACCATCACCTATACAACAACAAGCAATTCCAATTATATTAGAAAAAAAAGATGTATTAGCAGGTGCCCAAACAGGTACAGGAAAAACTGCTGGATTTACACTTCCAATATTACAAAGACTGTTTGATAAAAAAAGAGAAAAAGGTAAGCCTCATGTAAGAGCTTTAATCTTAACTCCTACAAGAGAACTTGCAGCACAAGTTGGAGAAAATGTACAAACTTATGGGAAATATCTTCCTTTTAAATCTACTATTATTTTTGGTGGAGTTGGAATAAATCCCCAAAAAGCAGCTATACGAAAGGGTGTAGATATTTTAATTGCAACACCAGGAAGACTTTTAGATTTAATCTCTCAAGATAGTTTAGACTTAGGCAGAGTAGAATTTTTTGTTTTAGATGAAGCAGATAGAATGCTTGATATGGGTTTTATTCATGATATTAAAAAAGTTTTAGCACTTTTACCTGAACATAGACAAAATTTACTTTTTTCAGCAACTTTTTCTAATGATATTAAAAAATTAGCTGATAAACTCTTAAATAATCCAGAACTAATTGAAGTTGCAAGAAGAAATACATCTTCTGAAAGTGTTGCTCAAGTAGTTCATCATGTAGATAGAGAAAGAAAAAGAGAACTTTTAATTCATCTAATTAAAAAAGGTGATTGGAAACAAGTTTTAGTATTTACACGAACAAAACACGGTGCAAATAGATTAAGCGAGCAGTTAAATAGATTTGATATTTCTGCTTCTGCAATTCATGGAAATAAAAGTCAAGGGGCTCGAACAAAAGCTTTATCTGATTTCAAAGCTGGAAATATTAAAGTATTAGTTGCAACAGATATTGCAGCACGTGGTATTGACATAGACCAACTTCCTCACGTAGTAAATTTTGAATTACCAAATATCGCAGAAGATTATGTACATAGAATAGGGCGAACGGGACGAGCAGGACGTGAAGGTGAAGCTGTATCTTTAGTTTGTGTTGACGAACATGAGTACTTAAAAGGTATTGAGAAACTTATCAATAAAGAAATAGAAAAAGTAGATATTGAAGGTTTTGATGTAGACCGTTCTATCAAAGCTGAACCAATCACTCAAGGACGAGGTGGTAGAGGTGGTTCAAGAGGTGGGTCCAATAATAAAGGCAATTCTTCAAGAAATAATAGAAATGGTAATGATAATAGAAATTCCAAAAGTGCTACAAGAAACAATTCTAGAAACAATTCAAATGGTTCAAGAAATAATTCAAGAAAAACACAAGGTAAATCTTCCGGAAAAGCTTAATTTTTAAGGATCAAATATGGAATATACAATCTCAAATAACTTTATCTCTGCAACAATTAAAGATTTTGGTGCAGAGCTTTGTAGTCTAAAAAGAAATGCAGTAAATACAGAGTATATCTGGCAAGCAGATGAAAATTTTTGGGGAAGACACTCTCCTATACTATTTCCTATAGTTGGTAAGTTAATTGATGATGAATATATTTATGAAAATAAAACCTATAGAATGGGGCAACATGGTTTTGCTAGAGATAATATTTTTAAACTACATGAAAAAAAGAAAAATTATATCTGTTTTAAATTAGAAGAAAATGAACAAATTTTAGAAAAATATCCCTTTAATTTTGAGTTGTATATATCTTATAGACTTTTAGAAAATAGTCTTAAAATATCTTATAAGGTAATAAATAATTCTGAAAGAGTAATGCCCTTTTCTATTGGGGCTCACCCTGCCTTTAATTGGCCTTTAGATAATGAGCGTAAAAATGATTGTTATTTTAAATTTTACGATACAGAAGAGCTTGAGAGATTTCCATTAAGAAAAAATGGAATTTCAAACAATAAAGAGATAATTCCTCTTTGTGATAAAAAACTTTATTTAAATAAAAAAGTTTTTAAAAATGATGCTTTAGTAATAGAAAATTTAAAAGAGAAAACAATACTTTTTAAAAATGATATAAATGATAAATTTATCAGAGTAGAATTTGAAGGATTTCCTTATTTAGGGCTTTGGTCAAAACCTAGTGGAGCACCTTTTATTTGTATTGAACCTTGGCATGGGATAGCTGATTTTATAGGTCATAATAAAAAAGTTGAAGATAAACTAGGTATAAAGTTTTTGGAAAAAGAGGGAATTTTTGAAACTAGTTATACTATAACTATATAAAAACAAAGCCTATAATATAATCATTTAAAACTAATAAAAGTCTATATTTATAGTTGTTAAATACTGTTATAAAATAAATAATTTTAAGATGCGTGAGATCTAATTAAACTTAGAAATAAAGTTTAACTAAAAGCCTAAACTCAGGACTTTTTTAGTTAAAATTTGATAATGTCTATAAAATTATAACTTATGGATTTTATAAATGATTGTAAATATTACCCTTCCTGATAACACTTCTTATGATATCACTATTGATACTCTAAATAAAATATATTATGACAGAAAAGTTGTTATTGTAACTAACCCTACAGTAAGTGGATTTCACCTTGAATATTTAAAAGAAAAAATTACTGCAAAAGAGTTGTCTATTGTAACTATACCTGATGGAGAAGAGTTCAAACATATGAGAACTATTGAAAATATTTTAGAACACTGTTTTGAACATAAATTAAATAGAAGCTCTTTACTTATTGCTTTTGGTGGTGGGGTTATTGGTGATATGACTGGTTTTGCTGCTTCTGTTTATCAAAGAGGAATTGACTTTGTTCAGATTCCAACTACATTACTTTCTCAAGTTGATGCTAGTGTTGGTGGTAAAACAGGTATAAATAACAAGTTTGGTAAAAACCTTGTAGGTGCTTTCCATCAACCAATAGCTGTAAATATTGACCCTTACTTTTTGACAACACTTCCAAAAAGAGAGTTTGCTGCTGGTGTTGCAGAAATTGTTAAAATGGCAGTAACTTTTAATAAAGATTTTTTTGAATGGTTAGAACAAAATGATTTAAATGATGATGAAAATATTAAAGTTGCAATTGCTAAATCAGTTGAGACAAAAGCTTGGGTAGTTTGTCAAGATGAAAAAGAAAAAGGTTTAAGAGCTGCACTAAATTATGGACATACTTTTGGACATGTAATTGAAAATGAAACAAATTATGATACATTTTTACATGGAGAAGCTGTAGGTATTGGTATGGTTATGGCAAATGAATTAGCGGTACAAATTGGAAATATGAGTAAAGAAGATGCTTTAAGAGTAAAACTTTTACTTGAAAAATATGATATACCGACAGATTATAAAATAAAAGATGTGGAAGATTTTTATGAACATTTCTTCTTGGATAAGAAATCACTAGATGATAAAATTAAATTTATTATTCCAAAAGGTATTGGTGATTGTGAAATTACTGATAGAGTTGAAAAAAATGATGTTATCGAAATTTTAAAAGGTTTTTAAATTGAATATTTTATTAAAAAGTTTATTAGCAGTTTCTATTTTAATTAGTTTAGGTTTATCTAAAGAATCTGCGCTTGAAGTAAATAAAAATACAATTATTGAACCATCAAAAAAAGAATTAGTTAGTAGTCTAAAAAATGAACAAGAGCTTGAGAAAGAAAATCTATCTGAAGAAGAAAAATTAGCTTTAACTTTGCAAGAAGAAAAAGAAGCTGAAGCGAAAAGAATAGAAGAAGAAAAGAAGTTAGAAAAAGAGAAAAAAATAAATGTTTTAAAACTAAAAATTGAAGAAATTGATTTAAAACTCAAAGACAATATTTTATTAAAAAGATATAGTAATTATGATGCTTATAGAAAACTTTCATCAGAATTAAGTGAATTAAAAAAAAATATTAAGAAATCAAGTAATAAAACTGAAGAACAGATTTATCATTTAAATAATAAACTAAGAATTAAATTAAATGAACTTGAACTTATCTCTGAATATAAAGGTTCTCCAATTGGATCTTTAATTAATCCACCAGAAATTGAAAATTATGAAGAAATTACAAATCCTTTTGGAATTATCAATGCTTTATCATATATTAAAAAATTACATAATAATAAAAAACAGTTCTTAAATGTTGAAAAAGATATTTCTACTCTAACTAACCTTTTAGAAGAAAAACTATTTTTGTATTTGGATTTATATAATTTGGATACAAGTTTTGAATATAAAGAGGAAATCAAATTTTTAGATAAAGAGAAAAAAGATTTTACTATGGTTTTAGAAATTGTTTCTACAACTGAAGAAGTATATACTAGAAAAATAGAACAAGTTATATTGGAAATCAAATCTAAAATATCTGATCAAATATCAAAAATATTTAATATAGCATTGATAATATTTGTTCTTTTTGTTATTACATTTTTAATAAAAATGGCACTTAAAAAGTATTTTTCACAAAATGAAAGTTACTATATGACAAATAAAGTAATTAATTTCTTAGTTGTATTTTTTATTTTGATGGTAATTCTTTTTTCATATATTGATAATGTTTCTTATCTTGTAACAATCTTAGGATTTGCATCAGCAGGTATTGCTATTGCTTTAAAAGATTGGTTTATGTCTATCTTTGGTTGGATGGTTATTGTGACATCAGGTTCTATTCATGTTGGTGATAGAATTAAAGTAACAAGAGATGGTGTTCAAGCAGTTGGTGATGTCCTTGATATTTCATTATTTAAAATTACTATTAGAGAAGATATTACTTATACTTCATATGTAACAAATAGAAGAACAGGAAGAATATTCTTTATTCCAAATAATTACGTTTTCTCTGAGATGATTGCAAACTATACTCATTCGGGTTTAAAAACAGTTTGGGATGGTATTGATATTGCTATTACATTTGATTCAAATCATAAAAAAGCACAACATATTGCAAAAGAGATTTTAAAACATTATTCAAAAGGTTACACTGATATTACAAGAAAACAACTTTCAAAAATGAGAAGTAAATATCAGTTAAGAGCAACAGGTGTTGAACCTAGAGTTTATACTTTTGTTGAGCCTCATGGTATAGTAATTTCTGCATGGTATCTTACAAATTCATATTCAGCACTAGTTTTAAGAAGTACAATGTCTCCTGAGATATTAGAGGCTTTTATGAAAGAAGATGATATTACAATTGCATACCCAACACAAACAATCAATGTTGGGAATGGTGGACAAAATTTAAGAGTACCACCTGCTGATTTACCAGATGCAGATGTTTAGGAAAGTTTAGTATGCAATTTTCAACAAATAAACAAAAAGTATTTTTTAAGACTTTTGGATGTAGAACGAATGTATTTGATACTCAGGTTATGATGAGTAATTTAAAAGATTTTGAAGTAACACAAGATGAAAAACAAGCTGATATAGTTGTGATTAATTCTTGTACAGTTACAAATAGTGCAGATAGTACTGCAAGAGGTTATATAAACGCTTTAAATAGATTTGAAAAACCACCAAGAGTTGTATTTACAGGTTGTGGGGTTTGGACAAAAGGTGAAAATCTTTTTAAAGAGGATAAAGTAGATTCTTTGTTTGGACATTCTCAAAAAGAGAAAATAAATGAACTTCTTCAAAATGAAGAAAGATTTTTCAACGCTGGTGATTTAGAACATATTGATGATACTATTGTTGAAGAGTTTATTGGGAAAAGTAGGGCATTTATTAAAGTTCAAGAGGGTTGTGATTTTAGATGTTCATATTGTATTATCCCATATGTAAGAGGTGATGCAAGGTCTTATTCTGAAGATAAAATCTTAGAACAAGTTACAACTTTGGCTTCAAATGGTTTTGGTGAGTTTATTTTAACTGGAACAAATGTAGGTTCATATGGAAAAAAACAACATACTTATTTAGCTAAATTACTTAAAAAAATGTCAATGATAAAAGGTGTTAGAAGAATTAGATTAGGTTCAGTTGAGCCTATTCAAATTGATGAAGAATTTAAAGAAATTATAAACGAACCATTCATGGCAAAACATCTTCATATTGCACTTCAACATACTTCAAAAGAGATGTTAAAGATTATGAATAGAAGAAATAAAGTATTATCAGATTTAGAACTTTTTGAGTTTTTAAAAGAGAATGGCTATGCTTTAGGAACTGATTTTATTGTAGGACATCCAGGTGAAAGTGATGAGTTATGGAAAGAAGCTATAGAAAACCTTCAAAGGTTTCCTTTAACCCATGTTCATGCTTTTACTTATTCAAAAAGAGATGGAACACCAAGTGCTACTATGAAGGGTGAAGTGCGTGGTGATGTTGCTAAAATAAGATATAATGAATTAACAAAAATCATAGAAGAAAAAAATCATCAGTTTAGAAAAAACAATACAAAGCCACTTGAAGTATTAATTGAATCATACAAAAATGGTAGATATATTGGTTTAGACCAACACTTTAATCAAATTGAAGTGGAAAGTACAGTTGATTTAATCGGTGATTGGATTTTTATAGAAGAATACAAAGCGGAGGTTGATAAAAATGTCGCAAGGTTCAGATAAAAATGTTTTAGATAAAAATTTTAAGCTTATGGGTATATCAGCAATTATATTGTTAGTACTTTTTTTATATACCTTATATAAAAGTAGTGATTATATTCAAAGTGGGTCATATTATTTTGGAATTGTATTTCTTTTATTATTACTTTCTTTTGCAGTTTTTGCAAGATTTAAACAAGATAAAATACAAAACTTTATTAATAAAAATAAAACAGATAAAAATTCTTTTTCAAATGAGTTATCAACTGTAAAAGAGAATAGACAAGAAGAATTATCTTCAAATATTACTGCGGTAAATTCAAATATTACTTTTAAAGATGTGGCAGGTATTTCTGAAACAAAAGGTGAATTAGAAGAAATTGTAGACTTTCTAAATGAACCTGGAAAATATTTAAAACATGGTATAAAATTACCAAAAGGTGTTTTACTTGTAGGTCCTCCAGGCGTTGGTAAAACATTGATTGCAAGAGCAGTTGCTGGTGAAGCAGATGTTCCGTTTTTTTATCAGAGTGGTGCAAGTTTTGTTCAAATATATGTAGGTATGGGTGCAAAAAAAGTACGTGAACTTTTTATGGAAGCAAAGAGAAATGCACCTGCAATTGTATTTATTGATGAAATTGATGCAATTGGTAAAAAAAGAGGTGGAAAAACAAATGATGAAAGAGAATCAACACTAAATGAGTTGTTAACTCAAATGGATGGCTTTGATGGTGATTCAGGAGTTATTGTAATTGCTGCAACAAATAAAATTGAAGTACTTGATGAAGCACTTTTAAGAGCTGGAAGATTTGATAGAAGAGTATTTATTAATTTGCCAAATATTGACGATAGAAAGAAAATCTTAGAACTTTATCTTAATTCAAAACATTACGAATTTGATTTAGATAGATTAGCTCATGAAACATCAGGTTTTTCTTCCGCTGCACTTGCTACTCTTATAAATGAAGCTTTATTAAATATGATTAAAAGAGAAGCAAAAATATTAGAAAGCCAAGATATTGAAATTGCAAAAAATAAACTTGAATTTGGGAAAAAAGATACTTTAGTCTTATCTGAAAACCAAAAAGATATTTTAGCTATTTACCAAGCTAGTAAAGCTTTTATAACTAAAAGTAAGGTCTCCTTATTTGATGAAGGTGTTAAAAAAATTGACAGTATTTATCCTTCTTATAATGATCTTCGTGAGAATATAAAAAGATATTTATCTGGTTCAATTGGCGTTGAAGTAATCAAAAAAGAAAAATATGCAATAAATAGTGATGACTTAAATAAGGCTTATGAGTTAGCAAAAAAGATTGTTGAAGAGTACAAGATGGCAAAAGATGCAAATGTGTTAATAGAAGATATTAGTAATGATTTAAGATCACTTCTTTCTCATAATGCAACTGATATTAATAGATTAAAAAATATTATGCTTAAAAATGAAGTGATAAATAGCGATGACATATAAGTTTTTTTCTGGCTTCTCTTTAGAAAATGAAGAAGAGCTTTTTGAAGAGTATCTAATAGATAATGACTTAACTGTTTCTGGATTTTCATATGGTGCAATAAAAGCTTTTGAATATGTATTATCTTCTAATAAAAGAGTTGATACTCTACAACTCTTTTCCCCTGCGTTTTTTCAAACTCAAGATACAAAATTTAAAAGAATGCAACTTATGTTTTTTAAAAAAGATGCAAAAGCTTATTGTGATAATTTTTTAGAAAACATTGCATATCCAGACACTCTTGATACAATTAAGTATTTTACACAAGGAAGTTTGGAAAGTCTTGAAGAGTTATTAAATTATACTTGGGATGAAGACAAATTAAAAGAAGTAGTTGAAAAAGGTATAAATATAGAAGTCTATTTAGGTGGAAAAGATAAAATTATTGATTCAAATTCTGCAATGGAATTCTTTAAAAATTATGCTACAGTTTATTTTATAAAAGATGCTTCGCATATATTAAAAATAAAAAAGGAAACAGATGAGTAAAATTGCAAAAATAGGAATAATAACAGCTTCAGATAGAGCAAGTCAAGGTATTTATGAAGATTTATCAGGGAAAGCAATTATTGATACTATGAATGATTATTTGACTTCTCCTTGGGAACCAGTTTATAGATGTATTGAAGATGACCAAGAAACTATTGAAAATACGATGAAAGAACTTGTTGATGAAGTAGGATGTTCTTTAGTTGTAACAACAGGTGGAACTGGCCCTTCTGCTCGTGATGTAACTCCAGAAGCCACAGAAGCAGTATGTGATAGAATGATGCCAGGTTTTGGTGAGTTAATGAGGGCCGAGTCTTTAAAGTTTGTTCCAACAGCAATTCTTTCTCGTCAAACAGCAGGTCTTAGAGGAAGTTCATTAATAGTAAATCTTCCTGGAAAACCAAAATCAATAAGAGAGTGCTTGGATGCAGTTTTTCCTGCTATTCCATATTGTATTGATTTAATGGATGGACCATTTTTAGAATGTGATGAAAAGGTTATAAAACCTTTTAGACCAAAAAAGAAATAACTGTTAAATATGTAAGTAAAGTGTAGGTTTTATGTACCTAAAATGTAGATTTTATGTAGGAAAAATGTACATATTTAGAATTTTGAATTAATTTCTAAAAAACAGTTAATTTAAAGAAAAAATAGACTTTCTTTTATTGTTTTTCATCTATACTTAGAATGAAAAAAATAAAAAGAAGGTTTTATTATGAAAGAAATCATATTAGCTTTAGTCTTCTCCTTAGCTACATTTTTTATAGCTGGATTTGCATTTAGCACGCAACATGCAACATTGTTAGCACTTATTGTTTTGCTTGTAACACTTTGGACAAATGAGGCTTTACCTTTAGGTGTTGTTTCCTTATCTCCAATTATATTATTCCCAAGTTTTGATATTTTAAGTACAAATCTTACTGCTGGAAATTATTCTAAATCAATAATATTTTTGTTCTTAGGTGGTTTTATGATAGCAATTGCGACACAAAAAACCAACTTGCATAAATATATATCAAATAAATTACTAACATTATTTCCGAATACCCCTAGAGGTGTTTTATTTTCACTTGCTGTTACTTCTGCTTTTTTAAGTTCTTTAATCTCTAATACAACTACAGCATTACTTTTAATACCTATTGCTGTTTATTTAACAGATGACACAAAACTTAAAATGAGACTGGTTTTAGCTATTGCATATGGAGCAAGTATTGGTGGAATTGTAACTCCTATTGGAACACCTCCAAATCTTATATTATTAGGTTTTATGGAACAGCATTCAATAGAAGCAATTCCATTTATTAAGTGGATTTTTCTTACAGGTCCTTTGGCTTTAGTTATGTTACTTATTATTCCTTATGTTCTTTCCTTTGGTGTTCAAGATTTAAAATTTGATACAAAGCTAGAAGATAGAGAAAAATTAACTGCAGATCAAAAGAGACTTTTATATATTTTAGGTTCTTTAGTTGTAATGTTACTTATTAATTCAAAAATAGAACCTTATTATTCAGGGATTGGTTTAAATGAAAAAGGTATCTTGTTAACCTATGGATTAATTATGTTTATACCTAAACTTGGTTTTTTAACTTGGGATGATACTAAAAAAATTCCATATGAAATTATGTTCTTATTTGGTGCAGGTTTTTCAATTGCAGCGGCATTTTCCTCAACAGGATTGGCCTCAGAAATTGCAAATTATCTTTTAGCTTTAACAAATTTACCAACTATCTTACTTATTGTTTTAGTTGCATCTTTAATAACTTTTACTACAGAGATAACATCAAATACAGCCTTGATATCAATAGCTTTACCAATAATTTATTCTCTTAGTCAAGTTGCTAATATTGATACTACGCTTATATTATTTGTTGCAACAATTTGTGCTTCATATGCCTTTATGCTCCCAATAGCAACTCCACCAAATGCAATTGCTATGAGTAGTGGAGCTGTAAAAGTAAAAGATATGGCCAAGTATGGAATAGTTTTTAATATCTTTGGTATTTTACTTATTACTACAATTGCTTTAGTTTATTGGCAGTTTTATCTATAAAACCTATAAAAACTCAGATAAAAAAATTCTTTTATTTCCATCTTTTTTTATCTGAGAAAAATTATCCAAATAATCAAGATAAGTAACTAGATATTTTCTACTTAAAGGATGTTTCTTTTTGAAGTTTGCTATATCTATATATCCTTCTTCTTTAATAATATTTTTCATCTCTTGAACTATATTTGTCAAACTTTGTGCATGAATAAATAGATTATGTTGTAATCTTATTACAGCTTTCTTTGCACATAGTGCTTTTAAAATATCATCTCCCATTTTTCTATCTAAATCCAAATCATCATAGATATTATATGGTGCCGTAGGAGCTAAGTCTTCTTTCTCTAATCTTTCTAAAACAGCGCTTTCTAATCTTGATTTAAAGTCTTCAATAATAGTAGAATTTTTATATAGATTTCCATCTTTTACTAAGAAGTTTTCTTCAAGGAGTTCTTCTAAAACTGTTTCTATAAAACTTTCACTTGCCCATTTTAATCTTAATTGAATTGAAGCATTTGAAAGTAGGGCAAATTGGTTTTTGATATAGATATTTTTGATACTATCTTTGATGATATTTTTTGTCTCTTTTGGATATAACACTAAAGATTTTTCATCTATAAAAGTATTTTCTAGATTTTTTGCATATTCTAAAGCTTTCTCATGACTTAGTGCAAATCTTTGTGCTGAGGATACAAGACCTAATCCTTTTTTATGTGCGTTTAAAAGTATTTCAAAAGCTTTTGATATATTTTCTTTTTTTAATGCTTCTAAGAGTTCTAATTTTTGAGATTTTTTCATAGGGTCCATAACAGGATTTAAAACCTCTCCACCTGCAATTGTATCATTTCCTTGCCGTATGATTAGTTTCTCTTTATAGATGGAAAATATTGGCTCTGAAGTCTTTATCATGGCAAATCCATTTTGAAGTGATTCTGTACTATTAAAAAGTAAAATTTTACCCTCTATTTTTTTAGAACCAATAAATATAGAATAGCTTTGGTTATGTTTAAGTTCTCTATTTTTTAAACTATCAAATGAAATATCAATAGTATCAAAACCCCTTAAATAACCTTTTTTTGAAATTACAAAACCTCTTTTTATATCATTTGTTTTTACACCATTTAGATTTATTGCTGTTCTATTTGATATATTTGAAACTTCGCTATCTATTCCATGCACTTGTAGATTTTTAATTTTTGCTTCTTTTTTAATATCACAAATAAATAGTTTGTCATTTATTTTTATAGGTCGTCCTAGAACTGTTCCTGTTACAATAGTACCTGCTCCTTGTGAAGAAAAAACTCTATCAACGTAATACCTAAAGAAATTTTCTTCAATTTTTGTATTTGCATTTAGTGAAAAAAGTTTCTCTTTTAAAGTTTTAATTGAGTTTTCATCATAGATTGAAACTGTAGTTGAAAAGAGTAAGTCAAAGCCATACTCTTTTACATACTCTTCAATTTCTTTTGTTATTGACGGAAGTTGATCTTCTTCTACTAAATCTTTTTTTGTAATAGTTAAAATGGCATTTTTAATACCAAGAAGTGATAAAATTTGTAAGTGTTCAGTTGTTTGAGGCATAATCTTTTCTGAAGCACTAACTACAATCATCACACAATCAAAAGAGAACGCTCCTGCAATCATATTTTTAACAAGTTTTTCATGCCCCGGAACATCAATAAATGCAATATTTTGTTTGTCATTTGAGATATTTGAAAAACTTAAATCAATTGTAATACCTCTTTGTTTTTCTTCATTTGTAGTATCTCCTTCAAAACCATTTAAAGCTTTTATCAGAGCTGTTTTACCATGATCAATATGTCCACAAGTTCCTATTATGTAGTTATTCATTATGCAATCTCTCTAATAGCATTTTCAATTATTTTTATATCACCTTCTTGTATAGTTCTAAAATCAAGTAAGAATTGTTCATTTTCAATTCTACCTACAATATTTTTAGCTCTTAAAAGTTTTTCTATTTTATTTGGTTTATAATTTTTAAACTTAACAGCTAATGCAATAGTAGGAATTTTTTTATTTGGTGTTGTTCCTCCACCTATAACTGTTTGAGTTTCTATTATCTCACATTGACAAATATCATCAATAGCAGTTTTAAGCATAGTTGCATTTTCTTTTAATTTAGAAGTTTTTGTAAAAAGCATTTTAAGCGTAGGTATATCGTCAATACTTCCTAATAAAATTGATTTAACATTTTCTTCAAGTAGGGCGAGAGTAATTTTATCAACTCTTAACATTCTTAAAAGTTGGTTCTTTTTTAGTTTTGCAATTAGCTCTTTTTTTACTATAATTATTCCAGCTTGTACACTTCCTAAAAGTTTATCACCTGAAAAGCTAAGTAAACTAGGATTGTATTCCATGATTTTTTTTACAGATGGTTCTGATTCATTTAGTCCATATGGTAAATCAATAAAATGTCCACTTCCCATATCGTAGTAATCTATTATATTATTCTCTTGTGCAACTTTTACAATATCTTCAAAATCAACTTCACTAGAAAAACCTTCAATAGAGTAGTTTGATTTATGAACTTTCATAAGCATTGAGGTTTGTTCACAAACTGCATTTTCATAATCTCTAAGGTGAGTTTTATTTGTAGTTCCTATTTCTACTAATTTTGCTCCACTACTTGCCATTACATCTGGAACCCTAAAGCTACCGCCAATTTCTACAAGTTCACCCCGACTAACTACTACTTCTTTATTTTTTGCAAAAGTATTAAGGATTAGAAATACCGCACTTGCATTGTTATTTACAATTAATACATCTTCACAGCCTAATGTTTGGCAAATCACTTTAGAAATATGAGCGTATCTTTCTCCTCTTTTTCCTTTTTCTAAATCATATTCAAGATTGTTGTAACTAGTAGCTATATCTTTGGCTTTTAAAAAGGCTTTTTCGTTTATTAAACTTCTTCCTAAATTTGTATGAACAATTACACCTGTTGCATTTATAACTTTTTGTAAAGATGGTTCTATTATCTTTTCATACTCTTCTTTTACTTTGTTGATTAAATCATTTTCATTTATTTCTTCAATTTCATTATTTAAAATAGAATCTCTTAAATTTTGTAAGATTTTTTTTGAAATTGTGGAAATTAAAGGTGTAGACATACCCTTAAATTCATCTTTTGCGATAAATTTATCAACTTTAGGAATAGACTTTAGTAAAATCATTTTTACCCTTTTATAGTTTTTTTAATATTTTTATTGTAGTATTCACTTCTACAAAATTTGGGGGGTATGTGACCCTGGTGGGCACCGCAGGCTTCAACCCTGATCGGCGGTTTTTGTGTAAACGCCGCGGTAGGTTCGATTCCTACACCTTCTCGCCAAATTTTGCTAACTAATACTCTATCTTATCTTTCAATATATTAAAATATTATACCTTATTCTCTCAACTTCATAGTGATATATCCACAGAAGATAAAGTCATAAAGCTTATTAATAGGGGATTGTACCTAAATCTAAATCAGTTAAATCTTAAAAAAGTAAAGAAAAATTTACCAAGTAGCTTTGGGCTATAGGATGTCTCACTTATTTTTACTAATGGTTTGAGTGAATATTGTTTGATAGACTACTTAGGAATATTTTAGCTATCTTTATCATTATTACTGGAGTTTAGTATATTTATAGTTTGACTTAAGTTTTAAAATTAGTAAATAGACCAGACCTTGATTGTAGATACAAAAATGCTATAAAAAGAGGGAAAAATGAAACATATATTACTAAGCCATTAGCTTTGTATTATGACTAATAATTTCATACAACGATTAAAAGAGAGACATAAATATTGTCTTTCTTTATCGTTTATGTTAAAAAACTATTGTTGACATAATTACGATATTCATATATAATGTAATAATTAAAAGGATATAAAATGACTCAGGTACAAATTAGTAAATATTTAGATATTCCCTTTGCTACTCTTAATGATTGGAAAAAAGAAGATAGTAATAGAAATAGACTTTATCAACTTCTTATTAATCTTGATGAAAAAGAAGTACAAAATAAACTTAATAAAAAAACCACTCATAGATTCTTTCATATTCTAAATAGAAATATAGATAATAGTTCAAAATTTACTGCTAATGATATTAGAAAAGCTTATAATAAAAAAGATTATCATAAAGCAACTATTCAAGAACAAACTATATATGCAAAGTTTTTTAAAGAACTAGAAATAGAAGAATTAGATGAATTTATTCGAACTTTTAATGTATCAAAAAGAAATATTAAAAATATTTATATTTCATCTCCTTTTAGAAATTTAGCTGGTGTTGCAAAAATTTGGGATAAAAGATTTAGACTAAAACATCTTGAATCAAATAATCAAAATAAAAAAACACTACCTATTGCTCTTCAAAATATTTTAAATAAAAAAGAATTATCTCATGTATGATTTTTCAAAACAAAAAGCTATGCTTGAGGCAACACTTTTACTTCTAAAAGAGAGTAAGATAAGTGATGTCTCAACTCTCGGTGGTGGAACAGCTTTGGCTTCTTATTATTGGAACCACAGATATTCAACTGATATTGATATTTTTATATATGCTGAAGTTGATAAAAAACATCTATTAAAAGAATCTAATTGGAGTGAAAAAGTTAAAACTTCAATGCAAAAAATTGGATATAAAGGTAATTTTAGAAGTCATCCTATTTATTCAGAAATAGTAATAAACGAGGATAGTAAGATTCAAATTTTTGATGTTGTTAAAAAATCAAAAAATGCTTATCAAAAAGTAAACTTGTGGGGCCATGAATTACTAATTGATACAGTAGAAGAAATTATTGCCAAGAAGATTCATTATAGAGCTGACAAAGGTAATTCAAGAGATTTGTTTGATATTGCAATTGCTTTTCATAAAGAGCCTGATATTTTGACTAAAATAATTTTAAAAAAAGAGAAAATTATTTCACTTTTTACTACAGTAGCTAATATTTACAAAAATGAAGAATTGAAAAATTTATATTTTGAAGAAATAAAACAGATGAATCCAAATAAACAGTATGAATTTTTAGCTTTAAATAGTATTGAGTATTTATATAATTTACTTGAAAATATATGTGGAGCATATGATATATCACATGAGTTAACTAGTGAAGATTTTTTTGAGATTGAGAGTTATGTTTTCAATAATATAAATATTAAGTAACTTACTAAAATCTTAATATATAAGATTTAGTAAGTTTTTTTGTCTAGTCTAATGTATAATTATTGGCGTTAAACCTCTTGGTATTACTTCCCCTATAATAGTTGCATATCCATAAGTTAAATCTTCTACTCTTTTTATATATTCTTTTGCATCTTTTGGGTCCATTGAAATTAATAAACCACCTGACGTTTGTGCATCACAATACATTTGATAACATTTTGAAGTTGCACACATGATAGTGGTCTTATCTTCTAAATATTTCATATTTCTTTTTGTTCCACCAGGAACTACATTTTGCGCTGCTAGTTCTTCTGCTTCTGGTATAACTGGAACAGCTCCACAGTGTATAGCAAATGACGTTAGGTTTGTTGTTGACTCTAAAGCATGACCTAGTAGTCCAAATCCTGTAATATCTGTACAAGCACTTACATCATAATCTCTTAAAAGTTTAGATGGTAAGTAGTTTAATGTTTCCATAATTTTAACTGCTTCTTTTGTAGTTGCTTCATCTAATAAATCTCTTTTGATGGCAGTTGTTAAAATACCCATACCTAAAGGTTTTGTTAAAACTAATACATGACCAATTTTGGCAGTATTATTTCTTAATATTTTATCCGGATGAACAATTCCTGCAACAGATAATCCATAATACATTTCTGGACTTTCTATTGTATGCCCTCCCATAAGAAGACCACCACACTCTTTTATTTTTTCATTTCCACCCTTAAGTATTTCTCCTAGTGCATCTTTTGTTTGGTTTTTATTATCAAACCCAACAATATTTAGAGCAGTCTTAACATCTGCTCCCATTGCAAATACATCAGAAAGTGAATTTGCAGCAGCAATTTTCCCATATACATACGGGTCGTCAACTACTGGTGTTATAAAATCAAGTGTCTGAACTAATGCTTCTTCATCATTTAATTTATAAACTGATGCGTCATCACTGTTTTCAAATCCTACAAGCACTTTATCATTGCATGGTACTAAGCTACTAATTGTTTGTTTAAGATCCCCCGGACCCATTTTAGCGGCTAAACCTGCAGCTTGAACGAATTTGGTTAATTTATATTCGTTATTCATATTATCCTCGAATTATATTGTTATGAAATGTGTAAATAATTAGTTAATTGTGAGTAAACATTTATGTACACCTATTCCATAGGTTAATGTATAAGTATTCTACCTTCTCTTACGTTAAAATTAAATTATAGTAAAGGTTTTTTTACCTTTTAAGTTTTAATTTATAAAAATTTGATTATAGTTTTAATAAATAAGCATAACCTAAGGTTTAGGTTAGACAAAAGTAAATATTCTCTTGCCTACATATGCTGTTAAAAATGGTCTAAGGTTTAGACAAACATGATTTAAGACAGTAAAACTCAAACAAATCTTTTTTCATGAAATTATTAAATTAAAATTAGGAAAATAAAATGGGTGTACAAGAACATAGAGATCTTCTTTCGAATATTGGTGTTGATGTAGATAGACATGCAACAATGATGAGTATGGGTTTAGAATCATACCAAAATCAATTTATGTCACAAGAAAACAGACCAGAAGGTATGAAATATTTTGATTGGTTTATGAGTGAAATTCAAGGTGGCAGAATTGCAGAGATTAATGAACTAAGAAAAAACAAAAAACCAGCTGTGGGAACTTTTTGTATTTTTGTTCCAGAAGAGATTATTGTAGGAGCTGGTGGAGCATGTTTTGGTTTGTGTGGGGGAAGTCCTGCAACTATTGCAGATGCAGAGACTGAACTGCCTAGAAATATCTGTCCTTTGATTAAATCAGCTCATGGTTTTAAACTTCAAAGAACATGTGCCTATACACAATCTTCAGATTTCATTTATGGGGAAACTACTTGTGAAGCCAAGAAAAAAACTTGGGAGATACTCAATAAACATCATCCTGTTCATGTAATGAATATTCCACATATGAAAAGAGAAAAAGATTTAAAAATGTGGAAAGAGGAGATTGTAGAGTTTAAAGAGCATATTGAAGAGGTGATGGGTGAAAAATTATCTTTAGAAGAGATGATTAATGGAACTAAAATCATAAATGAGAAAAGAAAAGCTATGCAAAGACTTGATGCTCTTAGAGGATTAAATCCTGATGTTGTGCCAATTAGTGGAAAAGATGCTCTGTTTGTAAATCAAATGGGATTTTTAGATGATCCAAAAAGATATACGCAAAAAGTGAATGAACTGTGTGATGAGTTAGAAAAAAGAGTTGAAGAGAAAACTTCAGTATTTGAAAAAGATATACCAAGACTGATGGTTTTAGGAACTCCAATTGCTCCTCCAAACTGGAAACTTCATACAGCTGTTGAAGGTTCTGGAGGGGCCATAATAAATGAAGAGTCATGTATAGGGCACAGATATTATAAGGACAATGTTGATTTAGATAATATTGAAACTGAAGATGATTTGATGGGTGAACTTATGAAAAGATATAGTGCAGTTGATTGTGCTTGTTTTACTCCTAATACTCCAAGAATTGATAAAATCTTACAAATGTATAAAGATAGATGTGCAGATGGAGTTATTTATTATACTCTATCTTTTTGTCATACCTACAATGTAGAATCACATCTTGTAACTGAAGCCTTAGAAGCTGCTGGAATTCCTTGTCTGGTTATAGAATCTGATTATTCACCTGAAGATGCAGGACAAATTAAAACAAGAGTTGAAGCCTTTTTAGAGAGTATTTCTTTTAAAAATAAAGCTTTGAAATTTAAATCAAAAAACTAATATGTACTGGGGAGTAGATGTTGGTTCCACATATACAAAAATATGTGGAATCAATCAAAGCAAAGAGATTATTGATACAAAAATAATACCCACAATTGTCAATCAAGATGAGATTGTAAAAGAGTATTTAAAAGGTAAAGATATCCGAATGCTTGTCTCCACTGGATATGGAAGACATATGATTGAAGATACCTTTTCTTGTCCTGTAATCAGTGAAATAAAAGCCCATGCGAAAGGGGCGTATTTTTTTCAAAATGATGCTCAAATGGTTATCGATTTAGGTGGGCAAGATAGTAAAGTAATTTTGCTTGATAAAACAGGTGGATTTATTGATTTTAAGATGAATGATAAATGTGCGGCAGGAACGGGCAAATTTTTAGAAATAGCTTCAAATAGAATGGGATTAGATTTAGATGAATTTTCAAAAATAGGATTTGATGCCAATAAAGAACTAACAATTTCCAGTATGTGTGCAGTTTTTGCTGAATCGGAAGTTATTTCATTAATTGCAAAAAAAGAGAGTGCTTCAAATATATGTTATGCGGTACATGAATCCATCGCCTCAAGATTGGCTTCTATGGCTAGAAAATTTGCAATAAAAAGTGACTCTATAATTTTTACAGGAGGAGGGGCTTTAAATGGTTTTTTAGTTCATCTTTTATCAAAAAAACTGGAGAAAAATGTTATTGCTTCTTCTTATCCTCAATTAGTGGGTGCAATTGGTGCGGCACTTAGTGGTTATGAAGTCTATAATGAAATCTAAAAAACAATAGACCTTAAAAAGTCTATTGTCTATTTTACAGTAAAGAAGTTATAGTGATACAATATTTTCAGTAAGAAGCATTTTAGCTGTATCCATAGCATTACCTGCAATACCAACTTTCAAATCATCTCTTTTATTATAATAATCTAAACAAGTTCCACAAGAATAAATATCAACTCCTTTATCTTTTATCTTTTTTAGAATTTGAAGGGTCTCATCATCTTCTTGTGCAGTAGTAAGTAAAACAGCACTATTCACACAAACAATTGCTTTTGGTGTTTCCTCTTGTTCATATATGGCATTTAAAAAACCTTTTACTAGCATTGAACCTAATTCTCCATCGCCAATTTTGTCCGATTTTAAAAAGATAGTCTTTTTTGAAGTTTCCATTTGTTTCCTTTATGTATAGCTATTCCATAGCTTATTTGATTCAATTATTTTACATCTTATTGAATTAAAAAATGGTAAATTATTTTTTACTTTTAAGAAAACTTTTATACGTTCTTTAATATAGTAACAAACACGATAAGCATTAACCTAAGGTTTAGGTTGGACATAAAATTGATATGCATGAAATTTATGACTACATATGCTTCAAAAAAATTATTTTGGAGTAATCTATGAAAAGAAGAACATTTTTAAAAGGTTCTGCACTACTATCTACTACTATGTTAGTAAATCCTAATTTTGCCTTTGCAAAGACTGAGACAAATGCCTTTGGTATTAAAGATGGATATAGAAAGTTTACAATTGTAAACAATTATAAAATGGAAGCTGCTGATGAAGATACACAACTTTGGGTTCCAGTTCCATTAACATCTAAATATCAAGAATTAGTAAATATTACTTTTAATGGTAATTATAAAAAAGCAGAAATTGTAACAAATGATTATGATGCAAAAGTTTTATATGTATTATGGGCTAAAGGAAAAGAAGCAAGAGAATTAAACATCACATTTGATGTAATGACACATCAAAAAAGCATTGATTTATCATTAGCTAAAAATGACATGAGTTATGGTGATTCAGAAAAAACTTTTCTTGAGGCAACAGCACATATTCCTGTAAATAATAAATTAAAATCTTTTACAAAAGATATTATAAAAGATGCTAAAACACCATTAGATAAAGCACAAGCTATTTATGATTGGACAGTTACAACAATGTACAGAGACAATAGTGTAATAGGTTGTGGAGTAGGGGATGCAAACAAAGCACTTGAAGAAAAAATCTATGGTGGAAAATGTACTGATATTAGTTCAGTATTTGTTTGTCTATTAAGAAATGCAAATATTCCAGCAAGAGAAGTATTTGGTATCAGAGCTGGTAAATCTAAGATTGCCAAAGCTTGTGGTAAAGCAGATGAAAAAGGATTTGCAAAAATTACTGGTGGACAACATTGTAGAGCAGAATTTTTTGTAAGTGGTTTAGGTTGGGTTCCAGCTGATCCTGCTGATGTTACAAAAGTTAGATTGGCAGAAAAACTAACTAATGAAGATCAAAAAGTTAAAGACGCGAAAAAATTCATGTTTGGTTCTTGGGAAATGAACTGGGTTGCATTTAATTATGCTAGAGATTTTGTACTAAATCCAAAACCAACTCAATACCCAATTAATATGTTAGGTTATCCATATGCAGAAGTTGGAGAAGATGCTCAAGATTACTATAATGCAAAAGGTTTTGCATATAGTTATACTTCTCAAGAGAGAGTATGAGACGAGGTTTCCTTCCGATAATAGGTGCAGTAATTACTGCACTATTATCAACGCTATGCTGCTTACCAGCTTTTTTATTTATATTCTTTGGAATATCAAGTGGAGTTTTATCTTATTTTACAACCTTAGGGTATATTAGAATTCCCCTTGCTATTTTAACTATAGTGCTTTTTCTTTATGGTATAAAAAAATTCAATACTAAAATTGCTTGTAACTGCACAAAAAAAGATATGATAAAAAACTATCTTTTTTTTAGTTTTTTCTTTGTATTAGTATTGTTCCTTCTTTTATATCCAGAGATAATACCTTATTTTATGGACTAAATTATGAAAATATTAATATCAATCTTTTTACTCACAATCTCGCTTTTTGCTTCAAAAGTTTCTATTATAAAAGTTGAAGGTATGCATTGTCCTTTATGTACAACCGCTGTAAAAAAAGCTATTAAAAAACTTGATGGAATAGAAAAAGTTAGCGTGAGACTAAATACAAAAGAAGTAACTGTAAAATACAAAGACGAAGTAAAAATGGAAGATTTGTTAAAAGCTATAGAAACTACTTCTTATAAAGGTGAAGAAATCTCTACAAGTGAATATGTGAAGTAATACCAAGAATATACTCTTGAAAAAAGGTGCCTGTATCATTTCCCTTACATAATTTATATAACTCGTTCCCAATGTCTTAAGAGCGACGACCAATCTTCTCGATTATTTGTATCAAAAACTTGTAAGAATGAAAGTAATCTATTTAGTAAATGTTGAACTTCTTGAAACTCTGGTCTAAAAGTAAACTCCTTTTATCTAACGTTGGACTTGAGAAACAAGTGGATTTAACGATTTGAAACTTTTGTCTTCATATTTATTTAATCGACACTTGAAAGGTCAAAAATCGCAGTTTAGACTTGTTTTCTCCAAGGTTTTGTTAGTCTTACAACTATAAATAAACTATAAAATTAAAATATTTTATAATTAATTATTATCAATTTCCTTAGATAATTTTTCTTTAATATCATTTTTATAGCTTTTAATATCAGAAAGGTTATTATGCCTTGCAAATATTATATTAATTATAAAACCATTTATAATTGTATATAGTCCTCCAAATAATGTTATAACTAAGGATGTAGCTAGATTTGTAAATAATGCATATAAAATAAAAGTGCCAATAATAGATATTATATTAAATATAATTAAATACTTAATTGAATTACCTTTCCATTTTTTAATTTCTTTCTCAGCTAAACCATCTATTAATTTGTTATTTTTTAATTTCTCTAGCTTTAATTTTTCTTTCATTACATTAGTAAGTTGTGTATTTCTTTCTTTTGTACTAGCAGAAATTCTCATTTCTTTTTCATGTTTTTTTTCTAGTTTTTCTATTGCTTCAATTTTTGATGTAAAAGTATTAGCAATTTTTGATAATGATTCTATTCTTTCTGTTTCAATTTTTGCTTGTTTTTTTGATTCTTCTTGAAGTTTTAAAACAAAAGCGTCTGTATCTTCGTTTGCTAGTTTATTTAATTCTTCAATATCTATTAATTGACTATCCGCGATTCTTGTAGAAAGCCTGATAATATCTCTATCTGTAATAATATCATCTTTATATTTTCTTATATTATCCTCAAGCTCTCTTATGATTGATGTTTTTGGTAATGATTCTGCAAATGTCAATGATAATAACGAGGACAATCCAATATCTGAAATATCATCACTACTAATTATTTTACTTACACTGGGGTTACTTAACCACATAATACTAAGTAAATCATCAGCTCTAATTATTTCAGGCTGATAGAACTTCTCATTTGCTTTATTATTTTCATGTGAAATTGCATTATTTACAAACCAACAGGTTACATCAACAAATTTAGTTACATTTTTATAATTTCTTTTATTGCGGATATAATATGTTGCAATTGTATCATGTTGAGCTGATATTTTACTACGTCTTTTTTGAGAATAATAATTAAAAAGTTCACTTGATAATGCTTTTTCCCTTATTTCTTCAATATTATTTACTATGTTAATTCCAAAGTCTTGAATTGTTTGTTCTATATTGTCAATTATTCTTTCTAAATCAACTGGAGTAATATTTCTTCTTTCACATGCATTATATATATCTTCTGTATAAATATCTTTTACCATAAATGATTTTTGGAAATTTTCTGCTTTTGTTATTAATAAATTTTTAATTTCATCAATTGTTTCAGGTAATATTGATAATGTATAAGATTGTTCTCTTGCAATATCTAGTAAAGTATTACATGTAGTTGTAGAGTCAGAAGTATTTAAATCTATTAAACTTATAATAAAATTTGTATCAAAAAGTAATTATGTACTTATTGCAATTGTAGAGGGCGTATATTCTATATATTCAGATAATATAGAACCAAGATATAAACTTTTTATTAAATCATATACAGGTGTGATATTTTTAAAATAATTAATAAATTGAACAACTGTAGTATAATCATGTGGTTCTGATACTTCACTATTTGATAAGTATTTAGCTAATGTTATTTTATGTTCTTCTATAAAATGAAAAATCGATTCATCTTTTTTTATATTGTAATCTGATGCAGTACAAAATTTTTGAAATAATTCTTCTAGTTCCTTAATCTGAACTTCTCTTTTTCGCGTTACTTCGTCATATTCAACAAATGTATAATTACTAATAATAAAAGAATCATCCTTATTAAGAATAAAGGCACCTTCTTTTGTATTATTAATTTCTGTTGAAATAATATTGAGTATTTTTTTTAATACAGGTAATGGAAAGACCATATCATATATTTTTTTTGAATGTTCATATATCTCAGATATATTCTTTCCTGAATTAATTCCATTTTTGTGCATCATTGATAATGCTCTTTTAATAAGTGGTACAAAAATATCTAATGGTCCATTTATTAATTCTGAATTAGCTCTTATATAAGCCAATAAACTATATGTAATTGCTTTTTGTTGATTCATTTTATTCCTTGATATAATTTATAATGATAATATATAATCGTCGCAGTTTGCGTCACAAAAAATTATAAATTGTAAATTCTTGAAAATTCATAATCTAATAATTTAGATTTCTAGTTATTCAAATTATAGATAGACTAACGGCGGTGCTGAGCACCACTCAGTCATATTTCAGAAATCACGGAGTGTTTTCTGGAAGATGGCTGAGTGTGTGTCTCCTGTCATTTGTTGTTCGTAGCGAAGCGAAGAATGACAAATGACGGGTGACACGTTCAGTGGTCAGCACCGCCGTTGTTCGTTCACGCGAAGCGGGAACGAACAACGACCGACTTAAGGGACAATGACCCTCAGACAGTTTGCTGACTATTTTTTATAACCACTACATTTTAACTCTTTTAGGATTAAAAATTTCATGGGTCACTTGTTCCTTTTCTAGGTTTTGTTAGGTATTTTAGTTTATCTTACCATTACTATTTTAATTTCTTTATCTCTTCTGTAAGAGTTTTTACAATGCTTTGTAAAGGTGTTCCATCTCCATGTTTTTTATCTAATGTTTCACTTGCATTTTTTGAAATAGTTTCTATTGCATTATCTAATAGTTTAATTAGTAATGATTGGTCTTCTTCTTTTAATCCATCAATTTGTTTTTTATAACTACTGTATGATTTAGCTAATGCTTCTTTATGTGCATATTCTTGTTCAAGTCTTTGATTTTCACTTCTTCTAGAACTTGCAAAAATTGCTAACCAAATTAATGGTGCAATAATTGGTAATGTTTTAAAAAAGTGTTTTCCTATATCTTCTATACCTTTTATATTTTCTAATGAAAAATAAGAAGTTAAAAACATTATAATTAACGATCCTATAAAAACACTATTCCAAATTATAATTGGAAATTTAAATTTCTCTCTTTCTACTTCATATGCTTTAGCTAAACCAGCTGATGTTGCATGTGGTAATAAGCTTTCTATTTGTTCAAATAAGTTTTTATTGTGTACTTGTTGTTCTCTTTCATAATTAGTTATTTCTCTTAATTTTTGTTCTAAAATTTCTTCATGATTTTTTTGTTGTTCAATCTCATATTTTGACAATTCTTCTAATCTTTGTTTTAAAGTTTCTTTATAAACTTTTTCTTGTTCTTTTTCAAATGTATCAAGAGTTATTAGTCGTTTTTCTAGCTCATCTTTTAATCCACCAATTCGTTCTTTATCCTCATTAAATGCCCCAAAAATTTTCACATAAAATTTATCTAAGTTATCGACTTTAGTTGAAACTTCTATAATTTTATCATGCGCATCATTAGTGTCTTGTTCTATTTTTAATTTTGCTTTTTCTATTTTTTCTTTAGTTGTATTCTCAAATTCAATATCATTAAGTGAGTTATTATAAAAGTCTAATAATTTATTATATTTAGCTTCTGTATCTTCTACCATAAAATTAATTTTTGATTTTATACTTTCTGTATCTTCTGTTCCTTCAATTAATTCTTCTTGTAGATTTCTAATACTTTTACTAGCGTTTATGGTATTTTCTAAGTTAATTTCAGAAAGAGCATCCTCAAGTGTTTCGTTATATTTTTTTAACATAGAATAAATACCTTGACCAGAAACTTTTGGTAAAAGTGTATGAAATGTCTTTAATGTACTTAATCCATTATCAATATTATTATTTGCTCTTTGCAAATATGTAATATTATTGCTTGAAATGAAGTTAGTAACTTCACTTTGTGAGGTTGCTAGGTATTGATTTAGGTTATTTAAATTTCCAGTTAAATTTGTTATATTTATATCAGGATCAATTAATTTTAAATATTTATCAATATATTCAATAACTTTTTTTAATCTTGAAATTTCAATTAACATATTTTCATCAGATATAGTATTAATTTCTATATCATTAATTCTATTTTGAAAATTCTCTAAAGTTAAGTGAACAGGGTGTGATTCATATGGTGAAATCCATCTTGACATTTATTTTCCTTATTACTAAATATTTATTTCAATAGTTTATTTTAATGTTGTCACATTTATCGTCACAATTCAAAAAATTAATTTTACGGTGATACCTAACTATTTATTAGTAATATATTATATATAAATAATATATAAATCACCTAATATCACTACATTTTTTATGATAAGATATTAAATTGCTATAAAGCCCTTATAAAAGGTATTTTTAATATTTATTTAAAATAATATATTACAATATGTAGTATTTTTATCCTAACTTATATATTTGATATGATTTTTTAAATGATTTAATTGTTGAGATATTGGAAAATCATCTGATATCTTATCAAAATGTATTGATATCAAATAAAAAACTTAATAGTTTAACAAAATGCTAAGTATATCAGGAGTTAGATATGGGTAAAAAAGAGATTGAAGAGTACTTAACCTATCTATTTAAAAATCTACCCCTCATACTCAAGACAATAATTTAAAATATTTCTAAGTCTAACAATTCTAGTCAAAATATCATCTTTATACTCATCAAAAAATATTCTTTTCTTCTTTGTATCTAAATCAGCTATCAAATTTTCATTTAAATTTTTCTCAATAACATTTGAAACTCTAGTAAACTCTTTTACAAATCCTCTTAAATTTATATTTAAGTTTTTACAAAATTCTATAAAATCATATGATCCTAACTCTTCAAAAGAGAAGATATCATCTATAGCCATGGCTAAGTCAGTATCATATCTATATTTATAGACTGAAATATTTACAATATCATAAAAAGGAGATAATTTCATAGAGTTTTTATTTATGACAAAAGATATATTTTTCCCATGTGCATCACTATTTCCTAAACATAAATTAGTACATATCCAAGTTATAATCTCTTTTTTTGCAAGAATAGGAGAATCACATAGAGCTATAAGAGAAAATAGTTTTTTAAAAGATGCACCTTCTCTATAATTTTCTACACTTTTAGCTTTTCCAAAACTTCTTTCATATTTTTGTATTACTGATAAATCTAAAGCTTGGCAAGCGTCAATTATATGTATTCTATTGATAGTTTGACTATTTACTTCTTCTCTATCAAATCTTTTTACTAAAAGTACTTCTTGGTCTTTTATTTTGATAATATTAGCTTCTGCTGTATTTAGTCCAGTTTTAGATGCTAGTTTTAGGCTTAGGTATTCGTTTAGAACAATATTATCTTCATCTTTTTCAAACTTTAATATATGTGTTGAAGCTAAACTTCCTTCTCCAAAACCATATTTGCCCTCTATTATAGAGATAGGAAGTTTATCTTGAACTCCTGCAATACTCAATCTTGGTTTTTCATCCCAAATAGAAATAGGTGTGTTTTTTCTTTCTTTGATCCTATTTGCTAGTTCTTCTTCACTAACTTCTCTAAAAAAAGTATTTATCTCTTCTTTTGTTTCATTAAAAGTTAATGCTCCTGTTGTTTCGTGTCCAATAGCTTTTATTAGACCAAAAATATTGTTTTTAGATATTTGAAAATTTATACTTAAAACTTCTCTTCCTATTCCTTCAGGAAGGAGGTTTTCTAAAAATCTTTTTATTGTATTTGAATTGATTGTGTTATCAAATTTCATTTTTGGAGTTAATTCAAAACCTTTTTCTTTCCATGATGATGTATATTCAAAAGTAAAAATATCATCTTTAATATTGTAATGAATTGTTCCAATAAGCTCTTTTTTGAAATATATGTTTAAATTACTCATCTTTATTCCACTATGAGTTTAAGACCAAACATTTTTGCAATATTAATAGCCGTTGAAAGTCTAGTGCCTTCAGCGCCGTTTTCAAGTTTGGTAAGTGTTCTTGCATTTATATTACAAAGAGTAGCTGCTTCTTCTATAGATAGACCTTGGCTAGTCCTTTTATATTTGATATGTTTTCCAAAATCTTTTATATCTATAATATTTACAGAGTTTGGTTTTTCAGATGTCTTTACAACTTTTGCCATAATTTTTCCTATAAAGTATACTTTTGTATAGTTTATAGCTTATAAACTTCAAAATTACTTAAAAAATATACTTTTATGCATTTAATCTAGTAAAAACTAATATTTAACTTAAAAACTATATAAAAGTATATTTTATAGTTGTTTTTTATGAATGTATTTTTGAGTATCTTTTCCTAATTTAACGCTGTTACTCTTGAGCTTGTATTAAAATTGACTAAATTATAACTTCGTTAAGTTGAGTTTCTCTAACTTTATCAATTTGAAAACATGCATTAGCAATTTTTCTAGCAGTCTCTTCTTTATATTTTTCTACAATTTTTTTGATAGTTTTCATCTCTTCTTTTTCAAATAGGCTTTCATCAAACTCTTCGTCCATTTTGATAAATTCTAATTCTATGAATTTTTCTTTTGTAAGAATTTCAATATCAATATAATCTAATAGTTCTTGTATTAAAAAAAGTCTTTCATCTTCTTCATCCAGATCTTCCTGATTTGCGATGATATCAAAAACTTCTGATAGTATTGTAGGCTCAGGGTTTCTTTTATCTTTTATGTACTCATCACCAAATATTTTCGTATTGCAGTTTTCTAGGTGGTTAAAGTCCATTAGGAAAAGTAAGATTGATAGTTTTCTATCATTTAGGTGTAGAACTTTTTCATCTAGCATATATATTATAACATTGGCAACTTTTGTAATATCAAGTTTCAAATAAATTCCTTAATTGTAATTAGATTTGAATCATATATAAATCTTGGTTAAGTGTTGATTATAGTTAAAATATTATAATACGAAAAAAGGAATAGATATAGCATATATCTATGTAAATATCTAAAATTAAAATTATAAAGTAGCAGGAAAATAGTATGCATAGTTGTAATATAGGATTAAATTCACATAAACCAAAAATTAAAAGTCATTCTCATAATCATCATCATGCTCATGATGATGAACACTCACATGAACATCATCACGATCATAGAACACAAGACAAAAAAGTATTAAAGATTGCACTTATTATCACTTTTGTTACTATGATAGCCGAGTTTATTTTTGGATTTTTATCCAATTCTCTTGCTCTTATTTCTGATGCAATTCATATGTTTACACACTCTTTTGCATTGATTATTTCACTTATTGCAATTATAATTGCAAGTAAAAAAGCCCCTGTAGAAAAAACTTTTGGTTATTATAGGGTAGAAGTATTAGCCGCTTTTATAAATGGTATTACTATTGTTCTTTCAATTATTTGGATACTTTATGAAGCTGTTGAAAGATATTTTAATCCCTCTGAAATTGATTTAAAAACTGCAGGAATAGTAGCTCTTGTTGGTTTGATTGTAAACATTGTTACTGGTGTAATTTTGATGCAAGGAGATAAAGAGAATATAAATCTAAAATCTGCTTTTATTCATATGTTAAGTGATGCTTTGTCTTCTGTAGCAATTATTATAGGCTATGTAGTAATTTATTATACTTCTTGGTATTTTATTGATATTTTATTGGCAGTTTTAGTTGCTTTCGTAATTGGAAAGTGGGCATATTCAGTCTTAAAAGATTCCATAAATACTTTAATGGAAAGTTCTCCTGTTGATATAAAAGAGCTAAAAGAGTTTGTTCAAAATAAACATAAAATAGTTTTAGATATACACGATATTCATATTTGGGAAATAACTCAAGATATGCATAATATGACTGCACACATTTTAATAGATAAAAAAGATATGAATGAGTATGAGAATATTTTACACGATATTAATCATACCTTAGAAGATAAATATTCTATAGTTCATACTACTTTGCAATTTGAATTTACAAAGTAGTTAGAAAAAAGAAATTATTTTAGTTTGCTTTTTATAAACTTTATTGACTTAAAACAAATGATTTTTTTTTAATTTATGTTATCGTCCATTTTTAAATAAAATTTGGAGTAAAAGATGAATAAATTTTTAAAGCAATTTAAAAAAATAAATTCTGAACCAATGGAAAAAGCAAATATCTTCTGGTCATGGGTTGGCTCATTTTTAGGTATATTTTGTGTAGCATATATAAATTTTGATATTTTAAATGATACTGATTTAAGTTTAATTGTTGGTTCTTTTGGCGCAAGTGCTGTATTAATTTATGGGGCTATTAACTCTCCTTTAGCACAGCCAAGAAATCTTATTGGAGGACATATCTTATCTGCGATTGTAGGAGTGAGTTCTTTTAAATTATTTGGAGATTATATTTGGTTTTGTCCTGCTTTTGCTGTAGCAACATCAATATTAGTTATGCAATTAACATTGACTTTACATCCTCCTGGTGGTGCAACAGCACTAATTGCTGTAATTGGAAGTGAAGAAATACATAGTTTGGGATTTCTATATGTACTTATTCCAATAGCTACAGGGGCATTTATTTTATTTCTCATAGCTTTTTTAATTAATAATATTTCAAAAGATAGAGAATACCCCCACGGATATAAAAAATTTAATCAAAAATGGTTTAGTGATGATTAAATCATATTGATATTAATGCCTTTTCATTAAACTTATAAGTTTTATGAGCAGTTTTTATCAAAATCTCTTTTTCAGATAACTCTTTAAAAAGTTTGATAAGAGTTGGTTTAGATATGGAAATTTCAGCCATTATTTCACTATAAGAAGCAATTAGGTTATTTTTATTATCTAAGTTTCCAATTATATATTTTATAACTTCTACTTGTTTACTATCTGTTATAGCTGATATTGTTTTAATTACATTAGAGTGTTTTTGTAATTCTTGAGCTTGAATAATTGGATATAAAACATCATGAAGCGTATTCAGAAGTTCTTTAATATTTATAGGTTTTATAATATAGTTTTCTACTTTTAATTTGATTGCATCAAGTAAGTATTTTGTATCTGTATGTGCTGTTGTTAAGATAGTAGGAATATCTAAATCTTTTTCCTCTTTTATATTTCTTAAAAAATCTATTCCATTTTCATTTTCTAACAAAATATCAGAAATTATTACATCAATTTTCTCTTTTTCTAAAATTTCTAAAGCTTCTTTTGAAGTATTTACTGCATAAACTTTTGCAACAAAATCATCCAAAATATCTTTTGTATGGGTTAATAAAGACTTATCATCTTCTAAATACAAAATATTAAAACTATTTAATATATTTAAATTTCTTTCAATCATTTTTTTCCTTCTTCTAGTGGTAAATCAATTATAAATAGTGCACAGTTTTCTAAGTTTACTCTATCTATTCTATTTAAAACATTCTTACATTTTATAATACCATTCATATGTTTTTCAACAATTTGCTTAGACATGTACAATCCTATACCTGTTCCAGCACTTTTATATTTCGTTGTATAATATGGTTCAAATATTTGAGGGAGTATGTCTTCATCTATTCCTCCACCATTATCATAGATATTTATTCGTGCATTGTTATTATACTTTTTAATAACTATTTTTACCAATTTATTTTCTTCTTTATCTTTTAGTGCATCTTTTGAGTTGGAAAGTATATTTAATATAACATGAGATAATTCATTATAAAAACCGTATATTTTTATGTCATCAATTATTATAAAATTAATTATAATATTCTCTTTTTCAAGTAGATATTTTGATAATTCAATGGAATGTTCAACACAATCTTTAACACTAAATAAGGTTTTATCTTTGTTTGGACTAAAAAAGTTTTGAAAATCGTTTAAAGTACTTGACATATTTTCTGCAAGTAAAATTGCATCTTCTGTTTTTTGTTCAACAAATTCAAAAGTTAATTTACCTAGTTCCATTTTAGTTTGAAAAGATTGGATAATCATCAATAAAGAACCTAATGGTTGTCTCCATTGATGTGCTATATTTCCAAGCATTTCCCCCAAACTTGCTAGTTTTGATTGCTGAAACATAATCAAATCTTTTTTCCTTGAATTCAAAACTTGTAGTTTAATCTTGTTTTCTAAGGATTCATTTAATTCAATAAGTTCTTTGGTTTTTTCATTAACTGCGTCTTCAAGATTTACATGTAGTTTGCTAAAGTGATTAATTACAATTATGGATAAAACTATAGAAAAAAGAAATACAAAAACAATCGAAATATTTAAAATAGTAGTTAATACACTGAAAACTCTTTGTGTCTCCCTTTTTTCAGTTATTGCTAAATTTAAGTCATAGTTAGTTAGATTTGTTAGATATATATTCACTGAGTTGATTTCAAAATAGATATTTTTTATCAAGACTAATGATTCTTCAAATTTCTTTCTTTCTAAAAGTTTTACAATTTTATTAATGTTTCTATGTATTTGTTCAACTTTTTTATTAATATTTGAAATAATACTTTTTTGTAAAATATTATCTTCTGTATTTTCTTCAATACGAAAAAAGCTATTTATTAGTTTTGATGCATATGATTTTTTAAACTCTTCACTTACTAAAAGTTTTTTATAGTTATTCCAATCTTTATTTATAAGTTGTTGACCCAAAGTGATAATGTCTTTTGCCTGTTTAATGGAAATATTTTCTTGTTGTATATCATAAAAAGTATCATAAATATTGATTTTATAAGTATCTTTTATATTTTCAAGTTGAATGATTGGTTTCGTTCTTTTTTCAAATAAGAGATCAAAATCATTTTTAAGCGTATATATTGAAATTTGAGATAAGAATATAATTATAATCATTCCTCCTGTAATAATAAATAAAAGAAATGAAGTTTTATAAGAAAAAGGAAGGTTATTTAAGTATGAATATACTTTTTTAAGTCTATTTCTTTTCATATTCTATCTCTGTAAATTTTGAATTAACATATTTAAAAAGATATACCTTATTTAATAATTGAGTATTTTTATATTTAATCTCTATGCCTTTTAAAGTATTTTTAGGAAGTATCTTTAATTGTTCTATAAATTTTGCATGAGTTAAAAAGCCTTTTGTATTTTGAAGAGCTTTTACAACTATTTTTGCAGAAAGAAAAGACTCTAAAGAAATAAATCCTAAAGGCTCTTCTGGATAATATCTTCTCATTAAATATTTATATTCTTTGATAACATCAATTTTTGAATCATTATAGCTAGGCACAACTTCTGAAAAGAGAAGATTCTCTGTTTTAAAGTCTAAATTTTTTATCATTTCATTTGCATCACTAAAAGAGATATTACAAAAAATAGTATCTTTTAGTTTTTCATCTTTTTTTGCTCTTTTTATAAATAGGGCATTTGCATTATAAGAACCTACCATAATAACTGCTTCAGGTTCACTATTTCTAATCTCAGTAAAAGCATGTTTTATAGAAAGTGTATTTCTTTTATATGTACCTTCCCCTTGTAGTTGTAATTTCTTTTTTTCAAGAGCTTTAATTAATGAGACATAACCTTCTTCTCCATAATCATCATTTTGATAAAATACTGCAAATTTTGAAATATTTCTTTTTAAATGTAAATAATTTACTAAATCTTCTATCTCTTCTTTATAAGAACTTCTAAAGTTAATAAAATTTTTATTTTCTGTGTTTCTTAAAAATGAAGCTCCTGAAAAAGGAGCAATAAACGGAAGTTCATTATCTTCCAAAAGTGGTAAAATATTTTTTACTGTTGGAGTGCCAACAAAACCATAAAGTGCAAATAAATCTTTTCTTTCTAATAGTTTCTTTGTATTTTCAAATGTTAAATCAGGTTCATATTTATCATCTAGTGTAATAAGTTTAATTTTTCTGTCATTTGATAATATATTTTTTTCATTTACATATTTAAAATAAGCATTGCTTCCAACCTCTACACTTTTTCCCCATTCTTTCATGATTCCACTCTTTGGAACAGAAGCACCTAGTATTATGGTGTCGTTAAAATATATTTTATTAAATACAGTAAAAAAAAGAATGATCATGGTGGCAAAAAAAGCAATAATATATTTAATCAAATATTCTCCTTGAAAGCATAATTATATCACAAAAGTTAGCTTAAATAAAGCAAAATAATACAGATTAGATTCTTATTATAAATTAGTATTAATATTTTAAGAATAATTAAAGTTTAAAACAACTAAAATTGGTAAATAATTTTTTACCTTAAGGCTCTAATATGCAAGAATTTATATACTATAATCCAAATGGACTTGAATTTCCACTCTCTGAAAATATTTTAGTTGCAAAAAAAATGATAGATTATAAAGATTTAGACTTTATAGTATCAAATGCAAATATGTTTAATACTCAATTAGTAGCTGATGAAATCGATTTTTATATAAGTAATTCAGCAGATACTATCTCAAATAAAATTAAGAATGTTGAAAAATTATATGAAGTAAATGCTATTAGATTTGACTTAGCACAAGATATGATTTTTTCAGAAGAAATATCAAATAAAGTTTTACTTATTTGTGAACCTGAACAGAGAAAAGAAATTTTAAAATCAATTGTGGCAGATGAATTTGATTTATATCATATAAATGAAAATATTGTAAAAGATATAAAAGGTCATATTGGGAACCTAATAGTCACTGTTAATGACGAGGATAAAGATATTGATTTAAAAGTGAACCAAATTATTTGGTTTGATGAAAAAGAGTTAGGAATGAAACAAAGTGGTTGTTTTGATCCATTAAAAAGCTCAGTTGATGATGTTTTAGCAAAAGTTCGATCTCATATTGCAAATTATGAATATAAAAAATTTACCAATTATGATAAAACTATTTGTCAATACCATGAAAGAAGAGAAGAAGTTTGTGGAAAATGTGCAGAAGTATGTCCTACTGTAGCAATTGTAAAAAATGATGAAAAAAAACATTTAGAATTTTCTCAAATTGATTGTCATGGTTGTGGTGGTTGTGTTTCAGTTTGTCCTAGTGGGGCAATTGACTATGCTCCCTCAAACAGGGAATCAATTTCACAAATGAGTAAATTTTATGACAATCATATTCCTCTAATAATTCCTCATAAAATGAAAATATCTTCTTTAGATATTGATTTAAAAGAGAATGTTTTACCTTTTAAAATCGAAGGGGAAAAGTTCTTACATGAAGCAACTCTTCTTACTCTTCTTCAAGAATCTGGTTCACAAGTTGTATTTTACACTGACTTTTTATCAAAAGGAACAAAAGATTCCATATCAATATTAAATCAAGTTTATCAAGCTAAATATAAAAAAGATGCAATTTTATTAGCTATGAATGAAGATGAACTAAACGCTGCTTTAGAGGAAGTAGATTTTATTGAAAACTCTAAATATAAATTAAATAATATGGAAATGAGAAAAAGAGAATTATTTGCAATTAGATTATCTTATATTGTTGAAAATAATGATTTAGGAGTTGTACATACGGGTGAAAATATACACTATGGGCAAGTAAAAGTAAATGAATCAAATTGTACTTTATGTCTTTCTTGTGTTGGTGCTTGTAATGTTAATGCGCTAATTGCAGATGCAAGTGATAACACTTTGAGATTAAATCCTTCTTTATGTACTTCATGTGGATATTGTGAACTCTCTTGTCCCGAAATTGATTGTTTAACTATTGAACAAGATGTAATTAATTTAAATCCTTCTTGGTTTCAAGAAGAAATTTTAGCTCAAGATGAGCTATTTGCCTGTGTTGAATGTGGAAAAGAGTTTGCTACAAAAAAAGCAGTTAATAAAATAGCTTCGGCTTTAGCCCATATATTTAAATCTGATCCAATAAAAGAAAGAACACTTTACTGTTGTGAAAGTTGTAAACCTAAAATAATGATGCAAAGTTATATGAATAACAGCACTGCTTATAACAATAAACAAGGAGTCTCTTTATAATGAATCAACAAATAGATAAGGCAAGAATGGTATATTATGGACTTTTTTCAGCTCTTCTTTCATTTTTAGAAACAGATGAAAAATATGAAAATATAAAAGATACTATTGATTATTTAAGTAATAATCCTTTGGAAGAGTATAGTGCTGAAGAATTATCAAATATGAAAGAATTTTTAAATATACATTCTTTTACTGGATTAAAAGATGAATCCAATTTGGTCTTTTATAGCCCTAGTACTACATATATTCCTACAACTGCTTCATATTATAATGAAGCAAGAGATGATGGTAAAAAACGTATTGAAATGTACAATTATTTAGCTCAATCAAAATTTAGAAGAGATGAATCACTTTATAAAGAATCTGAAGATTCAATATGCTTTGTTTTTAATTTTATGAATAAACTAATAGAAGATAATCTTAATGGTGAAAAAACTTCTGAGCTACTGGCAAAAAGTGTTTTTGAAAATATATTAAATGAAATGAGTGATCTGTTTTCCTCTAATCTTTATAATCATGAAAGTGCAGATTTTTATAAAGATCTTGCATTATTGCTAAAAGTATTTATAGAGTTTGAACGACATTATTATAATTTGAGTAAACCAAAAGAGATAGAAATTAAAGAGACAATTCGTCCAAATACAAAAGTTAAAAAGAAAGATTCAGTTAAGCGTGCCAAACGTAATTTGGATGAGATTAATTCACTATAAAAAGAAGCTCTTTTTATTTGTTTTATAATATGCAAAATATGCATATTATAAAACTACTTATTTCTTGGGCTATTTAAATATGCAAAAAATGCATATTAAAGAGATAAATGAAAAAATTTAAGTTTTTTGATTTATCTCTTATTGCAAGAGAAAATTTAAAGGAGGAGAAAATGGAAAATAAACGACGTGAGTTTGTGAAAAAAGCTTTGGCTACAAGTGCCCTTGTTGTTACGACTGGCGCAATTGCAAGTAATAGCAAAATTACAGAATCAAGCTCTAGTGGAGTTGTTGTAGGAAAATCTACTAAAAAAGAGATTTTATATAAAGAGACGCAAAATTGGGATGCTTTTTATAAAGCAAGTTATTAAATAGAAGGAAAATTTAATGGGTAAGAATATACTTAATAACTTACCTTTGAAAATAGGAAGAAGAAATTTTTTAAAATTAGCTTCAGTTGGTGCAGGATTAGGAATAAGCAATGCTTTTGCTTCAAATAATTCCATTCGACCAGCAAGTCAAGAAGAAATAAAAAATCCATTTCCTAATTCAAAGATGGTTAAAACTATATGTAGTATCTGTTCCGCTGGCTGTGGGATTGTTGCTGAAGTTCAAAATGGTGTGTGGGTAAGACAAGATGTCGCTCAAGATCATCCTATTAGTGAGGGTAGTCACTGTTGTAAAGGGATTGATCAAATTGATTTAGTTAAAAGTAAACAACGGGTTAAACATCCAATGAAAAAAGTTGCAGGAAAATGGGAAAGAATTTCTTGGGAAACTGCAATAAAAGAAATATCTGAAAAAATGTTAAAACTAAGAGCTGAAAATGGTCCTGATGTAGCAATGTTTTTAGGATCTGCAAAATTTAATTTACAACAAGCTTTTTATTTCAGAAAGTTTGCTGCAATGTGGGGTACGAATAATATCGATCACGTAGCTAGAATTTGACATAGTGCAACAGTCGCCGGTGTGGCGAATACATGGGGTTATGGCGCTATGACAAATCATTTTGGTGATGTGGTCGGACATTCGAAAGCTATATTTATGATTGGAGCAAATTCAGCTGTTGCCAATCCAATTGGATTTAAGCATTTTCTACAAGCAAAAGATAGAAATAATGCAAAACTTATTGTTATAGATCCAGTTTATACAAAATCTGCTGCAAAAGCAGATCATTACTTAAGAATTAGAACAGGTACTGATATTGCATTTATTTATGGACTTCTACATCTTATATTTAAAAATGGATGGGAAGATAAAAATTTTATAAAAGAACGAGTTTATGGAATTGAAGAAGTTATTGAAGAAGCAAAAAAATGGACACCTGAAGAAACATCTAATGTTACAGGAATTCCTGCTGAAAAAATAATTCAAATTGCAAGACTAATGGCTAAAACAAAACCAGCTACAGTAGTTTGGGCCTTGGGAATTACTCAACACAGTACAGGAACATCAAATACAAGAATTTTACCAATATTACAATTAGTACTTGGAAATATGGGACAACAAGGTGGAGGATGTAATATTATTCGTGGACATGATAATGTTCAAGGATCAACAGATATGTGTTGTTTAGCAGATAGTTTACCTGGATATTACGGTTTAGGTGAAGGATCATGGAAATATTATGCTAAAGGTTGGGGCGTAGATTACGAATGGCTACAAAAACGATTTGCTGCACCTAAATGGATGAATAAAAAAGGATTCTCTCTTGCAAAATGGTGGCAAGGCGTATTACAAGAAGAAAAAACATACTCTTCTTCACCAATCAGAGCACTTTGGGTTCAAGGTACAGGAATCACTTCTATGGCTCAGACATCAAAAGTTAAAGAAGCCTTAGATAAATTAGACCTTTTAGTTATTGCAGAACCATTTGTAAATGAAGCTGCTGTTATTACAGAAAAAACTGATGATATTTATATTCTTCCTGTAGGAACTCAGTTTGAAACTGAAGGTGTAGTTACTGCTACAAATAGAACTGCACAATGGAGAGATAAAGTGGTTGATCCCTTATATGAATCAAAAACTGACCATGATGTAATGTTTGAATTTGCTAAGAAATTTGGCTTTTATGAAGAGTATACTCGTGCAATGAAGATGGATGTTGTTGATGGTAGACTAAAAACTGTTAAAGAAGATTTCTATTTTGCAGACGATGCAATAAATGAGATTGCAAGAATAGTTAAAACTATTGGTCTTGGTGGTTGGACAGCTAAAAGATTAAGAGCACATCAAAAACAATGGCATTTATTTGATCCTATAACTTTAAAAGGACGAGGTCCTATGAAGGGTGAATATTACGGATTACCTTGGCCATCATGGGATACAAAACATCCTGGAAGTCCAATTTTATATGATGTTAATACTCCTGTTAATGAGGGAGGAATGGGATTTAGAAACAGATTTGGTTTAGAACATGAAGGAAACAGTTTATTAGCAGATGATGCAGTAACAGTTAAAGGGTCTAAAATCAAAGGTGGATATCCTGAAATTACAAAAGATAATATTGAAGCAGTTCTTGGAATAACTTTGACAGAAGATGAAAAATCTAAAATAGGTTCAAATTGGAAAACAGATTTTAGTGGAATTATTCAAGAAAAATGTAGAGCTGCAGGAGTTGCTGTGTATGGAAATGCAAAAGCTAGAGCAAAAGTTTGGACTTTTCCTGATCCAATTCCAAAACACAGAGAGCCAATTCACTCTCCACGACAAGATTTGGTTGAAAAATATCCAACTTATGAAGATCAAACTGATAACTTTAGAGTGGATGTTAAATTTAAATCAGAACAAAGCGAGAAAGATTGGTCAAAAGAGTTTCCTACAATGCTTGTTACAATGAGAGTTGTAAACTTAAGTGGAGCAGGGATGCTAGAGCGTACAAGTAAATATTTATCTCATATCACGCCTGAAATGTTTGCACATATCAATCCTGAGCTTGCAGCAGAGTATGATTTAAGAGATGGAGATGAGATGTGGTTACATGCTCCTCAAGGTACAAAGATTAAAGTAAAAGCAATTTATTCTCATAGTGTAACACCTGACAGAATATCCTTGCCATACAATTTTGCTGGTGTTATGCAAGGTGTAGATATGACTATGAATTATCCAGAGGGCACAAAACCTTATGCGACAGGTGAGAGTTCTAATACAATTACTAATTATGGATTCGACATCATTACTCAGATTCCTGAGTTTAATGCAGGTCTTTGTCGAGTAGAAAAAGCTTAAGGAAGGATGAATTATGAGTAGTGAAAATGCTAGATTAAAATTTTACTGTGATGAAGATCGATGTATAGAATGTTTTGCTTGTTCAGTAGGGTGTGCCGAAGCACATGAATTACCAGCAGGAATAAATAGAAGAAAAGTAATTACATTAAATGAAGGAATAGAAGACTTAGAATATTCATTGTCAATTGCTTGTATGCATTGTACAGATGCACCTTGTGAGCAAGTATGTCCTGTAGATTGTTTTTATATAAGAGAAGATGGAATAGTTTTACATGATAAAGATAAATGTATAGGATGTGGATATTGTCTTTACGCTTGTCCTTTTGGTGCACCACAATTTCCGCGAGATGGTGCTTTTGGTACAAAAGGAGCAATGGATAAATGTACAATGTGTGCAGGTGGACCACTTGAAACAAATAGTCATGAAGAAAGAGAACTCTATGGACAAAATAGAATTGCTGAAGTTAAAGTTCCAATTTGTGCTGCTGTATGTTCAACAAATGCTCTTTTAGTTGGAGATTCTCAAAAAGTTTCTGAAATATATAGACAAAGAGTACTTTCTCGTGGACATAATCATTCTCAACCATCAGGTTGGAGTGCTGCATATAATAATGGATAAATTATGAAAAATAAATATAAAATTCTTCTTCTTTTAGTATTGTCAACATTAGCCTTTGGGGCTAATGCTGATAGTGCAATTTGGGGGAAAGAATTAATACCAAATATTTTAGGTTATGATAAAGAGGGTTCTTTACATTTAGGGTATTTTTTTACACTATTGCAAGGTACTTACTTTAAACCAGTATTCTTAGGAGTATTGTTAGGAGTACCTGCAGTATTTTTTATTCATTATATGATAATAGGACCAATGATTTTTTCTCATGATAGAAAAAAGATATATGTATTTACTCTTTTTAATAGAATAATACATGCAATAGCAGGAATAGCTTTTATGTTACTAATACCAACAGGATTAGTAATGATGTTTGGTACTACCTTTGGTGGAGGAGAATTTGTAAGAGCTTGTAAAGAGATACATGCAATATCAACATTGTTATTTATAGTAAGTATCTTTCCTATGTTTACAATGTGGGTAAGATGGATGTTCGTACACTGGGATGACTTTAAATGGTTGATGATTGTAGGTGGATATTTAAATAAAAATAAAAAGCCAGTTCCAGCAGGGAAATTTAATGCCGGACAAAAAATGTGGTTTTGGTTAGCTACATTAGGTGGAATAGTAATGATAGGAACAGGAGCAGCTATGTATTTTCAAGATTTTAGACTTGATATCTTAGTTACTTATGGCATTTCTCAAATAGACTTTCTAAGAGGAAATGCTATAGTCCATAATATTTTAGGAATGGCAGTTTTAGCTCTATTTATGACACATGTATATATGTCTGTTTTTGCAATTAAAGGTGCAATTCATTCAATCATCACTGGATATAAAGAAGAAGAAGAAGTTGAAATACTTCACAGCTCTTTTTACAAAAAACTTAAAAAACAAAATAAAATTTAAAACTTTCTCCTTCGGGAGAGAGTTTTTTTTCATAAATAATAAAAATTTCAAAGAAATTTCAAAAAAAATTAATTAATTTAATTTAAAAGAATTTAATTAGTTTTTAAAAATGCAATATTCTTAATGTGCAAAAAATGCATATTTTTAAAATCCCGATATTATAACTAATATTAAAATTTAATAAATTAGAAAAATTAAAAAAGAAAATTATATTTGACTATAATTTTCTTTTCAAAATCAACTCAAAATAACACAAGAGTGACCATAATATAGTATTTATCAGAATTAACTAAGGTTCCTTTAAAGTAGATATATTTACAATACGGTAAATAAAATTTTACCAAAAATAAATTTATTTAATTTTTTACACATTAGATAGATTTTTAAAGGAAAGTATAATGAAAGATGAAAAAATCAATAAAGCAAGAGCTTTATATTATGGAATGTTTTCAAGATTTTTAGTTTTTTCAACAGACGCAAAAAGATATTTTGAACTAATTGAAATAATAAATTTACTAAAAGAAAATCCTTTAGATGATACAACTAAAAATGCCTTCGAAAACTTATCTTCACTTTTGAAATTTGATTCTAATATTAATTTTATGAACGAATTTGATGAAATTTTTCACTCTCCTGAAACTATGACTGTTCGAACTACTGCTTCATATTATGATGAAAATATTGAAAGTGGTAAAAAAAGAGTCGAAATGCAAAACTTTTTAGCAAAAACAAAAATAAGAAGAGATGAAAAAAAATATTAAGATTATGAAGATCATGTAGGATTTATCTTTACAGTATTAAGTGAACTTTGTGAATTAGAATCTGTTGGAAATAGTGAATATGTAAAAACTATTCATTGTATTTTTGAACAAATTTTAAATGAATTTGTTGATGAGTTTGCCAAAGAGCTTTTTGAACATGAAAGTGCAAATATTTATAAAAACGTAGTTGTTATTTTAAAAGCATTTATTGAGTTTGAAAGAATCTATTTAGAAGTTTCAAAACCTTCTTTTTCTATAAAAACTCAAAATAAAGAACTTCTAAATGATATATCATTAGAGGAAAAAGAAAGACGTGCAAGAAATAAAGCAATGAAAGCAAATGGACCAAAGAACAATATAAATGATTCAAGTGTTCATATAGCTTTTGATGTAGAGAATGACATTTAGTCATTCTTTATTTTGAGATTTAAGTAAGTCAAAAATATTTGATTTATTTAAGTCTCAAATACAGGGACTAATAACAATAAAAGGAGACAACTATGCAAAAAAGTAGAAGAGATTTTGCTAAGAAAAGTGCAATAGTTGTAGGAGCAACTGTAGTGGGTGCCACTGCATTAGCTGCCGCTAATAGTTCTGCTTCTAGTGAAGCGGGTTCAAATGGAGTTGTTATAGGTAATTCAACTAAAAAAGAAATTACTTATAAAAAAACAAAGGCTTGGGAAGATTATTATAAACAAGCTTTGTAAAAAATGTTAAAGGAATTTTATATGTCAAAAAATACATATGAAGCACTGAAAGCAAAAATCGGTAGAAGATCATTTTTAAAAATGGCTGCTGTCGCTACTGCTGCTGGTGCAACAAGTATTTTGGCAAATGATGGAGTAACTAGACCTGCAACTGATGAGGAAATTAAAAATCCTTTTCCTGGTTCCACAAAAGTTAAAACTATCTGTAATGCATGTTCTGTTGGATGTGGGATTATAGCTGAAGTACAAAATGGTGTTTGGGTAAGACAAGAAGTAGCACAAGATCATCCAATTTCTCTTGGTGGTCATTGTTGTAAAGGTGCTGATATGATTGATATGGTTAGGTCTGAGGTTAGACTTAAGCATCCAATGGTAAAAGAGGGTGGAAAATGGAAAAGATTATCTTGGGACGATGCTTTAGATAGAATCGCAAACAAGTTAGCTAATATGCATAAAACAGCGGGTCCAGATTCTGCAATGTTTTTAGGATCAGCAAAAATGAGTACAGAGCAAGCTTACTATTTTAGAAAGTTTGCAGCAATGTATGGGACAAATAATATAGATCATCAAGCTAGAATTTGACATAGTGCTACAGTCGCCGGGGTGGCGAATACATGGGGTTACGGTGCTATGACAAACTCACTTGGAGATATCCAAAACGCAAAAGCTATTATTATTTTCGGAGCAAATCCTGCGGTAAATCACCCAGTTGGTTTCGGACATTTTTTAAAAGCAAAAGAGAGAAATAACGCAAAAATTATTGTTATTGATCCTGTATTTACAAAAACTGCTGCAAAAGCAGATTATTATTGCAGAATTAGACCTGGAACAGATATTCCATTTATGTATGGAATGTTACATCTTATTTTCAAAAATGGTTGGCATGATGAAAAATTTATTGCTGATAGAGTTTATGGAATGGAAGATATTATGGAAGAAGCTAAAAAGTGGAATCCTGAAAAAGTTTCAGATGTTACTGGTGTACCAGTAGATAAATTAATTCAAATTACAAAAGTATATGCTGAATCTACTCCTGGAACACTGATTTGGGCAATGGGATTAACTCAACATACAGTTGGTTCATCTAATACTAGACTTGCACCAATTTTACAATTATCTCTTGGAAATATGGGTGAAGAAGGTGGTGGAACAAACATTTTAAGAGGACATGATAATGTACAAGGGGCAACAGATATGTGTTGTTTATCTCATACATTACCAGGTTATTATGGTTTAAGTGATGGTTCATGGAAATATTTTGCAAGTTCATGGGGTGTTGATTACAACTGGTTGAAAGGTCGTTTCAAAGCTAAAGAATGGATGAATAAAAAAGGGTTTACTCTGTCTCGTTGGTGGGCTGGAGTTCTTGATGGAAAAAATGGTAACGATAAAATTTCTAATGGAGGAACTAACTTAAAAGCTCTTTTTGTAATGGGTAATGGTATTACTTCAATTGCACAACAAGCAAAAGTTAAAGAAGGTCTAGATAATTTAGAAATGTTAGTTCTTTGTGATCCTTTTGTAAATGAAGCAGCTATTTTAACTGATAAACAAGACGATGTATTTATTTTACCTGCAGCAACGCAATTTGAAACAAGTGGTTCTGTAACAGCTACAAATAGATCTGTACAATGGAGAACTAAAGTTGTTGAGCCAATGTATGAGTCAAAAACAGACCATGAAGTAATGTTTGAATTAGCAAAAAGATTAGGCTTTTATGAGCAATATACAGCTGGAATGAAAGTTAAAGAGAATAAAAAAGATTTCAAATGGCCAGAAGATGCTACTGATGAGATTGCAAGAATTATTAAGACTATTGGTCTTACTGGATGGACTGCAAAAAGAATTAAAAAGCATACTAAAAACTGGCATATGTTTGACCAAATATCTGGACGTGGATATGGTGAAATGAAAGGTGAATATTATGGATTACCTTGGCCTGTATGGACAGAAACTCATGGTGGAAGCCCGATTCTTTATAACATTAATAGAAGTGTAACAGATGGAGGAATGGGATTTAGAAATAGATTTGGTTTAGAACATGATGGTGTATCTCAATTAGCAGGAGAGGGAAGTGCTCCTAAATTATCTTCTAATAAAGATGGATATCCTGAAATTACAAGAGATAATATTGAAGCAGTTCTTGGAATAACTTTGACAGAAGAAGAAAAATCAAAAATTGGTAAAAACTGGAAAGTAGATACCTCTAATATTATTGCCCAAAAATGTATGGAAAGAGGAATCGCACCTTATGGAAATGCAAGAGCTAGAGCAAAAGTTTGGACTTTTCCTGATCAAATTCCAATGCATAGAGAACCACTTCATTCTCCAAGACAAGATTTAGTTAAAAAATACCCAACTTATGAAGATAAGGGTAATCATTATAGAGTTGATACTTTATATAAAACTAAACAAAATGAAAAAGATTGGTCAAAAGAGTTCCCTGTTAACTTAGTTACAGGAAGACTAGTAAATATGAATGGTGCTGGAATGGAAAATAGAGCAAGTAAATATCTTGCTGCTTTAACTCCTGATATGTTCTGTGATATTAATCCAGATTTAGCAGGAAGACATGGCATTAGAGATGGGGCAATGATGTGGATTCATTCTCCTGAAGGTACAAAGATTAAAGTCAAAGCAAAATATTCTCATAGTGTTACAGAAGATAGAATTTTCTTACCATTTCACTTTGCTGGTGTTTTTCAAGGTGAAGATTTATCGCACAAATATCCTAAGGGAACTAAACCTTATGCAGTAGGTGAAAGTGCAAATACAGTTACTAACTACGGTTACGACATCATCACTCAGATTCCTGAGACAAAAGGTGGATTATGTCGAATCGAATTAGCGTAAGAGGTGTATTATGAGTAATAGTGAAAATGCTAGATTAAAATTTTATTGTGACGAACACAGATGTATATCTTGTGATGGTTGTTCTGTGGCTTGTGCTGAAGCACATGAATTACCAGCATGAATTAACAGAAGAAAAGTGATTACATTAAATGAAGGTATTGAAGATTTAGAATACTCTTTATCAATTGCATGTATGCACTGTACTGATGCTCCTTGTGAAGAGGTTTGTCCAGTTGATTGTTTTTATATAAGAGAAGATGGAATAGTTTTACATGATAAAGATAAATGTATAGGTTGTGCATATTGTTTATATGCTTGTCCTTTTGGTGCACCACAATTTCCACAAGATGGAGCTTTTGGTACAAAAGGAGCAATGGACAAATGTACAATGTGTGCAGGTGGACCACTTGAAACAAATAGTCACGAAGAAAGAGAATTGTATGGACAAAATAGAATCTCTGAGGGAAAAGTTCCTGTTTGTGCTGCAATGTGTTCCACAAAAGCTTTACTTGTTGGTGACTCAATGGAAATATCTAATATTTACAGAAAAAGAGTGCTCTCGGCAGGACACGGTGCAAAAACTCAACCTTATGGTTGGAGTACAGCATACGGAGATAAATAAGGTATTAAGATGAAAAATAAATATATAGTTCTTTCCATCCTAGTATTGTCAACATTAGCCTTTGGTGCTAATGCTGATAGTGCAATTTGGGGGAAAGAATTAATACCGAATATTTTAGGTTATGACAAAGAAGGTTCTTTACATTTAGGGTATCTTTTTACACTTTTACAAGGTACATACTTTAAACCTGTATTCTTAGGAGTATTGTTAGGTGTACCTGCTGTATTTTTTATCCATTATATGATTATAGGACCAATGATTTTTTCTCATGATAGAAAAAAGATATATGTATTTACACTTTTTAATAGAATTATACATGCAATAGCAGGAATAGCTTTTATGTTACTTATTCCAACAGGATTAGTAATGATGTTTGGTACTACTTTTGGTGGAGGAGAATTTGTTAGAGCTTGTAAAGAGATACATGCAATATCAACACTACTATTTATAGTTAGTATCTTCCCTATGTTTACTATGTGGGTAAGATGGATGTTTGTACACTGGGATGATTTTAAATGGTTAATGATTGTTGGTGGATATTTAAATAAAAATAAAAAGCCAGTTCCTGCAGGAAAATTTAATGCAGGACAAAAAATGTGGTTTTGGTTAGCTACTTTAGGTGGTATTGTAATGATAGGTACTGGTGCAGTTATGTATTTTCAAGATTTTAAACTTGGAATATTAGTTGAATATGGTATTTCTCAAATAGACTTCTTAAGAGCAAGTGCACTTGTGCATAATATTTTAGGTATGGCTGTTTTAGCTCTATTTATGACACATGTATATATGTCTGTATTTGCAATTAAAGGCGCAATTCATTCAATTATCACTGGATATAAAGAAGAAGAAGAAGTTGAAATACTTCACAGCTCTTTTTACAAAAAACTTAAAAAACAAAATAAAATTTAAAACTTTCTCCTTCGGGAGAGAGTTTTTTTAAACTTAATTCACACTTAATAATAAACTTATACTAAAACTTAATTTTTATAATTAAAGTGTTCTTAAATATGCATTTTTAGCATATTTATAAATACACAGCTAATTTTAATAATTAGCTTCAAAAGTTATAATTTAAGATATAATTAAGTTTAATACAATTAGAATAAGGTCAAATATATTTTACCAAAAGGTATAGATTATGCAGGAATTTATATATTATAACCCAAAAGGAATTGAATTTCCTTTGTCTCAAAGTATTTTAGTCACAGATAAATTACTCGAAGAATCTGATTATGTTGTATCAAATACAAAAGATATCAAAGCAGAAATAATTGCAGATGAAATAGATTTTTATATTAATAATTCAAAAGACTCTTTATCTTCTAAAATCAAAAATGTAGAAAAATTATATGAACTAAATGCCACAAGATTTGATTTAGCACAAGATATTGTTTTTTCACAAAACATTTCAAATAAAGTTTTATTAATTTGTGATAAAGAACAAAAAACAGAAATATTAAAATTAATTGATTCTAAAGAATTTGATTTATTTAGTGTTAATGAAGATATTATAAAAAATGTTGAAGGTCATATAGGAAATTTAACAGTTACTGTTGATGATGAAGGTAAAGATGTTGAATTAAAAGTTGATCAAATTATTTGGTTTGATGAAAAAGAATTAGGAATGAAACAAAGTGGTTGTTTTGATCCATTAAAAAGCTCAGTTGATGATGTCTTATCACAAATTAGAGCAAATATCACAAATTTTGAATATAAGAAATTTACTACATATGATAAAACAATTTGTCAATATCACGAAAGAAGAGAAGAAATTTGTGGTAAATGTGCTGAAGTATGTCCTACAGTTGCAATTGTAAAAAATGATGAAGAAAAACATTTAGAATTTTCACAAATAGATTGTCATGGTTGTGGTGGTTGTGTTTCAGTTTGTCCTAGTGGGGCAATTGATTATGCTCCTGCAAATAAAGAAGCTATGTTTGAAATGAGTAAATTTTATAGAGAGCAAATACCTTTAATTATTCCAGAGAAAATGAATGTTTCTGAAATAGCTATAGAATTGAAAGAAAATGTTTTACCTCTTAAAATAGAAGGTGAAAAATATTTACATGAAGGTACTTTATTAACTCTTTTACAAGAATCAGGTTCTCAAGTTGTTTTTTATACTGACTTCTTATCAAAAGGAACAAAAGATTCAATATCAATATTAAACCAAGTTTATCAAGCTAAATATAAAAAAGATGCAGTTTTATTAGCTATGAATGAAGATGAACTAAAAGATGCTTTAGAAGAAGTAGATTTTATTGAGGGGTCACGATATTTAGTAAATCAAGATGATACAAGAAAAAGAGAAGTTTTTGCAATTAGATTATCTCATATTGTTGGAAATGATGATTTAGGAACTGTTACAACAGGAGAGCATGTTCATTATGCAAAAGTAAATGTAAATGAGTCAAATTGTACTTTATGTTTATCTTGTGTTGGTGCTTGTAATGTAAATGCACTTATTGCTGATACTAGCGATAATACTTTAAGATTAAATCCTTCATTATGCACATCATGTGGTTATTGTGAAGTATCTTGTCCTGAAAAAGATTGTTTAACAATTGAAAGGGATGTAATTCATTTAAATCCAACTTGGTTCAAAGAAGAAATCTTGGCACAAGATACATTATTCGCCTGTGTAGAATGTGGGAAAGAGTTTGCAACTACAAAAGCAATTGAAAAAATAGCTTCAATAATGGCTCCATTGTTTAAATCAGATCCAATAAAAGAGAGAACTTTATATTGTTGTGAAGATTGTAAACCAAAAATCATGATGGAAAGTTATATGAAGAATAGAGATAATTATAATAATGCAGTAGGAGTTTAAAATGCAAGATCAATCACTTATGAAAGCAAGATCAATTTATTACAACCTTTTTTCTAAGTTTTTTGTTTATTCAAAAGATGTAACTGTTTATTTTGAGTTAATTAATATTTTAAAATTATTAGAAAAAAATCCTTTAGATGTTACAACAGGAGAAGCAGTAAGTAGAATTCTTTCTAAGCTTGATAGTTCATCAAATGTTGCTCTAGTACAAGAATATGATGATATTTTCCATAATCCAGAAACTAAAAATATTAGAACAACAGCTTCATATTATGATGAAGGTGTTGAATCAGGTAAAAAAAGAGTTGAAATGCTCCAATTTTTAGCAAAAACTAAAATTAGAAGAAATGAATCAGAATTTGCAGAATATGAAGATAGTATAGGATTTATATTAACTCTGATGGCTGAACTAAATGAATTAATAGTAAATGGTGAAGAAGAGTATAAAAATACACAACACTGCATTTTTGAAGAAATTTTAAATGATTTTATAGAAGATTTTGCAAAAGATGTTTATGAGCATGAATGCGCAGATATCTTTAAAGATGTGATTATTGTTTTAAAAGCATTTATCGAATTTGAAAGACTTTATCTTCAAGTTTCAAAACCTTCTCCAAGAGAAGAAATTGTAAGAGAAGTAGAATCTTGTGATGTTATTTCAGATGAAGAGGCTCAAAGAAGAGCTCGTAATAAAGCAATGAAAGCAAATGGCCCTAAAATAGAAGATGCAGATCCCGAAAAAATTGCATACGATGTAGAGTCAGAAGTCTAATTTTCTCAAAGGGGGAGGGGATTTTAGAAAATAAATAGAAGTTTGTTTTTTAAAGTCTCCATGTGACTCATTGGGACTTAATTTCTATAAGGAGGACAGTCATGCAACAAAGCAGAAGAGATTTTGCCAAGAAAACAGCAATTGTCGCAGCTGGAGCTGCTGTAGCTGGGTCAGCTACTGCTGTTATGGCTGGAACAAGTGTTGATAAAGAAGCATCTTTATCAAATGGTGTTGTTGTAGGGAGCTCTAATAAAAAAGAGATTACTTACAAGAAAACTGAAACGTGGGCAGAGTATTACAAAAACGCGTTATAAGAAGGAGCAGAAGTATGTCAGCAAATACATATGAAACTCTAAATGCAAAAGTTGGACGACGGTCATTTATGAAAATGGCTGCAGTTGCGACTGCATTTGGTGTTACATCATCTTTTGCAAGCACTAATGTAACTAGAAAAGCTACAGAAGAAGAGATTAAAAATCCTTTTCCTGGTTCTAAGCTAGTTAAATCAATTTGTACAGCATGTTCAGTTGGTTGTGGTGTTATAGCAGAAGTTCAAAATGGTGTTTGGGTTAGACAAGAAGTTGCGACAGATCATCCTGTATCATTAGGTGGTCATTGTTGTAAAGGTGCAGATATGATCGATATGGTTAGATCTGAAGTAAGACTTAAACATCCAATGGTTAAGAAAGCTGGGAAGTGGCAAAGAATTTCGTGGGATGAGGCAATAGAAGGTATTGGTTCAAAACTAGAAAATTTAAGACAAACAGCAGGACCAGATTCAACAATGTTTTTAGGATCAGCAAAATTTGGTACAGAGCAATCTTACTACTTTAGAAAATTTGCTGCAATGTTTGGAACAAATAATATAGATCATCAAGCTAGAATTTGACATAGCTCAACAGTTGCCGGTGTGGCAAATACATGGGGTTATGGTGCTATGACAAATTCTCTGGGAGATATCCAGAATTCAAAAGCGATCATAATATTTGGAGCAAATCCTGCGGTTAACCACCCAGTTGGATTCCAACATTTTTTAAAAGCAAAAGAGCGTAATAATGCAAAAATAATTGTAGTAGATCCTAGATTTACTAAAACAGCTGCAAAAGCTGATTATTATGCACAAATTAGACCTGGTACTGATATTCCTTTTATGTATGGAATGTTAAATATCATTTTTGAAAATGGTTGGCATGACAAAGGCTTTATCAAAGATAGAGTTTATGGTATGGAAGACGTGATGAAAGAGGCTAAAAACTGGCCTATTGAAAGAGTTGCTGATGTTACTGGTGTAGATGCTGATTTAATTATACAAATCACTAAACACTATGCTCAACATACCCCTGGAACTCTTATTTGGGCTATGGGACTTACTCAACATACAAATGGTTCATCTAATACAAGAATGGCACCAATCTTACAACTTGCACTTGGAAACATGGGTGTTGAAGGTGGAGGATGTAATATTCTTAGAGGTCATGATAATGTTCAAGGTGCTACTGATATGGCTTGTTTATCTGACACATTACCAGGTTATTATGGACTATCTGATGGTTCTTGGAAATACTTCGCAAAATCTTGGGGAGTAGATTATGAGTGGCTAAAAGGTAGATTTAAAACTAAAGAATGGATGAACAAAAAAGGATTTACGTTAGCACGTTGGTGGGCTGGAGTTCTTGGTGGAAATGAAGGTGAAGATGCTATTCATAATAATGGTACAAATTTAAAAGCATTATTCGTAATGGGTAATGGTATTACTTCTACTGCACAAACAAAAAAAGTAAAAGAAGCATTAGATAAACTTGATTTAGCAGTATTCTGTGATCCTTTCGTAAATGAAGGTGCAATAATTACTGATAAACAAGATGATGTTTATATTTTACCTTCAGCAACACAGTTTGAAACAGCTGGTTCTGTAACAGCAACAAATAGATCTGCTCAATGGAGAACAGAGATTATTAAACCTATGTATGAGTCTAAAACAGACCAAGACATTATGTTTGCATTTGCTAAAAAATTAGGTTTTTATGATGAGCTAACTGCTGGTATGAAAATCAAAGAAAATAAAAAAGATTTTACTTGGCCTGAAGATGCTACAGATGAAATTGCTAGAATTATTAAGACTATTGGATTAACAGGTTGGACTGCCCATAGACTTAAAAAACATCAAGAAAATTGGCATATGTTTGACCAAGTTAGTGGTCGAGGATATGGTGAAATGACTGGTGAATATTATGGTTTACCATGGCCATGTTGGACTGAAAAACATTCTGGATCACCAGTACTATACAATATTAACAGATCTGTTAAAGAAGGTGGTATGGGATTTAGAAATAGATTTGGTTTAGAACATGATGGTCAAGATTTACTTGCAGGAAGTGGAAGCGCTCCTAAAGGTTCTGCAAATAAAGATGGTTATCCAGAAATAACAAAAGATAATATTGAGAAGGTTCTTGGAATCACGTTAACTGCCGACGAGAAGAATAGAATTGGTAAAAACTGGAAAGTTGATACATCAAATATTATTGCTGAAAAATGTATGGAACAAGGTATGGCTCCTTATGGAAATGCTAAAGCTAGAGCTAAAGTTTGGACATTCCCTGACCAAATTCCAATGCATAGAGAACCTTTACACTCACCAAGACAGGATTTAACTAAAAAGTATCCAAGTTTTGATGATAAGAAGGATCATTTTAGAGTTGATACAAGATATGTATCAGAGCAAAGTAAACAAGATTGGTCAAAAGATTTCCCTATTAACTTAGTTACAGGAAGACTTGTAAACCTAAATGGTGCTGGTATGGAAAATAGAGCATCTAAATATCTTACGGCTTTAACACCTGAAATGTTCTGTGATATTAATCCAGATTTAGCAGGAAGATTTGGTATCAGAGATGGTTCAATGATGTGGATTCATTCACCACAAGGTACAAAAATTAAAGTTAAAGCGAAGTATTCATATTCTGTATCGCCTGATAGAGTATTTATACCTATTCATTTTGCTGGTGTTATGGAAGGTGAAGATTTATCTCATAAATATCCTGATGGTACTGCTCCTTATGCAATTGGAGAGAGTGCGAACACTGTTACAAATTATGGTTATGACATCGTTACTCAGATCCCTGAGACTAAGGGTGGATTATGTCGAATAGAACGAGCGTAGGAGAACAATATGAGTAATAATAATATAAATTTCTCAAGAATGAAATTCTACTGTGATGAAAATAGATGTATTCATTGTGACGGTTGTTCTGTTGCTTGTGCTGAAGCACATGAATTGCCTGTTGGGGTTAACAGAAGAAAAGTAGTTACAATCAATGAAGGTAAACAAGGTCAAGAGTTCTCTTTATCAGTTGCATGTATGCACTGTACAGATGCTCCTTGTGAAGAAGTTTGTCCTGTTGATTGTTTCTATATCAGAGAAGATGGTATCGTTTTACACGATAAAAATAAATGTATTGGTTGTGCATATTGTTTATATGCTTGTCCTTTTGGTGCACCACAATTTCCTAAAGATGGGGCATTTGGTACAAAAGGTGTTATGGACAAATGTACAATGTGTGCTGGAGGTCCAGAAGAGACTAACTCACATGAAGAGAGAGAATTATACGGTCAAAATAGAATTTCTGAAGGTAAAGTACCTGTTTGTGCTGCTATGTGTTCAACAAAAGCATTACTTGTAGGTGACGCGGAAGAAGTTTCTAATATTTTCAGACAAAGGGTTATGTCAGCTGGACATGGGGTACAATCTGCACCTTATGGATGGGACAAAGCATATGGAAAATAGAAAAGAAAAAAAAGGTTTTTTCAAAGAGTATCTGCCTTATATAATTGTGGCAGGGCTCTTTGCCTTATTGACATATTGGTATTTTTGGTTAGCAACAATTGCAGATCTTACTTATGTATGGCAATATGTTCTACAAATGTTTCAACTGAAATTTGATGGACAGATTATTCCTTATAATGAGTTAACGAGACTTGAACAAGGTTATGTATCTATCTATGGACCTCAATATGATGCAATTGCTCCTGAAGTTGTGCGTGCATTTGAAGAGAGACAACATCTGTTACCTTATGTGTTCTTATTCGAATTTTGCCTGTTTGCAGTAATGCTACTGTTACAAGGTGGAAGAAAAGGACCAAAAAGAAAAGAAAACAGTGAAATGGTTAAAGTACATTCTTTATTTCAAAGAATTGTATTATTAGGGAATATTCTTATAATGATTTATCTGTTTATAACTGGTTTTTCTATAACATTTGGTAACATAACTGGTGGTGGAAATTTAGGTTATTTTTTGAGACAAACTCATGAAGTAGCAGGACTGTTTTGGATTCCAATGTGGTTATTAGTAACAGTAATTGCATTTAAAGACCATAAACATTTCACTAGACCTAGTGCAGCATGGGGTAAATTTTTCTTAAAAGGATTATATACTCATGGACAAAGAATAAATTATTTAGCTTTTGTTGCTTTTGGTTTTATTTTGTGTTTTAGTGGTTTTTGGATTTGGTTTTTAAGTCCAGGAGATTTCCTTCATGCAGAAGTTATTCAGTATAAAAGATTGATTTTATTTGGACATTTCATGGGAAGTGCTGTAATAACTTTCTTTATTGGGGAAACAATATATTCATATGTTGTTGCAATCAGAGGTTATTTACCAGGATTGATTTCGGGGAAATATCCAAAAGAGTATTTAGAAGAATTTCATCCAGAAGTTCTTGATGGAGTATAATAGATTTTATCCCCAATTTTTGGGGATGAATTCTATTTTTTTAATATTAAAATATGCATATTTTGCATAGTATAAAAGTTTAAAATATGCTTAATTTGCATATTAGGAAGGTAATAAATGGATAATTCAAGGTATCTAAAAAAAATTTTAATTGACAAAGTCTCAGGTGGAGAATTTATTGAAAAAGAAGATGTAGTTATCGATGAGTCACGAATAAGTATTTATTTAAATGGAGAAAAAACTATATCTATGATGTGTATTCCAAAAAATCAAGAAGCACATGCTGTAGGCTTCTTGATGAGTGAGAATGTTATATCGAATATTGAAGATATCAAGAGTATAAATATAAGTGAAGATGGATTAAGAGTTGATATAGAAGCAATTGTTGATGAATCATCTTTAGAAAACTTATATAAAGAAAAAACATTAGTAAGTGGTTGTGGTGGAGGTGTAACAGGAAATATAGCAGGTAATGTTGAAATTCCTTTTAACCAAGTTTCGATGGAAGTTAAAGCAGAGACAATTTCCAGTGAAATAAAAAAATTTTATGAAGATAGTGAATTGTATTTGCTGACAGGCTGTGTTCATAAAGCAATGCTTTATTTAGAAGATAAGACTACTGTTACTGCTGAAGATATTGGTAGACATAATGCAATTGATAAAGTTGTAGGTCTTTGTAAGTTAAGAGGTTTAGATACAACAAAATCGGTACTTTTTGTATCTGGACGTCTTAGTTCTGAAATGGTTGTAAAAGCTGTAATGCATAAGATTCCTATAATTGTATCAAGAACAGCTCCCACACATTTAGGTGTTACGACTGCACATACTCATGGTTTAACTCTTATTGGTTTTGCAAGAGGAAAAAAAATGAATATTTATACTCATTCTGGAAGAATCATAGGGTAAGAGTAATGGCTGAATTAAAAAAACATATTAAGTTAGATCAAACACAAAAAGAGCTTATCTTGACAAATTTGGATGATGATGGACGATTATCTTGTCTAAAAGCATTTAAAGTCTCAAGACTTATCGGATTAAAACCAATTGATATGTCAGATGCATGTAAAAGTGTTGGAGTAAAAATCAGTAATTGTGAGTTAGGTGTTTTTGGGAAAATAAAATTTCAAAATGCAGAAGGTGCAATTTATAGCAAGATATCACAGAATTTTACACAAGACAAAGATGTGACTTGTAAAACGCTTTGGTATATTGCAAGGGAATCAAGTTTAAGACGGGTAGGTAATACAGTTAAACATAGTGATGTTGAAGTTACTCAATGCCAACTTGGTTGTTTTAATGAAAGAAAGGGACATCGTGAAATCAAAAGTTAAAGTTTGGATAGAAGATGACGAAGAAAATCTAGTTTTTGGTGGTGGTAAAACACAAATGCTTGAACTTATAGATGAAACAGGCTCGATTTCTGAAGCATCTAAAAAAGCTGGAATGAATTACAAAAAAGCTTGGAGTCATATAAAAATATTACAAGAGTATATTGATGATGAACTTGTTATTGTAAATAAAGGAAGAAATTCTGGAGGTACTGTTTTAACTCCAAAAGCAAAAGAACTAGTAGAAAAATTTAAATTATTTAGAAAAGAAGTTAAAGAGTTTTCTGAGAGCAAATTTAATGAACTATTTTTAGATGATAAAGATTCTATTCAATGTGCAAAAGAGAGTGATAATGTATAAATTAAATTTTATTCAATATCCAAGTGCAAAAGATTTTAGCATCAGTGTAGAACAAGCTTTAGAACCTTTAAAAAGCAATGAAAAGATTGAAAAATTTATTTCTAGTTTTAAAAAAAGATTTAATTTTAAATCTCTAAATACTTTTAGTTTTAGTGAAGATGGTTTTTTATCAATGATGTTAAATCTTGGAGGAAAAATACAAGTATCAAAAGGTGAAAGCCAAGCAATAGTTGATGCTGCACTTAAATGTCAAGAGTTAGGATTTGATATTGAATTTATCTCTTTAAACAAAGATGGTTTATTAAACTATGAGGATATTAAATCTTGTGATTATATCTTTTGCTCTTCATATATTATGGATACTTACGTAAAAGTTGATTTACAAAAAGTTAAAAAGTTATCTTCTGCAACAGTTATTTCAAATATTAGTGCAACAATGAATAGTAAAAATTGTGATGTAGCACTATTGGATGCATATAAATTAACTGGCTTTTCTTTTTCTTCAATTATTTTACATAATGAACTTCTAAAAGAGCAATATTTAGCCAATATTGATACTGTTGCTATTTATAATATTGCTAATGCAGTAGAAAATTTTAAAACAATTGAAACATATAAAAATGAATTGAAAAATGCTTTAGATTCAGAATTTGGTGAAAATATTTATTATTTTGTTAAGCCAGAAGATACTTTAGCTTATACCTTGCATTTTGGACTAAAAGATATAAAAGCAAGAGAGATAATAAGAACATTATCTTTAAATAGTATTTTTGTGACAAATGGGGAAGGGTGTTCATTAGGATTATCAAAACCTTCGAGAATAATTCAAGAAATGGGATATGAAGAGTTGGAAGCTAGATGGGCTTTGAGTCTTAGTTTTTCTCAAGAATTAACTAGTGAAGAAATTTTAAATATATCAAAAATAATAGCAAAAAAATATAGACAGATAAAGGCTTTAAATGGTTAAGACATTTTTAGATTTTGAAAAAGCGGTTGAAAAATCTCTTGAAGTAGCAAAGGTAACTTCTCTAATAGAAATTGTAAATATTGAAGATGCTTTAGGAAGAGTTATTAGTGAAGATATAAGATGTGTTAAAAATCTTCCTTCTTTTAATAATTCTGCTATGGATGGGTTTGCAATAAAAGCTAGTGATGCAGGAAAAACATTACAAGTAAAAATGACTATTTTTGCAGGTGATAGTGTAGATGCTTGTTTAGAAGAGGGGGAGTGTTATAAAATCATGACAGGAGCAAAGGTTCCTTCTGATGTTGACACTATTATTCCCATTGAAGATGTAATTTTTTATGAAGATGATAAAGTAACTTTTAAAGAAGAAGTTAAAAAAGGTGCTTGTTTACGTCTAAAAGGAGAAGAGGTATCTTTAGATGATACTTTATTTGAAAAAGGTGAAGTTATAAACTCTTCTATCGTTGCAGTTTTAGCTTCACAAGGATTAACTAAGATTAGGGTTTACAAACCTTTATCAATTGCTGTAGTTTCAACTGGAAATGAGCTAAAAGAGCCTTGGGAAGAAGCTAATGAAGATGAGATTTTTAATTGTAATTCTTATGCTTTAGTATCTTTGTTAAAAGAAAAAGGCTTTGAGGCTAGTTATATGGGAGTAGTTCCAGATAGTTTAGAAAAATCTATTGCCTTTGTAAACTCTTTAAAAAATTATGACGTGATTATAACTACTGGTGGAATTTCAATGGGTGATGCAGATTTTGTAGGTCAAGCTTTTGTTGAAAATGGTTTAGATATTGCTTTTCATGGAGTAAATGTAAAACCTGGTCGTCCTATTATGATGGGAACTATGAAGAAAAATATAGGGCAAACATTTGTAATGTGTTTACCTGGAAATCCCTTGACTGCAATGGTAAATATGCATTTGTTTGCAATTCCTGTATTAAATAAAATACAAGGAAGTGCATATATTTATCATGATATTTCACTTGGAAAAAATATAGAAGAATTTAAAACAAAAACAGGGCGAGTAAATTTAGTACTTGGATCTTGTAACAAAGGAGAATTTAAAGTAACGAGAAGAAATAAATATGGTTCAGGAATGATCACCGTGCTTAATGAAAGCAATAGTATAGTTGTCACAAACGAAGGAAGAGCTGGTATAGAAGTAGGCGATAGCGTGATAGTGATTAGATTTAATTGTTCGTATTTAAAAGAACAGACAAATATTTTTAATTAAAAAAAGGAAACACAAAATGAAGAAAACATTATTAACATTGGGATTATCGACAGTAGTTGCATTAAGTTTACAAGCAGATTCTTTAATGATGGCTACAACAACAAGTACAGATAATACTGGATTATTAGACTATTTAGCACCAAAGTTTGAAAAAGATACTGGTACAAATTTAAAATGGGTAGCAACAGGAACTGGTAAAGCTCTTAAAATGGGTGGAAATTGTGATGTTGATATTTTATTTGTTCACGCTCCAGCTTCAGAGAAAAAATTTATTGCAACAGGTTTTGGTGTAGATAGAAACCAAGTTATGTATAATGATTTTGTAATTGTTGGACCAAAAAAAGATCCTGCAACTGTAAATGGAATGGCTCCAAGTGCAGCACTTCAACAAATCAAAGACAAATCTGCTAACTTCTTCTCAAGAGGTGATAACTCAGGTACAAACAAAAAAGAACTTTCTTTATGGAAAAATGCAAAAGTTGATACAAAAGAGGCTTCAACTTGGTATGTACAAACTGGTCAAGGTATGTTAAGAACTATTAATATGGCTGCTGAAAAAGGTGGATACACAATGACAGATAGAGGTACTTGGATTAAATATATGTCTCAAACAGGTGATGCCAATACTATGAAAGTTGTAGTTGAAGGTGATAAATCTTTATTTAATCAATACTCTGTTGTAACAATCAATAAAGAAAAATGTAAAAATGTAAAACCAGAATTAGCTAAAAAATTTACAAACTGGATTATATCTCCTGCAACACAAAAAACAATTGCAGACTTTAGATTACTTGGTCAAGCACTATTTATTCCAAATGCTGGTAAATAAAAGGTAAGTATATAAATGAATCTTTTTACCGATGGTTTTAATGAAGCCATAGATTTACTAATGTCAGGTGATGAGAGTGTATACTCTGCAATCACCACGACTATAACTGTATCTTCTTGGTCTTTATTAATTAGTTTGATAATTGGTCTTCCTTTTGGTTTTCTTTTGGGATATTATAATTTTCTTGGAAAACCAATAGTTAGGACAATAGTTGATACACTTTTAGCTCTTCCAACTGTAGTAATTGGGTTAATTGCATATACAATGTTATCTCAAGCTGGACCATTTGGAGAATATGATTTATTGTTTACCCAAAGAGCAATAATAATTGGTCAGATTGTTTTAGGTCTTCCTATTATTATTGCTTTAACTGCAACACAAGTTGAGGCAGTGGATAAAAGATTGTACGCTTCATTAAAAGGTCTTGGCGCGAACTCTAAACAAATCTTAATAGAAACATTGATTGAAGCAAGATTTGGGATTATGACAGCTGCTATGACTGCATATGGAAGAATTATTACTGAAATTGGTATTTCTATGATGGTTGGTGGAAATATAAAATATCATACAAGAACAGTTACAACTGCAATTGCTCTAGAAACTGGAAAAGGTGAATTTGTAACTGGTATTGCATTAGGGTTGGTATTATTTGCGGTGGCTTTAATTGTAAATATTGCTTTATCTATGTTAAAAAGGAATTGGGAACAATGAGTGATTTGTACGAATTGAACAATATTGAGCAATACTATGATGGACGAAAAGTACTTAATATTGAAAATCTATGCTTAGGTGAGAACCAAATTATTGGTTTCTTTGGACCAAATGGTAGTGGAAAATCAACACTTTTCTCACTGCTCTCTTTTGCAGATAAACCAACATCTGGAGATATAAGTTTTAATGGCCTTAGTAATAAAAAAATAGATTTACAAACTAAACAGAGTATTGTAATGGTGCCACAAAATCCATATTTACTTAAGCGTTCTGTATTTGATAATATCGCATATGGATTAAAATTAAGAAATCAATCTAATAATCTAAAAGAAAAAGTAGAAGAAGCCCTTTCTTTAGTAGGACTTGATTCTTCTTTTTCTACAAGAAAATGGAGTCAACTTTCAGGTGGTGAATCACAAAGAGTTGCTCTTGCTGCTAGATTGATTTTAAAACCAAAAGTTTTAATCTTAGATGAACCAACAACAGGAGTTGATACAAATTCAGCTCAACTTATAAAAGAAGCAATACTTTCAGCAAAACAAAAATGGAATACTACAATATTAATTTCAAGTCATGACCATACTTGGCTAAATCATATTTGTGATAGGAAAGTAGCACTTTTCCAAGGTAATTTAGTAGAAAGTGGTAGTGTAAATCTTCTTTTTGCTCCATGGGAAAAAGATATAGATGGAAACCTTGTTAAGTTTTTTATGGATGGACAAATTCTAACTATTCCAAATAGTATTGATAAAAAAAGAGATTCAGTTTTAGTCTTAGATGCAGATAACATTACACTATGTAGAAAAGATTGTCATAGTATGATAAATGAAAAAACACTTATTTGTACAATTACATCAATACAACAACAAAACTCAGTAGAATATCTTCTAATTGAATTTACTATTGGTGGGATATCTTTTAATAGTAGAGTAACTAGAGACCAAATGCAAGATCAAAGGTTTTTACCTGGTGATAGAGTTTATGTGAATATTGATGTTGATACGGTTTGTTGGATATAAAAATATTTATATTTTAAATAAATCATTAAGAGAAGTTTTAATATAATGAAAATTATAATTTTTTACTAAAATAAGGCACATATTGTGAAATTTTTTTTATTTGCTATTCTCTTTATTTACTCAACTATTTGTATACTCGCTTATATTTTTCAAAGAAACATTTTATATTTTCCCACTCAATATGCAAAAATAAAAGCTATTGAAGAAATTTATTTCGATATAGATTCTATTAAACTTCAAGGTTGGGTTTTGAATAAAGGAAAAGAAAAGGCTTTAATATATTATGGCGGAAATGCAGAAAATATTGAACAAAATATTGATTCATTTCTTAAAGATTTTCCAGGTAGAACAATATACTTAATTAATTATCGAGGATATGGTAGAAGTGAAGGCCTACCTACTGAAAAAGACTTGTTTAATGATGCCTTAAAAATTTATGCGAATATTCAAAAAAATCATAAATCGATATCTTTAATAGGAAAAAGTTTAGGTTCTGGAATTGCTAGTTATGTAGCATCTAAGAAAAATATTGAAAAATTGGTTTTAATAACTCCTTATGATAGTATTTTAAATGTTGCAAAAGAGGCTTACCCTTTTTTACCAGTAAGTTTTTTATTAAAAGATAAATATGAGTCAATCAAATATATTCCTCAAATAAAAACTAAAAGTATGATAATATACGGAGGAAAAGATACTATAATTAATCCAAAAAGAACAGAGAATTTAATAAAACAATTTAAAAAAGGTCAAGTGAAGACAGTTTTGATTTCTAAAGCTGGTCATAATAATATTAGTTTATTTGAAGAATATAACTATAGTTTAAGAGATTTTTTTAATAAAAAAGATATTAATTGAAAATTGTAAGAATTTAATTAGATTATATTTAATTTTCTATTTTTAGAAGTTTTCAGGGTCAAGAAATATAATTTAAAATTCTCTAGTCCCTGAAACTTTCTACGATTTAACTGTTAGCGCCTTTAATTGCGAGTATCCATCTCCATCTAGTATATAATGAATACCATATACTTTACCTGCACCATACATTACTTTTGTAGAAATGATTTTAATACCTTTTTCAAGAAGATATGCTTTAATAGCTTTGCTACCTAAATCTAATGCACTTTCATCAGTAGAAAAACTTGACATTGACATTAAAAAAACAATTTTGCCATCATTACTTCCAGCAATTCTTAACTTAGTACCATTTATTTCGATATTTCTAGTAGAACCACTCATCTGTGAACAGTCTTGATCTAAAGATAAGGTTTCACATCCTGCTGTAATATCAAATGTCCCAACCATTTTACCAGCATAAAGTACTGACTTTGGAGCACTAAAACAACCTGATATTAATAACGCCAAAATTATTGAAACTACATATTTCATATTTTTTTCCTTTTAAAGTATGAGTATAAATTAGCAGTTTTAGCTAAATTTATCAAGTGCGTATTCTATATAAAACAAGCTTAAATAAGTTAAAAAAATAATATAATAAATGTTGTTTTATTTATTTTTTAAACTTCCAGTTGAGAACTCATATCAATACTTCCACCTTTGATAATTTGTGCTCTTAGTCCTGCTTTATTTACAATTTTTGATAATACTTCTTGATTATTTAGTTTGTCTGATAAATATTTACAAGGTTCACATAATCTTATACCTTTTAAAACTACATTTCCTATTTGGAACTCTTTATCAACTAAAGAATTTAAATCACAATTCGAAACTACTATATTTCTTCTGAAATCTTCAGCTGTGATTGTATTATTAAATTCAGTATTAAAAGCATTGATTTTTTCTATTTCTATTAATGTTACATCTCTATCAGGTTCTATTTTACCCTTATTTGAAAATGTTCCTTCTTGATAAAAATATCTATCTCCATAAATACCTTTTTTCTCTTCTAAAATTATTTGATTTACTTTTTGCATAGAACTTTTTATATCTTTTGATATGAGTAGACTTACTATTTTACCTGACATTAATTATCCTTTTTATGATTTTTTAGCTAATGCTAATCCCGCACCGATGCTTATAAATAAGCTACCAACTACTTTACCAAAGTATTTTGATAAAGTAGTTTTATTAAATAAGTCTTTTATTAAATTTGCACTAATAGTATAAATCATCATACAAATAAATGCAATGATTCCTAGTATGATAACAAGTAAACTATAGTGCAGTATATTGTTTTGTCCTTCATTAATAAATTGTGGGAAAAGAGCTGTAAAGAATATTAGAGCTTTGGGATTTGAAGAAGCTACAATAAAAGCTTCTGTAAATAGTCTATGTAGTTTAATATCTTCTTTTTTTAATTTTTCTTTTTTTGTATCAATATGAAAAGGAGATTTAAATAGTTTTATTCCTAGATAGATTAAATATATAGCTCCAGCATATTTTACTATCATAAAAAGTGTTGTGGAAGTAGTAAGAATCAGTCCAAGTCCAGCAACCGCAATAGAAGCTTGAATCATAGAAGCTATTGCGTTTCCAAGTGCAGTTATAGTGGAAATCTTTGTACCATATTTTAATCCATGGGTTAGTGCTAAAAGCATACTAGGTCCTGGAATAATTGATGCAATAAATACAGTTGGAATATACAAAAGCCAAAAGTCAAAATTTTCCATAAGTACTCCATTAAAAAATTAAACCATAATACAAGATTTATTATTAATTTATTCAATAATACATTCATGCCAAATCTCAGAAAAAGAATTTACAGCATCTTCTATCTCTTCTTCTTTAAATCCACCAAATCCCATCATAAGAGCTTGCCATTCTCCACCTGATTTCTCTTTTGCATAGTGAAGTTTTATTGTCTTCTTTATTGCTAGTTTTTCTAATTTATTCCAATCAAAAGAAACTTTTGGACTAATATGTATAGCTAAACCTCCCCCTTGATTTACGATTTTCATACTACTTCCCAATTTCTCTTCAAGACATTTTTTCATCAGATTATATTTCTTTTTATTCAGTGTTCTAATTTTACGTAAGTGTCTATCCCAATGGCCTTCATTCATAAATCTTTCTAAGGTTTTTTGTGTAAATAAACATACTCTAGATTCAAATACTCCAGAAAACTCTTCTAACAAAAATTTTGGAACTACTAAATAACTAATTCTCAGTGCAGGGGATAAAGATTTAGAAAATGTACCAACATAAATAACTCTGCCAACTCTATCTAAACCTTGCAAAGCAGGTATTGGTCTAGTTTCATAAGTTAATTCACTATCATAATCATCTTCTATTATTAAAGCATCATTTTTTTCTGCCCAATCTAATAGTTTCAATCTATTAGATATTGGTATTGTAACTCCTGTTGGAAATTGATGTGAAGGAGTTATATATACTAGTTTTGCTTCTGATTTTTCTAATTTTCTTAAATCAATTCCATTTTTACCAACTGGAATTTTTTTTATTTTATAATTACTTAACTCAAAAACTTCTCTAGCCGCATAATAACCTGGGTGTTCTATTGCTAAAGTATCATGCTTTTTATTTAAAAGTTTTATTAAAAGCCCCATAGAATTGATAAATCCATTGCAAACAATTATTTGATTAGCATTACAATTAACACCTCTAGATTCAATAAGATATTTTGCAATTTCAAGCCTTAATCCATACTCACCTTTTGCGTCATGATAAGTACAAAAATCTATACTTTCATCTATTACTTTATTAAAAATTCTTTTCCACAATTTAAGTGGGAAAGAGTCTTTTTCTAATCTGGCATGAAAAAAGTCATAAAGAAAATCATCTTTTTGTTCTTTTTTTTCAATATCAATATTAGAATCTTTTTTAAAATTTTTATAATTTGTATCAGTTACAAAATATCCACTTTTTGGATAACTATCGATATAACCTTCTGCCAAAAGTTGAGAATAAGCTGATTCAACACTAGTTTTACTTAAGTTATATATTGTAGCAACTTTTCTTATGGATTGGAGTTTATCCCCAACTTTTAGATTATGTATTATCTCTTTTTTTATCTCTTTATATAATTGAATATGAAGAGGGATTTTACTATTTTTATCAATTAAATACAAACTGTCCTCTAGTTTTATAAATATTTTGGCACTTGTTACAAGTACAGATTTTTATTATAATACCACAAATAAAATAAAAGGCTTAACATGCAATTATTGAAAAACATAAGTAGTGAAACATTAAAATTACTTGATGAACTAGAAAATATATTAAAAACTATAGATGAAAATATAATCTCAACAAAAAGAAATTCACAAGATAGAACAATAAAACAAATTATAGGACATTTAGTTGATTCTGCATCAAATAATACTCACAGAGTTATCCATTTACAATATCAAGAAAGTCCTTTAATATTCCCTGATTATGCAAATCTTGGAGTTAATGACAAATGGATAGTAATACAAGACTATAACAACTATAATTTGGAAAATTTAGTGCAATTGATGAAATATACGAATATCCATATTACAAATGTAATCAAAAATATTGATACATCAAAATTAAGAAATAAATGGATAAGTGCCTTGGGTAATGTAAGGTATTGTATAAAAAGTAAGTGCTATTTCAAAAGGCTTTTTTTTGATTTAGAGGCGATTCTTTGGGGTATTTGGGCTTTTTTTAGTGGTTGTTGTAAAAAAGTAACTGTTTAACTTTTTTATACGTTTGTTTAATCTTTTTTATACACTCTTTTATACAACCTACAAAAGCGGTGGGTTGGTCTATCTCTTAAAACTTATCAGAAATGAATATTTGTTGTAAAGTTGTTGTAATACATACGCTTTTTTTAACATAGACATACAAAAAACATACGCTTTTAAAAAGTTAGTAACACATACAAGACAGACTTTTGAGACTGTATGTATATTTGACATACGGTTTTAATATGGCTATAATTTCAAAAAATAAAGGAGTTTTATATGTTTGGTTTGTATTGGGGAGAGGATGAAGTTTTAGATATATATGAGGACGGAGTATCAAAAGATTCTATTATAGAAGATGTTATGATAAAGAATAGTAAAGATTTTAAAGAGATTGATTCAGGTGGTTCTTTTAGTGGTTTTCATAATGTAATGATTTTTAAAGAAGAGAGTAGGGATTTTTTAACTAATTCTACAAGAAGTAAAATTATAAGTGGCGAAGATTATAGTTTAATTTCACTAATGTCTTATTTTACAGAGGAAGAAAATCAATATACAAGTTTATTTCTTTTAAGTTTAGACTTTATGAATTCTGAAGAAAAAACAAGGATATCTTGTAGACTCAATCCTGAAATAGTAGTTGCTCTAAAAAAGCTACCTAAAAAGAAAATGACTAGCTTTATAGAAGAAAAACTTATTGATTATTTACTTTCAAAAGTAAAAGCAGGTAATTTGATAAAATATTTTAAAAACAAAAATATAACTTTTTTTGCAGGGAAAAGACTTATTTTATTGAACTCTAATAGCCAATTTAAAAACTTTGAAGCTGAAAAGTTAGAAGTTGAAGAGATTAATGATTCTTTACCTAAGCGTATTGTGGATTATAAACTGGATAGTGTTTTGATGAAACAAATTAAAGATTTTTCAAAATTAAATAATATGAGTGTTACTGAGGTAATAACAGAAGCATTGATAAAAAAGTGATTTTTCAGAGAAGATTTACAGGTTATATTTGACCTGTAAATCTTAGACCTAATATTATTGTTGCAAGCAGGAATCCAGCTGCAAATCCTGTTAAAAATATTATGGGTTTTGAGTACTTAATTAAAAAATCAATCATATTTATCCCTTTATCTTTGGATACTTAGGATTTTTAGTCCTATAATTTGAAAAGGTAGTTGGTTTTCTTTAGGATCATATGTTTCACTTTCATATTTTTCATTATCACTTATGATTAATATGGTTCCATCCATTTTAAATTGAAGCCTTTTAATAAGTATTTGTCCGCCATATTGTATTGCATATATACCATTTGTACCAAAGGTGATGTTTTCATCTATTAGAACAAAGTCTCGATCTCTTAAAGTTGGTTCCATTGAATCCCCATCTACTTGGATACCTTTTACCTTGTCTGTATTTATTGCTGTTTTAAAAAAACTTTTATCTAAAGTTATTGTGTCTACAGTTTCTATAAGATAATTATATACTCCTTCTCCAGCTCCAGCTCGTACATTTAATAAATCTATTTGATAAGCATTATCTTGTTTTTTTATTGGTAGTTGCGAATTAAGTAATATTTTATCTAATGATATATTCTCAATTTGCGATATTTTTTCTATTAATTCATAGGGAATTTTGTTTCTTTTCTTCCAAGTACTTAAAGTATTAGGCTTTACATTATATTTTTCGCAAAATTCCAAATCCTTTTCAAAGCCCATTAAATCGTATATTCTATTGAGTATTTCATCTATTCTATTCATTTCAAACCTTTTTTATTCACAAACTGTCTTGACAATATTCGCAAAATGAACTATAATTTCACATACTAACAAAGCAGTTAGGAAATTATAACGAAAAAGATTAAAAAATCAAGAAGGTATATTTTCTACTCATGTTGGTATTGCTCTTTTATAATCTAAGCCACACACAGAACTGATTGGCTGAACTGTTAAATTGATTGATGCTTTGTTGAGTGAAAGTATTGATATTTTGTATTTATATTTGAGTCTCTGGTAAGGGATTCAATAATAAATATATAGGAGTTGATATGAAAAAAAAGAAGTTAAAAAAGCTGAAAAAACTGCTTAATAAAATGAATGAGTTGATTCAAAATGATTCAAAAAATGAGAATAAACCTTTAAGAAAATTTATGAAAAATCCATATGATTTTAAAGGCAAATACAAGACCAATTAAAAATGGTCTTGTATTCCTTCACCATAGGTTGCTTTTAATTGGTCTCCTATAAGTTCTTCAAAATTTGATTCAATAGAATTAATGATTTTATTTTTATCTTCTTTTGACAATGAACCATTTTGAAATTCTGCTACTGCTATTGCAGTTAGAATTGCACTGGTTACTTCACCATGAAGTGACTGTCTAAAAACTTTTAGTAAACCTTTTGTTTTGACGTCTGAAAAATCTAAATTATCTAGATTTATTTTATCCATACTTAAGTCCTTTTTGTTGTTGTGTTTTATGCGAATTTCATAATAACAAACAAGGGCTTAATTATGAATAATTAAAACAGTTATAAAAGGAGTGTTAATAATGATAGTTGAATGCGGTTTTTATGAAATTGAAACAGATATAAAAAAGAGGTATGGCTTTATGTATTTTTTAGCAAAACACAAATGTAATCCTAGAAATATTGAGCTTGTATTTATAAAAGATGGTGGATTAAAGGGAAAAGAAGAGTTAGTTTATTTTATCAAAAAGGAGAGGTTGTGGTCAAATCAGAAAATATAAATTTCAAAAAGATTAAAGCTAAAAATTTACGTACTGAAAAAATAGAAGAGATGACTGAAGTTTTTAATAAATTTCAAAAACGTGGTTTTGCTGTTACTGCGTATGCTAAGGCTTATGGCGTTGGTCATGCAATCGTGTCTCAGGTTTTAGATGGAAGTTTTAATGGAACAAAAAACCATAAAAATGGAGCAACTAGAAAAATTATCCAACAACTTAAAAAAGATGGAATTTGGATAGGGAAGTTACCTTGGGAGGAGTGATATGGAATATACAGAGAAACAATTAACTGAAAAATTGAATATATCTCAACCAGCTCTTTTTAAAGCTCTCAAAAAAACACCATATAAGCTTAAAGAAATTGAGGGATCTTCCAAAAGAGTAAAACATTATAAATATGATGTTTTACCACAGAGGTATAAAGATAAATTAAAAGAGTTAGGAATAGAACCAAAAAAAAATGAACCTATAAATAACTTTTTACAAGCAAAACTTACAAAAAAGTATCTTTTGGCAACACCTGACAAGCAAAGAAAAGCAGTTCAGAAATGTAAGTTTATAGAAGCTTATCTAAAGAGAAAAAGCGGGTTAAATCAAGACCAATGGATTAGTGAAACACTAAAAAATAGTTTAGATTATGAAGATTTAGGAACTGTATCAATTAAACAATTGAATGATTGGCTGGTGAAATACAAAGAGGCAAAAGATAAGAAACAAAATCTTGTCGAGGCCTTCATAGATAGTAGAGGAGCTTCTAAAGGTGTAAAAGCTTTAAATGAAGAACAGATAAAAGCTGCTGAGAGATATTTTCTAAAAACATCACGCCCTAGAATTAGTGAGATATATAGAAATATGTGTCATATGTTTGGAGACACCATGCCTTCTCGTGATGTTCTTTACAGCTACTTTAATGAATGGCAAAGAAAAAACCCAGTTCTTTATGAGTTTAGTAAGTCGCCTGATAGTGCGAAGAATAAATATCTTGTTGCTTTTGGTGATGAAAGTGCAAAAGCTAAATACAAAAATCACTATTGGGAGCTTGATTCTACACCTGCAGATGTTATTTGTATGGATGGAAAAAGATATTCAATAATAGCAGCCATAGATGTATATACAAGAAGAGTTGTATTTCATGTATGTGAGACTTCTTCTGCATATACTATTTCACAGCTGCTTGCAAAAGCTATTACTAAACTTGGTATTCCTGAAAATGTAGTTATAGATAACGGAAAAGATTACACTTCAAATCATTTTGAAACTATATGTTAAATCTTGGAATTAATATGAAAATCGTTCCTCCTTTTAGTGGGGAGTGTAAGCCTTTTGTGGAGAGGGTGTTTGGAACTTTAAGTAGAGAACTTTTTGAGCAAATACCAGGATATATTGGTCATGACGTAGCACAAAGGAAAGAGCTGCAAGCAAGACAATCTTTTGCAGATAAGATTCGCTCGCAAGAGAAGTGGAGAGAACAGCAAAAAAATAAAACTGAGGAAGAGAAAAAACTTTGGAATGATGCTTGGAAAATAAAAAAAGAAAATATAGGACTTGATCTAACAATACTTGTATCAGCTGAAGAGCTTCAAATGTGGTGTGATAATTGGGTTGACAAAATTTATGAACAAAGAGTTCATTCTGGAATAAAAACTAAACCAATCTTAAAATGGAATAGAGATATCACACCAGTGCAAGCGATACCTGATAAATCAATGCTTTGTATGCTCTTAGGTGAAAGTGCAGTTAGGAAAGTTGGGAAAAAAGGTATTTCATATGATGGTTGTCAATATGCCCATTTGGACCTAATAGAATTTATAGGCCATCACGTGTATGTGATGTCAAATGAAGATTTAGGGAAGATATATGTTTTTGACAATGATATGCATTTTATATGTATTGCAGTTGACCTTGAAAAAATCGGTTTAAATAGATTTGAGATAAGAAAAGCTAAGAAAAAATCTATATCTCTTATGAAGCAGATGAATAAGATCATAAAAGAGGTTGAGGCAATAAATGATGTAACTATCTTAGACAGAATTGAAGCTGTAAGTGATGAGATACAAAGTAAAACAACTGCAGTTACAAAAAGAACTGAAACTGTTGAAGTTCTTCTGCGGGAATCTAAAAAGATAGAAGCTAAAGATAAGCAAGAACTAAACGAATCTACAAAATATGACTTTAAAACTAAAGATGAAGAAGGTAAGCCTCAAAAAATATTAGCAGATGGAAGACCATTATTTACAAGTTATATAGACAGATTTGTATGGGATTTAGAAAATGAAATGATAGATGAAGATACAAAACAACTAGCAAAAGAGTATCCAGATATGTGGGATATGGCAAAAACAAGGGTTGGATAGGGAAGTGAAATATCACTTCCTGTTCGAGTCTTTGCAATGGACTTAATAAACAAACAGGAGCGATTTATGAAAGAAGAATTTCTTCAAACACAAAATTATAACAGATTTTATGAGGCAATACAAGCCTTAAAAGATTTACCAATGTCCGCACCTAAAATGGGTTTAGGCTATGGAAAGTTTGGACTAGGGAAAACTATGTCCCTAGAGAGAATCATATCAAAAGAACATGCAGTTCTTTTTAGAGCTGTTCAAACATGGAATAAAACATCCGTGCTAAAGCAACTGTGTGAGGAGCTAAGAGTTGATGCTCAAGGAAGTGCATCATATTTATATCAACGTGTAAAAAAAGCACTACTTGTTGAACCTCGAATCATAATTGTAGATGAAGTAGATTCAATATTAAAAAGTACAAAGAACGAGGTTTTGGAGTTATTTAGAGATATACATGATGAAACTGGAGTGATTATCTTTTTCGTAGGGATGGAAGAGTCAAAAGCGAAGTTTGCAAAATACACACACTATGAATCGCGGATTGTAGAGTTTGTAGAATTTCAAGATATGTCAAAAAAAGATATAGAAGCTTTTTGCAGACTAAGTGATATAGAAATAGAAGATGATCTTATCACTTACTTTTTACATAAGTTTCCAAATCTTCGACAAATCAGAGTTTTCTTAATTAGACTAGAAAAAATATGCAAAATGAATAAAAGTATTACAAGTGTAAGCTTGCAGCTTTTTCATGAAAGTGGAGTGAATCATGTCACATCTAAATCAAAAAAAGCTTAATTATAAAAAGAATAAAAAGCATCAAACTATTTGGAGCTACATAAGAAGAAATCCTCACTTTAGAGTAGGTGAAATTATTATGGTATGCGATGTAAGTCTTGGCTACTTTAAAAAATATATTAAAGAACTTGAAGCAGCTGAATATATAGTTTTGAGAAGTAAATTTATAAGACCTTATTCTAATAGAGAATATAGCCTACTAAATAATACAGGTGCTGCTGCTCCAAAAATAATTCCAGAGGGTTTACTTGATGAGAATACAGGAAAAACAATAGTTTTATATGAGGAAAAAGTTGTACATATGCCTGAATTGTTACCTGATATTTTAGAAGCAATGAAAACAAATGATTCAGCTACGAAAGTAGAACTTTGCAAAGCAGCTGGTGTCACAAGGAAGAAGCTCAATGATTGGTGGAAGGTTATAGAAAAACTTGGAGTAATCAAAGACAAGTTTTGTGAGATGGGGAATCAAAAGATTGTGGATGTTTACATTTTCGATTCCAAAAGAGTTCGAGAAATCATCAAAGAGTTAAAAAATGGTGCATATAGTGAAGATGAGCCAGAACTGAGAAACTTATGGATGCATTAGAACTTTTAAAAGATCAACTTGAAAGCAAGAGCTTAGGAAAGATTGCCAAAGAGTTGGATGTATCAAAAACTTCTCTTTGTTTAATACGAAGTAAAAAATATCCTAATCCACAAAAGATGTATAAAAGGATTATGGATATGTATGGAAGTAGTCAAGAAATAATTGGAATAAGCGTTGATTCTAAAGATGGAATAGAAGATATTGTAAATATGGTGAAGGAGATTGAATGTATGAGATAGAAATACTTATATTTTTTGTAATGTTTGCTGCTTTTTTGGGCTTCATATGTGGAGTAATTTTCGCAAATTCTCTTGCGAACAATGAAAAAATGCCATTACCAAAAATGAAGAAAATGAAGAAAAAGGGGAAATTATGAGTGAGGGAGATTTAGTACATATGAAGCGGATGAATACTTCAAGTGGTTTGACAATTACTATTAGGGTAGGTGTTATTAGTTTAGAAGTAAGCAAGGAAAAAGCTGAATATATCTGTCGAATGTTAGCTCATTTTTTAAATCTTGAAATAGTAGGGAAACATCAA
>PKUJ01000008.1 GCA_002869565.1 Arcobacter sp.
AGTTTTTTTACAGCCATTTGTAAATTAACCTTTGTTTACTACCAATATACCATAGTTTAAGAGCTATTTTATGCACCCGTTTTTACTATTAAGTCGCAATTGTCTGCTTCCGCTACACAACAAGCTGCATCTTTAGAAGAGACTGCTGCTGCAATTGAAGAAATTACAGCAACAATTACTCAAACTGATGAAAAAACTAAAAAAATGCTTCAAATAGCAAAAGAATTAGAAAATACAAGTGTAAAAGATAATGAGTTGGCACATAAAACAGGTAAATCGATGCAAGATATTAACCAAGCTACAAATGACATAGTTGATGCAATTACAATTATTGATCAAATTGCATTTCAGACAAATATTTTATCACTTAATGCAGCAGTTGAAGCCGCAACTGCTGGAGAAGCTGGAAAAGGTTTTGCCGTTGTTGCACAAGAAGTGAGAAATTTAGCTTCGCGTTCAGCAGAGGCGGCAAAAGAGATTAAAGATTTAGTTACTTATGCACAAGAAAAAACAAAAGAGGGTAATCAAACAGCGGATATGATGGTTGAAAGTTTTAATTTTCTAAATCAAAGGGTAAGTGAAGTTACTAATCTGGTAACAGAAGTATCTGATTCATCAAATGAGCAAAAATTAGGAATACAACAAATAAATGATGTAATTAATCAATTAGATAGAGCAACACAAGAGAATGCTAATGCTTCAGAAGTAGTATCTTCTAAAGCAATGTCTCTAAATGAGTTATCAGGTGAATTAGTATCAATTGTAAACAGAACATCATTTGATAAATCAAGAACAAATAGTGTTTGTGATGTAAACTTAGTATTTGATACAACAAAATTAAAACTAGATCATATTTTATTTAAAGAAACAAATTTTGAAAAAATTGGAAATGGAAAAAAATGGCAAGTTAAGAATCATCATGAATGTGATTTAGGTAAGTGGATAGAGGCTCATTCATCAGAAGTTTTTGCCAAAGATTCAAATTGGCAAGATTTATTAAGTGTTCATGAATTAGTTCATAAAGGTGTACAGGATTATATTGATGTAGATTCAATTGATAAAAAAGATCAAAGACTATACTCAATTGCAAATGGTATTGAAAATAGTACAACTAAGGTATTTGAGTGTATTGATAGAATTAAAGTACAAAATTGTAAAAATTCAGAATTAAAAAGTTTTTAAATTTTTTTAGTTTTTACAAATAAAGTTTCATAGGTTAATTATTTGTTAACTTTGTATTAGAGATTAGTTAATTGTGAACTAGTATAATTTTTACATGGATTAGGAAGAACTGCGAAACTTCCTGATAAAATTTAAAAAAATGCGAATTTTTAAGTTTTCCAACTTTGTTTCCTTGTGTGTAAAAAAGCCCCTTTTTAAGGGGCTTTTTTTTGCAAAAAATTTAGAATATACCCCTTAAATTAAAATATTAAGCATAATCAGTTAAGTTTAAATAAAGATTGCATATGCAATAATTGCATATGCAACAAAAGGATAGCAATGAATTATGCATTAAAAGACTCTATAGCTTATCGATTGATTCGTGGTGCGAATAGTGTTAATAAAACTCTAAATAAAAAACTATGTTCTTATGAAATCGCTATAGAACAAAGAGCAACTTTAGAGATTATTAAATATGAAGAGGATGTTAATCAAACAAGAATTGCTACTCTTTTAGGAAAAGATACTGCAACTATAAGCCGTTCTTTAGACTCTTTGGAAAAAAAAGGACTGGTTAGTAAATCTGAACAATCAGGTGATAGAAGAAGTAAAAAGGTAGAGATAACAAAAAAAGGTGAATCCGTACTTGAAGAGACTTTATTAGAAGTTGGATCTTATAGGGAATCACTAAATTCAAAGTTAACTCAAGATGAGATTGAGGCGTTTTTTAAAATCATGAATAAGTTAGAATTATAATAATTTTACAATGGTAGAAAAACTTTTTTTAAAATAATTTAAAAGGACAAATAATGAACGGTTATGTAAGAATTTCAAATGAACTTTATCATGAGTTTGAAATGGCAGCAAAAAGAAAGCAAGAGTGCGAATTAACATTTGTAGATAATAAAGATGAAATAAATATAAAAACAAAAATCAAAAAATTTGATAATATTGATGGTACTGAGTATATGGATACTGAGGATGGAAATAGAATAAGATTAGATAGAATTGTATTATTTAATGGTGAAGAAACGAAAGAAATGAATCATTATTAATTTTCTATTAACCTTTTATTAGGTTTTAGTTAATTGTATTCCCGTATAATTTTTAAATGGATTAGGAAGAACTGCGAAACTTTCTAATAAAATTTAAAAAAATGCGAATTTTTAAGTTTTCCAATTTTGTTTCCTTGTGTGTAAAAAAGGCTCCTTTTTAAGGAGCTTTTTTTTTGCCAAATTTTTTGAATAATTAATACCAAATCAAAAATCTTTATGCTAGTATTCGCCAATGAAAAAACTATCAAAGAATATTAACTAAATGCCTCTATCAAATCTAAATGAAGAACAATTAAGTGCAGCAACGTGTGAACGAGGATATAACCTTATTATAGCAAGTGCTGGGACAGGTAAGACTTCAACTATTGTTGGAAGAATTGCAAACTTAATTAATAATGGAACAAAACCAGAAGAACTACTCCTTTTAACTTTTACAAATAAAGCCGCTGCTGAAATGGTAGCACGTGTTGCCAAATTTTTTGGAAAAGACGTTGCTAAACAGATTATGGCAGGAACCTTTCATTCTGTTTCTTATAAACTTTTAAAACAGCTTGAAGTAAATATTACTTTAAAACAACCAAATGAATTAAAAACACTTTTTAAATCTTTGTATGAAAAAAGAGTATTTATGGATAGAGATGATGATGCAAATCCATATGATGGCGGATATTTGTATGATATGTATTCTTTATACCTAAATTCAAATGAGGGTGAAGATTTTGGAGAATGGATTAAAGAAAAAAATCCTGCTCACGAACTCTATACGGCTATATATGAAGATGTTGTAATTGAATTTAATGAATTAAAAATAAAATATGGATATGCAAATTTTGATGACTTATTAACAATTATGTTGAAGACTCTAAAAGAACAAGATTTTGATTTCAAAGAAATTCTTGTAGATGAATATCAAGATACTAACCCCTTACAAGGGAGACTATTGGATGGATTTAAGCCAAAATCTCTTTTTTGTGTAGGTGATTATGATCAAAGTATTTACGCATTTAATGGTTCAGATATAGGAATTATTTCTACATTTTCAACTAGATATAATAATGCAACAGTATTTACACTTAGAAAAAATTATCGCTCAACTAGACCAATTTTAGAACTAGCTACAAAAGTGATTGAACACAATGAAAGAGTCTATGAAAAAAATCTTCAAGTTATGAGAACAGAAGATACGTTTAGACCAAAACTTTTAGAATTTACTGAGTTATTTCAGCAATATCATCATATATCTGATCTTATTTCAAAAAGTTCAACTCCTCATAATGAAATGGCAATTATTTATAGAAACAATTCAAGTGCAGATGGGATTGAAGCAAATTTACGAGAATATGGGATTCCCGCAAAAAGAAAAGGTGGAATGTCTTTTTTTGATTCAGTAGAAATAAAATTTGTTCTGGATGTTCTTGTAATGCAACTTTCTCATAATGATATGATGGCCTTTATTCACGTACTTGAACTTGGAAAAGGAATAGGAAAAGCTATTGCAAAAGATATCTTTGATGCTTTGATAAAATTAGGTCATGGAGATATGTTTAAAGGCTTATTTACTCCTGATTCAAGTATTAAAAATCCCTATGAATCTAATAAAATAAAAAATATCCAATTGGGTCTTTTTGATGATTTTATAGAATTAGGTTCTATCTCAAAATTTAAAGATTGCAATTTTGAGGAAGCTTTTCTTTCTAATCCTATTTTAAAACATCCAAAATTAAATGTCGATGGTGCAAAATATATTTATGATTTTTATTTACTTTTAAAACATTTAAGACGTACAAAAAATCCCGATTCTTTAGTGACTAGTATAACTAGTTCAATGATGTATTCAAAAGTTAAAGAGTTCTTAGCAATTAAAAGAGCCACTCAAAAAGATGGAACAATTAATGCCGTTCATAAAGCAAAAGCTTTAGCTAAAATAAATAGAAAAGTCATGATTATTAAACAGCTTTCAAAAAACTTTCATGACCTTTCAAAGTTTGTAAACTCAATGATTTTGGGTGGAAGTGAGATGAGTGAAGGTGATGGAGTAAATTTACTTTCTGTTCATGCAAGTAAAGGTTTAGAGTTTAAAGAAGTTTATGTGATAGACCTTATGGATGGACGATTTCCTAATAGAAAGCTTATGAGTAAAGGTGGAAGTTTGGAAGAAGAGAGACGACTTTTTTATGTGGCCGTTACCAGAGCAAAAGATATTCTATATTTAAGTTTCGCAAAATATGACAAAGTAAAAAAGATGGACTTCATATATTCTCCTTTCTTAAAAGAAGCTGGGTTAGTAGGAAAAGATGAAAATACTTAAAATTTTTTAAGAATCTTAATTCTGTGACGAGACTGTGACAACTTTATGTTAACATTTTCTATTAGAATTAAGGATAGAAAATGAGTAAAAACAATATCTCAAAAATAAGTGAACTGATAAAAGAGGATGATTACACAAAACTTATTGATAATGAAATTGATCATTCAATAGCTACATTAGAAGAAATACTTAATAAAGAAAAAGTTAGAGAAACTTTAATTACAACAGAACTTTCAAATAAAAAAATTGCTCAAAATGTTTATACTTTTGATTTATTAGATTATCTTGATAAAACAAGAGAAAATATTTTAAATCTAGAAAACTATTTAGAAAACTTAAGTACTAAAAAAAGACTACTCGGATCTAAAAAAAGACTTTCTTTTTCATAAAAATCAATTCTGACTGATTTTTTAATTAAATATTATATATAATAAATATTTAGATTAATAATTAAAAAATGTAACTATAAAGTTATATTTATCTGTTATTATAATCAATTAAAATTATAAAAAGGACAAAAATGAATGAAAGTATAAGCTCTAGAGTTAGTAGATTAATTTCTGGAAGTATTAATGCAATTGTTGATAAAGCAGAATCAATATCTCCTGAACTTACAATGAAAGAGACTATTAGAGAAGTTGATTCAACAATTGATGAAGTTAAAGTTCTATTAGGCAAAGAGAGTGTTGAATTAAGAAAAACTAATCAACAGCTTGAAAATGAAAAAACAAAATATAAAAATTTAACAGATCAGATTGATGTTGCAATAAGTGAACAAAGAGATGATTTAGCAAAATCTGCAATTTCAAGACAGTTAGATATTGAAGTTCAAATACCAATACTAGAAGATAGTAGCACTAAAATTAAAAATAATATAGAAAAATTAGAAAACTATATTGATGCATTAAATGCCAAAAAAAGAGAAATGCAAAAAGATTTAGAAGAGTTCATAAAAATAAATAATGAACAAAAAACATCTTCAAAAATTGAATCAAATATGGAAAAAGTAGATGCCGCATTTAATAGGGTAAATAATCTAGAAATTAAACCTAAATATGTAAATGAAGAGGATATGAAATTAGCTGAACTAGACAATCTTGTAAGAGATAATAGAATATCTGAAAGATTAGAGGCTTTAAAAGCTAATAAAAAATGAATATTTTAGAATTTATATTTCATCAAGATAATATACTTTTTTCTTCTGCAATTATTTTGATGGTATTTATTGCATTACTTGAAGGAGTTTTAGCAGTACTTGGAGCAGGTTTATCTGATATGCTAGATTCTTTTATCCCTGATTTTGAGCCTGATATGGATTTTAATATTGATACAGATTCAGCTTACTCTTTTACTAAATTTTTTGGATGGATTAGGCTAAAAGAAGTTCCAATATTAATGTTATTGATAGTTTTTCTGACATCTTTTGGATTAATTGGATTATCAATTCAGTTTGTATTATTAAAGATCCTTGGAATATTATGGCTTCAATACCTTATTGCTATTCCAACGTTTATACTTTCGATTTTTTCATTAAGAATATTCGGTGGAATTATCAAAAAAATTCTTCCAAAAGATGAAAGTTCATCTATATCAAAAGATGAATTAATAGGTTATATAGCAACAATCACTTTAGGAAAAGCAAAAAAAGGTTTACCTGCAGAAGCAAAAACAAAAGATAATCATGGCCAAACACATTATTTTATGATTGAACCAGAAAATGAATATGAAGTTTTTGAGCAAGGAGAAAAAGTTTTGATTTTAGGACAAAGTGAAACATCTTTTTTTGCTACAAAAGAGATTCAAGAAAAAATAAAATAGATATAAGGAAATAAAAAATGGATATTGGGTTAGATTTTTCGTCTTTAGCAATAATGATTCCTGTGATAATCATTATTTCATTGATTACACTAGGCTTAATTTTTACAAGATTATATAAAAGAGCTTCAAAAGAGATGTCTTTTGTAAGAACAGGTTTAGGTGGTGAAAAAGTTATTATGAATGGTGGTGCAATTGTTTTACCAATTATGCACGAAATTATTCCTGTAAATATGAATACATTAAGACTTGCAGTTCAAAGATCAAATGAACAAGCACTTATTACTAAAGATAGAATGAGGGTTGATGTTTTAGCTGAATTTTATGTAAGAGTTAAACCTATAAACGAATCAATTGCTTTCGCAGCTCAAACATTGGGTATACGAACTACACAACCTGATTTATTAAAAGAGCTTATAGAAGGAAAATTTGTAGATGCTCTAAGAGCCGTAGCCGCTGAAATGCACATGGTTGAATTACATGAACAAAGGGTAGATTTTGTACAAAAAGTTCAACAAGTTGTATCTGAAGACTTACTAAAAAATGGTTTAGAATTAGAATCAGTTTCTTTAACAGGACTTGATCAAACAAGTAAAGAGTACTTTAATCCAGATAATGCTTTTGATGCAGAGGGTCTTACAAGATTAACTCAAGAGATAGAAGCAAGAAGAAAAATAAGAAATGATATTGAAAGAGATACGGCAGTAGAAATAGAGAAAAAAGATTTAGAAACAAGAAGATTATCTTTAGAGATTAAAAAAGAAGAAGAGTATGCAGTTTTACAACAAGAAAGAGAAGTTGCTATAAGAAGAGCTTCCCAAGTTGCTGAGATTGCAAAAGAAGAATCAGAACAAAGAAAAGAAGCAGAAAATTCAAAAATTTTTGCTGATCAAGAGATTGAACAAAAGAGAATTGCCTCAGAAAAAGAGACTGAACAAGCAAGAATTCAAAAAGAACAATTATTAGAAGAGAAAAATATTGAAAAAAATAAATCTATAGAATTATCAAATCAAGACAGAGAAATTGCAGTTGCTGAAAAATCAAAAATGCAATCTATTGCAAAAGCACAAGCCGATGAAGCAAGAGCAGAAGCAGTAAAAGCAGAAGAAAAAGTTAAAACTGTAAGGGAAACAGAAATTGCAGAAAGAACAAAATCGATTGAGTTAGTTGAAGCTTCACAAGAAGCAGAAAAAGCTGCTATTAGTATAAAAGTTGGAGCTGAAGCTGAGAAACAAGCTGCGGAAGATCAAGCAGAAGCACAAAGAATCTTAGCTCGAGGTTTAGCTGATAAAGTTATCATTTCTGCAAAAAGTGATAACGAAGCAGAAAAACTTAAAGCAGAAGCAAAAGCAATTGAGTACAAAGTTGAAGCAGAAGGTAAAGAGGCTATTAATAATGCATCAAATACCTTATCATCAGATCAAATTGCAATGCAAATTAAACTAAAACTAATAGAACAATTACCTGATATTATTGCTCAAAGTGTTAAACCAATGGAACAAATTGATAGTATTAAAATTCTTCAAGTAGATGGACTATCAAATGCACAAGGTGGTGAGTCAGGAACAACAGCAGGAACTTCAAGTGATTCATTACCTGATCAGTTAGTAAACAGTGCTCTTAAATATCGTGCACAATCTCCTATTGTCGATTCTTTACTTAAAGAACTTGATTTAGATGGATCAAGCTTAACTGGATTTACTAAAAATTTAGACAAATAGTATTAAAGCCTTTTGGCTTTAATACTCTTAAAAAGCTCCTTTGAAATAATAAAAAATTTTATCTTAATATTAAAGGTAATATAATTACATTAAGAAAACTTTAATATTAAAGGAGAAATTATGTTTAAGTTATTGTTAACTTCAAGTATACTTGTTTTTTATTTGACAGCATGTATTGGTACAAGCAGATCGTATTCCCCTCCAACAAAAATAGATAAAGAAGATGTAAAAGAGAGTGCCTTACCTCTTAGTAAGAGGGCAGATTATAACAAATTGTTAAATGAAAAGGATAAAACGAAGAAATATATTGATGATCTAGAAGCTCAGAAATATGAGGCTCATCAAAATATAATGAATATTGGCTCTGGAATGAATGCCTCTAGAGGTTCAATTGCAGGTGCTGTAAGTTCCTATGCCTCTCCTGAAAATAATATAAAGCATAATCGACAAATTTATGATGTAACTGCGGTTGAACTTACTATTCAACGTAAAAAGCTAAGCAAAATATATGATGATCTTGCAACTATAGCTAATGAATCAAAAAAATCATGTTTTCCAAAAGATGTAAAGGTACTTGTATCTGAAAATGAATACAAAGATATTTCTGATATAAATATTGGGGATAATGTTCTTGTTTATGATATTGGAAATGACAAAATAAGTAACTCTATCGTAAAAGAGAAATTTATTGATGTAAATAATCATTATTATAAATTAAATGATAGTATTGAAGCTACTGCATTTGAAAGATTTCTTACTAAAGATGGTTGGAAAATAGTAAGAGAAATCAAAAAAGGAGATTATTTATTTAATGGAAATAGTTATGAAAAGATTGTTTCAATTGAAAAAATTGTGAAAGATTTAGATGTATATAATCTTCATATTGATTCAAGTCATAATTTCTTTGTGTCAAAAGATGGAGAAAATTTTTTACTAATACATAACACTGGCGGTGGAAGTGGTGGAGGAGGTGGAAAATGAAAAATTTAAAATATATATTAGTATTCTTTTTTATCTCTTTTTTCTTCCTAGGTTGTGCAGATAGTTTGAAAAATGCTTTTTATAATCAAGAAGGAGATAGAAGTTATTATTCTGGAGAATATACAACATCTGTAGATTATTATAACAAAGCTGCAGCAAACGGTGATGGTTATGCCTATTATAGGCTTTTTGAGATTTATAATTATGGAAAAACTGGAGTTCCTAAAAATAAGTTCTTAGCAGACAAAATGATAAAAAAAGCTGTTGAACTAGGTGAATATAGAGCAGAATATATATATGCATTAAAATTTTTATATTCTTCTAGACCTGATTATAAAAAAGCAATTGGACTTTTAGAATCTGCATCTCGGAAGGAATATCCTTATGCATATTTAGAACTGGGTCATGTTTACTTATATGGATTAGGAGTTAAAAAAAATAAAGTAACTGCTGCTAGTTATTATAGATTAGCAAATTCATTTGGTTTAAAAACACCAAATATCAATACTCGAACTAATTATAAAGTAAAGTCAAATAGAAGTGTTTTAGTGAGTGAAATACAATCTAATCTTAAAAAACTTGGTTTTTATAAATCAAGAGTTGATGGGATAAGTGGACCTATGACAAGAAATTCTATTTCATCTTTTCAAAAATACTATGGATACGAGATTACTGGAAAAGTATCAAAAGAAGTTTTAGATCAGACTAAAGCTAAACTTCAATAAATCCAAAAGAATCAGATTTTAGAATACTAAGATCTGGTTTTTTTTCTAAAATCTAAAGATAAACATTTTTTCGATATAATCGCGGATAATTTTAAAAATAATACAATCAAAACATAGGAATTTAAATGAGTGATAAGTATGAACCATCAAAAGTTGAAGATAATTTTTATAAAATCTGGGAAGACAGAGGTTATTTTGAAATAGATGGAAATAAAGATATTCAAGATGCAGATGAAAATGGAAAACAAAAAACTTTTTCTATTATGATGCCACCTCCAAATGTAACGGGAAGCTTACATATTGGTCATGCACTTACATTTACTTTACAAGATATTATTACAAGATATAAAAGAATGGATGGTTTCAAAACTCTTTGGCAACCAGGAACGGACCATGCAGGTATCGCAACTCAAAATGTTGTTGAGAAGCAACTTTTAGCTGAAGGTACTACAAAAGAAGAGATTGGTCGTGAAAAGTTTTTAGAGAGAGCATGGCTTCAAAAAGAGACTAGTGGTGGAAATATTGTTCATCAAATGAGAAAGTTAGGAGTAACTCCTGCATGGAAACGTGAGAGATTTACTATGGATGAGGGACTTAAAGAAGCTGTTAAAGAGGCTTTTGTTTCTTTATACAACGAAGGTCATATAAGCCAAAATAACTATATGGTAAATTGGTGTACTCATGATGGAGCACTTTCTGATATTGAAGTTGAACATGAAGAAATCAATGGTAAGTTTTATCATATGATTTATAAGTTTGCAGATGGCTCTGGTGAACTTCAAGTTGCAACAACCAGACCTGAAACATACTTTGGTGATACTGCTATTATGGTTCATCCTGATGATGAAAGATATACAAGTATTGTAGGAAAAGAGGTTTTACTTCCACTTACAGACAGGGTTATCAAAGTTATTACAGATTCTCATGTTGATATGGAGTTTGGAACAGGTGTAGTAAAAGTTACCCCTGCACATGATCAAAATGACTACGAAGTAGGAAAAAGACACGATTTAGAATTTATCAAAGTATTTGATGAAAAAGGTATTTTAAATGATTATTGTGGAGAGTTTGCTGGACTTGAAAGATTAGAAGCTAGAAAACCTATTGTTGATAAACTACAAGAAGAGGGTTATATTGTAAAAATTGAAGAGCATATTCATCAAGTAGGGCATTGTTATAGATGTAAAAATATTGTTGAGCCATTTATTTCTCAACAATGGTTTTTAAGTTCAGAAATGGCTCAAGAGTCTATTAGAAAAACAAAAGAGACTACAAAAGAAAGAGCAGCTTCTGGTGAGCACAATGGAACACTATTTCATCCTGCACATTGGATAAACTCATATACAGCTTGGATGGATGAGTTAAGACCTTGGTGTATCTCTAGACAATTATGGTGGGGACATAGAATTCCTGTGTTTACATGTGATGATTGTGGGCATCAATGGGCAGATAAAGCTGACGAACCAGAAGCTTGTCCAAAATGTTCAAGTAAAAAAATGACTCAAGATCCCGATGTACTTGATACTTGGTTCTCTTCTGCTTTATGGGCAATGTCACCATTAGGATGGGGAAACAACGGAAAATTAGAAGATTTATACACTCCAAGTGATGAAGCTGATTTTTATCCAAACTCACTTCTTATTACTGGATTTGATATTATGTTTTTCTGGGTAGCTAGAATGATGATGATGGGTGAGCACTTTAAAAAAGAGTTACCTTTTGAAGATATTTATATGCACGCTCTAGTAAGAGATGAGCATGGTGCAAAAATGTCTAAATCAAAAGGAAATGTAATCGATCCTCTTGATATGGTTGAAGAACATTCTGCTGATATTATTAGATTTACTCTTGCATATCTTTGTGTTCAAGGAAGAGATATAAAATTAGGAGCTAAAAACTTAGAGCAATTTAGAAACTTCACAAATAAACTTTACAATGCCTCAAACTTTTTACAAATGAATGTAGATACTTTCCCTGATTTAAAAGATATTGAAATCAAAACACCACTTGGTTTATATATGCAAAGTAGATTAAGTGATGCAATAGATGAATTACGAGCTAGTTTAGAAACTTATAAATTCAATGAATCTGCAAGTGTACTTTACAAATTTGTATGGAATGAATTTTGTGATTGGGGTATTGAGTACTCTAAAGCTTCAAAAGATTCTATTGTAGAATTAGGAGCAATTTTCAAAGAAACATTAAAAATGTGTTCACCCTTTATGCCTTTTATTTCAGATTATTTATATCACAAATTATCAGGAACAACTCTAGAAGAGGGTGATTCTTTAATGGTAACTAATTTTCCAAAAGATATTGTAAAGAATCAAGATATGGAAGATATGTTTGCAGTTATTGAAGAATCAATTACTTCTGTTAGACGTGCAAAAGTTGTTATAGATATGGGGAACTCAAAAATTGCAAAAGCATATATCAAATTAGATAAATCAATTGATACTGAATTAGCAAAACCATTTATTGAAAGACTTGCAAAAGTTGAGGATATAGAATTTGTAGATGCTAAAGTTGAAAACTCAATTACAGATGTATCTGATAACTTAGAAGTATATTTACCAACTGGTGAAATAGATATGACTCCAATTATAAATAAACTAACAAAACAACAAGAGAAGTTAGAAAAAGAGATAGCCAAACTAAATGGTATGTTATCAAATGAGAGATTTGTAGCAAATGCACCTGCAAATGTTATTGAAGAGAACAGAGCTGGATTGTCACAAGCGCAAGAAAAACTTGTAAAAGTTCAGGCTGAATTAAAAGTACTGAGTTAAGGGAAGATTTCTTTTAACTTATACTTTTATGAAGACCTTCGGGTCTTCATGAAATTATATATATTAAGATAAATAAAACAACATTAATTATCTTATTAATTATGTAGATTTTAAGGTATTTTATATATAATATAACAATAATAAAGAGTTATACCAGAAGGAAAATTTATGCCATTTACACCCTTTCATATGGGTCCTGGAATTTTAATTAAAGCTATATTACAAAGTAGTTTCAGTTTAATGGTTTTTGGTTGGTCTCAAATTATTATGGATATACAACCATTATTCGTTTTAATAAATGGTTCTGGTTATTTACATGGATTTTCTCATACTTATCTAGGATGTACTTTACTTGCTATATTTTCTGCTTTGTCAGGAAAATATTTATCAGAGTTAGGATTAAAACTCATTGGTTTGTCAAAATCTCCACCCATAAAAATTTCGTGGCGTGTTGCATTTATTAGCGCATTTATTGGTTGTTTTAGTCATGTATTACTAGATAGTATCATGCATACTGATGTTCAGCCTTTTTCTCCATTTTTTTTAAATAATGACTTGTTTAGTATTTTAACTGTTAGTGAATTACATAAACTTTGTTTATATTCAGGTTTAGGTGGAGGTATGTTATTTTATATTATTCAATGGAAAAATAGAAGAACCTAATAATTATATCAAGTCATTTTAAATTATTTAAAAGAATCAAGCAGTTAGAATCTTAAGAAAATAATACATTGGGAATAAAAAAATGATTACATGTTACTTAAACTATATAATAGATACAAAAAAAATAAAAGAGTTTGAATATTATGCAAAACTATGGATACCATTAGTTAATAAATTTGGTGGAACACACCATGGATATTTTCTTCCATCAGAAGGTAAAAACAATGTGGCTTTAGCTCTATTTACATTTCCAAGTCTTGCAAGTTATGAAAAATATAGAAATGAATCCTTTGAAGATAAAGAGTGTATAGAAGCCTTTAAATATGCAGAAGATACAGATTGTATTATTAGTTATGAGAGAAACTTTTTTAGACCAGTTTTCAGTTAATAAGCGTAAGAAAGTGAAGACCTTTTGGTCTTTACAAAAGAAAAACAGTCTCCTTCTTTAATTCAAAAAGTATCTCTTTAGAATAGACAAAATAACTCAAAATTAGAAAATGTATTGCCAATCTATAGTAAATAATGAAAAGAAAGTAAAATAATAATTTTTTATGCTAAAATAAAATAATCAATATAAATAGATTTTAAAAACAAGAAAGAATGAGAATTAAAAAAAAATGAAAATAAAACTAATTAGTTTATGCTCCTCTTATTTGAAGCTTTTTTTACTAAGAAAGATTAAAAATGTTTAAAAAGAGTACAAGCTACAATCAAATTACTGCAAGAATGATAGTTGTTATTTTATTAATAACTCTAGCTTTTGCATTTGCGTATACTGAGTATATAAAAAGAGATGTTATTGTAAATCTTGCAAAAGTAGATGCTAAAAAAACAAGCAGATTAGTATTTGAATCAATGTTTTCTGCTATGCAAAAAGGCTGGAATAAAGATGATATTCAAGAAATCATACATAGACTTAATAAAGTAGAAAAAAATCTTGAAATCTTTGTGTATAGAGGTGAAAAAGTTGCTAGTATTTTTGGAGATATTGAAAAGGATAGATTTGCAAGAACTACAGATAAGAGTGTTATAAATACTTTTAAGGGAGAAGAAACATTAGATATAGTCAACTCTGATATTATTAAATATTATTTCCCTGTAGTTGCTAATGATAAGTGTAAATCTTGTCATACAAATACTTCTACTGGTGATACTTTAGGAGTTATAAATATAAATTACCCTATAACAGATTTAAAAATATCCCTCAATGATATGATTAACATATTTTTAGTTTTAATTGTTTGTTTCACTATTATAATTTTTATACTACTATTTTTAAATTTTAATAGATATTTACTTGCACCAATTAATAACTTTATAAAAACTGCAAATATAATCAAAAAAAGTAGTGATATAAAACAAAGAGTAACTATAAATCATGATATTAATGAAATCAAATCAATGCAAGTTATTTTTAATGAAATGCTTGATTCAATTGAGTATCAATTTTATTATGATCATTTAACAAAATTGAAAAATAGGAAAGCTTTATTAGAAGATTTGGATAATGCAAAAGATTTATTATTTATGATAATTAACATAGATAAATTTCAGCAAATAAACAACCTTTATGGTGATGAAGTTGGCGATAAAATACTTGTAGAATATAAAAATAAATTTCAAGAACTTCTTCCCCCAACTACAGTTTTATACAAAATGCATGCAGATGAATTTGGTGTAATCTCATATGGTACCATTGATTTACTTGAGTTTGAAAATATTGCTTCATATATCATAAGTCATTTAGGAAAATATGAATTTAAAATATCTGAAGAAAAAACTATTTTTATTAATCTTACAATTGGTATTTCTCACGGATCAACTCTTCTACTTCCAAATGCAGATATGGCGCTAAAACTTGCTAAAAAAGATAAAAAACATTATCTTACCTACAATGATGAAATGAGAAGTTTAAAAGAGTATGAAAATAGATTAAGTTGGACAAAAAGGCTTATTAGAGCAATTGACGATGACAAGATTGTACCGCTTTTTCAACCTATTATTGATTGTAATACAATGGAAATCGTTAAATATGAGGCTCTTATGAGAATTCAAAGTGGTGAAAATGATTATATTGTTCCTATTCATTTTTTGAATATTTCAAAAGAGAATAAAATTTATTTTAAATTGACTTTGATAATGCTTCAAAAAACTTTTGCAATGTGTAAAAAAACAAAGTACAAGTTTTCTATAAATTTGACAAAAGATGATATGTCAAATAAAGAAATTATTAATTTTATAGAAGAAGAATTTCAGAAATCTGATTTTGCAAGTGATATTACATTTGAGATACTTGAATCGGAAGGCATTGAAAACTACAACGAAATAATAAACTTTATAGCAATCGTAAAAAAATATGGTGCAACAATATCTATAGATGATTTTGGTACAGGGTATTCTAACTTTGAATATCTTATGAAACTTAATTTTGATTATCTAAAAATTGATGCAAGTATGATAAAAAATATTGATAAAGATGAAAAGTCTCAACTAGTAACAAAAACAATAGTTGATTTTGCACAAAAAATTGGTGTGAAAACAGTTGCTGAGTTTGTTTCTAGTAAAAATATTTTGTTGAAAGTTCAAGAATTAGATATAGACTATGCTCAAGGATATTATTTGGGGGAACCAACTGCTGTAATATAAAAAAAGTTATAGTCTAAGCAATAAAATTGCATCTTCTCATTTTAACTCAAAAGGCGTTTCTTGGTAAACAAAATAATTTAGCCAGTTAGCAAATAGTAAGTGTGCTGTTGAACGCCATTTTACTTTTGGCTCTTGTTTAGGGTCATTATTTTTAAAATAGTTTTTAGGTACTTCTATCTCAAGACCTTTTGCTACATCTCTGAAATACTCTTTTTGTAAAGAATCATAATCATACTCCACATGTCCACTCATATAGACATGTTTTCTATTTTTTGAAGCTACTAAACAAACACCAGAGTCTTCGGAATAGAGTAATAATTCCAATTCATCTACCTTATCAATATCTTCTTTTAAAACAGTAGTATATCTTGAGTGAGGAATATAAGCTTCATCATCAAAGCCTCTTAGTAAAGGGTTTGTTTTATTAAATAAATCATGCTCAAAAACACCAAAAGTTTTTTTACTTTGTTCATATTTTTCAATTCCATGATGATAATATAATCCTGCTTGTGAACCCCAACAGATATGCAGTGTTGAAGTGATATTTGTTTTTGAATATTCCATTATTTGAGTTAATTCATTCCAGTATGAGACCTCTTCAAAAGGCATTGTCTCTATTGGAGCACCAGTTATGATTAATCCATCAAAAGTGTGCTCTTTTACTTCCTCGAAGGTTTTGTAAAAACTTTCTAAATGATCTTCAGAAGTATTTTTTGATTGATAAGTCGCAGTTTTTAAAAGCGTAATCTCTGTTTGTAAAGGAGTATTACCTAATAGTCTTAATAATTGTGTTTCGGTATCAACTTTATTTGGCATTAAATTAAGTATTAAAATTTTTAGAGGTCGAATGTCTTGTTTCATAGCTTTTTTATCATTCATGATAAAAATATTTTCTTTTTGCAAAATTTTAACTGCTGGTAATTTCTTTGGAATAACAATAGGCATATTAACCTCTTTAATGATTTTTTGGATTATAACATTAAAGTATAAAAAATTAAGATTCAAATAGACTTTATGTATCTATATGTTAGAATAAAAACCAAATTTTATTATAAAACTAAAGAGATATTTAATGACAAAAAACATACTAATTTTAAGCCTAGTTTTCACATTTTTTTTAAGTGGTTGTGTTCCTAAACAAGAAACATTAAAAGATGCACTTCAGACAAATTCTGCGAATATAATGAAAAAAGACTACAAGAATATACAAAAAGTACTTATAAGTTTTAAAGAGAAAATAGATAAACGAAACCCAAATGCATATAGTAAAAATTTATCAAAAAGAATTTATAGACTTATACATGAATTAAACAATAATTTCTTATTAAAATATAAGAATACAACATTAGAAAATTATAAGGATTATCTGCATATCGCATTTAGTAAAGACGAAATAAATAAAAGAAATGATTACTTGATTTTAGGTCTTTATTATTTAGTACATTATTCTTACGAGATAGATAAGGGACATAGAATTATTGCTTTAGAATATGATAAAGAAAAACTTCATAATCTTTATAAAAATCTTCAAATTATAAAATGGAAGATAAAAGTTGATAAGGATGTTCATGGAAATTATTTATTTTTAACTTGGCAAAATAACTGGCAAATTGAACTTGAAAAGAGATTAAAAAATAAAGAAGAAATATCTTTAAATACTTTTTTAGATTTAAATCATATAAAAAATAAACAAGAGACTTTTTTAGATCATTCAAATTTTTCTTTTGAAGTGCAATTGACTCAAATGATTGATAGTGTTAAAAATTCATTAGAAGCTTTATGTGAAGAACCTACAGACCTAAGTGTAATGGCTCTTAAGTCTGTATTTATGTTCTTATAACAGTTTAGTTATTACCTTTTAATTTATGAGAAATTGAATATAAAACTGGTAGGTAAATAAGATTTAAGATAGTTCCCCAAAGTAATCCAAACCCTAATCCAATTGCTATTGGCTGGAAAATAACAGCTTGACCTGTTGGGAAGAAAATCAATGAACTCATACCAATTAGTGTTGTAATAGTTGTTAATACAATAGGTCTAAATCTTTTTGTTGCTCTCATAAATACATCATCTAAGGTTTTTGCTTTTTTAAGATAGGTCATCATAATAATTCCATCATTTATTACAACTCCAGCAAGTCCTAGTGCTCCAATAAGTGAAGGCATAGATAAGTTCAGTCCCATTATTTTATGACCTATTAAAACACCCAAAATAGAAAAAGGGATTACACTCATTAATATAAATGTTTCTCTAAATGAATTAAATAGATAAAGCATTGAAAGCATAATCAAAATTATTGCAAGCGCAGAAGCTAACATCATATCATTTCTTAGATTTTTTTGTTTTTCTGCTTCCCCTTTAAAGATTAACTTAATTCCACTTTTTTTAACTTTATCAAGAGTTGGCTGTAATTTTTCAAGAGCTTCAGAGGCTGTTACTATATCAGGATTAACATTCGCAAAAATATAAAAGTTTTTCTCAGCATTATCTTTTATTAACTGTTCAAAACCTTTTATTACTTTAAAATCAACTACTTGATTAAGGGCAATAAATGTTCCATCTTTTAATGGTATTTCAAGATTTTTAAAAGTTTCAAAATCATCTTTATTTATACTTTCAATTTTGATATCAAGCATATCTGTTGCATCAAAAGTAACACCTTTTTTCTTTGAAAGATACATATTTGAAAGGTATGTACCTATAAATGATTCATCAATTCCAAGTTGCTCCCCATATGAATTTACTTTTAATTTAATTTCATCAATACCAAATTTAAGTGAATTAGATGAAGATTTAATACCTTCTATTTTTTCTAATTCTTTTTGAATAAGTCTAATTCCTGAAATAATCTTTTCATTATCATTTGATACTAGGCCTATTTTTATATCTGCTTTTACTGGGCCTACTTTTTTCTCAAGCACAGTTATCTCTGCTAATTGGAATTTGTCTTTGTAGTTTTTCTTTTCTAGGAATTTTTTTATTTTACTTGCTATTTTTATCGATTTTTCTGTTCTTGTTCTTCCTTCATTGTCATAATAAAAACTCAAATAAGGAGTTACATATTTATCTAAAAAGTTTGCAGCTTTTAATTTTTGTAATTCTACAGTCATATACATAACATATGGGTATCTTTCTGTATTTCCACCTGTATCTCTTCTATATCCCGCAACAGAATCAATACTTCTGATAAAAAAATCATCTTTTTTATTCATCATATCAGCTTCTATTGATTGAACGATTTTAAAAGCATCTTCAAGTTTTGTATTTTCGTTTGCTTTAATAGATATTTTTACATCTGTTGCATCAAACTTTGGAAACATTTGAAATTTTGATGTTTTTGCTGCCGTATAAGTTGCAATTGGAACTAAAATTATAAATATAGTAAGAAAAGTTTTTTTCCAGTTCATAAAAAAGTGAATTATAGAACTGTAAACTTTATTTGCTTTTTCCCATGATGTAACTTTTGCATTAGCCTTAAGAGTATGTGCTGCATGGATTGGTAAGAATACAAATGATTCAATTAGTCAAGCTACGACAAGTGCACTTAAGGCAATAGGGATCAGTTTCATAACCTCACCCATAGTTCCACTTATCATTAATATAGGTAAAAATGAGAAAAGTGTAGTAATAGAAGCAACAGTAACAGGTTTAACCATCTCTTTAGCCCCAATAATGGCAGCTTCTTTAGGTTCATATCCTTCTTCGATATGCTGTTGTATATTTTCACTTACAACAATTGCATCATCAACAACAATACCAATTGCAATTAGAACACCTACAAGTGAAATCATATTTATTGTATATCCAGAAAAATAGATATAAATAGCTGCAATTACAAATGAAGTTGGAATACCAATTGCTATAATAAATGACATTCTAAAGTTAATCAAAATCATTACAAGTATAGTAATAAGAATAATTCCAAGTAAAATATTTGAGACAACAATATTTAGTCGGTCTAAAATTCTTTCACTATTGTCATCGGCAATAGTAAGAGTTATATCTTTGTTTATTTTATTTATTTCTGGGAGTATTTTAGTTATTTCTTTAGCAACTTTTATTGCATCTGCAGTATCACTTTGTTCAACAGCTAAGGATAATGCATTTTTTCCATTAAATGAATATAGTGTTGAAGAATCTTCATATTTTTTTGAGATAAAAGCAATATCTTTTAAGTATAAATTTGTATCACCTATTTTTATAAGAGTATTTGCAAAATCTTGGGCATTTTTTGCGCCATTAAAAGTTGATAGGTAATAATGCTTATCTCCTCCTTCAATTTTACCAATAGGAAAAATATAGGAAAGAGTTGAAATAGCTGAAAATACCTCATTTTTATTTAAATTCATAGCTTCGATTTTTTTATCATCTAATAAAACTTCAAAGTATTTATCAGAATCTCCAAAAATTGTAATATCATTTATTCCACTGATGCCAAGAAGTCTACTTTTTAATTTATCTGCAAAGGGTTTAAGTTCATCAGTTGTGTATTTTTCAGAGGTTAATGAAACATCAATAAGTGATCTTGATCGTTCCATTGCATTTACTGTTGGTTCATCCATATCAGATGGGAGATTTCCTTTTACAAGGGCAATAGCATCTTTTATTTTATTTGCTTCGTTATATTTGTCTTTACCTTTTTTTAGTTCTAATATAATAGAAAAACTTCCTGGGCTTATTACGGTTGTAATAGTATCAACACTATCGATATTCTTTACATTGTCTTCAATTTCATTTACAGCCATTTTATCTAAAATATCAACAGAAGCCCCTCTATATGAGCCTTTTATTGAAATCATATCAAGTTCAAAACTAGGAAATATCTCTTTTGGAGTATTATTGTATGACCATATACCAATAGCGAAAACTAATACAAATAAGGTATAGTTCATCCTTGAATTTTCAACAAAAAATCTTAAAAATTTTTCAAACATTAGTTTCCTTCATAAATAAAAAAAGAATTATATTACAGCATTATTAATCAAGTATTAATATATCGATTATGAGGTAGTATATTATCTACTTACTCCATAGAGTTTATATTTTTTAACGACTTCAAAGTCTCTATCATCTTTTACACTTTCTGCAATAACTTTTATATTTAGAAGATTAGCAAGTTCTGTAATTGATTCAATAAACTCTTTTTTAGCTTTGTCATCACAAATAAGAGAAGTATAATCTCTCGCTAATCTTATATAATCAAGATTAAAGTCTCTTAAACTCTCAGGTGAAATAAATTTAGTCTCAAATCTTTTCACAATAGTTTTTGCTCCTGAACTATGAATGTAATCACAGAATTTTTTAAATGAATGAATATCTTTTGCAACAGAATAAGCAGTAATTGAAAATACTAATTGATTTGCAATTGTTTTATTTTTTAAGATTTCTTTTTGTACCCAAATTATAAAGTTATCATTTGAAATAGAATCCAAAGATAAGTTAATACATATATCATGAGATACACTATTTATTACTATATGGCTAATTACTTTTGATATAACAGCTTTATCAAAATCAATAATTTTTTCGTATTTTTCTGCAATTGAAACAAATGTACCAATAGGTATACTATTATTTTCTTTGTCATAAGCTTTTGTAAATGCTTCTTGCATAACAATCCTATTATCATCTATTGAGTACGCATCATTTATGAAATCAACTTCAAAATTTGAATAGTGAATAATATCAAATACTAAATCTCTCCATGCGTCCATATCTCTTGATAAGTCTTCATAATCTCTTATAAAAAATTCGTTAGGTCCAATTAATTTAGCTTTTTCATAAGCTTCATTTGCTGCTTGCAGCATTTCTGGGATGCTACTTATTTGATTAAAAGGAGTTGCTCCAATATGTACTACTTCTGTTAGTTCATATTCGCTAGATAAATTTTCAAAAGCTAGTTTTAATTTATTACAAATACCTTTTGCTTCATTATAATCACATTTCTTTGCAATAACAACAAACTCTGAACCAAAGAATCTATAAGCTTTTGTTTCAAAATTTGTTTTTGCATCTAGTCCTTTATTTAAAGAAATATTTTTTAAGATATCTGCAAAACTAAGGATAAATTTATTAATTTCATTATTTGTATGTATTTTTGCATATTTTGCAAGATTATGAATTTTTATATTAAATATATAACCAGTATCTTTATGCATAAACATATCTTTCATATCTGTTTCAAGTGTAGGTTTTAGACTAAGTCCTGTTAATTCATCTTCTGATAGTTTTTTGGATAAAGATTCAAGATTTTTATTAAGTTTATTTATAATTGCCTCAATTTTTCTTGACATATCATTCATAGCAATTGCAACATTTTTAATTTCTGTAGTCCACGGTAATTCTTCAATTACTCCAAATTTACCTTTTGCAATATCTTTAGCAAGATACTCTATCTTTTTTAATGGTTTTAATAAAAATCGTACAAAGATTAGCAAAATTATCATCGAAATAATAAATGCTATAACTGCATATACAATAGAATTTCTAGCTTGTTCATATAGTTTGGCATAAGCCTCACCAGGATTCGGGCTTACATAAATTATTGCTGTAGTATTCCAGCCATTTGATATTTCACTAAATTTTTCTTCTAAATTTATTGGAATCATTTTAATAAACCATGTAGGTACATATTCAAATTTGATGTCTCTTTGTTCTTGAACCAACACTTTATTTATAGTAATATTTGCAAATGTATTTACTTTTCCATTTGAATTATTTGCCGTAAAATTAAAAGTTATATTTCCACCATTTTTATATGCTTGAGTTGGAATGTATCTATAAAGATTCATTTTTTTCTCTTCAATAAAACCTAAATCTGCTTCTTCATTCTCGAGTTTTAAAAGTTGTTCATTAATAGCATCATCAGATTCAACTTTTTCGATACGTCCATATTTAGACTCAACTGATATTGTGTCTATTTTCCAATTTGAATCATCTAATTCTGTTGATGCTCCAATTAATTCTTTTTCAGTTAATGTAAAATCAGCATCTTCAAGTCTAATTTCTTTATAAAAACCACTATTTGAAATAGCTTTTATGATTGATTCTATTTCTGAATCATATTTATCTTTTATAAGTGGTCTTAGACTCATTCCTAGTGATGTTGCAGTATCCTGTGCTTTTGTTGAAGACTCTACTTCTAAATACTCTTTAGTATTTTTAACACTAATTATAAAGTTACCACTGAAGATTATAAAAAATATAAATGCAATGATGATATACAGTTGTTTTGATAAAGACATTTTTCTTCCTTTTAAATTCTACTCATTAAAGATTTCCAGTTTTTAAGATTATTGCTTCCTACTCGTAAAGATGTTTTACCTTTATTTTTAGCTTGCCACAATCCTCCCGCATTAAAACTATATATAGGTCTTAAATCTGTTCTTTTTGATGCTAGTTTTAGTTTTTTATTAATATTATCTAGTACAATTGGCGTCGCACCTGGTTTGTGATAATAAGTTAATACCATATGAGCTTCTTCAAATTTTGTTTTTCTTCTTTTCAATTTTACATATGTAATTCTTAATTTTTTTTCAGGAATACCAAGTTTTCTTAAAGAAAAGTATTTTGCGATTGCATAATCTTCACAATCTCCTGCTCCTGTTCCTAAAAATTCAAAAGGTGCAGCCCAGTAATCATTCTTTCCCCAATGTTTACTATCTCTACTATATCTAATTTTATTCCAAAAATCGTTTACATCTTTTAATTTATTTAAGATATCTTTATTTTTTGCATTTTGAATGATATTGTCCCAAATTTCGACTCTTCTTTTAGCTTTTTCTCCATATTTTGCATTTATGGCATTGAGCTCTGATTGTGATATATTGAAAAGTTTTGTTGCTGTTGTATTTGTGAGAATAAGAGAAATAGTGAAAAAAGATATGATTAGTATTTTTTTCAAAATTTCTCCTTTTTAAAAATATAGTTTAATATATTATTTTAGAGTATTTAGTATAGTATCTTCCTGAAGTTTATCACTATCATATTTTACAATAATAATGTTTTCTGTGTCATTAATATACCACTCATCAATATCTTTAATTGTATCTAATTTATGTGTGTGTTTAGTAGATTCTTCTGTTAATGGAATATAAGAAAGTTTTTTCTTTGCTGGATTTGGCATTGTTAAAATTAAAATAATCCATAGTATACAGATAACTGCAATAACAATTACAAGTGAAGATAATGAAACTTTTTCAAAAAATAGACCACCAAGTAAACCACCAATAAATGTACCAAAATATCCAAATGAATTGAATATTCCTAGAACTAAACCTCTTTGGTGAACTTTTGCAAATTTTGTTGCTAAAGATTGCATAATTGGTTCATGCATATTAAATCCAATAAAGAAAATTACAACACCAATTACAAACATAGTAGAACCAGAACTAAGTCCTATTATTAGATAAGAAACTGCAAAGAAAACGATACCTATTGCAAGTATCTCTTTAAATTTCCCTTTTTTCTCTGCAAAAATAGCTGCGGGAGCCATAGCAAGAAAACCAAAAATCATTGCTGGAAGATAAACTTTCCATAATTCACTCATTTCCCATTGGAAGTTTTTGATTAAAACCATTGGAATAATCATAAATGCAAAAGTCATTAAACCTTTTTGTAAAAAGTTTGTAATATTCATTTTAATTAAATTTGCATTTCCTAAAACTTGAGCTAATTGAGCTTTTCCATTATAAGAGTGTCTAATCTTTGGAGGGTTTGGAACAGCTTTTAAAAGTACAACAATAGAACCTAAAGCAATAAAAGCAGTTAAATAAAATAGTGCTGGAACTCCAGCTGCTGCACCAATAGTAGGACCTGCAATCATTGAAGCTGCAAATGCAATACCAATAGACATACCCATAACAGCCATAGCCTTTGGTCTTTGTTCTTCTTTTACTAAGTCACTAATAGTAGCAGTTACAACAGCTCCAATAGCTCCTGCACCTTGTAAAAATCTTCCTAATAAAAGCATTAAAATATCATCTGCTATAGCACAAAAAATTGAACCTATTGCAAATAATAAAAGTCCTGTAATAATAGTACCTTTTCGTCCGAGTTTATCACTCATAACACCAAAAGGAATTTGAAATATCATTTGAGTTAAAGCATAACCACCTACAACAACACCAACTAAAGTAGTACTAGCACCGTGAAGGTTTATTGCATAAACAGATAAAACTGGTAAAACTAAAAAAAGTCCGAAAAATCTTAGTGCGATAATCAAACTAAGAGGTAAAATAGATTTAATCATATATAATCCCATCATCAATAAAATAAAGCAAGATTATATAACTTTAAGATTAATAATACGTTAATATATTGATATACTTATATCTATTAATTAATATAATTTATTCTAATTGTATTAATGGTAAAAGGAAGTTTAATGAAAATAGTTTTAGCCTCGGGAAATAAGGGGAAAATTGCAGAATTTAAAAAACTTATGCCCCACGATGAAGTTATTGCCTTTAAAGATTTAATAGGTGATTTTGAAGTTGAAGAAGACAAAGATACTTTTCAAGGAAATGCAGTAAAAAAAGCAGAAGAAATTTATGCAAAAATAGCAGATGAAAATATTCTTGTAATTTCTGATGATAGTGGTATTACGGTTCCAGCAATTAATAATGAACCAGGAATTTATTCTGCAAGATATGCAGGTGAAAATGCAAGTGATAAAGAAAATAATACAAAATTAATCTCAAAGTTGGAAGAAAAAGGTTTAGAAAAAACAGCAGCTTATTATACAGCTTGTATAGCTATTGTCTACAAAAATGAAACTTATACCGTGCATGGTTGGATGCATGGAGATGTTATTTCTAAGGAGATGGGAGATGGTGGTTTCGGATATGATCCTATGTTTATACCTAAAGATTTTGATAAAACTTTAGGAGAATTACCTCATGAAGTTAAAAAAGAAATTTCCCATAGAAGTAAAGCTTTAAAATTAGCAAAAAAAGTCTTAGAAGTTATTTTGTAACTTCTATGCTTTTTTGTAATCTTACATCAAAATCAACAGCTTTTACAATTAGTTCTACTTCATATTTTGCATTTACTTTTTTAATTAAGGCAAATATATCATAGTTTTTATTTTCTATTTGAATTTTATCAAGTGTTTTTAAATCATCTAAGGAATTAATATACTCTTCTAAAAAATTTAAATGATTTGTTGCTTGAATATATTTGTATTGATTTGTTATATTTATGGAACTTATGCTTTTAACTTCAAATATTTTTATTACAAGAATTGAAAAAATAAATACTAAAATTAGAGTTGAAAATAGGGTAAATGATTTTTTCATAATATTCTCATAATTTAAATTTCCAAGTTTGCGAAATCTTATTTTCTAAAGTGATGTTTATATCTAAAATATTTGAAGAGTTTTGCATAGTAAAAGAAGTGACATTTTTAAGTAAAATATTTGCACCGTAAAAGAGTGTATTCCCATCATAATTGAGCTTATTCTTCGAATCTGGAAGATTTTTTCCTATGATTATCTTTGTTGAATTTAAATCTATTTTTAAGCTGGCAATTTTTTCATTGTTTATTTGTGTTTCATATAACTCTTTTGTAAAAACAAAAGTATAAATTAAAACAATAGAACTGACAAAAATTACTAAAATCAGTTCAAATAAAGATGAAGCTTTTTTTTGTTTTCTTTTACATTTCATATTTTATAAGCTTTATTTTTTTATCTTCATAGGAGATTATTTTTACTGAGATGCTTTCTTCTTGAGTATTGTTTTTTATGATTTTTATATTTTGAAAAGAATTTGTGAAATTTTTATCGTAAGATTTTATTGTAAAAGCATTTTCTATTTTATTTAAAAGCATATACTCTTCATCAAAATTATCATAGTAAGAGTTTTGAGAAAACCCTACTATGATGATTGATAATAAAAATATACTTATTAAAGTTTCAAAAAGTGTAAAACTATTTTTTCCCAATTTCTATAGCTTTATTATGTGCAGCTTCAATAGCTTTAATCATTGCGTCTCTAACAGCACATTCTTCTAATTTTGCCATTCCCGCGGCCGTTGTTCCTCCCGGACTCATTACTGAATCTTTTATTAAAGCAGGATGTTGTTTATCAAGTAGCTGAGCAAATCCTTCAAAAAGTCCTTGTACAAGTTCATTACTAATACTTCTTTCTAATCCAGCTTTAACAGCACCATCACTTAAGCTTTCAGCTATTAAGCTTAAAAATGCAGGACCACTTCCAGCAACTGCTGTAGCAATATCTAATTGAGCCTCAGTATTTACCCATACTGCTTTTCCTATATGATTAAATAAATCAACAGCAAGATTTTTAGCCTCGTTATCTCCTGTGATTGTTGTAGTAGATTTTGATACTGATGCTGCAACATTAGGCATTGTTCTTATATAGTATTTAGATTTTATTTGTTTTTTTAAGTTATCTAGTGTAGTTCCCGCTAAAATAGAAAAAAGAATATTTGCTTGACCATGTAGTCTTACTGCTACACTTTGAAGTGCGTAAGGTTTTACACAGAATATGATATTTTTTCCATTTATATCTTCAGAATCAGATATTACTTTTATTTCAATTTGTGGTAATTCTTCTTTAATTTTTTTTAATTTTTTTTCATCTCTACCAATAATTTCAATTTCAAAATTGTTTACAAGACCACGTGCTAACGCTTGAGCCATGAATCCATTTCCAATTAGTGTCAATTTCATGTATACCCTTTATATAATTTATTTTGATTATTATATCTAATTATTTATAATAGAAAAATAGCCAAAAAAAAGTAAGAAAATAGCAAGGATAAAAAGGATAAAATACTTCTTTTATGAAAAAAGGACTATTAAAATGATTAACAATTTAAAATTTAGAAATTTACTTTTAGTAATATCTCTAGGATTCTTGCTAGCTTCTTGTTCTTCAAAAAAAGAGAGTATTCAAGAGTATGATAAGCCTGCTTTATATTGGTATAATAAAATGCTTACACAAATTAGTACATCTTTTTTAGAGGATGCAGATGATACTTATTCTTCTTTAGAGAGTGAACATAGAAACTCACCTTTAGTCCCTACTGCACTTCTTATTTTGGCTAATGCCCATATTGATGAAGAAGAGTATGCCCTTGCAAATTTTTATTTAGATGAATATATTAAAAGATTTGCACTTAGTAAAAATATTGATTATGTTAGATACTTAAAGATTAAAGCTAATTTTCAAGGTTTTTCATATGATTTAAGAGAGCAACAACTTATTGAGGATACTATTAAAGGGATTGAAGAGTTTAAAGCAGAGTTTTCAAGATCTCCATATATGCCTTTAGTAAATACTATGAATGCAAGACTTTTTATGGCGAAAGCTTCTTTAGACAAAGAGATTGCTGATTTATATAAAAGAATTGGTAAGCCAAAAGCTGCAGAATTCTATGATGAAAAAGTTAAAAAAACTTGGGTTGAACCTGAGGAAATTGAACCAGTAGAGGTTCCATTTTACAGATATATTTTCGAGTAAGACCTATTTGAAAAAATAAAATTTAATATATTTTTAGGAGTTTATATTTATGGAATTAGAAAATTATGAATCATTTCCACAAGAAATACCATTAGTAATAGAAGATGATGTATTTTTATACCCTTTTATGATTGCTCCATTATTTTTAAGTAATGAAGAGAATATCAAAGCAGTTGAACATGCAATTGAAGAAAATAAATTAGTTATTGTAAGTGTTAGTAAACCTGGCTCTGAGGGGAAAAGAGAAAATGATAGCTTTTACAATGTAGGGGTTATCGGTAATATTATGAGAAAAGTAAGTTTACCTGATGGTAAAATAAAAGTACTTTTTCAAGGTTTAGCAAAAGGTAAAATAGTTAGTTTTAATAAAGAAAACCCTTCTTTTGCATTTGTTGATAAGTTAGAGGATGAAGAATATGTACAAGAAAATGTAGATTCTATTATTAATGTTTTAAGGGAGCAAGTAAAAAAGCTTTCAAGAATTAATTCAAAATTTCCAGCTGATTTAATTAAAACAATTGAAGAAAATGATGATGCTACAAGAATTGCAGATTTAATTTCATCAGTATTAAGAGTAAAAAAAGATGAAGCCTTTATACTTTTCTCTCAAACTAATATTGAAAAAAGATTATTAGAAATTATTGAAACAATTAAAAAAGAGATTGAATCTTTTAAAATTCAAAAAGAGATTACCCAAAAAGTAAATTCTAAGATTGAAAAAACACATAAAGATTACTTCTTAAAAGAGCAAATAAAAGCTATTCAAACGGAGCTTGGTGGAGATAATCAAAAAGATGTTGAAATCAAAGGTTATAAAAAGAAATTAAAACAGATAAAAAAGCACATGCCTGCAGATGGTTATAAAGATACTAAAAAACAAATTGAAAAACTCTCTAGAATGCATCAAGATTCTCCTGACAGTGCACTTTTACAAACATATATTGAAAATGTATTAGAAGTTCCTTTTGGAAAGTATTCTAATGAAAAAATTTCTGTTTCTAATGTTGAAGATCAGTTAGATAGTGATCACTACTCTTTAGAAAAACCAAAAGAGAGAATTTCTGAATATTTTGCTGTAAAAGAGATGTTAGAGCAAAGAAAAATAGAAAATCAAAAATCTAAAGGGACTGTTTTATGTTTTGTAGGACCTCCTGGTGTTGGTAAAACTTCTTTAGCTAACTCTATTTCAAAAGCACTTAAAAGACCACTTATAAGAATAGCTTTAGGTGGGATGGAAGATGTAAATGAACTAAGAGGTCATAGAAGAACTTACGTAGGAGCAATGCCAGGAAGAATCATCAAAGGTTTAGTGGATGCTAAACAAATGAATCCTGTTATTGTTCTTGATGAAATTGATAAATTGGGGGCTAATAACAGAGGTGATCCAACTGCTGTTATGCTTGAAGTATTAGATCCTGAACAAAATAATGAATTTAGAGATTTATATTTAAATTTTGCAATTGATTTATCACAATGTATTTTCGTAGCAACTGCAAATGATGCACGAAGAATTCCTCCTGCTTTAAGAGATAGAATGGAATTTATAGAGATGTCATCATATACTCCAAATGAAAAATATCATATTGCAAAAGATTATTTGATTCCGAAAGAGTTAGAAAAACATGGTCTAAAGAAAAGTGAAATTTCTTTATCTAAAATAACTATTGAAACAATAATTGCTAAATACACTAGAGAAGCAGGGGTTAGAAACTTAAGACGAGTATTTGCTAAACTATTTAGAAAAGCAGTTAAAAAGATTTTAAAAGATGAAGAGTTAAAAACAGTTTCTATAAATACAAAAAATATTCAAGAGTATTTAGATAATCCTATTTTTGAAATTGACCCAGCAGATAAGAAAAATTCTATTGGATTAACAAATGGTCTAGCGTGGACTGCAGTTGGTGGAGATGTTCTAAAAATTGAGGCTGTTAAACTAAAAGGAAAAGGTTTACTTTCTGTTACTGGAAACTTAGGTGACGTAATGAAAGAGTCATCAAAAATTTCATACTCAATAGTAAAACTTTTAATTGATAATAAAAAAATAAAAATAGATGATACTATCATTCCAAAAACGGCTAAAGAGCAAGAAGAAAAAATGAAAGTTGATTCTAGTGAAGTTTATAAAAGATTTGATATTCATTTACACATTCCAGAAGGTGCAACTCCAAAAGATGGACCAAGTGCTGGTATTACAATGGCAGTTACTTTAGCTTCTATTCTAAGTGAAAAAGCAGTTCGTTCTGATGTTGCTATGACAGGAGAGCTTACACTTACTGGAAAAGTATTACCTATTGGTGGATTAAAAGAAAAGTTAATTGCTGCGTTTAAAGCAAAAATGAAACTTGCTTTAATTCCTAGAAAAAACTTCCAAAGAGACTTAGATGAAATTCCAGATGAAGTGAAAGAAGCAATGGAGATTAAAGCAGTTGATACTATTGAAGATGTATTAAAAGAGGCTTTAGTTTAATAAAAAATGAGAAGAGGAGCAAGAGATAGTCAAGTTATAAATAACTTCTTCTCTTTTGCTACAATTATTATAATTGCAGTTGTCCTTACTTTATATACAAAGTATATTGTACAAGATAAAGAGAAAAATCCTAAAAAACAGATTGTTAAGTTAGAGTGTGAAAAAGAGGCATATACTTATATAAAAGTTTTCAATCAAAAAGTATTAAATAAATCCATAAAAGCTTTAGATAAGGGTTATTATAAACTTGATGGTGGATTTATAGAATCTGAATACATGAAATCAAATATAAAAAATATTGTAACTTTAGATGAGGTTGATAAGTTTTATATTGATTCAATAGGGACTCTTCCTAAACAAAATATAGAAAACTTTTTAAAAATCCAATATGAAGTTATTGAAAATGACAAGAAAAAACCTAATAAAAAAGATGCTGATATTAAGTTAAATTCTGGTTCAATTAAGACATCATTTAGAATAAATTCAAAAGAGATATTTAGAGTTTACACAGATTTTGCATTTATGTATAAAAATGCAATAAAACAAAGAGTAGAATGCTCAATAAAGGTATTTAAAAATCATGTTCAAAAGTAAAGATTTTACACTAACAAATATCACGATTGGTATAGCTGTTATTATGTATTTAGTTCAAACTAATATTGCTTATGGAAGCCTTTATTTAGGACTTAATATGTATTTCACAGAAGCTGGGTTCTTTTGGCAACCTTTATCTTCTATGTTTGCTCATGGCGGATTAGGGCATTTGGGTATGAATATGTTTGTTCTTTATCAGTTTGGTAATCCAATAGAAAGATATAGAGGGAAAAAAGAGTTCTTTATAGTTTATTTTATAGGTGGGCTCTTAACATCTCTTTTAAGTTTTGCATATATTTATTTTCTAGATTCTCAAGTAAATCTTGTAGGAGCATCAGGAGCAATTTGTGTACTTATGGGATATATTGCTTATTTTGATAAGTTTCAAAGAAAGGGAATAATTACTTGGGTATTAATAATCTCAGTAGCACCGCTACTTATTGGACTTCCAATTGCTTGGTATGCACACTTTATAGGTTTAGCAATAGGTTTTTTAATTGGAGTTATAAAAAAATAGATTTTAAATTTATTGTGGCATAAAATATGTCACAATAGACATTACTATAAGTACACCTGCAATTCCTATAAATATCTCTTTTAGTTTTATTGTTGGGTTTAGTGTTCCACAATAAGGACATCGTCTAATTTTTGGTGTGATTTCTGCTTTACACATTCTACATGGTTCTAGTTTTATGATTTATCCTTTTAAAATAGAATAGTATCAATTAAAAGCTATACTTATTCTTTATTACATAATGTAATTTTATTGCATTTTGATATATAAAAGAGTAGAATACTTTTATGTTTATTCATCTTGATTTAGATTGTTTTTTTGTATCTGCTCATAGAACTATTGATAAAAGTTTAGAAGATATTCCTGTTGCTGTTGGAGGGCGAAGCAATTTAAATATCTTTTCATCTAAAAAAGAGGTTCGAAAAATTAGCGAGAATAGTGGTGCTTTTGTAAGTACTATATTAACTAATGAGGGTGAAAAAAGTTTTAAGGATTATTTTGTAGATGAAAATGGAAGAATAAGAGGAATTATTACAACATCTTCTTATGAAGCTAGAGCTTATGGTGTAAAGACAGCGATGAGTGTAAATGAAGCACTTAAATTGTGCCCAAACTTAAAAATGGTACCACCAAATTATCCTTTGTATCATGATTTATCCCAAAAACTTTTAAAGCTTTTAGAACTTGAGATTCCTTTAGTGGAACAGTTTTCAATAGACGAATTTTTTGGAGATTTAAGTGGATATATAGAAGAAGATGAGGTAGTAGAGTTTGCTTATAATTTAAAACAAAAAATAGCAGATGAACTTAATCTTCCTATCTCTATTGGAATAGCAAATACAAAGTTTTTATCAAAACTTATAACAGAGTATGCAAAACCTGATGGTGTTAAATATGTAAAAAAAGAGCATATGAAAAACTTTGTAAAAGATATCCCAATTGCAGAATTTCCTGGTATTGGAAAAGGTTATCAAGAGCGTCTTAGAGGTTATGGAATAAAAACTTTAGGAGATATTGAAAAAAAGAAAGCACTGTTTTATTCTTGGAAGAAACCTGGTATTGAGTTATATAACAGAGTGTGTGGAATAAATGACAATCAAATAATAAAACACCGAGATAAAAAGTCCATTGGAATAGGGCGGACTTTTGACATGATATATGATAGAAATGAATTAATTAGAAGAGTGATTATTTTAAGTAGGTATTTGTGTTTTTTAGTTAAAAAAGCAGATGTAAATCCCTTAACTTATGCAATAAAAATAAAATATGAATCAAATACAAAATCAAAAAACTATGTAAATGTAAATAGAATCTTCAATGAAGAAGATTTTAAATTTAATATGAAAAAACTATTTATTCAAAATGATATTCATCCTAGTCATGGAGTAATTCAATTAAATCTTACAGTTTCAAATTTCACAAAACCAAAAGAGTTTACCTATAATATTTTTGAATATGAAGGTGATATAAAAAAAAGAGAACTTAGTAATAAACTTCAAAAACTAAGAGATAAATTTGGAATTGATATTATAAAAAGTGCTTCTGAACTTGAGCAAAAAAAGCATTAATAAAATAATGGTATAATAGTTAAAATAATAATTGGACGATAAATGGGTATAAAAGATAGAATAAAAGAAAACTCAAATAAACTTATTAATATAGCTTCAGAAAATGTAACTAAAACTTTTAATTATCCTGCAATTAAAAGTAAAGAGTTAAAAGATAGTATAAAAAGAAAAATAAGAGAAAAAGCAATTCTAAGCACAAAAGCAAGACTTGCAGAACATCATAAAACTTTTGATGATTATACAGATGATGAGCTTGAAATAATAATTTCAGATGAAGAGCGAAAAATAAAAGATGATTTAAAGACTAAATCATTGGTGGCTGCTTTAGCAATACTTGGTTTAGATTTTTTTATATAAAGATAGAATATGTTTAAACAAGTAAAATCAGCTTTTTTTTGGTACTATTTATATAAATTTAGAAAAAAAGTTTTAATAATTGCCTTTTTAATATTAATTGCACTTTTCGCAAATGCGATTTATGGTGATGTTGTTCAGTATTTGACTTTAAAAGAAAAATTAGAGTATTTAGAAATAGCTCTCTTGACAAAATGGATAATAATAATTTTTAATTTATTGTTTTCTATTTATCTTATACTTACAATTTTTAGAATAGATAAAGAAAAAGATTTTTCTGAAAATACTGATAAAAATAAAAAAAACAATGATATAGTAAATCCTAAGAAAAAAAATAATTCTCCAAAGTTCACTAAAAGAGAAGAAGAGTTTCTTAATAAAGATTTATTAAAAAATAGAGCAGATAGCTTAGTGGAAAGATAGAAATGACTGGTAATATAAAAGAGCTTCAAACTATTGTTAAAGAACAAAAACAATTAATTGATAAATTGACTAAACAAAATGTATCTCTCTTTGAACATTCAAAAGTTGGTGTAGTATATGTTGATAATAAAGGCTATTTTTTTGAAGTAAATAAAAAATTCTGTGAAATTGTTGGTTATGATGAAAATGAACTTTTAACTTTGAATTTTAGAGATATAACATATGAAGAAGATATTGAAAAAGATTTAATGCAACATGAGTCTTCAAAAAGTGATGGAACAAATAGTTTCACTCTTGAAAAGAGATATTTAAGAAAAAATGGAAAAATTGTTTGGTGTGAAATATTTATAAATCATATAAAAGATGAAAAAGGAAAGATACTTTTTACAATAGGATTGATAAGTGATATCTCAAAAAGAAAAAAAATACAAGACACCATTTTAGAACAAACTAAAACAATGCAATTATATCTTGATATTGTAGATGTAATGATTGTTGCTATGAATAAACAAGGAAATGTAACCCTTGTAAATAGAAAAACATGTGAAACCTTAGGTTATGAAGAAGAAGGACTATTAGGTAGAAATTGGTTTAATAACTATATAGCAGAAGAAGATAGAGCTGAGAATATAAATAAATATTTGAAGATAATCAATAAAGAAACAGATATAGTTGAAAAAGTTCAAAATCACATATTATGTAAAAACGGCAAGAAAAGAGTAATCTTATGGCGAAGAGCTTATTTATATGATGATAAGAAGAATATAATTGGTTTGATCTCTTCTGGTGATGATATTACAGATATTTTAAAACTTGAAAAAGAGAATAAAAAAAGAGAACAAGTGCTTTTTAATCAATCCAAAATGGCTTCTATGGGTGAGATGTTGAGAAATATTGCTCATCAGTGGAGACAGCCCTTAAGTACAATTTCTACTGCTGCTTCAGGGGTAAAGATACAAAAAGAGTTGAATATTCTTAAAGATGAAGATTTTTATAATAGTATGGATGCTATTGTTGGAACTACTAAATATTTATCTCAAACAATTGATGATTTCCAAAACTTCTTTAAAATTGATAATTCATTAAAAGAGTTTCCCTGTAGTCATCTATTAGAGAATATAAAAAATTTGATAAATACGAGTTATAAAGCAAATGATATAGAGTTCATCGTCGAATCTTGTGAAAGTGGTTTAATTCATGGCTATTTCAATGAAATCATACAAATAGTAATAAATATCTTAAATAATGCGAAAGATGCGTTTACTGATACAAAACTTGAAAATAAAGTTGTGATAATAAATACAAAAATAAAAAATAAAAAATTAGTGCTTACTATCAAAGATAATGCAGGAGGAATTCCAAGAAATATAATTGATAAAATTTTTGAACCATATTTTACAACAAAACACCAATCTTTAGGTACTGGAATAGGTTTATATATGACAAAAAATATTATTGAAAATAGATTACATGGAAGTATTGAAGTTAAAAATGAAAATGTTATTTATAATAATATTACAAGGAAAGGTGCAGTTTTTAAGTTGACGATTCCTTGTTCTACTGATTAATATTTTTTTAGTGCATGGTCTTATATAATTCAGAATATTTTTGAACATCTTCTCGCGAGGGCTTTCTTCGTATTGACATATAACATTGTTCACCATCTATATTTTTATATGGATATACTGTTGCAAAAACCCAATAGTATCCATTAGATGCAGTTCTATTTTTTACAAATCCTTGCCAAGTTCTTCCTTCTTTTACCGTATCCCATAAATCTTTGAATGCAGCTTTTGGCATATCATTATGTCTTACAATATTGTGTGCTTGATTTATTAACTCTTCTAAGTTATATTCTGCAATATTACAAAATTGTTGATTTGCAAATATAATAGTTCCCTTTGCATTTGTTTCACTTACTAAAAAAGCATCTTCTTTTAATATTGTTTCAACTCCGCTTGCCATGATTATGCTCCTCTTTTTTTAAATTGTAAATCACAGTTATGTTCTTTTAATGCATCTAATAGCTTAAATACATGAGATATTTGAACTTCAAGATTCTCTGTTACAGATATAATTTGTTCATTCTCATACTCTTCTGCATATAAATCAACTGTATCTTGAACTATATGATGGACTAATTTATGTGCAGCTTTTAACTCTGTCCAAAGTTCAGTTTGTGCAAAACTTGAATTTTCATTTGCAATAAGCCATTTCCCCATATCACATTGTGTGTGGTCTTTTACATTAAATTTATTTCCTGCTTTACATGCACAAAAGTTTGTATTTTTGAAGTTGATGTGATCTGATTTTAATTTGTTTAAGTCAAAAATCATATTTGAATCACACACTTTTCTTTTTGCTTCTTTTGAAAAACTTGTTCTATCAACAGCATTTTGTAACTGTATTGCTAAATTTTTAGTTTCTTTTGCCATATCGCTAATACTTGAAGCATGTGCAGCATTTTTTTGCGTTTCTTGATCTAGTGAATTTACAGTATGGTTGATTTGTTCCATGGCTTCTTGTTGCTCTTTTGTAGCATTTGCTACATCATCAATAAGAGAGATAGTTGTAGTAATATTTTCATTAAGTTCATTAAATCCATGAATCATTTGAGCAGAGACTTCTTTACCTTCTTTAGCTTTTGAAGTGGCACTTTCTACTAAAGCTTTTATTTCATTAGCAGCTTCAGCACTCCTTGAAGCAAGGTTTCTAACTTCTTGTGCAACAACGGCAAATCCTTTTCCTGCTTCACCTGCAGTAGCAGCTTCAACAGCAGCATTAAGTGAAAGAATATTTGTCTGGAAAGCAATTTGATCGATTACAGTGATCGCATCATTAATTGTATTAACTTCAGCACTTAATTGATCCATTGATATTGAAGTTTTAGAGGCTAAGCTTACTCCTAATTTAGATGATTTAGTAACATTTTGTGCATATTGTGCCATTTTAGCAGCATTAAGAGTTGTTGCCTCTATAGTTGAAGTTACTTCTTCAATTGCTGCCGCTGTTTCTTCTAAAGCTGCTGCTTGTTCATTTGCAGAAGTGCTTAAGGATGCTGAAGCAGTTGATAAATCATCTGCTGAGAAAGTTAATCTTCTATTCGAATTATCAATTAATGCCATAACTTCATTAATTGTTGATTGTGTAACTCTTGTACCATCAATTAATGATGACATTAATCCTGTAACACCTTCAATTCTTGGTATTTCATAATCATACTTTGCATTTGAAAGGGCAATTAAAATATCTGAAATAATAGTAAGATTTTTTTGACTAGTATTAATCATTTGGTTTATTGCTGTAATTAAGTTATCAACTTCATTTGAAGATGCTTTTAATGTAATTCTATCATTAAATAATCCAGCATTTACTTTTCCCATAATTTTTCTTGCTTGATCAATTACTGCTCTATCTTGAATAAGACTTTTTTCTAAATTATCTAAGTATAGATTAAAGTTTTTAGATATATTCCCAATTTCGTCATTTGCAGATATTTCAACTTTCGATGCTTTTTCTGGATCAAGAAGATTTTCTACACCAGCATCGAGTTTTTGTATATTTGATAAAATTCCTTTAATTGTTATTATAAGATATACAACAGCAATTAAAAATAGAATAGTAAGTATTATTAATATTTTTTCTGCAACTGAAATTATTTTCAGATCTTCTTTGATTGTTTTTGATAAAGTTTCTTCTTGAATTTTAACTATGTTTTCAAGGTTTTTTTCTATAACCTTATATTCATTATCAACCATTTCCATTGTTTTACTTGTAAGTTCTATCAAATCTTTAAATTCTTTACCTTTTTTTGCCATTGTTTTTCCAGCTTCAATTAGGGCTAAAATATTTGTTCTAATTTTATCAACTTGAAATTTTAACGATGAAGACTCTTTTACCATAGTATTTAAATCTTCAAAAAGATTTTTTTGAATTTCATCTACTTCTGTAAAACCACTTATATCTCCAACGGCTAAGGCATCAGTTAATATTTCTTGAATTGAAACAATTTGGTATCTAACTTTTAATAATAGATATTCATCTGCATATAAGTTATCTACTGATTCCTCTACATTTGAAACAGTCTTATCAAATATTTCCATATCTTTCAAAGAAGTTAGTCTTGCATTAACTCTATTTATACCTGCTTGAGCCATTTTTTCTAATGATTCTGAGTATTTATCAAAATGTAGGTCAATATCTTTTAACTTTTCTTTATTTGATTGATTGACTTTTAGTTTATCTATTTTTTTATGTATGGAATAATAGTTAGCTTTAACTTCTTCTACTTCACTTATGCCATCTTTATCACCCATTAAAGCAACATCAGTAGAAACTTCTTGAAGATTTTTTAAAACATATTTAAAGTCTAAAAAATCTTTTGTAATATCTGACTCTTCTATCAAATGTTTATTTGCATCTTTTATTTTATTAAGGGAAAAGAAAATCCCTAGTCCATTTAACACTAATAATATAATAAATGTACCTACTAATAAATTAGATTTATTTTTAATACTCATTTTTTCTCCCAATTAATAATCAGATAATTATATCAATATAAAATATAAATTATTTTAAATACTTATATTTTTTAGATAAAAATGTAAAATAATTGTAAAAAAAATGTAAGATAAATGTAAGATAAATACATAATGAATTTAAAAAATTATATTAGAGCTATTTTTATTATTTTTTTAAAAATAATGTTTGAGATGGATATGCAAATTCACAATTATTCTTTTTAACTAACTCATTAATTTTTATTAAAACATCTTCTTTTACTCCAAGCCAATCTTCCCATTTTGGACTTCTTGCAAAACAATAAACAAGAATATTTATTGAACTATGATCATATTCATCTATAAATACTAAAAGTGTTCTTTTAACACCTTGTAAATCTTCTCTTTTAATTGCTTCAAATTTTTTACTTCTACTTGAAATAACATTTGTTTCAGAAGCTATATCTTCATGATTGTCGAGCATTTCATAGATTTCATTTTTTAAATTAACAATATCATTCATAGCACTTTCATAAGTAATACTTAATTTCATTTTTATTCTTCTTCCAATTCTTCTTTTGGAATAGTTTTTTATATGAGTGTTTGCTAATTCTGAGTTGGGAATAGTAATCATTGCATTATCAAATGTTCTGATTCTTGTAGTTCTCATTCTAATGTCAACAACTGTACCTTCTACTTCATTTGCAACTATCCAATCACCCTGAGAAAATGAGTTATCAGTCATAATATTTAGTGAACCAAAAAAGTTTGCAAGGGTATCTTTTGAAGCCAAGGCTATGGCTATACCCCCAACTCCCACAGATGCAGCAATTGCCTTAATATCTATTCCTAGTTGGGCAAATAGAAATAAAACTACAAGTAAAATTAGAGTGATTTTTAGAATTCTTAAAATGAATACAATCATCTCTTTTCTAACATTTGGATATTTAGATATTAAGTGCTGTGCAAAATTTGAAATACTATTTGAAAGTAGTGAATATACTCCCCAGGTAAATAGACCCATATAAACTGTATTTATCCATGGTACAATTTCATTTATAAGTTCAGTATCTTTTATTAGGATGTATATTGAAATATGAATAGATAAAAGATATAAAGCAAATATTAGAGGTTTTTCTATTGATTCTTTTATATATAATTGATTTATAAACTCTTCATTTGAGTCATCATTATCTTCACTATTTTTATTAGAGTTTTTAGTAAATATTTTATTTAAAAAAGTTGTTAAAATTGTAATAATTTTAGTATTTAAAAGTCTAAAAAATACCATTATTAATAGAACAAGAATAATCTCACCAATTGAAAATTTAAAATGATAGCTAGAAAATTGTGAAATTGGAGATATAATAGGAAGAGAATCTATTTGTTTGACAATATATTGTAAGTTGAATTCATCGATAAAAAAATTAGTTTTTCTATAAAGACTAATATTTTCTAAGAGGTATTTTAGTGTAAAAAGTTGTTGATCATTTTCCTCTTCAAGTTTTTCATAATTTTTTACAAATTCTTTTGATATTTTATTCTCTTTTGTTAGTTCATCTGTATAAAAATCTTTATATTTAGAATATGAATTTTTTTCTAAAAGCTGGATGTTATTGCTTAATATATTTATAAAAAATTTTTTATCTTTAAAAGATTCTTTTGCATAAATTATATCAATCAAAGTATTTTCAAACATTCTTTTATTTTGCAATAGAAGAAGTTTGATTTCATCTCTTTTTACAGCAGATTTATTATTCTGTCTTTGGTTTATATTTATTCTATTAAGTAAATAATTAATTTTTTTATCATAATTCTTCTCATCAAAGCCATCTTTATATATTTCATCATTTATATTTTTTATAACTTCTAAAGCTATTTCTTCTTGCTTATTTAATTTCTCATCTATACTTTTATCATCTTGTGTTTCTATTAAATTTGTGCCTTTTAAGGGCTTAATTTCAATAGAAAAAAGAAAAGTAGGAATAAAAAAAATTAATAAAATTATCTTGAAAAATGAGGATTTCATAAAAACTCCATGCTTAAATATTAATTGATATTATATTAGAAAAAAACTTATTTGTAGTTTTATGATAACAATTATCAAAATTATAAAACTTTAAGTTTTCTATTGTTACAATACTGAGATTCATTATCATAAAGGATTTTAAATGTCAGTTCTTATTATTGGTGGAGATAAAATCGATACCATAAAATCAATTTTAGCCGAGTTTGGAGATTTTTCAATTACTCATTGGGATACAAGAAAAAAGTCAAGTGCCTGTAGGAAGGATATACCTCAGAATACAGATTATGTATTAATGGTAACGGATTTTATAAATCACAATGCTATGTACAAATATAGAAAAGAGGCAAAAAAGAAAAATATACCTTTGATTTGTACAAAAAGAAGCGCGAGTTCTGTTTATTGTGAAATGTGTAAATTTTTAAAAATGAATAATTGTGAAGGATAAAAAATGAGTGAAATGATTGTAAGTGAACTAAATAGTTTTAATAACTATAGATATGAATCAAATACAAAAAGAATAGTCAATTTAAAAGGTGCATCAAATGCTGATATGGACGAATTTTTAGCAATTGCACATATATTAGATTCAAACTATATTAAGTATAAATTCACAACAAATATTGATATTAGAATTCTTGGAAAGATATAGAAAGGTTAAATATGTCAAATATGCTAATTAAAAAAGAACTAAGACAGGTTATAAGAAATTCAGGGCATGAAGTAAATTCAAATATGATTTGTTCTCTTGTAAGGATTATAAATATGAAATATTCCAATATTGACAATGGAAGAATTACTTTACTTGCAAATGAAATAATAAATGAGAGAAGATTATGAAAAAAATAGGGTTTGATATAAAGAATGAGTTTTTCCCTTCTTTTGATAAATTTAAGTCAAATACCAACCAAAGACTTATGTTTATGAAGTTTTTTAATCAAGGTGTGTGTTCTAATATGAGATTTACAAAATATGAATTAAAAGAGTGTAAAACAGAGACTCTTTTTAATATTTTTATAAAAAAAATTAGAAAAAATTTGCAATTAGATTCTTATATATATTCACCCATAGTTAAAATTGATATTGAAAAATCTAATAAGGTAAACAACTTTAAGAAAAGAGTAAGAATTAAGTTAGATATGAATTTTTCTATTTTAAATAGTTTAAATGAGTCTAATATTGATGTTGCAGTTAATTTGATTGATGTTTTAGATGAGTGTAATTATTCACTCTTTTTAGATGGAGAAAAGAATTTTAAAAAATTTGTCTCGGATAAGATTCTAAAATCTAGTGAAAAAAGAAAAGTTAATATTAATAGTGAATCAATAGATATTATTTCAGAAGAAAATAATTTTTATACAAAAATATTTACGTTTTGGCAACTTTTAGACTCTGATAATTTACAAATAGATAGTCATGTACAAAAAGCGATTGATTGTATTAAGACAAGTGAATTTAAGCAAGTTTATCTTGTATATCCTAAAAATGACAAATTTAATAAACATATACAAGTAAAAACAAGAAATATTATTGAAGATGAATATGCAATAAAATTAATTCCATATTCATTACGTTCGACATTAAGATAAATAAAGGAAAAAAATGAAGGCAATTTTTTATGCAACTAGTACAGGAAATACTGAAGAAGTTGCAAATAAAATATTAGAAAGGTTAGATGATTTTGAGTTAATAGATATTTCTCGAGATGGTATAGATAAAATGAAAGAGTGTGACTCTATGATTATTGGTGTTTCAACTTGGGGAGAAGGTGATTTACAGGATGATTGGGAAGATTGTTTAGGGGATTTACAAGCAATTGATTTTTCAAATAAAACAGTTGCTTTATTTGGATTAGGAGATCAAGATGGATATCCTGATGAATTTTCAAACGCATTAGGAATCATATATGAAGAAGTATCATCTCAAGGTGCAAATATAGTTGGGCAAACTTCTACAGAAGGCTATGATTATGATGAATCAAAAGCAGAAGTTAATGGTGAATTTGTAGGTTTAGTAATTGATGAAGACAATCAATCTATCTTGACTGATGAAAGAATAAATAATTGGTGTATATCAATAAAAGAAAAATTATAAAAATATTTACAAGGATAATTTAATGAATAAATTTAGTTTAATAGCCACTTCCCTAATTTTTGCAGGTAATTTAGTGGCAGCAGACAGTAGTTTTGATGAGGCCATCAAATCAGGAATAGTAAGTGCTGATGTAACATTATATGGAGAAAGACAGTCAAATAGCGGAGTAACTCCTGACGCAGGTTTTACTTCAGGTTCAATAGGATTATCTTATGAAACAGGAGTATATTATGGTATTAAAGCAGATGTTGGATTTCGAGCAAATCATGATTTTTCTGAAGTAGAAAATGGTGATTACGGTGAAGATATTAAATCTATATTACACACAGCAAATATTTCATACACAAATAAATATTTTAATTTAACAGTAGGTAGACAAGAAATTGATTTAGAATGGATGGGAGACTTTCATGAAGCTGTTGTTTTAGGTACTAATGTAATTCCTGATACTTCAGTTGTTTTAGGATATTCAAATAGAATTGCAGTTGCTGATGTCGATGCTGCATTAGAAGATTTTACAAAATTCAATAATGATGATGGGGCATATGTATTTGATGTAAAATATGAAGGTATTAAAGGACTAGTAATAAATCCATATTATTATAATGCAGACAATATCGCATCTTGGTATGGACTAAAAGTTGATTATGATAATGATATATTTGGAATTACCCTTCATGGTGCAAAAAGTAATGAAGATGTATTGTTAAATGATGCAGATATATACCATCTTGAAGGTAGAACGAATATTGCTGGTTTAAATTTATCTTTAGGATATATTTCTACTGACAATAATTCTGGAGCAGGAAGCATGACTTCTATTGGAGATAATATAAATCCTTTTGAAGATGGAAATCAAGTTTATGAAGCGGATGCTGATACAACATATTTGAATTTGTCTTATGATTTAAATGGCTTTGAATTAGGAGCTTTATATGGTAAAACAGATTACTCTACGAACAAAGAAAAAGAGTTAAATCTTACTGTAGATTATTCTTTAACGGATAATCTAACACTTGGAGCATTATATGTGGATGTAGATGCAGAAAATAGTGCTGATGATTATAATAGAGTTGCATTAACTCTGCAATATTCTTTTTAGAATATATTTACAAATCTAAGGGAGAATTTATATTTTTTAGTTCTCCCTTAGCTAAAACTTTCTTTTTTTCTTAAATTTTGCTAAAATTCAGGTTTTATTCATATACACAGGGAAATAATGCAAATAATAAAATATACACTTACCATAATAATAATTACTTTTTTTGCTGCTTGTACAAAACAAATACCAGTAGAAAAACAAGTTACTATAGAGCAAAAAAAAACTATTGTTGAAAAAACTTCTCTTGATAATCAGTTTAATAATGTCAGTAAATACTTGCTTAGTAAAAATGAGAAAGAGTTTTTAGAAATTTTAAAAACAGATAAGTATGCTTCCTTATGTAGTAGTCAAGATAAATATTTAGAACTTAAGAATATGCCAAATAGTTTTGAAAAATCAGAACAAATAAAAGCGTTACTTCTTGAATATACAAATAATCTAGTAAACTCATGTATTGATCAGTTAAGTTTTCAAACTTTATTAAAACAAGAAAAATACAAAAAAAGAAAACAGTACTACGAAATATACAATGAAAAAATTGATAAAGATAAATTATTAGAAGAGTTTAATTCTGGCAAAATTACTGTTGATATGATTTTATCAGAGTATACTCCAACACATCCAGACTTTTTTAAACTTATTGAAAAATTGGATATAAACAAGCTTTCAAGTGAAAATTACAATAAGTTAAGACTAAATATCGAAAGATTAAAATTAATAAAAGAGTATAAAAATGATAATTTTATTCAATTAAATATTCCTTCTTATAATTTTGCTTTATATGAAAATGGTGAAGTAGAAAGAAAATTTGGTACAGTAGTTGGTGAAAAAGATAGTCAAACTCCAATTTTATCAAGCAAACTTTCGTATTTTATTATAAATCCTGCTTGGAATATTCCTGATTCAATTGCAAAAAGTACAATTATTCCAAGAGCTTTAAAAGATAAAAACTATTTAAAAAGAAAAAATATAGTAATACGAAAAAATTATAATCTTGATTCAAAAAAATATAGATTCAAAGATATCAAGTGGAAAAAGTATCTTAACAAACAAGTTAAATATATTCCTTATAAATTTATTCAACTACCATCAAGAACAAATGGGATGGGAAGAGTTAAATTTATGTTTCCAAATGATTATGCGGTATATATGCATGATACGATTGGAACTTGGCGATTTAAAAGTAATAAAGAAAAAATTAGATTTACAAGTCATGGCTGTGTTAGACTTGAACATCCAATTGCTTTTATGAGACATGTAACTAAAAATTATACTCCTAAAACATATAAAAGTATTAGAAAAACATATTTAAGCAATGAAATGAGAACAGTAGGGCTTTCTAAAAAGTTACCTTTACATATCACTTATTTAACTTCATATATAAAAAATGGAAAACTTGGATTTTATAAAGATGTTTATGAATATGACAAAATTCAAAAATTAAATTTCATTCCATATCAAAATGCAGTAACTTTTGCCCAAGCAAATAAAGATAGTTTGATAAAAAACTTTTAACTAAAAGGAGCTTTTCTACTCCTTTTAGTTTATTTATTTTCTAATAGATGTTCATATCTCTTATCTGTTAGAAGTTTCATAAATGCCACAAGTGCATCTACTTTTCTATCACTTTGTTTTTTAGCTTTAAGTTTTTCTAGGTCTATTGTCTCTTTTACTTCTGGCTCATCCCAAGCTTTTTTAGTCTCTGGATTTATTGTTCTTTCTTTATTATTATATTTATCGTAAAATTCAACTACTGTTCTTAAATCTTTAAATACTCCATTGTGCATATATGGAGCTGTAACTGCAACATTTCTAAGAGTTGGAACTTTATATTTTCCAAGTTCTTTTTTATCAATAATAGCTGGGTTATTTAAAAGTCCAACATCTATATCTTTAACACCATTTTTAGCTCTAAGTTTATGATTTATTGGTGTTCCAATATTATGATATTCGTAACTTGTAAATGTTTCGCCAGCTTTATCTTCACCTTTTAATACGTGACAAGTAGCACAAGAATTATTGTTGTTTGAAAAGAAAAGTGATTTACCTAAATCTTCAAGTGGAGTTAAATCATATTCTCCTTTTAAAAATCTATCATATTTTGAATCAAAAGGTGCAAACTCTTTTGTCATTTCAAATTTTTCAATTGAGTTTGTCATAGCTTTATATGTTTTTTCATTTGAAGAAAAAATATCGTCTCCATAAATTGTTTTAAATGATTCTATATAGTATGGGTTTTCTTTTAATCTATCTACAACTGTTTCTTTTGATTCCATCCCCATCTCTGCTGGATTTGTTGGAGGACCGCCAGCTTGCCCAGCTAAGGTATGCTCTCTTCCATCCCAAAACTGTCCACCTTTGAAAACTTTATTCTTTTTATCATAGTGGAATTCTGGACTAAACATGGCATATGCTGCACTAGGAGCTTGTCTATCTCCAATAGATTTTCCATCATCTCCAAGTGAAGCCATACTTTCTATACCATTGTCCCTGTTATCAACAAATCCAGCCTCTGGATTATGACAAGTTGCACAAGCTTGGGTTCTATTTTTTGATAAATTTTTATCAAAATATAAAGCTCTTCCTAATTCCTCTTTCATTTTTGTTTTTTTTGTAATCTCTTCTTTTGTAAGTGTTGTATTTGTACACGCACTTAAAAGTAAAACACTAGCAGCCAAACTAGCTAATTTTATATATTTCATTTAATTTCTCCTTCTTAAAATATTTGTAAATGGGTACACGATTAAATTTTTTATTGATTTGTAGTTATTCATTTGATTTCGTTTTAATCCAAACTTTAGAACTTTTACTTCATTTGATACTTTTAAAGTTCCAAAAACTCTATCCCAAATGGCTAAATATCCACCAAAATTCTTATCAAAATGTTTTTTACTGTGATGTATTTGATGTTGTTTTGGAGAAATAATCCATCTCTCTATACTTTCAAAGTATTCTAAAGGAATATGCGAATGTCTCAAGTTTGAACCTAAAAGTGAAAAAATAAATATAAAAATATTTGCTCCTAATACTTCATAAAGACCAATTTTTGAACCAAAAAAGTATATAAATAGTCCCGTAACAAAACCAACACTAAGTGAATATCTAAATCCAAACAGAATATTTTCAATAGGATGAACCCTATAAAATGTTAGAGGATTTAATACTTTTGCACTATGGTGAACTTTATGAAATTCCCAAAGAAAAGGAATAGTATGTAAAAATCTATGGAGCCAATATCTTGTAAAATCACTTACAATAAATAGTGTTAATGTATATAAAATAACAGTTATTTCATATGAAATAGTTTGAATTTGATTAAAACCATATTCAAGATATAAAAATTTATTTATAGAAAAAGCAACAGTTTTTGCACTAATTATTATTGGAATAATCATTACTATTTTAATAAAATATGAAAGAACAAAATAATAGTAATCCAACTTGGCACTAGGGTGTAACAATAGTTTTGAAGATAGATTTATTTTCATCTGTTTTCTATTAAAATAGAGATAAATCATTGCAATAGCAATTGAAGAAAATATATAAACCCAGTAAGTTCTTTTACTAGGGTTTATAAGGTATTCAAAGATTAATAAATCATCCAAGATTAATCACCATCTGAGTCTAAGATTTTTGCATTGATTGCTAAATCTTCTACCATTTCAACAAAAAGTATTACATGGATTTCATTTATTTCTTCATATAATTCTTTGGCATTTGAAAAATCATCATTTTTAATCTCTTTTATAAGTTTTAAACTTTTGTGTAAAGAAGTTCTTAATTTTTTTATATCTTTCCCGTCAGTTAGAGAAATAAGATAATCTCCAAAATCTTCATAAGAATCATTGTCTAAAACATTTTTATATGTTTGAAGAATTGCTTCAATGGCAATTGCACTTGATTTACTTAAGTAGTATTCTGCTCTTGCATTATCCGCTTTGTTTTCATATTTCTTTGTTAGGCCAATAACATCTCCAACTCTCCACTCTTTTAGCTTATAAGAGCTTTGAATAATTGCATTTATAATAACTGCATTAGATTTCTTTTTATCTGCAAGAAACATCTTTTTATTATCTAAATATGCACTGAAGATATCTTCTAAATGAGACGTAAGTCTTTTAGTAATTGCTAAAGCAATATCATTTACTCTTTTTTCTTTTATATTTTTTTTATATAAGATATATTCTAAAGCATTTATAGATTTCAAAGAGTTTTTAAATAGGGAAACTCTAATTTCATCTTTACTTTTGATTGCTCTATCTAACTGTTTTGTAATATCTTCATTTCCATTATGAAAAATATCCATATATCTTGGGGTATCAATAAAGTCTTCATTTATATCCCCTAAAATATAAAATGCTTGTACACTTTTCCAGGATTTTACAAAAGTTTTAAAATCTTCATTTACTTTTTTTAACTCTTTTGCTTTTATTGCATTTGATAGATTTTTTATATCTTCAAGTGCTTTTTGCGAATTTTTTAATGCTACAAAATCATAAAGATTTGTATTGATTTTTTTATTTATTTCATTATCGTTTGCATAAACAAATAGTGATAAAAAAGTTACTATAAAAATAGCTTTGATTAATTTACCTATAAACGGGATTCCACTTTGTTTTATCATTTTATACCTCTTTTAAAAACTCTAATAGTTTTTTTCTTTCTTCTTTTTTTAAATTTTTGTAAAGCTCTCTTGATTTATCAGCTTCACCTGCATGCCATAAGATAGCTTCTTGAAAATCTTTAGCCCTTCCATCATGTAGCAGTCTTGGGCTTTTTTTATTGATTTTTTGATGAAGAGATAATCCCCATAAAGGTGCAGTTCTCCACTCTTTTCCTGAAGCTTCAAATTCTCTTCTTCCGTCAGTTAATCCTTCTCCCATATCATGAAGAAGAATATCCGTAAAGGGGGCAATTTTAATTCCACTTTTTGTAGTGAAATTATCAATATGACACTTTGCACAATCAATTGATTTAAATATTTTTAAACCTTCTTGATATTTTTTTGTTTTTTTAGCACTATATGTTTTTATTTTTTTAATATAAAAATCCATAGCGTCAAGTCTTAAATCTGTAATATCAATTGGATCTCTAGCTTTGTCTGCATTGTTGCATGCAATTTGTGATTTTGTGCAATTTTCATTTGGAAAAATTGTTGTAGTAAGTCCCATGTCATTGTTAGCTGCATTTGCAGTTTGATGTTTAATACTTACTGTATTTGCTTTCCAACTATAACGTCCTAGTTCTGTTTTTTTTGATATATGTGAATATACAAAATTTGCACGGCCAGAGATTCCATCACTATTTTTATCATCTTCATCTACATTTTTTAAAATATCTTCATCTGAGATATTTTCAATTAGTCCAAGACCATTTAAACTTGGAGCTAATCTAAATGTTAGTATTGAATCTTTATGCAGTTTTCCATACTGTAAATCTGTCAAAGAATAAATCGGTTTATAAATAGTATCAATCTCTCCATCAGGAAATTTTACTTCAATAGTTTTATACTCAATATGTGGTTTTGCTTCAAATTTTACACCATGAATTGCATTTATTGCAATTTGTCCACCATAAGTAGGTTCTGGAACTAAACCATTGTATTTTATATTTTTGAGATGTTCTTTTGTACCATTGCTTTTTATAGAAATTTTAGGAATAAGGCTTCGCGAAATTTGATTTGAATTATTATATAAGTTTCCTCTACCATTTCTTGGATGACAACTATTACAGGTATTTGCGTTAAAAAGTGGACCTAATCCATCTCTTGCAGTTGTTGCACTAGGTGCTTCAACCCAAGGGATTTTTATAAAACTTCTTCCTAAAATAAATTTATCATAATCTTCATCACTTAAATTCTTAATTGGATTTAAAAGTACTGATTTATTTTTTTCAGATGTTATAAAATCGCTTTCTTTTTGAACGCCAAAAAGCCCTGTAGTAAAAAATACTACAAGGCTAAATGATAATAAAAAGTTTTCTAAGAGATTAAAGTTTAGTTTCATCTGCGTCTGTTACGTCTTCTGTTGTTAAAGAAATTCCGTTTGCATTTGCAACATGTACCATTTCATCACCAAGTTTTCTCATTTGGTTTTTAAGTTTTACAATAATTTTTGCTTGAGGATTATCTGGCTGAATTTGATAATCAAAGTGTGCAGTTGTTGTTGCAACTTTATTAATACTTTTGATTTTTGATTCAATTGAAGCCATTAAACTTATAATTCTAGTTTTGTCTTCTTTTGATACTTTGTCTAATAAAGATGCCCCATATGATTTACCTTTATATGTAGAAGTTAAAATATTTCTAAATCCTAAATAGTTTGTAGTAATGTCTCTGTGTGTATTATCAGAAAAACAAGAATGCTCATCTTCTTCACTTGGAGTTAAAACTGCAACTGCAATTCTTTCGTTTGCAAGTTCTGATTTTATAAATACACCCATTCCTGCTAATATTTGTTTTAAAGCAGTATTTGTTGCTATGTTTTTTGATGCATTATCCCCTGATAGTTTTCCTTGAATTGCTTTTTGGTATAAACCATTATCACCCCAAGCACTTGCGACAGTCTCTAAATCAGAAACAATTTTTGACGAAGCAGCTTTTAAATAAGCCAATCTTCTTGGAGCATTTTTATCACTAGTAAAATCAGAAAGAGGTCTTTGTCCAGCTGTCATAGCACCATTTGTAATAGAGTCTTTTACAAAGTTTGAATAATCTTGATCTTGTCCACAAAGAATAAACTCTACTGCATGATATCCTGTACTTACATTTGCATCTCCACCATTTTCATTTAACTGAGCTAGTGCATCAGGTGTAATTGTAGATACGTTTATTGCTTTTGAATCTTCTCCTCCGGGATTAAAAGAACCGATTGTATCAATAATATTTCCGGAAGTTCTCTTTCCCTCTGCATCAATTGTATAATCAATCATATTTTCATCTAGTGGCCAAGCATTAAGTTGTCCTTCTAACGCACCATAAGTGTCTGCTACCCAACCTTCTTCTGCATCAATAGGTCCATTTGATAGTCTGAAGATTTCTGTTTGTCCATATGACTCTCTTGATTTAAGCCAAGCATTTTTGGCATTTGCTAAAGTTGTTTGTGTTGGATTAGTTGCAAATTTGTTTATAGCAAGTTCTAATGCTTTTGCATCATTTAAAGCATCATTATAATTTGTTTGTGCAATCTTTACATATGCACTTAAGATTGGAGATGTTTTCATTTCCATTTTTGAAGTACTTTCCATATTTTGTGAAGGTACACAACCTGAGAATGCAAGTGCAACTGCTAAACTCATACTTGCCGTTATTAATTTTGTTTTTGTCATATTTCTCTTCCTTTTATCTTTTAACATTTTAATTCTTATATTAATAATTGTTATCAAAACTGATTTTGGAATTATAAGGGGATTTTTCTTAATTGTTACTTAATACCGATAATAATTATCAATATGGTAAGATGTATATTAATTAATCATGTTAAACTTGCAAAATTTGATTTTTTATGTTATTATACTTTTAATCTATAATATATAGATATCTACTACATAAAATATATAATAAGGAGAAAATATGACAAATAATATAAATATTAAAAATGAAAGTATTTCAGAAGATTTATTTAGAACTGCCGTAATGGTTGCAACATTGGTAATAATTGGTGTGAGTGTATTCTTTTTAGCTTAGTTTTTCTTTTTAAGTCTTATCAATATTAAATAAAACTTTTTTTTTGTAACTCATAATTTTAGCCATATAATTTATTGGAATAATATCTATTGCAAGGTTATACTTTGTAACAGCTTGATTATAAGTTTCTCTTGCTGCTTGTATTTGCTCTTCGATTTGATTTAGAGAAGCTTGAATTTTTAATAAGTTTTCATTTGCTTTTATTTCTGGATATGTATCAAATGCAATCATTAATGAACTTAAAGCTGAAACCATTTTTTTATCTAAGGATATTACTTCAGTATCTTCAAGATTATGTTTAATTGCCTTTGAGCGAATTGAAGTAACACTTTCTAAAAGTGTTTTTTCTTGTTGCATGTATTCACTAACACTAGATATTAAATTCGGAATTAGATCATATCGTTTTTTTAATTGTGTATTTACTAATCCAAAAATATCTTCAACATGATTTTTCTTACTTGTAAGTGAGTTATACATTAATCCTAGTATTAAAATTATAATTGCAACTACTACTAAAGTTGTAAACATGTATTTCCTTTTAAATTATTATTTAATTATATACATAATATCTTAAAAATTCAAATGGTTAAATTAAAATTTATTATTTATCTTGCTTAAGTAATGAAATAAGTCAAAAATTAAACCCCTGTTAGTACGTAAAAGATAGCTTTAGATAACTACGGCAGAATGAGTGATCATAATAACTTATTATTTCCCTTTCTTAATCAACAAAATAAGTCCAGAAATTGTAACAAAAATTCCAATAATTCCTATTTCATTTGGAAATAGAGCATCTAAAAATATAATTTCACCTAATAGTGCAAAAAATACTTCGCCGGATTGAGAAGCATCTACTGCAATAAGTTTTGATGAGCTATTTGCTAGACTTCTTGCATATAAAAATAGTGAGGTAGCAATTACTCCTGATAATAAAGCTATAAGTGCAACACTTAAATATTGTCCTTGTGAAGGTAGTTTTGCATCAGTAATAAAATATAAAACAATCCATAAAGGAAAACTTCCAAGGGTTAATAAAAAGACTTTTACAAATGCATTTTTTAGTATGTAAAGGTTTTTGTCATTTTTCTCTCTTCTTCTCTTTTTCTCTTCCCAGACTAATTGATTTCCAAGTGGGTAACTTATTGCTGCTATTAAAACAGGAATAAAACCTAATAGTAGAGAATCAAGATTTGAAGTATCAAAATGGCTTAGATTTACAAGAGTGATACCAATAAAAATTATAAAGGTAAAAAACCAGATTTTTTTTGATAGTTTTTGTCCAAAAAAATGTAAAACAAAAAGTGAAGCTAAAATAGTAAGTTGCCAAGTAGTAGCAACTACCCATCCCGGAGAAAAATCAGCTGCAAAACAAATCAATGAATAAAAAAAACCAAAACCAATAGTTCCCGATATTGTCCAAAATTTAAAATGACTAAAATACTCTTTTATGACTACTTTAAAATAGTTAATTCCTTTAAAAAATATAAAACCTAATCCTAAAAAAAGTATAGTATAAAAAAATCTAAGAGTTGCAGACCAGTACCAGTGTCCACCATCAAGTGATATTGCACGATTTATTAAAAAAGTTGCACTAAAAAAAAGTGCTGCTAAAAGTCCTATGATAAGTAAAAAAGATGAGCTATTTTCATATTTTTGTATAAGAGATTTCATATTTAATCTTTTAAAGAGTTATTTTAATGGTGCAGCTGGAGGGATTTGAACCCTCACGCCGTTAAGCACGAGCCCCTCAAGCCCGCGTGTCTACCGTTCCACCACAGCTGCAATTATTAATAGTAGTCGCGAATTTTACAACTAATATGCATAAAATGTGCTTAACATTAGATTTCTTTTTATTATAAATTTTATATATATAAATATTATAAGTTTAAAATAGTAGTATAATAGATAATAAATTTATAGGTAAAATATGAGTAATTCAGATGAAAATAAGTTTGTAGAACTTATTAGTAAAATACCAAATGTAGCTGTTCAAGGATATGATAAAGAACGGAATGTAATTTATTGGAACAAAGCGAGTGAAGTTGTATATGGATATTCAAAGGAAGAGGCTTTAGGAAAAAAACTTGAAGACTTAATAATTCCAGCTTTTATGAAAAATAATGTTATTAAAGCACACAAAAATTGGTGTGAAAATGGTATTTCAATTCCTTCTGCAGAACTTCCTTTAAAACATAAAAATGGCTCTACAGTATATGTTTTCTCTTCTCATGTAATGTTAAATGAAGATAGTGGTAGTCCAGAGATGTTTTGCATTGATGTTGATTTAACAAAACAAGTTGAAAAAGATAAAGAGTTAAAAGAAAAAGATAAAATTTTAGCTCATCAATCTAAAATGGCTTCAATGGGTGAGATGCTAGATAATATTGCACACCAATGGAGACAGCCTCTATCTATAATTTCAAGTGCAGCAGGTGGAATTCATGTTAAAAATGAGTTAGATTCTTTAACAACTGAGTACTTAAATGATTCGATAAATTCTATTGTAGATACTACTAAATACCTTTCTCAGACTATTGATGATTTTAGAGATTTTATTAGAGGTACACATGAAAAAGTAGTTTTTAATCTTTTTGATAATTTAAAATATTCTCTTAAACTTTTAGATGGAGTAATCAAAAAATATGATATTAAAGTTATATTATCTACTTCTTTAGATGAGATAGAAATATATGGATATCCTAATGAATTAGTTCAAGTTGTAATAAATCTTGTAAGTAATTCTAAAGATGCTTTTAAAGATAAGAATATTAAAAATAGATATATCTTCATTGATATAGAAAAAGATAAAAATAGTATTATTTTATCTATTAAAGATAATGCAAATGGCATAGAAGAAAATATTATTGATAGAATTTTTGAAGCAAACTTTAGTACAAAAGATGCTCCTCTTGGAAGCGGAATTGGATTATATATGTCTCAAAGACTAATTAGTGAAAGTATGAGGGGTTCAATAAAAGCTACTAATGTGAAATATAAATATAAAGATAATATTTTTACAGGAGTTTTATTTAAAATCTCTTTTCCATCTTCGTAGATAAAAGAATAATCAAGAGAAAATCTCCTGATTATTCAAAAATTAAGAATCTCTAAATTTTTTTTCATTTACAGTTTCTAAAATTCTTTTAGCAATGTTAGAAGTATTAATAGCGATGTCGTGGGTTTGGGTAGCAACAGAAGCATTATTTTGAGTCTGTCTATCTAATCTTGTAACAACATCATTGATTTGTTCAATACCAGTTCTTTGCTCTTTTGATGAAGAACTAATATCTGCAATTAGATTTGTTGTTTTTGTAATGTTTTCTTGTAATTTTACATATCCATTAATCATGTCATCTGCAATTTTTTTACCACTGTTTGTTTTATCTGTAGCATTTTCAACTAACTCTTTTATCTCTTTTGCAGCTTCAGCAGAACGAGAAGCTAAGTTTCTTACTTCTTGTGCAACAACAGCAAAACCTTTTCCAGCTTCTCCAGCAGTTGCTGCTTCAACGGCCGCATTAAGTGATAGAATGTTTGTTTGAAATGCAATTTGGTCAATAATAGTAATAGCATCCGCAATAGATTGTGTTTGTTCATTTATTGAATCCATTGATTCAACTGTATAAGTAGCAAGCTTTTGACCCTCTTCAATTGAATGAGAAAGTTCATCTGAATGACCGGACATAGTTGCTATTCTTTCTGTATTATTAACTACAGTACTTGTAATTTCTTCTAAAGCAGCAGCAGTTTCTTCCAATGATAAAGCTGTTTCATTAGAAGCTTTATTTAAAATATCTACATTTTCTAATAAAATTTTTGAACTCTCACCTAGATTCATTCCATTTGCTTTATTTTCTTGTAGCATTTCATTAATAATGTTAGCTAAATCATTTAAACCTTTTGCAATATTTCCATTTGCATCAGGAATATTATTTACAAAGTTTAATTGTGAATACTCTTTAAGTTGAGCTAAAATAGGATTAATATCTTTATTTACATTATGATTAATTGTTTCAATCATATCGTTTAAAATATATTTTAATTCATTAAGTGATTTATTAGAAGTGGTTTTTTCAACACTTACATCAAGTTTACCTTGGTTTACTTGTGAAACAACATCTTTTACATTATCAATTAAAACTTTATCTTCTTCAAGATGAGAGGCAATAACTTGCATCTCTTTATTGATAACTTTTGCCATATTCCCAAATTCATCATTTGTTTTAATATCGATGTTTTTAATA
>PKUJ01000011.1 GCA_002869565.1 Arcobacter sp.
GGATTACGTAAGAGTCTGAAGATAAAATTAGTTGATTATTACCTTGTAAATTATAAGAAAAGATAGAAGATTATGCACCCATATTTACTATTAAGTCTCTTTTGCTTTATATAAAGCATTACCTGCACTTTTGTTTTAGTTGCTTGCTTGTGTGGTAGGGTTAAAGAAAAAATGTTACTAATTCAATATTCATAAATATAATAATTAAATAGGATAGTTTTTATCCTATATTGATTTAAATCAATATAATATAAATATTATTTAAATAAACTCCTATTTCTAAAAACAAGGAGTTCATATGTTTAATTTAAAATCATTATATCTAAGAATGACAATTGTGCATATAATTGGAATCATTCTTCTTCCTATAAATGCTATTTTTTTTACAGAAAATTCTATTTCACAAATAATTCAGTTAATAATAGCTTTGGCACTAATTTTACATGAATTAGATGAAAGAAAGAATGGAAATCATTTATCAAAAAAATTAGTTAAGTTTCTAAAAAATATGGACAATAAGGATGTAACTTTAGAAATAAATACATCAATGTCAAGTGAGTATACAGAAATTAAAGCTGTCATAGATAAAAGAGAAAGACATCTAATTGCTAAAGAAAAAGAAGAATCTATTTTAATTCAAGAGGCAAAAAAAGTCATGAGTAAAGTTAAGCATGGCGACTACTCAGAGATTATTAAATCTAAAACATCGAATCTTTCATTAGAAGAATTTAAAGAAAGTGTAAATGACATGATTATTGAAACAAAACGACACTATTCTTCAATGAATAAGATATTAGAGAATTATACAAATTATAACTATATAGATGAATTATCTCTTAACGGGATAACTCAAGATAGTGAATTAAAACTTTTAGTAACAGCAATAAATAAGTTAAAAGAAGCAATTACACAAATGTTATTAGAAAATAAAACTACTGGTGTAACATTACAAGTTTCCTCTGAAATATTATTAAGCAATGTAGATAAATTAAATCAATCTTCAAATGAAGCTGCAATTAGTTTAAAAAATACATCTGTCGTATTAAGTGATATTACACAAAATGTAACAAAAACATCAAAGCAAACAACTGAAATGTCAGAGCTTGCAAATGCCGTTATTTACTCAGCAAAAGAGGGACAGGAATTAGCCTTTAAAACAAACAAAGCAATGGATGAAATAAATGAACAAGTAAGTGCTATTAAAGAATAAATTACAGTTATTGACCAGATTGCTTTTCAAACAAATATTCTTTCACTTAATGCTGCTGTAGAAGCTGCAACTGCAGGAGAAGCGGGCAAAGGATTTGCTGTTGTTGCACAAGAGGTTAGAAATCTTGCAAATAAAAGTACTGAAGCGGCAAAAGAAATTAAGAAGCTCGTTGAATCTGCAAATTTCAAAGCAAATGAAGGAAAAACAATCGCAAATGATATGATCAAAGGATATAACTGCTTAAATACTGATATTGATAAAACTATTGACATTATAAATGATGTTGGAAATACTTCGAGAGATCAACAAATAGGAATTGTTCAGATTAATGAAGCTGTGAGTATTTTAAAAGAACAAATTAAAGCTAATACAGAAGTTTCATCTCAGGCAAATAGTATCGCAGAGAAAACTTTAAACATCGCCAACACAATTGTTGATAATACAAACGAAAAAAATTTTGATGGAAAAGATAATAGTAACGATAATGAATGTGTTTAGAAAGGGCATAAAATGAATTTAAAATCAAAAAATATAAACGAAAATAATTTTAATAAAGTATTGAAGCATTATAAATTTAATAGTTCAGATGCTAAAGCATTAAATGACATAAAAAGTATTACAGTTAAATATGTAGAAAAGCTACTAAAAGGATTTTATAAGTTTATTTTTGAATTTGATCATGCAAAAATGTTTCTCCATAATAATGAAGTTTTAAAAAGACATGAACAAGGAATCAAAGATTGGTTCCTAAGTCTTTTTTGTGGGAAATACGATGAATCATATTTTGAAAAACTAAATTTGATTAGTGAGATCCATGTGAGAATAGGCTTGCCTGCTCATTATGTGAATACTGCATTTAGTTATGTTAGAAGATTTGTAAAAGATATACTTATAAAAGAAAATAAGTTAACATCTTTATCTTCATGGGATAAAATTATAGATATAAACTTAGATATATTAACTATTGCATATAGAGAAGAAGAACAAAGTAAATTAGTTAGTGAAATTCTCTTTCTAAAAAACGCTGTTGCATCTGAGAATATCCTTCCTTATTTTCAGCCCATATTTAATTCAAGAACTTTAGAAATAGAAAAATATGAAAGCTTAATGAGAATTAAAGAAGCAGATTTAGGAGATGTGGTTTCAGTCTTTAAATATTTAGATTTATCAAAGAAAGTAAAGTTATATGAAGAAATGATGCACTTAATGTTCTCAAAATCATTAAAAATATTCTGTAAAAAAGATTTTGAATTTAGTCTAAATCTATGCTATGAAGATATTAAAAATGACAAATTTAGGAATTTTATTTATGACAAAATAAAAGATTGTTCTACCTCAAATTATATTATATTTGAAATTTTAGAATCGGATTGTATAAAAGATTTTTCTATTGTAGAAGATTTTGTTTCTACAATAAGAAAATACGGTTGTAAAATTGCAATTGATGATTTTGGAAGTGGCTATTCAAGTATGGAAAACATATTAAAATTAAAACCAGAAATCATTAAAATTGATGGCTCTTTAATAAAAGATATTGACACCTCAATAGAATCAAAAACAATAGTGAAAAATATTATTAGTATGTCTAAAGAACTAAATGCAAAAACAGTAGCCGAATATGTGCATTCAGAGGAAGTTTTCAAAACGGTAAAAGATTTAGGTGTAGATTTTTTACAAGGCTTTTATTTAGGAAAACCTCAAAGCTTTATTCGATAGAACTAATTTTTAATATTAATCTTCTTTCTTGCCCATTTCCAGATAATTAAGTGGTTAAAAAAATGTCTAGTGTCAAAGTTAAATTAAAAAAGAAAGAAATAAAAAAAGGCTCCGTTAGGAACCTTTTTTTATTTCGGAGAATGAATGTTAAAGTTCGCATTCTTTAACTTAATTTAGAAAAGGGTTCACGTTCCTTTTCAACCTATGTAAAAATTATAATAGGTTTGAGTTAACACTAATCAAATGATATATTAATGATTAATTAATAGTTTTTTATTAAAATGATTGGGTTAAATTTAAAACAAAAAAAGAAATATTAGATTAAAGAATCTAATCTATCTCCATTATCATTTAAAATTATTTCAAACTCACATGTATACAATTCATTAGATTTTAAAAATTCAATTGAATCATATACTGTTTTTTGTGGATCTTTACAATATACATAAAACTGCATTAGTCCTTCACAAATATCAACTGCTAACAAAGCTAAATCATTTTCTTCTTCTAAAGCTTCTAGATGATTATTTTCAAATACTGTAAAGAAAGCTATACAGGAAGGATCAGGGAACATAATATCATCAGCCACATAGAAGTTATGTTTTATAATTACTAAATTTGGAAACTCTTTTATACTTTGATGAATATCTATATCATCTCTTACTCTTAGCATCTGGTTTATATTTCCAGTGTTTTCTAAGTACCATTTTTCTTCCATTATTTTCCTTTTACCAATTAATTGCTTTTTTACCTATAGATTCTAAAAATTCATTTGTTTTACTAAAATGCTTACATCCAAAAAAACCGCGGTATGAAGAGAGTGGGCTGGGATGTGGAGCTGTCAAAATATGATGTTTTGACCTGTCTATAATTTTAGTCTTTGCAATTGCTGGACCACCCCAAAGAATAAACACTATATCTTTACAGTTTTGGGAGATATATTTGATGATATTATCTGTAAATATTTCCCAACCTAATTTATGATGAGATTTTGGTTTTGATTCTTCAACTGTCAAAATTGTATTTAAAAGTAATACTCCATCTTCTGCCCAAGGGTTTAAATCACCATCTAAACAATAAGATGGTCTTTTTAAATCATCTTCTATTTCTTTTAAAATATTTTGCATAGAAGGTGGATTTTTTATCTCTTTAGGTGTAGAAAAAGATAAACCTTGCGCTTGACCAAAACCATGGTAGGGATCTTGTCCTAAAATTACAACTTTTAAATTTTCTATTTGTGTTTTAGAAAAGGCATTAAATATTTTCTCTTTTGGAGGGAAAACTGTAGAAGTTTCATACTTTGAATTTATTTGTTTTTCTAAGTTTTTATAATAATCTTTTTCTTTTTCTTCGTTAATTACTTCTTCCCAAGTTTTCATTTATTTCCTTATCTTACATTTAGAATCATATTATTCCTAATTTATGCTAAATAGAAAAAATCCTTTTCATTATTTATTAATCAATATTTCAATAATATACCCTAATTTTAAAATAAAAGGTATAAACAATGAAAGCTTTTTTAATAGGACTTGCAGTAATAGTTTTAGGTCTTGTAGCTTTAATAGTTACAAATATTAATAATGTGCCAAAATTAGATGAGAATGTTAAAGCATCTTGGTCTCAAGTACAAAATCAATACAAAAGAAGAGCAGATTTAATTCCAAATCTTGTTTCAACAGTAAAAGGTTATGCAGAACATGAAAAGTCAACTTTTAAAGAAGTTACAGAAGCTAGAGCAAATGTAGGAAAAATATCTTTAACACCTGAGATGTTATCAAATCCACAAATGTTTCAACAATTTCAACAAGCACAAGGGGCTTTAAGTTCTGCCCTATCAAAACTTATGTTAGTTGTTGAAAAATATCCTGATTTAAAAGCAAATAAAAACTTCCTTGCTCTTCAAACTCAACTTGAAGGAACTGAAAATAGAATAACTGTTGCAAGAAAGGATTATATTCAAACTGTAAAACTTTATAATCTTGAACTAAGAACATATCCAGGAAGAATAGTTGCTGCTATTATGTATCCAGAAGCCCAAGTTAGACAAACTTTTACAGCAAGTCCACAAGAACAAGAGACACCAAAAGTAAAATTCTAATATGAAAAAAATAATTATTGCAGTAGTATATTTTCTTTTTTTACAAAATATCCTATTTGCAGAACCTTCTTTTCCTCAACTCACAGGAAGAGTTGTAGATAATGCCAATATTCTATCGGAGCAAGAAGAATCAAAGCTCTCTGCTATTTTAGAGAGTCATGAAAAAGAGAGTTCTAATCAGATAGTAATAGTAACTCTAAGTTCACTAAATGGATATGACATTGCAGATTATGGTTATCAACTAGGTAGATATTGGGGAATTGGGCAAAAAGATAAAGACAATGGTGTTTTACTTATTATTTCAATGGCAGAAAAAAAGCTACGAATTGAAGTTGGCTATGGTTTAGAAGGTGCACTTCCAGATAAAACTGCCCATGAGATTATTGAATATGTATTAAAACCAAAATTTAGACAAGGTAATTTTTATGGTGGAATAAATGATACCACAGTTAATATTATAAAAGCGATAAAAGGTGAATACAAACCAAGTGCAAATAAGCCATTATCAAAATCATCAGAAAATTGGTTTTTCCTATTTTTTGCAATCATATTTATTTCAGGGATACTCTTATCCGCAACAAATAAGAAAAAAAATAAAAAAATCACTAAACTATTTCATTCTAGTATGTTAGGAGGATTTGCAGGAACTTTTTTAATGGGATTTACCCAAAGTCTAATCTTTGCAACTCTAGCATACTTTATTACTGCTATAATCGTTTATATAACTACAAAAAAAGTTTCTTACGATGCTTATTCCTCTACTCATCCTTCATATACAGGAGGATATAGTAGTTCTGGTGGATTTGGTAGTTCTGGAGGTTTTGGAGGTTTCAGTGGCGGTGGCGGAAGCTTTGGTGGCGGTGGCGCTAGTGGAGGATGGTAATGTATTTAAATGACAATGAAAAAAATCTAATCTCTAAAGAGATAGAAGAATTAGAAAAAAAGAGTTCCTCAGAACTTGTGGCAGTTGTAACTAAACAATGCTCTTCATATAAGTTTGAAACTGTAGTTTTAAGCCTTTTTATTACAATTATCATTTCTATATTTGCTCTACTATTTGAAATAAGTGCTGGAAAATTCTTTCAGGTACAAGTACTATCCTTTTTTATATTTTATTTTGTTTTTGATAAGTTTAAAAAAACACTTCTAAGTTTTCTTCCAAAATCATTTAAATATACAAAAGCGTCAGCTTATGCTCATAAACAGTTTTCAAATCTTGGATTTCAAACAACAAAAACAAAACAAGCTATTATGTTTTTTGTTAGCTTAGATGAAAAATATGTAGAAATCATAACGGATAGTGTAATAAAAGAAAAGATTGATGACTCTTATTGGCAAACTATTGTTGATGAATTTATTATAGATGTAAAAAACAACAATCTATCAGAAGGATATTTAAAAGCTATAAAAAGTTGTAATGAAATTTTAATCAAAAATTTTCCTATTCAAGAAAACGATGAAAATGAATTACCAAATGAAGTTGTTGAATTATAAAGGAAAATAAAATGAATGAAAAAGCACTTATATTTGATTTAGATGGCACACTTATTGATTCATTAACAGATATTGCACTTTGCGCAAATGAAGTCTTAAAAAGACTTAACTTACCCACACATGAAATAGATGATTATAAAAAGTTTGTCGGTGGAGGAGCATTAGTTTTAATCGAAAACTGTACTCCTGAAGATTCTTCAGAAGAATTAATAGAAAAAGCTCTAGAAGAGTTTAAAGAAGTTTATGATGAAAAACTACAAGGGAATACAAAACCTTATGAAGGTGTTTATGAATTACTTGAAGAACTCAAAAATAAAAATATAAAAATAGGCGTTTTATCAAATAAACCCCATAAATTTACACTTAAATATGTAGAAGAATTCTTTAATTCACATAATATTATTGAAGCTCATGGACAAAAAAAAGAGATACCTCCAAAACCCCATCCTTTGGGAGCTATAAATATAGCAAATTCATTTAATCTTCCTTGTGAAAATATCTATTTTATTGGAGATAGTGATGTAGATATGCAAACTGCGAAAAATGCAGGAATGATTGCAGTTGGTGTGTCTTGGGGTTTTAGAGGAACAGAAGAATTAATAGAAAATGGAGCAGATTTTATAGTAGAAACTCCACAAGATATTTTAAAACTGTTAAATTAAACAAAGTAAGCTAAAAAAGCTTACTCTGGTTTTTTATAGCCTAATTCTTGGATAACATCCATTGGACTCATATCATATTTTTCAGCTACCTCTCTAAATTTATCATCTTCCTTCGCATCAATTCCCAAAGCTTTTAACTTAATAATTAGCTCCTCATTTGACAATCTAAGAGTCTTAGCAACTTCAGATATAGTTTTCTTACCCATTCCAGTTAACTGAATAGTTTCTTGCCCTACTTTTTCGAAATTTTTTCTAAAAAGATTATAAATAAACTGTGGACTCAAACTATTTTCATCCCCAATTTGAATAAGACTTTGAGTAGTTTCGAACTTAATATTATTTGATTTTAAGACTTCTTGACTTTTTTCAAAATCATATCCCATTTTCTTAACAAACATTTTAAGAGAAGACAACTCAGCATGTGAATAAGGAGCTGTTCCATACTCTTTTTCCCAAGAGTTTTTTATGCCAGTTCCAAAATCTAAAAAGTTAGAAAATGGCGCAAGACCAGACAGTGTTCCCACTAAAAAAACTACAGTTAAAATAACTGCAACCAACATGTCTTTTGTAAAAACAACCATCTCTTTTGCTTTATTTTTCATATAACTAGTAAGAGGATTCCAATTATAATAAACATGAATTAATGTCATAATTATAAAAAGTGCCATAAAAGTGGAATGAATTTGAGCATAACTCTCTTTACTCAAGCCAAGTAACTTCCAATTTGCCCAATTTGCAATTCTTCCAGGAGGTGAAATAAAGAGCATAATACCTGTATAAGTCATAACCAACATGACCCACATCATTGTAAGTGAAGTGATTTTTTTTAGATTCATAATAAATCCTTTTTCTTAGTTTTTCTTATTAAAATTATATATTAAGTATTTTAACAGCTTATTAATCAAAAAAGAACTTATTATAAGAATACTTCAAGATAAATATATTTAAAGATTAAGAGTTCTATCCCAATTTGTTGTTTTTATATGATGCATTAATTCATCTTTTATATTTTGAGGTATTGGCATCGATTCTTTTGTTATATGATTAAAATAAATCATTACACCTTTTCCTGTTGTGCAAAGTTGCCCATTTTGATATAAACCATGGATAAAATGCATAGATGAAGTTCCTACTTTTTCTAAAGCCGTCTCTACTATCACATCCTTTCCATAAAAAACTTCTCTTAAAAAATCTGTACTAGTATGTGCAAGAATCATATGCATATTTTTGGGATCTAGAGTAGGATCAAAAAGTTTAAGGAAAGGTTGTCTACATAAATCAAACCATATTGTATAAACATTGTTATTTATATGTCCCAAAGCATCAGTTTCATTAAACCTTGGATTTATAATTTCTGTGAACATTCTTATCCTTTATTATTAAGAGTATTTGGGTTTAAAATTCATCTCACATCGAAGAGAATCTCTTTGCTCATTTGTTTGATTTAAGGGCTTACATTTCTTAAGATTTTCCAGACAATTATATGCTAAATTTGTATACTCTACTGTACCTGCTTTTTTCCAAGATATCTCTTCTTTTTTAAGCTCTCTTCTTACTTTTGCAGGATTTCCAAATGCTAAATGATTATCTGGAATTACTGTTTTTGATGGAACTAAAGATGAAGCTCCAATTATTGAATTTTCACCAATTACAGCTTCATCCATAATAACAGACCCCATGCCAACCATTGCGTTAAATTTTACATGACAACCGTGTAAAATTGCACTATGTCCTATATGTCCATATTCTTCAACTATTACATCAATATTTGGAAAAGAATGACAAACACAACAATCTTGAATATTTGCATTTTTTTTAATAATAATTCTTCCAAAATCTCCTCTTATAGAAGCATTAGGTCCAATATAGACCCCCTCTTCTATAAAAACATCACCAATAATTACAGCTGTTTCATGAACAAATGCTTTCTCGCTAATTACTGGAATTAATCCATCAATTTCATAAATTTGCACTAGGCATCCCTTTTTATTGTAACAACAGAATAACGTCCTGAAACAAAATTGTCATTTGATAATGCACAATTTGCAGCTTTATTATCTCCTGTTGCATGAAAATCAGTAAAAGCAGCAGAATGATTCATCAGTACATGACCAGTTAAATTAACAGATAAATTAACTTTTTCTTCAATTGCTATATCTTCCACTTTTTCTAAATACTCTTCGTCTGATGTATATACACCTGCTGTAATTGCACCATGAAGTTCTACTGTTTCTTGCCACACTTTTAAACTATCTTCTCTTGATTCAGTCTCAATAAGTAAAATAATAGGTCCAAAATGTTCATTGTGATATTTCTCTTTATCTTTAGCAGAAACTTTTACAATTACTGGTGTTTTAATTGTAGCATTTTCAAACATAGGATGCTTAATATTTTTTGATTTTAAAATTATTTCACCTATATCTGCTGCTTTTTCAACTCTTTTGCAAATATCGCTATTTTGAATTGCACCCAAAATTTCTACTGCTCTTTCATCAACAGAAAGAAGTTTTTCAACACTATTAGCTATCATTGAAGCAACTTCATCAAAACTAACTCTTTCTCCATTTGAGATAATTCCATCTTTAGGGATAAATATATTTTGCGGAGCTGTACACATTTGTGATGAATATAATGATAATGCCATAGAGATATTTCTAGACATTCCTTTTAAGTTATCATAATTATCTACAATTAGACAGTTTACTCCTGCTTTTTCAGTATATACATTAGCTTGTGGAGCATTGTCTTCTAACCAATCACCAAATGAAGTACTACCTGTAAAATCTATGATTTTTACATTTTTATTTTTAACTAGATTTTGAGTTTGAGTTCTATCATCACTTATAATCATAGATACTAAATTAGGATTTATGCCATTCTCCTCTAATACTTCTCTTGCAATATCAACTGTTAAGGCAATTGGCAAAATTCCATTTCTATGTGGTTTATAAATAATAGAATTCCCTGTAACTAAAGATGCAAATAGTGCTGAATATGAGTTCCAAGTTGGAAATGTAGAGCAAGTAATAATTAAAGAGATTCCCCTTGGTGCAAGCTTTAATTTTTTGTTAACTACGATAGGAGGATTATCTTTTCCTGTTGGTTTTTCAAATATAGATTCACTAGGTATTGCGGATAATTGTTTATATGCATAAGCTAAAGCTTCTAGCCCCCTATCTTGAGCATGTGGACCTCCCGCTTGGAATGCCATCATATATGGCTGACCTGTAGTATGCATAACTGCATTTGCCATTTCAAATGATCTTTTATTGATTCTATCTAAGATTTCTAAACAAATTCCAGTTCTCTCATCTAAACTCAATTTTTTCCATTGATTCATTGCTTCCTTTGAATTTTCTACTAAAATATCAGCATCAATAGAAGGATAAGTAATCCCTAAATCAAATCCATAAGGAGACTTTTCTGCTCCTAAATATTTATCTATATCTAAACCTTTAATTTCATATCTATTATTTAGTTGAGATTTAAAAGAGTTTATAGCTTCTTCCTTTTTCCCTTCACCATAAACCTTCGAACTTGGTATTTCAAAATAAGGAGTCCAGAATCCTCTATTTTTAATTTCTTCTAATGCTCTTGTTAGTATTTCATTATGTTTCGTAAAAAGACACATTTTAATCCTTTATGTAATATATTTTTTAAAATATTAATATATAATTTATTAACCTAATATTAAATATACTACTTAATCCTCATAAAAATGGTATTTTTTAAGAGAATAGCAAAAAAATAGCATTTATTTTTAAGCTTTATTATATATTACATTTGTTAGAATTTTTCTAGTTTTTTTGAAATAGATATATTATTTGGAGGAGAAAATGGGCTTTAAAGATATTAAAGTAGATGTTGAATACTCACATATACTTACAATTACACTTAATAGAAGTGAAGTTTATAATGCATTAAGAACTAATACCTTAAAAGAAATACACGAAGTGTTACAAAATAGTTCTGATGAGATTAGATGTGTAATATTAACTGGAGGAGAAAAAGTATTTGCTGCGGGAGCAGATATTAATGAACTTGAAGTTAAAGGTGCAATTGAATCAATAAACGATGTAAGAACTTCTTATTGGGATTCTATTAAAGATTTTAAAAAGCCTATTATTGCTGCGGTAAACGGATTTTGTTTAGGTGGAGGATGTGAACTTGCTATGCATTGTGACATTATTATATGCGGAGATAATGCACAATTTGGACAGCCTGAAATTAATTTAGGAATCATGCCAGGAGCTGGTGGTACACAAAGGACAGTAAAAGCAATGGGCAAATCAAATGCCATGTTAATACTTTTAACAGGAGATTTCATTGATGCTAAGACTGCTCAAAAGATGAACTTAGTATCAGAAGTAGTTCCCGTACAAAGCACAATGATTAGAGCGATGGAAATTGCAAATAAAATTGCAAAAAAATCTCCACTAGCAATTACAGCAATCAAAAATGCTGTTTTAGCATCATATGATAGTGGATTAAGTGCTTCATTAAAATATGAAAAAACAATTTTCTCAGGAATATTATCTAGTGAAGATAAAAAAGAGGGAATTAGTGCATTTAAAGAAAAAAGAAAACCAAATTTTAAAGGACAATAATAATGTCATACGAAACAATAAAATATGAAATAAATAAAGGTATAGCTACTTTAACTTTTAATAGACCAGAAGTATTTAACTCACTAAATGAGCAAATGCATGGAGAAATAAAAGATGCTTTACAAAATATAAAAAAAGATAAATCTATTAGGGTATTGATAATCACAGGAGAAGGCAAAGCATTTTGTGCAGGTCAAGATTTAAACGATAGATCTGTAAATAATAGTGATGAAAAGCTTGATTTAGGTGAATCAATTGAAAAAAAATATAACCCACTAATTAAAACTATATATAACTTAGAAATACCAGTTATTTGTAAAGTAAATGGAGTAGCAGCAGGTGCAGGAGTTGGGATTGCCCTAGCTTGTGACTTTGTAATTGCAAATGAAAAGGTATCATTTATACAAGCATTTTGCAAAATTGGATTAGTTCCTGATAGTGGTAACTCTTTCTTTTTACCACAACTTGTAGGAATGGCAAGAGCAAAAGAGTTGTGTATGTTAGGGAACAAACTTCCTGCACAAACTGCATTGGAGTATGGACTGATTTCAAGAGTATATTCGCTTGATACAATTGATGAAGAAGTTCAAAAACTAGCTGTTCATTTTTCAACTGCTCCAACATATGGACTATCTTTAATAAAAAAAGCATTAAATCAATCCGTTGAGAACTCATTAGAAGAACAATTAGAATTAGAAAAGAACCTACAAAGAGCAGCTGGACACTCAAATGATTATAAAGAGGGGGTTGCTGCTTTCTTAGAAAAAAGAACTCCTAATTTTAAAGGAAATTAATATGAGAATAGATTCAAATTCAATTATTGGAATTGTTGGTGCTGGAATTATGGGTAGAGGTATTGCTCAAGTTGCAGCAAAAGCAGGTCATAAAGTAATACTATATGATAATTGGGATGGAGCAGTTGATAATGCAATGAATATCAATGAAAAAGAGTTATCAAAACTTGTTGAAAAAGGGAAAATGACTCAAGAAACTAAAGATAAAACAATATCTCTAATGACCCCAACTATGCAAATAGAAGATTTGGCTCCTTGTGATTTAATAATTGAAGCGATTATTGAAAACAAAGAGATTAAGCAAGAGATATTTAAACAACTTGAAGATATTTGTGGAGATGTATGTATCGCCTCAAATACTTCATCTATTTCTATTTCTGCATTAGCAAATGGTCTTAAAAGACCTGATAGAATGGTAGGTATGCATTTTTTTAACCCAGCACCTATTATGAAACTAGTAGAAGTGATTTCTGGCTTACAAAGTGATAAACAGCTAGTAGAAGATGTTTATAATCTAGCTAATTCTTGGGGTAAAAAAGCAGTTTTTGTTAAATCTAGTCCAGGATTTATAGTAAATAGAATTGCAAGACCTTTTTATGCTGAAGCATTAAGATTATATGAGGAGGGAGTGTCAACTTTTGCAACAATTGATGAAGTGGCAAGAACATCTGGTAGATTTAAAATGGGTCCATTTGAACTTATGGATTTGATTGGAAATGACACAAACTATTCTGTTACTGAATCAACTTTTAATTCATACTATCAAGATTCTAGATTTAATCCCTCATTAACACAACAAGAGTTCTCACAAGCTGGATTACTTGGAAGAAAATCAGGTATAGGTTTTTATAAATATGAAGATGGAAAACAACTATGTAGAGAAAAATATAACGAAGTAGAACCATCAAATAATAAAATATCAGATATTACAGTATTTGGTTCTTTAGGTGTAGCTAATGAATTAATCCCATTGTTTAAAAAAGCTGGAATTAATGTAATTGAAGATGAAGGTGATGGGTATATTGAATTCAATGATATAAAACTATTTTTAACAAATGGAAAAATGGCAAGCCAAATCTCTAAAGAGTTAAATGAAAAAAATATTGCTCAATTTGATATCAATATAGATTATGATTTAACAGATTCGATAACTATTGCAACTTCACTACTAGCACAAAAACATGTTGAAAAAAACATTGCAGCACTTTTTACACAAATTGGCAAAAGAACTCTAATAATAAAAGATTCTCCTGCAATGGTAATATCAAGAACTATATCTATGTTAGTAAATGAAGCAAGTTCCACTGTTACAAATGGTGTTTGTGATGAAGCTAGTGTTGATATTGCTATGGAAAATGGTGTAAATTATCCAATTGGTCCATTTAAATGGGCAGATAAATTAGGTATTGATTTTATATTAGAAACATTAAACAATTTAGAATCATTTTATAAAGATACTAGATATAGAGTAGATAGAGGTATCATAGAAAAATCAATTATAGGTGGAAAATATTATGAGTGAAACAAAACTTTGTTTTAAAGTAGCAGAAAAAATGATGGCCAATACAAAATTTGAACATACCCTTGGTATGAAATTATTAGAAGTGGAAGAAGGCTATGCAAAAATGGAAATGGAAGTTACCCAAAAGATGTTAAATGGTCATGGAACTTGTCAAGGTGGGGCTATTTTTTCTTTTGCTGATGCAGCTTTTGCTATTGCTTGTAACTCAAGAAATATTGCAACTGTAGCAGCTTCTTGTGATATAAGTTTTGTAAAACCTGCTTTTTTAGGAGATACACTATATGCAAGTGCTACGGAAAAATATTTAAAAGGTAGAAATGGTATATATGATATTTTAGTTGTAAATCAAAAGTTTGAATCAGTAGCATTTTTCACTGGTAAATCAAAAGCTATAAAAGGCAGTATATTAGAGGAGAAGGAACTATAATGAATGAAGCATATATTATAGATTATATTAGAACACCAATTGGCTCATATGGAGGTGCATTATCTTCTATTAGACCTGATGATATGGGTGCAATTCCACTTAGTTATCTAATGAAAAATAATCCTAGTATAAACTGGGAAGAACTTGATGATGTAATTTTTGGTTGTGCAAATCAAGCTGGTGAAGACAATAGAAATGTTGCAAAAATGTCAGCACTATTAGCAGGACTTCCTTATCAAAGTGGGGGTACAACAGTTAATAGACTTTGTGGTTCAGGAATGGATGCAATTGGTATTGCAGCACGATCTATAAAAGCTGGTGAGTGTGATTTAATAATTGCAGGTGGAGTAGAATCAATGTCAAGAGCTCCATTTGTTATGCCTAAAGCTGAGACTGCATTTACAAGAGCAAATAATGTATATGATACAACTATTGGTTGGAGATTTACAAACCCTAAAATGAATGAAATGTTTGGAACAGATTCTATGCCTGAAACAGGAGAAAATGTAGCCTACGAGTTTGGAATCACAAGAAAAGACCAAGATAAATTTGCTTTTAATTCACAACAAAAATGCAAAGAGGCTATGCAAAAGGGTTTTTTCAAAAATGAGATAACACCTGTTCTTGTAAAAAGAAGAAAACAAGATGATTTAATTGTTGACCAAGATGAATATCCTAAACCAAATACTACATTAGAAAAATTAGCAGCACTTAGAACTCCTTTTAAAAAGGAAGGGGGTACAGTAACAGCAGGTAATGCTTCAGGGGTAAATGATGGCGCAGGAGCAATGATAATTGTCTCAAAAAATGCTGTTGAAAAATATAATCTAAAACCGAAAGCTAAAATCGTAATGATGGCTGTAGCTGGTGTTCCTCCAAAAATCATGGGAATAGGACCACTTTACTCATCAAAAAAGATTTTAGAAAAAACTGGCATGACAATAGATGATATGGATGTAATTGAACTAAATGAAGCTTTTGCTTCTCAAGGATTGGCAACATTAAGAGGTTTAGGGTTAAAAGATGATGATCCAAAAGTTAACCCAAATGGTGGAGCAATATCTTTAGGTCACCCATTAGGAATGAGTGGAACAAGACTTGTTATGACTGCACTAAACCACTTGGAGCAAACAAAAGGAAGATATGGGCTTTGTACTATGTGTATTGGTGTAGGGCAAGGTATATCTATGATAATAGAAAATTTAAATAGGGATTAGGAGAATAAAATGGAAAATAAAAGAAAAACTGTAAGTTATTATCCAAAAGTTCTTGTTTCAAAAGATGAACTTACTGCTTTACAAACAAGAAGAATGAAACACACATTGTTAAGAGCTTATTCTTTTGTACCTTATTATAAAAAAAAATGGGACGATCATGGTGTTCATCCAGATGATTTTACTTTTTTAGAAGATATTAATAAGTTTCCTTTTACTACAAAAGAGGATTTAAGATTAAACTATCCATTTGGAATGTTTGCAAATCCTATGAGTGATATTGTAAGACTTCATGCTTCAAGTGGAACAACTGGTAAACCAACTGTTGTTGGATATACAAGACAAGATATTGATACTTGGTCTGATTTAGTTGCTCGTTCACTTAGACTTGCAGGTGGTGGGAAAGGTGATATAGTTCATGTATCTTATGGATATGGTCTATTTACTGGAGGTTTAGGTGCTCATTATGGGGCAGAAAAACTTGGTTGTACAGTTGTTCCTGCTTCTGGTGGTTTTACTGATAAACAAGTTACTTTAATAAATGACTTCAAAGCAAATGTAATAATGGTTACACCATCATATATGCTAAATATTATTGAAGAAATGGAAAACAGAGGAATAGATCCAAAAGAGACTGCACTTAAAATTGGTATTTTTGGGGCTGAACCTTGGTCTATGGAAATGAAAAGAAATATTGAAGAAAAAGTTGGAATTGATGCTCTTGACATTTATGGTTTATCTGAAATGATGGGTCCGGGTGTAGCTTGTGAAGTTTTAGAAGATAGAGGTGATTTATATGTTTGGGAAGACCACTTTTACCCTGAGATTGTTGATAAAGATACCTTTAATCCTCTTCCTGATGGAGAAGAAGGTGAGTTAGTTTTAACTACTTTAACAAAAGAAGCTTTACCAATTATTAGATATAGAACAAAGGATTTATCAACACTATATAAAGGTGATCTTTTAAATATGCGAAAAATGAAAAGAATTCATGCAAGAACAGATGATATGATGATTATTAGAGGGGTAAATGTATTCCCATCACAAATTGAAGAGATTTTGATGAAAATTGAGGCATTTTCTCCTTATTATCAAATTGTAATTTCAAGAACTGGAAATATGGATGATTTAGCTATAGATATAGAACCAGAATTAACAGCAAGCGATATTGAAATAAGTGAAGCAATAAAAACTCTAATTCACAAAATAAAATCAGGTATTGGAGTATCTGTAAAAGTAAATGTAAAAAAACATGGTGAGGTTCCAAGAAGTCAAGGGAAAGCTCAAAGAGTAGTAGATACAAGGGAAAACTAGGATATAAAATGTCTAAAAACATATTGGTAATACAAGCTCATGATGATATGAAAACATCAAGAGTAAATAAAAGATTTTCAAAAGAGATTGAAAATCTCGATAATGTAGAGATAAGAGATATAAAAGCTTTATATCCTGATTATAAGATTGATGTACAAGCTGAGCAAGAGGCTATTAAGAAAGCAGATAAAATTGTATTTCAATTTCCAATGTTTTGGTTCAATGCCCCATCAATATTAAAAGAATGGATGGATAAAGTTTATACTCTTGGTTTTGCATTTGATGTTACTAAAGATGGTTATCAAAAAAGAGAACTAGATGGAAAAGAATTCATGCTTACTGTTTCTATGGGTGGGCATGAAGCTGCATATTCAGGTGATTATAAAAGTGTAGATGAGTGTCTAACTCCTTATATTTATACCTCTAAATTTTGTGGAATGAAAGTTCTTGAACCATTTTATACCTATAGAGCTATGCAAAACTTAAGTGATGAAAAACTTGAAGAAATAGCAGCAGAATTTAAAAAAGCAATTTTAAGATAAAACATTATGATTAATTATTTAGAAGTAAAATTTAGTGAAGTAGAAAATAAAGAGGTTGATACTTCTAATTTTATTTCCAATGTTATAAATAATCAATCAACATTAGGATTAAATACAAAACAAAACTTTTTTAATCATGAAAGACTTAAAAAGTTAGGTTTCCAATTTAATCCTACAACTAATGGGTATGCCCTAAAAAAAGAGTTTTCATTAGAAGAACTTGAATACTTATCAAAACAAATTGATTTACTTGAAAACCATACTTTAACTCATGGATATATAGAACTAAAAATATATCATGAAAAGCTTTATTTTTGGGATAAGGCTTTGATTTATGAAGGTATAGATACTTTTGAATATTGTATGAAACATCATAATATATTCAATTTAAAAAACTTAAATGTTCTGACTAAATCAGATACTATAAATGAAACTCTATTAAACTTAGTAAATTATACAAAAAGATATTCTGAACCATCATTAGAGTTCATTACACAAAACTGTTTGTGTGATAAAAAAGAGGCTTACAAAATTTTAAAAGAGTTTGTAAAAAATGCTAATGAATATATACCTATGAATGAAGCACTAGATTTTTAAACCGTTTTATTTATTAAACAAAAAAATACATTACAAGTTCATTCATCACAGATCTTCTTTTAAAACTAAAGTATTTACCTTTTTATAGTACTTTATTAAGTTTTTTTAATAGTTTTTATACAATATTTCATAATTTCACCCGAGGATTAAGAATTGAATAATAGTGAATATAATGAAGTAGATGAATATCTAAAAGAGATACTAGAGGAAATATCACCAAAAGCGAAATCTTTGATTATTACATTTTTTGGAGATACTGTTTTTCCATATGGAGGAACAATATGGCTAGGTTCTTTAGTTAAATTTATGGAAGAATTTGACATTAGTGAAAAACTAACAAGAACTTCTATCTTTAGACTTACAAAAGAAGGCTGGTTAAGTTCAAAAAAATTTGGAAGAGAGAGTTACTATTCATTAAGCGATTTGGCTATTGATAGATTTATAAAAGCCCACTATAGCGTATATGCATATGATGAACAAGATAAAGACAAAGATTGGCTAGTTCTTTTCACAAATGCTGTAAAACCTGAAAATGAATTTGAATTAAGTAAGGTTCTAAAAAAAGAAGGTTTTGCCAATCCTTCAAAACATGTACATATTCATCCTCATTATAAAATGGAATATATGCAAGATATTTTATTAAAGAATGAACTTCAAAATGAAGTTCTTTTAGTAAAAGGTCCAATTCATATGCCTATGAATAAAGAGATGATAAAAGATATGGTTCATACTTATTGGGATTTAGACCATGTGGAAGAGAGATATCAAGATTTTATTACTAAATTTAGAAGAATATTTTCACTTAAAACCCCTATAGAACAATTTACTGATAAACAATGTTTTATATTAAGAATTATGCTTATTCACGAATATAGAAGAGCTTTATTATTCGATCCAAAACTTGGGAATGATTTAGTATCAGTTGATTGGTTAGGGAAAGCGGCTTCATCTCTTGTTGAATCAATTTATGGAAAAATTCATAATCAAGCAAATACTTATGTACAAAGCAATCTTCTAACTGTTGGAGGTAACAATCCTAAATTAGATAAATTCTATTTTAATAGATTTGGTGGAATAGATAATTCTGCTAAAAAATAAAACTAATCGTAGAAAATATATTCCTACGATTAGTATAGTTTGATTGAATAGTTTTTGAGAATTTTTTACTTTACTTGTTGAGCGAAATATTCTTCCATATGGATTAATTCTTATTTTGCCCCAAGTTTATCAACGATTTTTTTACAAGAGTTTACAAAAGATACTCCTCCAGCTATATAAACAGAATGATTAGAAAGATCTGAAAGCAATTGCGGTAAAACTTTTTCAATTCTTCCTTCTAATCCACCTTCTTTATTACTCTCTTGAGTAAGAGTAAATTTGTATTTAAAGTTTACATATTTAGATTCTAAATATTTAAGTTTTCCAAAATCAAGTAAATCTGCTTTTGTTTTTGCGGAAAACAAAAGTGTTACCGGATTTTTATGACCTCTACTTAAGTAGGCATTTAAAAGTGATAAAATAGGAGCTAAACCACTTCCTGATGCAAGACATAAAATAGGAGTATCAACACTAGGATCTCCTAAAAAAGTTCCATATGGTGCATTTATTTTAATATTATCACCAATATTTACTTCTTCATGAATCCAAGGTGAAGTTTTTCCTTCTCTTTCTTTAGTAATAAGAAAAGACAATTCTCCATTAGGTTTTGGTGAATTAGCAATAGAATATGGTCTTAAAGGATGTCCTGTAGACTCATCTCCAATCATTGCATATTGACCTGGCCAGAATTTAATTCCTTGCCCAAGAGGAGATAATCTTAACTCAAGAATTTTTTCTGTTCGTTGAATTTTATCTGTAACAATATGCCAAGAATTTTCTACTGGTGGGAATAATTTGGGTTGTGCATCTTCAGTACCAAACTCTATTTCTAAAACATCAGAAGTTGGTTTAGCCATACACATAAGACCATAACCTCTATCTCTATCTTCTTGAGATAAAGCCATGTCCATAATAAAACCTTGATCAAACTCACCACTTAAAACTTTTATTTTACATTCACCACATGCTCCAGCTCTACAATTATTTGGTAAAGCATAGCCTTGTTTTTCAAGAACAGATAAAACAGTTTCTCCTGAAGGACAATCTATTTCTTTCCCTGATGGCTGCATAATAATCTTTTTCATATCAAATTCCTGGTCATTTTATTTATATTTTTTAATTTTTACTAGAATACTGGGATAATATCTTCCATATCAATATCACTAATTTCTTTTCCCGTAATTCCAACTTCAGGAATTGCTGGAAAGTCTGTATCATATTTGTCTAATACACCTTTTAAATTAAGCATTGCTTTTTTCCAGTTTTCTTTTTTTGTTTCATAATCTGGAATAAAGAAACCAGCTTCTCTTGCTAATCTTTCACCTTCTCTTTGATTTTCAATAAAATCTTCTGGAATATCCCAGAATTCCATTGGTGGCTCAAATAATACTGCAGATAAGAATAAATAACCTGCTCTAATTTGTTTAGTAATAATCTCTTTATCTTCTTGTGCTAATTTTGGATAATCTCTTTCCATTAATGTTAAAACGATAGCCATATGTCTACCTTCATCTTTACCAATTTTAGAGAATCCTTCTTTAAATACTAACTCTTCACATCCTGCTGCCATTTGGTGAAAAATTGTTGCGGCTGCAATTTCACCCATAAGGAATGAAGAGAATAATACTGCTAGTGAATATTTAGGTACTGCACTTTTAAATCCGTCCCAGTATCTACCTCCATTGTAATATAACCATTTAGCATTTTTTTGTAATCTTCTTCCAATATCTGTTTTTGGTTCATAAGTTATTGGATCTGGATGTTCTAACATTTTAGTAATAACTAAACCACACATTTGTTCATGATTTTGTTCATCTCTTGTTACAGAGAAGAAACATCTTCTTACTACATCTTCTTCATGTAATTCATAAGTTTTAATAAATGCAGATGCAAATACAGGTGGTGCTGATGCATCAAATACTGAAAGAATTGTCCACCAGTATGCAATTGATTCTCTTTGTTCCCATGTATATTTTGTTACATCAAATGTATCCCATGGTAATTTTTCAGGATCCCAATATTCTCTTTGAGATGCTTCCCATACTTCTTGCAACTTTGTAGTTACATTTTCCCAACTTAATGGATAAATATTTGGTTGTGGTGTTGCTGGTGGAAATTCCATAGTTCCAGCTAATTTTTCTTTAGATGCCATTCTTACTCCTTGAGTTATTTTTGTTTATAAAGAAGCGAAATATATTTATCTCTAAATATACTTCACTTTTATGAATTAATTCAAAATAATTGTATCACATAAATTTTAATTCTAACTTAATTTTACAACATATATGACATTATTGTTATAATATTTAAATAAAGTGTAATATATTTAAGTTCGTATAAATGACGTTTATATAGGGTATAGAGTAGTATTTTTATATTTATAGTATTTTTATGATAATAAATAGATATTTTTTAATAAAATAGTTATACATATTTTACGTATAACTATTTTTTTTGTAATATATTAATAAGTGTTTTATTTGTTAGTAAAATTTGCTTTTCTTTTTTCAACAAAAGCATTCATTCCTTCTAATCTATCATCTAAAGCCAATGTAGTATAAAAAGATTTTCTTTCACTTTCAAGTCCAGCTTGAAGAGAAGATTCATAAGCATTATTTACAGACTCTTTTATAAGTCTAACAACAGGTTGAGACATTGAAGCAATTTTTATTGCCATCTCTTGAGCTTTTTCGATTACTTCTCCTTCTTCTACAACTTGAGCAACTAATCCATACTCTTTTGCTTCTTGTGCATCCATCATGTCACCTGTTAAACATAAATGCATAGATTTTGCTTTTCCTACTGCTCGCGTTAATCTTTGAGTTCCACCAGCTCCAGGCATTGTTCCAATTTTAACTTCGGGTTGTCCAAATTTTGCAGTAGTATCACAAATAGTAATATCACATAATAAAGACATTTCACATCCACCACCAAGTGCAAAACCAGCAACTGCAGCAATTATTGGTTTAGTATGTTTTTCAAGAGTCATCCACTCTTTTTTTACAAATTCATTATTGTATGCTTTTGCAAAATCTAAAGTTGCAAGTTCTTTTATATCTGCACCTGCTGCAAAAACTTTATTTCCACCAGTCAAAACAATAGCTCCAATTGAATCATCACTATCAAAATCTTTTATTGCATTTGACACTTCATCTAATAATGGCGTACATAATGCATTATAAGCTTCAGGTCTATTTAGTGTTATTTGTCCTACACCATTTTTATTTTTTTCAACTATTATATATTTATAATCCATCTTTTACATTCCTAAATATGCTTCTTTAACTCTTGGATCTTTTACTAAATCCTTAGAGTTTCCACTTAAAACAATCTCACCATTTTCTAAAACATATGCTCTATCTGAAATAGTTAGTGCAAAATAGGAGTTTTGTTCAACCAAAAATACAGTCATGTGAAGTTTTTTTAGTTCTTCAATGAATGCAAATATTTCTTCAACAATAACAGGAGCTAATCCCATAGAAGGTTCGTCCATCAGTAATAAATCTGGTTTAGACATTAATGCTCGCCCAATAGCTAACATCTGTTGTTGACCACCAGAAAGATTACCCGAAATCAAATCTTTCTTTTCAAACAAAATTGGAAATTTTTCATATACAAATTCTAAATCTTTTTGTATTTCAACTTTATCATTTCTTGTATACGCACCTAACATCAGATTATCTTCCACTGTTAAAGATTTAAAAAGTTCTCTTCCTTCAGGAACTTGTGCAATTCCAAGTTTTACTCTCTTTTCAGGTTCTGTATCAGTAATATTAATATTATCTTTAAAAGTAATTTCACCTCTATTTTGTTCTTTAAGACCAGAAATTGTTCTCATTAAAGTTGTCTTCCCTGCACCATTTGCTCCGATTAAAGCTACTATTTCTCCTCTATGTACTTCAAGATTAATATCTTGTAGCACATGAATATTTCCATAATGACAATCTAACTTTTCAATATTTAATACTAAATCAGACTTATGCATGTAATGACCCTTCACCTAAATAAGCTTTTATAACCTCAGGATTTGATGAAATTTCAGAAGGTGTTCCTTCTGCCAATTTAACTCCAAAATTGACAACAGTAATATGATCTGAAATATTCATAATCATTTTCATATCATGTTCTATTAATAAAACAGTTACCCCTTCAGCTGCTATTTCTTTAATTATAACTGCAATTTCTGATGTTTCTGTTCCATTTAACCCAGCAACTGGTTCATCTAATAAAAGCAATCTTGGATTAATTGCAAGAGCTCTAACAATTTCAACTTTTTTTAATATTCCATAAGATAATTCCGAACACAAAGTTTCTGCATGTTCTTCTAAGCCAACTCTTTTTAAATGAGAAAGAGCAATATGTCTAAATTTCTCTTCATCATCCATAATTGATTCAAATCTAAATGAACACTTTAAAAGTGATTTATTCATATTTATATTAAAGCCTAATAGAACATTTTCCATAACTGTCATATTTTTACAAATTTCTAAATTCTGAAAAGTTCTCATAATATGTTTATTTACTAATTTATAGGTAGGAACATTTGTGATTTTTTCATCAGCAAAATATATATCACCCTCATCAACAGAATATATGCCTGAAATCATATTTACTAATGTAGTTTTACCTGCACCATTTGGTCCAATCAAGGCGTGTATTGTTCCCTCTTTAACTTCAAAAGAGATATTATCAACAGCTTTTAATCCCCCAAAACTTTTACAGATGCCATCAATTTTTAATAAACTCATGTATTATCCTTTTTGATTTCACTCTTTTTTTCAACTTTTAAAACATCAAAAATAGAAACAATACCTTTTGGCATAAAAATCATTACAAAAATAATAATTGCACCAAATACCATTTGCTCGTAATCATGTAAAAATGTCAAAAACTGAGGAAGAGCAGTGATAATTATTGCACCAAAAACTGCACCATAAATTCTACCAAGTCCTCCAAAAACAATCATTACTACAAGTTGAATACTTCTCATAAATCCAGACTCTTCAGGTGAAATAAAACCTGTATAATATGAGTAAAGACTTCCAGCAACTGTTGCAATTACTACAGAAATTACAAATACATAGGTTTTATAATATGGAACATCAGCTCCAATTGCTTTTGCGGCAGTTTCCGAATCTCTAATACATCTAAGAATTCTTCCAAATGGTGAATTTACAACATTTTGTAAAGCCCAAATTGAGAATACTAAAAATACTGCCGATAATACATACCATTGAATATCATTTTCAAATACATATCCAAAAATATCAAAAGTGCTTACACCCATTCCATCAGGTCCACCAGTCAATTGATCTTCATTTGTTAATACAATAGAAATTATAATACCAACAGCTAGAGTTCCCATTGCAAGATAATGTCCTTCAAGTTTTAATATAGGTTTAGATACAAAGTAAGCAATTATTGCTAATACAACTGAAGCAATTAAAATACTTAATACAGGATCGAACTCATAAGTTGTAGATAAAATAACTGCTACATAAGCTCCAAGACCTGCAAAAGCTCCATGGCCAAGGGATATTTGACCTGTATATCCAACAAGCATATTAAGTCCAATACAAATTACAGCATTTAACATACACATAATTGCAATTTCATAGTGAAAACTATTCTGTAATAAAAAAGGTAATAAGCATAAAACAATAATTGTTATGACAATACCTCTATCTAAAAATACACCTTTATTTCCCATGACGTAACCTATACTCTTGTTGATTTCTTCGCCCCAAATAAACCACCTGGGAAAAAGAATAAAATTAAAAGTAGTACAATAAATGCAACTGCATCTTTGTATTCACTACTTAAATAACCAGCAACGAAAGATTCTAAAATTCCTAGAACTACTCCTCCAAATACTGCACCAAATGGATTACCTATACCACCAATAATAGCTGCACAAAATCCCTTAAGACCTAACATAATTCCAATTTCATAATTAGTTGATGTAATTGGAGTTAATACAATTCCTCCAATAGCTGCAATACCTGCACTAATCATAAAATTCATAATTAGCATTTTTTTAACAGAAATACCAACAAGTTTTGCGGCATCTTTATTATCTGCTGTCGCAAGCATTGCTTTTCCTATCTTTGTTTTGTTAAATAAATAATACAATCCAAAAACAATACAAAGTGAAACAACAATTACTAAAATTGCTTGAGGTGTTATAGTTGCACCAAATATAGAAATTGGTGTATCACTTATAAATGCTGGCAAGGTATGCATTTGTTTATCAAATCCAACTTGCGCTGCACCTCTTACAAAGATAGAATAACCTAATGTTAAAATAATCAATGATGTAACTGATGAGTTACTAGACATTGAAACTAATTTAAAAAGCATATATCCTAACAAAGAAGATACTATTATCGCCAAAGGAAATGCTAAGACAAATGGAAATTTTGCATATGATAAAAATACTGCAGCCATTCCTCCTATCATTACAAACTCCCCTTGCGAGAAGTTTATAATTTTACTCGAGTTATAAATAACAGTGAATCCTAAACCTACTAGTGCATAGATGAACCCAACTGTTATACCTCCAAATGAGTATTGTAATAATTCAACCATTTTATTACTTTGCTAAGGTCCAGTCACCATTTTTGATTTCAAGCATTTTTATACCAGAATCAATATCTAATCCTAAATGATCTTTTTTATTCATATTAAACATACCATTTAATCCAACATAAGAAGTTGTACTTTCAAGAGCATCTCTAATTGCTTTGGGATCAGATGAGTTTGCTTTTTTTATTGCTTCAACAATTAAATTTAAAGCATCATATGCATACCCACCAAATGTAGATACAGGAGCATTATATTTATCTTCATAATTTTTAATATAATCTAAGGCAATTTGTTTAATAGGATTTGAATCATCCAATAAAGAAGCAACAACAACAGGTGGTGAAGCTACTATTACTCCTTCACTAGCATTACCTGCTAACTCAATAAACTTTTTAGATGCAACACCATGTGATTGTACTAATGTTTGAGTCATTCCTAATTGCTTAAAGTTTTTTGTAACAATTGCTGGACCTTGTCCAAAACCTGGATTTACAACAGCTTGAACATTATCTAAAGATTTTATTTTAGTTAATTGTGGTGTCATATCTGTATCTTTTGGACCATATGTTTCATCTGCAACAATATTAATTCCATAATCACCTGCAATTTCTATACACTGTCCTCTCATTGATTTACCAAAACCACCATTTCCAGAGATTAAGGCAACATTTGTTTTATTCTTAGCTTTTAAATAAGTAAATATTTTTTGACATGCCATTCTATCTGTAGCTGGCGTTTTAAATACATATTTTTTTACTGGTTCTACAATTTTGATTGATCCAGCCATAGAAACTAAAGGAATTTTAGCTTTTTTAATAAATGGTAAAATTGCCATTGTTTCGCCAGATGCCGAACCTCCCATTATTGCAACAACTTCATCTTGATTAATAAGTCTTTTTACAAAGGTAGTTGCATTTTTAGGATTTGCACCAGTATCATAAGAAATAAGTTCTAATTTTTTACCTAATACTCCACCCTTAGCATTTATCTTTTCAACATATAATTCAAGAGTCTTTAACTCTGGATCACCCAAAAAAGAAGCTGGACCAGTCGCGGCAACTAAAGCACCAATTTTGATACTATCTTTTGCACTTGCACTTAATGTGAAACATAGAACAAAGAGTCCTAAAATTATTCTCATCATTTTTTTCATATTTACATCCTTTTTACTAAGATTCATATTCAAGACAAAGCTTAATATATCCTGATACAAGAAATTCTATTACAAGAAAACTTAAATTTTACATAAAAAAGTAGTACTTAATGTGTAAAGTTTAAAATTTATGTCATTTTTTTGTCATTATATTTTTTTTATGTAGTATATTGTATTAAATTTAGAAAAATAGCATTAGAATAGCATCGTAAAATAGGCATTTGCAAGCATTACAAATGCCTTACATTTTAATTGAATTTTTTAGTATGTAGTGAATAAATTAGTTTTTTTAGCCAAAGTGCGATTTTACCCGATAAATTAATGTTTAAGACTCTTCCAATAGCACAATTTGGACCACCTAAATCTATTAAAATACCTTTATTTGATATATTATTTGAAATAAGTGTATCCCCATTTATATCTTTTAATATATTCTTAGCTGTCAATTCTGCTTGCATTCTTGAAGCTTGTGCTGTTGGTGCTTGAAAATCATTTGTATTAGAATCTATTGCTTGAACAATATCCCCAATTGCAAAAACATTATCATAAGGCTTTACCTTATAATAATCATCTACTATAAGCTGATTTCTTGGGTTTTCTTGAATATTCTCATCATGACTTATTATATTATTCCCAATTGCACCTATTACAAAAAGAAGCATATCATAAGAGATTTCATCACCATTTGATAAAATAACACTATCTTCTAATATTTTTGATGCAAAGAGATTATTTATAACTTTTATATCCAGTTCGGCACATCTTTGTATAGATTTTTCAATTAAAAAAGAATCCATTCCTGGTAATATTGTATCCATGCCTTCAATTAAAGTGACTTGAATATTATCTTTATTTAAACCTTTTGATTTAATAGTATATGCAATCTCACAAGCTATTTGAAGTCCAGAAACTCCACCTCCAACAACCAATACTGATCTATTGGTATCATGAGAATCTAAGATCTTTTGGAATTTATTTCTATAAAAATCTAAATTATCTATTTTTTTTATATCTTTTGTATATTCTATTACATTTTCAATTTGACTTGGAAACATTGATACTGAGCCTGTTGCAATAATTAAATAGTCATAATGATACAAAATATTTTCCCTACTAATTACATAATTATCTTTATAATTAATATTACTAATCTCTTCACAGATAAACTCAATAGAGTTTTCCTTACAATATTTTTCATGATTAAAAGTAATATCATCTTTTGAATAATAACCTGAAATGTATTTGTGCAAATGTGTTTGTAGTAAATGTGTTTGTGACTTATCAACTAAAATAAGCTCTATGCCAATTTCATTTTTTAATTTATGTAAAAGTGATACCCCCGCGTATCCTCCACCAATAATCATAACTCTCTTTTTCAAGTTAGCCTCCATTTTTATCAATTTTTAACTTCATCATACATTTATAAAAATTTATTGTACTACATGATTACAATATTTGTTAAGTTTTTTGTAGTATAACACATAATTTTAATACTTTGTTAAAAAATGAAACATGTTTTTTTATTAATGTATTTCAAATTGATAAAAAATCATAATATATATGTAACATCTTATTAAGTGATATTTGATTAGAATATGAATTAAAAATTTAAGATCAAAGGATAAAAAATGAAGAGTTGCACTTTTGAACTCATAGTAAATATCTTAACTTATGCAATCAAAAATAACCAAAATAGCTTTTCACAAAAAGATTTTAAAAATGTTGTTTATACAAAAGAATTTAATAACTATGACATAAATGAAAAAATTGCTGATGGATTTGAATATTTACTTAAAAGAGGTTTACTTCAACTAGAAAGTAATAAGATGACATTTTTTGAAAAATATAAACTTCCAGAAACAATTAAAATAAATACAAAGAATTATACAAAGGTATTTAAAGAACTCTCAAAAAGAATTATCTTAATGCATGAAGGCAAAGAGATGATAAATAATACATATGAAGTTAAAGATGATTATGCAGATATCATAGAAGTAGTAGATATTGTAAATTCTGGTTTTTTATTACACCCTGATAAAGAAGAGATTAAAGTAACTCTTTCTAAAATTCTTATTTCTCTTAATGTAGAATCAAGTGCCCACTATTCTTTATTAACTATAATTCAATTACTTGAATTAAAATCTGCAATGAAAATTAAAATTAAAACTAAAACTTCTGAATTTGCAGCATCAAATATTAAATTTTGTCATTTACAATTTAATGAAAATAGTATGGTTTTATATTTTGATAAATGTTCTTTTGAAATTGATAATATAGAAGATATATTACATATTGATTCAATTGATAGCTCTTCAATAGAAAAAGATATTAATAAATCTATTGAAATATTAAATAACTATCCTAAAGATAAAACTGAATATATAATAAACTTTTTGAAAAATTATTCATAAAGGGAAAAATACAATCAAAGTTAAGTAAGTAAACTAAAATAGAAAAATTCCATTTTAGTTTGTTTCTAATTCAAAAAAAGTCTCATTTATTTTTTGATATTCTGCAACAGAACACGTGATTTTTAAGGCATTATCATAATCTTTAAAATTCTCTAAAAAAAGTTTTTTTAATTCTGTTAAGTTTGCTGTTCTAAAAATAAAATATCCTAAAACATTTTTCCCTCTAGAACCAGCTTTTTCTATACCAAAGCTATCAAATTTCCATTCAATACCTTTTGAATAAAAAAACACCTCTTCTATTCTTTCTGATAATTCATCCCTAACATTATTGTTATACTCTTTTAAATGTACATAAAAAGCAACATTAACATTATATTTATCTTGAACAAGCTTCTTTTCATATCTTGATTCAGGTTCTTTAGTTAAATTTTTGTTGTCCATTCTCTCTCCCTGACTTTGTAAAATGTAATTATATACTATAAAAATTAGATACTTATTATAAAACCTATTTTATTCTTAGTAATTCTATAAAATATTCCTACCCTTTTAAATAAAAGAATTCTAAATAATTATAATTTGTTATTATAATTATAATTATAATATTATAAGTTTTACTTAAGTTAAGACTAAAAAATCTTAACTATAATATTTACTTATATAAAAAGAAGGGGAAGAAGATGAAATTAAAGGCAATATGTTTAGCACTATTATTAGTTGGAACATCAGTATTTGCAGGAGAGTTTGTTTCTTATAAACAACTAAGTACAAAGTTAAAAGCAGAAAATAAAAAAGCTGGTAACTATGCAACAACAGAAGAAGTAAAGAAAGCTCTTAAAGCAAAAGATTGGCTAGTTGTAGATGTTAGAACAATGGAAGAGTGGTCAGCAGCTCATATGAAAGGTGCGGTTAGAGTAGGAAGACAAGCTTCTGAAAAAGGTGTTGCTTTACATGCTCTGGATGACAATGATAAACTAATCAAACCAAATCTAATCGTTGTTTGTAACTCAGCAGCAAGAGCATCTATAGAAGCACAAACATTTAGACAAATGGGATTTGATAAGGTTAAAATCTATGATTTATATTCATGGATTGATGAATGTAATCCTGTAGTTACAAAATATACAGTTAAAAAAGACAAAGGTGGAATGAATCTTAAGTTTGGTAATTTCTACGCAGAGCACTGTAAAAAGTAATCAAATATAGTATCATGTGAAGTTCTTCTTAACATGATACTACTCTTTAATAAACTGTTTTCTGTAATTTTCTTCTAAAGATGTTTTATCTTTGTAATCTATAATATCACCAATATCAATCTGAATTTTTAAACCTTTTGTTCTATTCATAATTGCATCTTTTAAAACCTCATTTGCATTTGATTTTATATGAACAGGCAAAATAGGAAGCCTATTTTTAAGTGCTATAATTCGTGAACCCTCTTTAAAAGATGATAAAGGAGTATTCTCTTTATTTCTAGTTCCTTCTGGAAAAATAAAAATAGAATGCCCCTCTTTTACTATCTCTTTCGTATCTTTAAAAAATGGTGCCATGTTTGGGGCATCTCTATCTAATAAAACTGTTCCTGCATTTTTTGTAAATGTTCCAAAAAAGAAAGAGTTATATAACTCTTTCTTTGCAACCCAGAAACCATCAACTTTTGTATTTTCTAATGCCACTTGTATGATTAAGGGATCAACTATACTTCTGTGATTTGAGATTAATAAATACTGTCCACCTTTTGGTAGTTTTTCTTTATTTATAACTTCAACACTAATGTTTAATTTATTTAATACTAACTTCGCATATTCTAATCTTAAAGCAATTCTTTCATGTGAAGTTTTTACTTTTTTTAGTTTAAATCCATATTTATTTGTTAGATATGTTGTATAAAATGCCATGCTTATTTGATTGAAATTCACTATCATCCTAATAATTTTTGCGTAGTATAGCCAATTGAACATATGATAATCATTGATTTGAAAATCTTCATTTAAAACAAAACTCCTTCAAAACTTTTACTTGCTATAATAATTTTTTTACAAGGATAAGAATGAAAATATTATTGATTAAAGTGCTTATTATATTTTGTTTTTCAGTAAATGCAATAGCTGAATCTATTTCATTCACTAAAGAAGAAAATGATTTTTTAACTTCAAATCCTGTCATCAAAGTTGCCATGATGCCAGATTTTACACCGTTTACATATTATATTGAAAATACACCAGTTGGATTTGAACATGATTTATTAAAAATAGTTTCAAAAAGAACAGGTTTAGAATTTGAAAAGACCATAGCTAACTGGACAACTATTTATTCCTCTTTTAAAAATAAAGAAGTAGATATGATAACTAGTATTTCATACAAAAAATATAGAGAACCTTTTACTACTTTTACAAGTTCTTATTACGATATACCTATAATGATATTTGTAAGAGATACTTTTGGTGAATACAATGGTATAAAAAGTCTTAAAGGCAAAAAAGTAGGAGTCTTAAAAGACGTCTTTTATGTAAAAGAATTAGAAAAATTAGGAACAATGAATTTAGTCTATTATGACAACTATTCAGATTTAACAAAAGATTTAGTATTTGGTAAAATAGATGCTCTAATTCAAAACTTAACAAATATTAATTATCTTATCAAAGAAAATCTCTATTCAAATCTAAAACTTGCCAGTGAATTAATTCTTCCAAATACAAAAAAAGAAGATTTACGTTTTGGAGTACAGCCTGAAAAACCACTTTTAAGTTCCATATTACAAAAAGCTCTTAATTCAATAAGTAACAAAGAGAAAGAGGCCTTAGTAGACAAATGGATTGGCTCAATAAAAGAGTACAAAGGTGGACATATTGAACTTAATAAAAATGAAATAGCCTATCTTGATACAAAAGTCATTAAGTACTGTATAAATCCAGATGGATTGCCATTTGAAGGACTTAACGAAGAAGGTAAACATTCAGGAATGAGTTCTGATTATTATAATCTATTTGAAAATATCTTATCTGCAAAATTTACACTTGTAAAAACAGATAATTGGAATGAATCAATAAACTATATAAAAGAACATAAATGTGATATGTTGGCTCTGGGGATGGAAACACCAGAGCGTAAAAAATACCTAAACTTTACAAGTAATTATTTGGAAGTTCCCTTAGTAGTAGCAACAAAAGTTGATGTGCCATTTATAAATCAAATATTAGATTTAGAAGGTGAAAAGATAGGGATCATAAAAGGTGATGCTTTTGTAAAAATACTCAGACAAAAATATCCTTCTTTAAATATCATAGAAGTTGAAGATATAAAAGAAGGGTTGGATAGTGTAAAAGATGGCAAACTCTTTGCATATATAGATACCTTAGCAAGTATTGGATATGCATTTCAACAAAACTATTTTGGAGAACTTAAAATTGCAGGAAAAATATCAGAAAACTTGAAACTATCAATTGCGGTTGTAAAAGAAGATAAGATTTTATTAAATATTTTGCAAAAAACAGTTAATAATATAACTAATGAAATGCATAGAGAAATTTTCACTAAATGGATTCCAATAAAATATCAAAAAGGAATAGATTATAAGCTTGTTTGGCAAATATCTTTTGCTGCAATATTTCTAATAATTCTTATAGTTTATTGGAATAGAAAAATTATACAAGCTAATAATTTATTAAAAGAAGCCAAAAAAGATATTGAAGAGAAAAATAAAGAATTGCAGAAACTTTCAATTACAGATAAGTTAACAAATCTATACAATAGAAGAAAATTAGATGAATTATTACAAAGTGAAATACATAGATGTGAAAGATTTAATCATACTTTTGGCTTAGCTATTTTAGATATAGACCACTTTAAAAAAGTAAATGATACTTTTGGACACCAAGTAGGAGATAAAGTTTTAATAGAAATTGCAAATATATTAAAAACTAACATAAGAAAAACCGATTTTGTAGGTAGATTTGGTGGTGAAGAGTTCCTCATAATCTGTCCAGAATCAGATAAAGATGGTGTATATAAATTGATAGAAAATATTAGAAAAGATATTGCAAATTATGATTTTAAAGATGTAGGTAAGATAAGTGCTAGTTTTGGTATTGCTCTATTAAAAGAAAAAGATAGTATTGAATCTCTTTTAAAAAGAGCGGATGAAGCACTTTATTTGGCTAAAAATTCTGGTAGAAACAGAGTTGTTGTTAGTGATAATTAAATGAATATAGAACAAAGGTTTTTATTAAAAGCTATGGAAGATAAAAATTTCGTCTGCTTTAATTATGAAGACAAAAGTTTTAAGAGTGTCAAAATTCTGAAGTTTGAAAATGACTTAGTGTATACGGATAATGGCCATTTTGAGATTAGGAAGATTAAGAAGATTGTTGTTTTGAAAGAAAAATTTTAATAACTTAATATTCTCATTCATATTATTCCCTTATTATAAAATAAAAAAGACCTGCAATTATTATGAATAAAAATATAGTTATTTTCAAATCTTTTTTTTGTTCTGCTGTCCAAGGATTTTTATTTTTATTGAGGATAACTTTCTTAACTCCAACATATAAACCTACTAATAATATTAAAGTGAATATCAGTAAAGCAAAAGGATTTCCTAATACTACTTGAAAATAAAAAATTATATGCAAAATCAAATCAATAAAACTATCTAAAAAGTTTAAATTTCTCTCTATCCCCATTTTTTTCCTTTGTTAAAATATATTTTATAATAAACATGTCACAATTTTAAAAATAACAGATAGAAATTAGTCAATTTTGTTCTAGTTCAAGGCGGAGTGAAAATTAGCTTAGGAGCTTACTAGAAGTAAGTGAGTAAGTTAATTTTTGTGACAACACAGAAATCGGACAAAAGTGGCTAATTTATAGCTATTATTTCTTTGAGAGAGATTTTCCTGCTAGAAACCCACTCGCCCATGCAAACTGTAGATTATATCCACCACGGTTCCCCACTACATCAAGTACTTCACCTGCTAAAAATAGACCTTTACATTTTTTACTCTCAAAAGTATTACTATCCACCTCATCTGTTCTCACGCCACCACCACTGGCTTCTGCGTGTTTGAAGCCTTGGGTGTCTGTGATTTTGAATCGCCAGTTTATTAGGATGTTTACTATTCCTCTTATTTGTTTTGCATTTATATCTTTGGCTTTGATTTCTTTATCTATTTTACATACGTCTAAAAGTATTGGTGCTAGCTTATTTGAGATTATTCCGGTTAATAATGCTAATGCTTTTTCATTTGGCAGTGTTTTAAATAAAGACTCTATCATTCCTAATACTTCATTTCTATTTTTTGTTGGAAATAGATTTATTGATATTTGTACATCTTGATATAAAGATAGTGGATAAACTGCATACTGTGATATATCTAATATTGCAAATCCTGATACTCCGTACTTTGTGAATAATACATCCCCTAAGATTTCATTCTCTTTTTGTCCATCTATATATAAAGTTACAAGAGATTCTTTTTTTACACCTTGGATTCTATTGTTATGTTCAAAGTCCGTATGAAGTCCTACAAGTGATGGATAAGTTAGATTTGAACTATGTCCTAACTTTTCTGCGATTGTCATGCCATCTTCTGTTGCGTTTAATTGTGGAGCAGCTTGTAATCCTGAGCTTATTAGTACTTTGTCGTAGTCTTTAAACTCTTTTCCTTCACTTACTACTATAAATTTATTATTTTCTTTTTTTATATCTATTACTTTTGTTTCTAAAATAAGATTGATTCCTAAACTATTGATTGTATTTTCTAATAGAGTTACAACTGATTTTGCTTCGTTTGATAGTGGGTATACTTTGTTTGTCTCTTTTATATCAAGTAAGAGTCCTATTGATTTACAGAACTTTTCAAAGGCTTTAAAGTCAAACTCTTTTATAGCATGACTTACGAAATTGGGATTCTCTCCTATAAAGTTTGCTTCAGTAACATCTGTATTGGAGATATTACATCTTCCATTTCCTGAAGCTAATATCTTTTTTCCAATTGCATTGTTTATATCAAACAAATCAATATCTATATTCTTATCTAATCTCTTAGCAGTAATTGCTGCAATTATTCCAGCTGCTCCTGCTCCTACAATAGCTATTTTCAAGATATACCCTATTTTCTTATTTTTGTGATTATACACTTTTTATCGTAAAACAGAGTTTTATTAGATTTGGCATACTTCTTGCATAAGTACTAATATAAAGTTTATCAATACCAAGGAGTATTATGAATCCCCAAAGTGCCAAAAGAGCAATAGCCCATCTCTCAAATAGAAAAGTTCCTGTATTTTTATGGGGTCCTCCTGGTATTGGTAAATCATCAGTTGTAGCACAAATTGCAAAAGAGAAAGGTATTGCTTGCATAGATTTACGGCTTTCACTTCTTGATCCAACAGATTTAAGAGGTATTCCTTTTTTTGATGCAAAAAATGATAGCGCTATTTGGGCACCGCCATCTTTTTTACCTGACGGAAGCGAAAAAGAGGGAATTTTATTTTTAGATGAATTAAACACAGCAGCCCCAATGGTGCAAGCTTCAGCATATCAACTAATATTAGATAGAAAAATTGGAGAATATACTCTTCCTGAAGGTTGGTCTATAGTTGCAGCAGGAAATAGAGAAAGTGATAGAGGTGTAGTATTTAGAATGGCTTCTCCTTTAGCAAATAGATTTGTGCATTTAGAAATGGAAACAAATGCAGATGAATGGAGAACTTGGGCAATAAGTGCGAATATAAATCCTTCAATAGTTGCTTTTATTGCTTATAGACCTGATGCTCTATTTGCTTTTAGTACCCAAAGTGATGTTAAAGCCTTTGCCACACCTAGAACTTGGGAATATGTAAATGAAATATTAGAATCTAAACCCGATGAAGATTTACTTCTTACTATGGTTAGTGGAGCTATTGGAGAGGAATTAGCCGCCTCATTTTTAGGATTTAAAGCAGTGGAAAAAAACTTGCCAGATTTAGATTCTATATTAAATGGAAAAACAAATGAAGCTCCAAGTGATACCTCATCTTTGCATATTTTATGTACTGCTTTAACTATGAGAATAAATGAAGATAGTAGAGCAAAAGAGATAAACAACCTAATAGCTTACTCTTTAAATCTTCCAGGTGAATTTGCTGTAATGATTATTCAAGATTTAAGACAAAGAAAAATTGAACTAGATTATTTAAGCAACTGGCCACTTTGGATGAAAAAATTCAATAATCTACTTCACTAAGTATTAATCAAATGGATGCAAATACACTTCTTATAAAAGCTAAAAGCCAACTAACTTCCAAACATCCCTACTTTGGGATGTTAGCTTCAAGGCTTAAACATCAAGAAGATGAAAAAATCAGATTCTATGCCAGTAATGGAGTGAGATTTAAATACAATCCAAACTTCATAGAAAAGTGTAGCATAGATGAAATAATCTTTATTTTGACAAATTGTGTAATGCATCATATCTTAGCCCACCAGCAAAGAAAACTAAAAAGAAAAGGTAGCCTTTGGCAACTCTCAACTGACTTTGCAATAAACAATCTTCTTAAAAAAAGTGGCTTCAAAATTCCTGCTGGGGCAAACTTCAATAATGAATTTAAAAATATGTATGCAGAAGAGATTTATGATGTTTTAAAAGAGCAAATGAATTATCAAGGAACAGATGCTTTTGATGATAAAACTACAAATAATACAACTCTAACTGTAAGTGAAGCAAAAAATAGTGAAGACAAAAGATTTGCAAATACTGAAAATATAGATGAAGACTTAGATGAAGATGACGAATCCCAATGGGAATATGCAGCCTCTTTAGCAAAAGAAGTTGCCATGAGAAAAAGTAGTTTTCCTTTAGGCCTAGAAAGACTTGCAAAAAAGATGAAAGCTAAAGATATTGATTGGAAATTTGAACTGTACAACGCAATCAATCGTCATATGAGAAACAACTACTCTTTTATGCCTCCAAATAAAAAACATCTTTATAGAGGTTTTGCCCTACCTAGTTTGACAAGTGATACTTTGAGTTTAATTGTTGCAATTGATACTTCAGGTTCTATAAATGATGAACTTCTTGGAGCTTTTATAGAAGAGTTCAAATCTATAATGCAAAATTTTCCAGCAGTAGCAATTGAACTTATTATTGCTGATGCAAAAGTACATGGACATTATAGTTTTCAAGGTGGAGAGAAAATGGATTTTCCACTAAAAGGTGGAGGAGGAACTGATTATCGACCAGTATTTGAATATATTGATGCAAATCTTCCTATGAGTTCTATGCTTCTATATTTTACAGATGGTGAAGGTATTTTTCCCCGAATACCACCACCATATGAAGTTTTATGGGCTTTATCTCAAAATAAAAATAAAATCCCTTTTGGAAGACCTTTAGTTATACTTTAATGAATACCTAAAACAATAAATTGTAAATACCAAATACTAACAGAAACTACATATCCTATTAATACAATCCATGCATATCTAAAATGTGTACCAAAAGTATAAATACCATGAAGTTTACCCATAACACCAACACCAGCGGCACTTCCAAATGAAATTAAAGAACCTCCAATTCCTGCAGTTAGAGTTACTAACATCCATTGAGAAGTATTCATATCTGGATTAGCTTTTAAAATAGCTGACATTACAGGAACATTATCAACTAGAGCTGATAAAAAACCTACTGCAATATTTGACCAAGTAGAAACTAAAATATCAGGATGATAAACAATTGAAGCTAAAGTTAACCAGCCAATAAAATATAAAGCTCCAACAGCTGCTAAAATACCAAAGAAAAACATTAATGTGTTATTTTCTATTTTTGCCATTGATTTAAAAACATCAAAATGCTCTTGTCCAAACTTTTTGTTTAAAGTAAATGAATACATTTTAAGTAGAACTAAACCAAACATCATACCCCACATTGCAGGGAAATCTAAAATCTGGTGAGATAATATTGCGGATAAAACCGTAACAAGTCCTAAAACAATAACTGTTTTTGCACCTTCTAACATTTTTGGAACTTCAGAGGAAAAACTGTTTTCTGGTTTTATATCAGGAACAACCCTAGATAATAAAAATGCAGTAACAACATATCCTAATATAGAAGCTGGAAATAAAAACAAGAAATCACCAAATTGTCCTTTTCCAGATGTCCAAGCCATTAAAGTAGTTATATCTCCAAAAGGAGACCAAGCTCCACCTGCATTTGCAGCTACTACAATATTTATTGCACCAGGAACCAAGAAATCTTTTCTTGTTTTATCAATCGTAATTAATACAGTAGAAAGAATTAAAGCTGTTGTTAAATTATCTGCAATTGGAGATAAGAAAAATGCAATAAATCCAGTTACCCAATATAACTTTCTGTAGGTATAACCCTTTGTAATTAGATTATATTTTAACCTATCAAAGACTCCCATATGTATCAAAGACTCAATATAAGTCATTGCAACAAATAAGAAAAAGAATATTTCTGCAATTTCTAAAATCACACTTTCCGATTCATCATGTACAGAATGAATATTTAAACCATTTATATAATAATATAAAGCAATAAGTAAAAAAGATATTATCCCTACAAAAAGTGCAGGTACTGATTTATCAATTTTATATTTCTCTTCTGTGGCTATAAAATAATAGCCAACAACAAATAGTACTAATACTAAAATACCTACCCAACTCATAGTTAAATCAATCGGCTCAATTTCATTTGCGAAAATTGGGCTTAGAAAGAGAAGTAAAAACAAAACTATTTTATTCATAAGATTCCTTTATTTGTAAGTTCTTATTATTAAATAAGAAAGAAATGATAGTATGGTAAATCCTAAACCAATTGGTAAAAAAGTTTCATTATGAAAACTTAAAACCACAGTTGAAAGAATAGCTCCCAGTCCAAATTGAATTACCCCAGCAACTGAAGAGGCAACTCCAGCATTTTTTGGAAAATGCTCTAAGGCTAAAGCCATTCCATTTCCAAAAATAAATCCAAACATACTCATATACATAACAATAAATATCACTGTTTGAAGCAAAGAAATATTTTCATAATTAAAAGTAATTAGTAATCCCGCTAAAGTTTGAATAAATATTGCCACTTTAATTATCTCCATAGTAGTAAAACTTTTAAGAAGTCTCATATTAATAGCCGTCATAGTAATTAGCCCTACAAAATTTATTCCAAAATAAAAAGGGAAATAATCTGTTGAGATATTAAAGTGTTCAATAAAGATAAATGAAGATTTTGAAATAAAAATAAAAAGACCTGAGAATCCTAAACCTAATATTAACATTGCTTTCATGGCAGTTTTATGTGATAGTACTTCTTTAAAAGAGTGTAAAATATTTTGTTTCACATAAGTATAACTCTCTTCTAATTTAGACATCACAAAGAATATTCCTATTAAAGGATAAATAGTCAAGAATATAAACACTACTTCCCAAGAAAAGAAATGTATAATAAAAGCTCCAACTGCAGGAGCAATTAGAGGAGCTGTACTTCTAACCGTTCCCATAAGTGAAAAGACTTTTGCCGCTTCTTTCCCATGAAACTTATCTCTAACCATTGCCGAAGCAGCAACTACAACTATTCCACCTGAAAAAGCTTCAAAGAATCTATATATCCAAAATTCAAGTACACTTGAACTAAATATAATTAGAAAACTAAAAATATAAAAACCCAACAATCCAATTATTAAACTCTTTTTTCTTCCATAGGTATCAGAAATAGGTCCACCAAATATTTGACCAATAGAAAAACCAATTAAAAAGATAGATAATGATAATTCTATTTTTTCTATACTTACTTGAAAAAATATTGCCATTGCTGGAATTGAAGGGATATAAGTATCAATTCCCATTGGCCCAACAGCAGATACTCCTGCTAATAAAATAGCAAAGATAAGATGATTATTCATTTTAATCATGTTTGTTAGAATCCAGTCCTAAAACAACTTTGTCAAGTAAATTGAAAAGAGTATCTATCTCTTCTTTACTCAGATTTGAAATCAAATCATTTCTAAATTTAGTAATAGATTCTTGACTATTATTCAGCGTCTCTTCACCTTTACTAGTCAATTCAAGCATAGTGCTTCTTCTGTCCTCACTATTATTGTTTCTTTGAATAAGAGCTTTTTTCTCTAATACTCTTACCGTACGGCTTATAGTTGTTTTATCTTTATCTAAAATAGCTGCAATTTTTGTTAATGTTACATCATCTTCATATTTGATAATTTCTAACGTAGCTCTTTGTTCAATAGCAATATCAAATTCTGCTAATATTGGATTGATAATGCTTAACATATGATTGGATGTTTTGTTAATTTTAAAACCAAGTGAATTTTTCAAATCGATTAGCATATTTAATCCTTTTATTGTATATACAATAATTGCATATACAACCTTATATTTTAATCAATTATGTTGATTAATAGAAAATTGCCAACCAAATTGTTGGATTTTCTTTGTTAGTCTCTTTTACTCTATGTCTAACTTTTGCTTTAATTTCTAAATAATCACCTTTCTGTAGAGTTATTTCATTATCTTCAAATTCGATAATTGCACTTCCCTCTAATAATAAGATGAATTCATTTTCATCTTGATCATACCAAAAATTATTAGCACTACTTTGTCCATTTGATACAATTCTTTCTATTCTTATATTTTCATTTTTTAATATATCTATAAACTCTTCATTCTCTTTGTTTATAAAAACATTTTTATAAATATTATTTTTTTCCATTTTATACCCCTTCCTTTGATCATATTATATCAATTTAAAAGTAAACTATTCACTTTTATACAATACTATTTTAATCAACTATTAGTTTTATTCCAAAAATTTTGCAATTTTTTTTAAATTTCCTAGTTTTTTAATCAAGATTTATATAATTTAAAATAAAACCCTTATTTATGGGATTTAAAAAGTATACTTAAGTTTATAACTTAAGTAAATAAGTATTAAAAACAAGCAAATTATACTAATTTACTATAGAATATTATTTTAATTACTATTAATTTACTTGACATTACTTTAAAAATATATTACAATTTCACTATATAAATTCAAAAACAAATAAAAAAAGGAAAACAAAATGCAAAAAGAAACAATTGCGGTTCACGGAGGCTATAACAATAAAGAGGGTTATGGAACAATGTCCGTACCAATTGCTCAAACAACAGCATACGCTTTTAGAGATGCAGAACATGCAGCAAACTTATTTGCACTAAAAGAACTTGGACCTATTTATACAAGATTGAATAATCCAACGACTGATGTTTTAGAACAAAGATTTGCACAACTGGAAGGTGGAGCTGGAGCTTTATGTGTTGCATCTGGACAATCTGCAATTTTTTATGCAATTGCAAATGTTGCAGAAGCTGGTGATAATATTTTAATCTCTGATAAATTATATGGGGGAGCAGTTACTCTTTTAACTCATACAATCAAAAGATTTGGTATCTCTGCAAAAGTTTTTAAAAGTGCTGATGCTTCTGATTTAGAAGAGCAAATTGATGATAAAACAAAAGCAATTTTCTTTGAATCATTATCAAATCCACAAATTGCAATTGCAGATGTGGAAAAAATCGTAGAGATTGGTAAAAAGACTGGTGTTTTAACTATTTGTGATAATACAGTTGCAAGTGCAGCTTTATTTAACCCAATTGATTGGGGTGTTGATGTTGTTGTTCACTCAACTTCAAAATATACAAATGGTCAAGGTAGTGCAATTGGTGGAATCATTGTAGAAAGAGATGGTTTAGCTGAATTTTTCAAAGAAAACTCACAAAGATATTATAACTTTACAGAACCTGATACCTCATACCATGGATTAGTTTATACTGATGTTCCATTGCCAAACTTTACACTAAGAGCTAGATTATCTCTATTAAGAGATATTGGTGCGGCACAATCACCACACAACTCTTGGTTGTTATTACAAACTATTGAAACATTAGCTTTAAGAGTTGATAAACACTCAGAAAATGCACTTGAAATTGCAAAATTCTTAGAATCACATCCAAAGGTTAAATCAGTAAATTACCCAGGATTAGAATCAAGTCCATATTATGAAAAAGCACAAAAATATTTCAAAGATGGTAAAGCTTCTGGTCTTATCTCTTTTGAAGTTGAATCTTATGATGCAGCAAAAGCTGTAATTGATTCAGCAAAACTGTTCTCTGTAGTTGTAAATATTGGTGACTCAAAGTCACTAATTGTACACCCAGCATCGACAACTCACTCTCAAATGAATGAAGAAGAGTTAGTTGCAGCAGGAATCAATTCAACTACAGTAAGGTTATCAATTGGATTAGAAGATCCAAAAGATTTAATAGAAGATTTAGAATTAGCATTAAGTTAGGAATGACAAGATGCCATTAATTTCAACAAAAGGTGTATATGGTTTAACTGCCATGTACGAGCTTAGTAAACATGAAAAAGATTCTCCAATGCAAATTAGAGAAATTTCTTCAAATGCTAACATTCCTCAAAACTACTTAGAACAGCTTCTTAGTAAATTAAGACGAGCTGAACTTGTAAAAAGTATAAGAGGTGCAAAAGGTGGCTATATCTTAGCAAAAGAGCCAGAAGATATTTTAGTAAAAGATATTTTGATTGCATTAGAAGGTGACTTAAAAATCATTGATAATAAAGCTGAAAATCCAATCTTAAATATTTTCTTTGATGATGCTAAGAGTAATATGAAAAAGATTTTTGATATTAATCTTTCTAAGTTAGATGAGTATCAAGATAAGTACAACGAATTTTTACACTATAGTATATAAATACGAATTAAAAGGAATATAAAATGAATTATGCAGAAAATGTAACAGGATTAATTGGAAATACTCCATTAGTTAAGCTTCAAAAATCAAGTGAAAGAACAGAAGCAATAGTTTTAGGAAAATGTGAATTTATGAATCCAACTCATTCAGTAAAAGATAGAATTGGAACAAATATGATTACTACTGCTTTAGAGCAAGGATTAATCAAAGAAGGAACTACAGTATTTGAACCAACAAGTGGAAATACTGGGATTGCATTAGCTTCAATTTGTGCAGGGCTAGGTATTAAATTAGTACTTACAATGCCTTCTTCAATGAGTATTGAAAGAAGAAAACTTCTTAAAGCTTTAGGAGCAGAATTAGTATTAACTGAACCTGAAAAAGGAATGAAAGGTGCGGTTGATAAAGCTAATGAATTAGCAGAACAAACACCTAATTCTTTCGTACCACAACAATTTGGAAATGCAGCAAATCCTGATATTCATAGAAAAACGACTGCTAAAGAAATTTTAGCAGATACAGATGGAAAAATTGATATTTTAGTTGCTGCTATTGGTACTGGTGGAACAATTACAGGAACAGGTGAAGTGTTAAAAGCTCATAATCCAAACATACAAGTTATTGCTGTTGAGCCTGATGCTTCACCAATTTTAAGTGGTGGGAAACCAGGACCTCATAGAATTCAAGGTATTGGAGCAGGATTCGTTCCTGATGTTTTAAATACAAAAGTTTATGACGAAGTTATTCAAGTTAGCAATGATAACGCAATTGCAACATCAAGAAAACTAGCAACTGAAGAAGGTTTATTAGTTGGTATTTCAGCTGGAGCAAATGCATTTGTAGCAGAACAAGTTGCTTCAAGACCAGAAAATAAAGGAAAAGTTATTGTTACTATTCTTTGTGATACAGGTGAGAGATATTTAAGTTCAGGATTATATGACGATGAGTAGAAACTCATTGTCATATAAGCTTTAGAGGATTAAAAATATGGCAGAAAAAGCTTACAGATCTGTAGCTAAAACTGTTTCATGGAGAACAGTAGGGACTTTAGACACAATTATTATTTCATACTTTATTACAGGCAACTTAGTAATGGCTGCCTCTATTGGTTCCATTGAAGTTGTTACAAAAATGATTTTATACTATTTTCATGAGAGAGCTTGGAATAAAATCTCTTTTGGAAAAATCAAAGAACCTGATTATCAGATTTAATTGATACCAATAATAATTATGGATAGAAAATGAATATAGAAAAATTAAATACACAATTTGTAAATGCAGATGTTAAAGAAATACTTTCATACTTTTTAAATGAGTATGGAAATGAAGCTGCTTTATCTAGTAGCTTAGGCGCAGAAGATCAAGTCTTAACAGATATTCTTCTTAAAATTGATAAAAATGCTAATATTTTTACATTAGATACGGGAAGATTACATCCTGAGACTTACGATGTAATGGATGCAACAAATCTAAAATATGGCGTAAAATTGAATGTTTTTTTTCCGATTAATTCGGATGTTGAAAAATTATATGAAACTCAAGGTATCAATGGACACTTTGAAAGTATAGCTAATAGAAAAAATTGTTGTGGTATTAGAAAAATGGAACCACTTAAACGTGCTTTAAAACCTCTAAAAGTTTGGATTACTGGACTTAGAGCTGCACAAAGTGTAACAAGAACTGATATGCCAATAGTTGAATTTGACGAAAATTTTAATGTAATAAAAGTTAATCCTTTGATTAATTGGAGTGAAAAAGATGTTTGGGATTATATTAAATCAAATAATGTTCCATATAACAAACTTCATGACCAAGGGTATCCTAGTATTGGATGTGCACCCTGTACAAGACCTGTTAAAAAAGGTGAAGATATAAGAAGTGGAAGATGGTGGTGGGAAAACCCAGAACACAAAGAGTGTGGATTACACGCTAAGTAAATAATAAAGAGATAGAATAAATCAAACTTTTAATTTGACAAATTCTAACAAATATTCAAATAAAAATTAATGGAGCGATTATGATAAGTACGCAAGAAATTAGTACTGAACGACTTACACATTTAAAACAATTAGAAGCTGAATCTATGCACATCATGAGAGAAGTGGTTGCGGAGTTTCAAAACCCAGCAATGTTATATTCAGTGGGAAAAGATTCTTCTGTAATGTTACACATTTTACAAAAAGCATTTTATCCAGCACCTCCACCACTTCCACTTGTACATGTTGATACAAAATGGAAATTTAAAGAGATGATAGAATTTCGTGATAGACGAGCAAAAGAAGTTGGAATGGAACTATTAGTTTACTCTAACCCAAAAGGTGAAGAGATGAATATTTCTCCATTTACTCACGGAAGTGCCGTTCATACTGATATTATGAAAACAGAAGGTCTAAAAAATATGCTTAATATCCAAAAATTTGATGCAGTTTTTGGTGGAGCGAGACGAGATGAAGAAAAATCAAGAGCAAAAGAGAGAATCTACTCATTTAGAGATGAGAATCATAGATGGGATCCAAAAAATCAAAGACCAGAACTGTGGAATACTTATAATGGTAGACATACAAAAGGTGAGTCTATTAGAGTTTTTCCTATATCAAATTGGACTGAGCTTGATGTTTGGCAATATATCTATTTAGAAGGGATTCCAATTCCTGATTTATACTTCTCTAAAGAGAGAGAAGTTGTAGAATATATGGGTACAAAAATCATGGTAGATGATGAAAGAATGCCTGAAGAACTACGAAAAACAGCTAAAAAAGAAAAAGTTAGATTTAGAACACTTGGATGTTATCCATTAACAGGAGCTGTTAATAGTGAAGCTTCAACATTACCTGAGATTATTCAAGAGATGTTGATTTGTACAACAAGTGAAAGACAAGGTAGATTGATAGATAGTGATGGTGACGCATCAATGGAGAAGAAAAAACAAGAGGGGTATTTCTAAGATGGCACACCATTCAGATTTAATAGCAGAAAATATAGAACAATATTTAAAAGAGCACGAAAATAAGGAGATACTAAGATTTATCACATGTGGAAGTGTTGATGATGGGAAAAGTACTTTAATTGGAAGATTACTTTATGATTCAAAAATGATTTTTGAAGATCAATTAGCTGCAATTGAAAAAGATAGTAAAAAATCAGGAACTACTGGAGATAAGATTGACTTAGCACTTTTAGTTGATGGACTAGCAAGTGAAAGAGAACAAGGTATTACTATTGATGTTGCTTATAGATTTTTCTCAACTGAAAAAAGAAAGTTTATCATAGCAGATACTCCAGGGCATGAACAATATACAAGAAATATGGCAACTGGCGCTAGTACAGCTGATGTGGCTATTATCTTAATTGATGCAAGACAGGGTGTTTTAACACAAACAAAAAGACACTCTTTTATTGCTTCACTTCTTGGAATTAAAAATCTTATTGTTGCCATAAACAAAATGGACTTAGTTGATTTTTCTCAAGATAGATTTGAAGAAATTAAAAAAGATTATGCACAAATTATTCCCAATCTTCCACATAATGAAGATATTAATTTTGAGTATATTCCACTATCTGCATTAGACGGTGATAATATTCTTACAAATTCTCCAAAATGTACTTGGTACAAAGGTCTTCCACTTATGCAACTACTGGATACTATTGATATTCATAAAGCTGAGAATCATGACTTTAGATTACCAGTTCAGTATGTAAGCCGACCGCACCTTAATTTTAGAGGATTTTCTGGAACGATTGCAAGTGGAAGTATTAGTGTAGGTGATGAAATTACAGTTTTGCCATCTAGAAAAACTTCAGTTGTAAAATCAATTGTTTCAAATGATATAAAAGATTTAAGACCTATTGGAAAAGATGGAACTGTTGAAACTATAGAAACAGCATTTGCACCAATGGCAACAACTCTTACATTAAAAGATGAAATTGATATAAGCCGTGGAGATATGATAGTAAAATCAAACTCTATTCCTCACGTATCAAATAAACTTGAAGTAATGATTGTTTGGATGGATGAAAAACCACTGGAGATTAATAGTAATTATATTATTAAAAGAGCAACTTCTGTTATAAATGGAACATTTAAATCAATAGAGTATAAAAAAGATATTAATAACTTTAAAGAGATTGCAACAGATACTTTAGAATTAAATGATATTGCAAAGTGTACTCTATCTTTAGATAGACAAATTGCAGTTGATCCATATCATGAGAATAGACATACAGGAAGTTTTATTATCATAGATAGATATACAAACACAACTGTAGGTGCTGGTATGATTGTATCTTCTGTAGGAAATGTATCTGTAGATAAAGAAGAGAAGTTAAGAAAGTATACAAAAGCAGAAATTGAACTGAATGCGTATATAAGAAATAATTACCCTGAATGGGAATGTAAAGAGATTCTAGGATAAATTATGGCAAAAGAAAAAAGAGAAAGTAAAGCTGCTCGAGTTGAGCGTATAAAAAAAGAAAAAGATGGTCTTGATGTACTTCAAGATATCTATGTTTATGCAATAACAGGGGAAGAAGTTGATCCTGAAGATATCGATAGATTTAAGTGGTACGGAATGTACACACAAAATAGAAATCTTCAAGCAGAAGATGATCCAACTTTATATTTTATGCTTAGGGTTAAACTTCAAGGGGGAGAATTAACACTTCCTCAATTAAAAATAGTTTCCCAAATAAGCGAAAAATATTCAAGAGGAACTGCTGATTTTACAACAAGACAAGATATTCAATTTCATTACATAAGAGTTGTAGATTTACCTGAAGTTTTTAGACTTCTTGATACTGTTGGATTATCAAGTATTTTTGCAGCAGGAGATGTACCTAGAAATGTAGTATCTTGTCCAATTAATGGAATTGACCACGATGAAATTGCTGATGTTAGAGATATTGTTGATAAATTAAATGCTGAATATAAAGGGAATAGACTTTTTTCTAATCTTCCAAGAAAATATAAAATTGGAGTAAATGGTTGTTCAAAAAATTGTATGCACCATGAAATCCAAGATTTAAGTTTCAATGCAGTTAAAACTTCAAATGGAAAAATCCAATTTGAAGTAAGTGTTGGAGGAGGATTAGCTTCTAATAAGAGAATTGCAACACATATTGGATATGTAACACCATCTCAAGTTGTGCCTTTATCAAAAGCTGTAACTAAAATCTATAAAGAACATGGTATCAGAGAAAATAGACACAAAGCTAGGTTAGGTCATCTTATTGAACTTTGGGGAATTGAAAAATTTATTGAAGAGTTACAAGCTTCTATCTCTTTTACACTAAAAGATAGAGCAGAAATAGAGTATACAAATTCAAGATTTAGAGAGCATTTTGGTATTCATCAAAGTAAAGAAAAAGAGAAAAGTTATATTGGTTGTGCCCTAAACTCAGGTCATATTGGAGCTGATGGGTTAAACAACCTAATAAAACTTTTAGAAAAATATGGAGCAACAAGTTTAAAAACTACTGTTACACAAAATATTATTATTTTAGATGCCCCGACGTCTAATGCAAAAGATTTAGCTGAGGAATTAGAAAAAGTAGAAATATCTGCATTTCCATCTAATTTTAAAGCAAGAGTTCAAGCTTGTACAGGACTTGATTTCTGTAAATTTGCAATTTCAGAGACTAAAGGTGTTTCAAAAAAACTAGTATCACATTTAGAAAATAAATTCCCGGATTTTGGGGAAAGAGTATCAATCTCTGTAAATGGTTGTCCAAACTCTTGTGCCCATCCACATATTGTTGATATTGGGCTTATGGGTGGAAAAGTTAAAAATGAAGCAGGAGAATCAGTTCCTGGATTTGAACTTCTTGTAGGAGGATTTCTTGAAGGTTCTAAATCACAATTTACACAAAAAACTGGTATTAAATTTACACAAGATGATGTAAATGAAACTATTGAAAAATTAATTTTGGAATATACAAATTCAGATTTTAAAACATTAAATGAATTTCTTCTAACAAAAGTTAAGGCATAAATATAATCAAAAAAGAGAGATTTTTCAATCTCTCTTTTAATATTAATTATATATATAATTAAAATAAGATAAAATTATCAAATGAAAAAAAATATATACAGACCATTTTTTGATAAAAATACAAATACTTTAGACTTTATAAGATATAACACTATTGGTAAAAGTAAAAAAGAGTATTTTGACTACACTGCTTCAGGACTTGCTTTTAGGCAAATAGAGAACCGTATAAGAGATGTACTTGAAACTTATGCTAATACTCACTCAAAAGAGTCAGCAAACGCTAATATAACCAATCAATATTATAATGAAGCAATTGAAAGTCTTCATAAGTCATTAGAATTAAATGATGAGTTTTCAATTATCCCTTCTGGTTGTGGAGCAACTGCTGCTATTAAAAAATTTCAAGAGATTATGGGATTATATATTCCTCCTGCAACTAAAAAAAGATATCAAATAGATATACCAAAAGAGCAAATGCCTTTGGTAGTTGTTGGTCCATATGAACATCACTCAAATGAAGTAAGTTATAGGGAAGCCTTTTGTGAATTAAAAAGAATCTCTTTAAAAGAAGATGGACTTATTAACCTTGAAGAGTTAGAAGAAATATTAAAAACAAATCAACATAGAGAAATCATTGGAAGTTTTTGTATTGCCTCAAATGTAACAGGTATCATAACTTGTTATAAAGAAATATCAAATCTCTTGCGTAAGTATAATGCCAAAGTATGTTTTGATGCGGCAGCTAGTTCTCCATATATGAATGTTGATTGTAATTATTATGATGCTATTTATATTTCACCTCACAAATTACTTGGAGGTCCAGGTTCTTGTGGATTGTTAATTATTAAAAATGATTTAGTAGATACAAATCTTAGCCCTACTTTTGCAGGTGGGGGAACAGTAATGTATGTAAATTCACAAATCCGAGAGTATGAAAAAAACATTACAGCAAGAGAAACAGCTGGAACACCTGGAATTTTACAATTAATCCGTGCAGCACTAGCTTATCAACTCAGAAATGAAATTGGTTTTGATTTTATTCTTGAACAAAAAGAAAAGCTTTTAAAACACTTTATAAGTGAACTAAAAGATATTGAAGATATAACAATTTATGGAAATAAAACTTCAAGAAATATAGGTATTATCTCTTTTAATATAGGAGATATAAATCCATATGATATATGCGAAACACTTTCTAAAAACTCTGGTATTCAAACCCGAGCAGGATGTTCTTGTGCGGGACCCTATGGTCATGATTTATTAGGGATTAAGAGTAAAGACCTTATGCAAGAAAAGCCAGGATGGCTTAGAATTTCAATTCATTATTCACAAACTATTGAAGATATAGACAATTTATTAAAAGCAATAAAATAGTCATTCTAATTTCAAATTTTTGTTAAACTTTTACTACACTTATTTGATTTCTACCTGCTTGTTTTGCTTTATATAAAGCTTTATCTGTAACATCAAAAATTTCATCTTTATTAAGAGTAGAGATATCTTCACTATAAAAAAGTCCTATAGAAATAGTTAAATATTTACTAATAGCTGAATTTTTATGTTCTATATTTAAAGCTTCAATTCTTTTTCTTATTTTTTCTGCAAACTTTTTAGAATCCGCTAAAGATTTTGTTGAAAATAAAATAGAGAATTCTTCTCCTCCTATTCTAAATCCCAAATCAGTTGATCTTTTTAATACAAAAGTAATTTCTTTTGCAACATTTTTAAGAGCTTCATCTCCCATTTGATGTCCATAAGTATCATTATATTGTTTAAAAAAATCAATATCAAAAATAATCATTGAAAATGGGTATTTATACCTTTTTGATTGTGAAATATAAGTATCAAGAACTCTGTTAAACTCTCTTCTATTAAAAAGTTTTGTTAATTCATCAGTTACAGACAATTTTTCTACTTCTTTTTGATAGGTAATATCCTGAATATATGATGTAAAAGTGCTAATCTTTCCTTTGTCATCAAAATTTGGTTTTATTAATACCTTTGCTTCAAATTTCTCACCATTCTTTTTAAGATTACTTATTTCTCCTTGCCAAATTTTTTTAGAAAGAATAGTAGCCCATAAATCTTCGTAAATAGTTTTATCAGTATCAGTAGGTTTTAAAATGGCATGTGTTTTGCCTACTAAATCTTCTTTTTTATATCCTAATAAATCTAAATAAGCCTGGGATATATTCAAGATTTTTCCATTTTTATCAGTAGTAGAGAGATATACATGCTCATCTACAATTTTCATTTGCTCATCTAGATTCTTTTTCATTTTAAACAGTTCATCATTTAACATAGAAGGAAGCATAGAAATAATAAAAGACAAAGGTAAAGATAAAAGTAAAACAATAATAGTAACTGTGAAAATATAGTTTTGATCATTCTCTTCAAACTCTTTTAGCTCTTTAAGTTTAGGTTCATAATGTACAGATAAATCATCTGCATTTGGTATTATATGATGAATAGATTTTTCAAATATATAATCATTTGCATTTACATCAAGAAGAACTGTTTTCAAGTTTTTTTTATGCATATTAAAATTAAAATCTTTTTTTAAATATTTACTCCATGAATAATCTTTTAATTTACCATCTTTAGTCAAGTGCTTATGATAAATAAATTCTCCATCTTTGTCATAAATTGAAATATAAAAAAATGGTGATTGCACATATTTTTCAAGAATATCTTTAAAGAAAATATTCATTATTAGAATACCTTGAAAACCTTTTTTGTTATAAACTGCTTTTCCTACTCTAAGTGTAGGAACAATAGGCATTTGAATTTCGCCTCTTTCTATATTTAAATCCAATTTTGAATACCAAGTCTTATTTTTTGGACTATATTTAATCTCTTTAAAGTAATACCTTGTTTTTTTATTTTGAAGATTCTCTCCTAATACTTCAAAAGACTTCTCCCCCAATTCATTTCTATCGAATCTAATTTTTTCATTACCATCTTTATCAATAAATCTTAATTGTGATAATTCTTTATTGTCATTCATAATTACAGAGAACAGATCTCTTATATTTTCATTTTCTGTTCCTAAATCAATATATCTTTTAAAAATTTCACTTGAATTAAAAGATTCCAAAGCATTCTCAAATCCATTCATTTTTTCTTTTAAATGATTTGATTTAATATTAAAACTTTGTCTTTGATCTTCCATAAGCTTTATTTTTGTAGATCCAGCTTGATAATGATGAGTAAGAGAATAAGATATAAAGGAAATTAGCATCCCATATATTATAAATGTAAATATAAGTAATAATTTCATTTGAGCAGGATGTTTAATAAAATACTTTAGAATAAATTCGATTTTGTGCAGCATAATCCTCCAATGATGAAGATTATATCTTAATTATATTATACTAAAAATTAAATAAATGATTTTTCTTTAAAATATGATTCAATATCTATTAATATTTAAAAGATATAATCCCCCATGAGATTTTTAATATTTGCAACAATTTTTTTACTAGTAATGACAATTTTCACTCTTCTTATTTCAAGAAGATTTGTAAGAAAACTTCATTTCTCAAAAAAAACAAAAATTTTTATAAACATTTTTCTAGCTATAAATCTACTTGGTGTAATAGGATATATGCTTGCTAGATATAACCCAAGTATTCCAAACTGGGCATATTTTTTACTTTCTATTCCAATTGGTGTGATTTTTTTACTTTTTATTGCCACTATATTTTATGAAATCTCTTCAAGAATTTTAAATACCATTCCTATGAATGATACTAGAAGAGAATTTTTCAAAAAGAGTTTAGATATTGGCTCAATTGCAATTGCAGGTTCAATAAATGCTAAAGCTATGTACAATGCCAAACATGTTGAACTTGAAAAAGTAGAAGTAAAAATCAAAGATTTAAAACAGCCCTATTCCATAGTACAATTAAGTGATATACATATTGGAGGATTAATTGACCAAAAATTTATAAAAAATCTTGTAGAAAGTGTAAATAATCTCAAGCCTGATATTATAGTAATAACTGGTGATTTAGTTGATACAAATTTAAAATATGCAAAAGCTGCGCTAGATGAATTAAAAAATCTAAAATCCAAATATGGTAACTACTTTATTGTTGGTAACCACGAGTATTTTCATGGTGTTGTTTCTATTATTAAATATGTAAATACACTAAATATTAAAACTCTAGAAAATGAAAATATTTATATAGGTGAAAAAGAAAAAGGCTTTTTTCTTGCGGGAGTTTATGATGTTATAGGATATAGAATCAATAACTACAAACCTAATTTAAAAAAAGCACTAAAAGGTATAAATAATTCTCCCATCGTACTATTAGCACATCAACCAAAATTTATAGAAGAAGTTGAAAATATAGATTTAATGTTAAGCGGGCATACTCACGGTGGGCAAATTGCACCTTTTAATTTACTCGTAAGACTTCAACAACCATATGTAAAAGGTCTTCACCAACACAATAAAAGAACCCAAATTTATGTAAATAAAGGGACAGGGTTTTGGGGACCACCAATGAGACTTTGTGCTAGTTCGGAAATTACTTACTTAAAACTTACTCCAGCTTAATATTTGATACAATAAACCCTAAATAAACTCATTCAAAAGCTTCTGATGATCAACTATTAAAATATCTCTTTTTTCTTTTCTTATTATTCCTTTTTTAATAAGTAATGAAATTTTTCTAGAGAGTGTTTCTTCTCTTATATTTAATATTTCTGCTATTTTTATTTGTTTTATTGAATTAATAGTCTTTTCATTATCATAAATAAATTTTGCTACTTTTGCATTTATATCTATAGACATATTTGTATGAATAAACTCTTCTAGATATTTTATTTTTTTACTAAGTGATTTTATAAATAACATGGAAATATCTTTTTTATATAAAAATTTATCTTTGAATTTTTTATAATCAATCAATAATATTTCCGAATCTGCTTCAAAAGAACAATTTGCAGTGAAAGATTTTTCTTCATAATTAGAAATCTCTGCTACAAAAGATGGCCCATTTATATGATGTAAGACTATTTCCTTATCTCTAAAATCATGTTTATATAATTTTACAACCCCAGTGAGTAAAAGGTGTAAATATTTAGGTTCATCGCCACTAAAAAAAAGCAACTGCCCTTTTGAATATTTTTTAATAATAGAGATATCTTCTAAATCCGTTAACTCTTCTTTGCTTAAAGAGTTAAAAAAATAAAAATTTTTTAAATCCATAATATACTCTTTCTTGATAAAAATCAATGCAATTATGAAAATTTTATATAAAAATAGTAAGAGTAAATTTAAATAAAAAGAGTAATATTTTAATTATGGAAACAGCAAAGTTTAAAAATGAAATTCAAACACTTAAAAAGTTTTTTGAGATTTACTGTAAAGAAAAGCATAGTGATCAAGAAAAAACTGTAAAAATACTAAACTATAAAAATGAAATTATTGAAATTAATTTAAATCTTTGTCCTGAATGTTTAAAAAAAATAGAATATTCCTTTGAGAAACTCTTAGCTTGCCCACATGAAATTAAACCTAGATGTAGAGCTTGTCCTAATCCTTGTTATGAAAAGAAACAGTGGAAAGAGACTGCAAAAGTGATGCGTTATAGTGGGATGAAATTAGGCTTATCAAATATAAATAAAAAAATAAAAAACTTATTTAAAAAATAAAAATTACCAAAAGAAATACATGCAAGTTTAAATTGGTACTTTTATGATAAAAGTTGTACCTTTATTTTTTACACTTTTACAATCAATTGTGCCTTTTAAATTTGTTACTACCAAATTATACACAATATTTAATCCCAATCCCGAGCCACCATTTGCTCTATTTGTTGTAAAAAATGGATCAAATATTTTTAATAGATTTTCTTCAGAAATACCTTTTCCATTGTCAGAATATTCTAAAGTCAGAAATTTTTCATCACTTTTTACAAGAAAAGTAATTATTAATTTTTTCCCTTCATAATATGCATGAATTATAGAATTTGATACAAAATTTGTTATTATTTGAGCAAAAAAACCAGGATAAGATGTGATTTCTAGCTCTTCATCACACTCAATTTTAAACTCAATGTCACATTTTTTGGTAAGAGTTTCAATACTAACTAAAATACCTCGAATATACTCTTTTACTCTAAATACTCTTTTTTGTTCGCTAGTTTCATCAACTGCTACTTGTTTAAAGTTTTTTATAATATCTGCTGTTCGCTCTAAATTAGAACTAATTAACTTAACTAAATCACGTGTACTGCTTAAATAATTTTCAAACTCTTCTTCTGTCATTTCTCCCTTTTTATATTTTTCATTTATTTCTTCACTAATATAATCTAAATGAGAAGCTCCCGTAAGTCCTATTCCAACGGGGGTATTAATCTCATGGGAAACACCAGCAACTAAACTACCTAAACCAGCTAGTTTTTCAGATTCAATTAGCTTATTTTGAGTCATTGTTAAATTTTCTATCATTGCTTCAAGTTCATCATTTGATTCTTGTAAATCAATATTTTTATTTTCGATTTCTAATTCAAGCTCTTTTCTACTTTGAATATTTCTCCAAACGGCATGTATTAACTCTTCATTATTTAAGACAATATGCGTCAAAATAATTTCAGCTAAAAAAACTTCCCCATCCAATTTTTTATGAAGCCATTCAAATTTTATTGTTCCTTTTTCTAAACATTTTTCAATATTTGACTTTACCAAATCAGCAGATTTTCCCCCATTTGGTTGAAGTTTAGGTGATAAAAATACTGGGTCTAAATTTAAAAACTCTTCTTTACTTTTACACTTTAACATTTCTAAAAGAGCATTATTACAAGCAACAAATTTAGATTCTTTAATTAAAGACATACCATCACAAGACTTATTAAATAAAGTTTCAAAAACCTCTTTTTCTGATTCTAATTCTTTTGTTCTTAATTTCACTTCTTCTTGGAGCTTACTATTAAATGCTAATATCTTTTCCTCTTGCTCTCGTAATCGATGAATATCTTCAACAATCTTATCTCTCATCTTTTCAAAATTTGCAGATAATATTTTTAACTCTTTCGTCCCTGATACATCTATTTTGGCATCCAGATTACCCGCTGCAATCTTTTTTGAAACGTTGGATAACATATCAACTGGCTCTAATACTTTTCTCACTATAAGTATGATAAATAACGAAATAAATAAAACAATTATCAGAGATATACTTAAAAATATCTCTCTAAATTTATACAACTCTTCATATTTGACATCTTTATTAATCCTATAACCAATAATCCAATCCCAAGGTTCATAATATTTAAAAATAACCCATCTATCATTATCTTCTCTGTGAATTTCAAAATTACCATCTTTTTTTTCTAATATCTTTTTATATTCTAATTTATTTTTATATAAATTACTATTATGTTCATTAAATGTATGATGAAATACAATGAATTTTTTTTCATTTATTATAAAAGGAAAAATATCATTATTATTTTTGTCAAAAACATTTTTAACAATATTTAAGGTTCCTTTTTTAAATGACTCTTCATAAGATTTTTCCATTTGTGTTTTTAATAATGTTTGGTATTTCTGATTTACAAGATAAATGATATTATCAATTTTTTCATTGTATATCTTTTCTTGTGATATATCTATCTCTTTTTTTAAATCAGAGTATGTAAAGTAAAAGATAGCTCCTATTCCTAAAATGACAACAAAAAGGATTGAGACTAAAAGTTCCATTTTTAACGAGCTGTTTTTTATCATTTTATTAGTACCGCATTATCAATTAATTCAAAAGGGAAAACAATATTAAACTTTTTTGCTAAAGTTGTATTTATAATAATACTTGACTTTTTATTTGTAACAATAGGGATATTTTTTATATCTTCACCTTTTAAAATTTTAAGTGCCATATTCGCTACCATTTCACCTTGTTCCTCTGGTTTAAGAGGTAGAGACAAAAGAGCAAATTCGACTAAATTCCCATCTCCAGTTCCAGTGGGAATAAGAGTATTTTTAAGTGTGAAATTTTTTATCTGTTTTTTATTTTTATCCCACTCTTTTATAGACCCACCATATCCAATAATAAGAATATCCACGCTATTTTGTAAGTCAATAAACTCTTTTTTCCACTCTTCAACTGAAGTAACTAGTCTAGCCTCCATCTTTTTATTTAACTGTTTTTGAAAATATGCTAATTCTATTCTTGTGGTCAAAGAGTCATCTTTTAAAAAACCTACTCTATCACCTTTTGAGTATTTACTTAAGATTTCAACAGTTTGAGGAACTAATTGTACCTCTTCAATACCTGTTATATTAGCTATTGGTAAGCCATACTTTTTACTAGAACCATTTATTCCACAAAAAACAACAGGAATATTACTATCTTTAAAGTAAGGTAGAATTACATATTTAAAAGCATTATCATCAGAGGTAATAATTACATCAGGTTTAAAATTTTCAATTTGATTTTTGATTTTTTGAGCTATTTTTATTTTATAGGCTTCATTATTATTTCTTTTGGAGTTCATTTCGACTTCTCTAAACTCAAGGGGGATTTTAGATTTAGAAAGTGTTTCTTTTATACTTTTTTCAATCCCATCACTCCAATAAAGCCCAGAATGATAGGAATTGATGTAAAAGACTTTTTTCTTGGCAATAAGATTTTCTGCTTTTATAAAGCTAAAAAATAGGAACAAAGAAAAGAAAAGAAAAAATATTTTTTTCATAATAAATACCTTTTATTTATTATAACACAAACTTTTCATAATTATAATAGAACATCTTAATTTATTATTATTGCATAACTTGTTGTAATTATAATTATGTAAATTCCAATTACTATTAAATAATCATTTATATTTGTATTTATGTTATTCATTTTTTTCTCCTTTTTTATAGGAGAAAAAATTCTCCTATGTTATTTTTGTTTTTTTGTTTATCCTCTTCGAATCATCGTCGGACATCAATTTCTTCCTTTTTATTAAGATTTATAATTTTAGACATGTAATCCTATTTATATGCATAAAAAAAGGGGAAGAGCTAAAAAGCTCTTCCCCTCGGATAAAATTTAGTTTTTTTAAATTTTATTCGTATTTAGCCTTTTTAGCTGTTCTTTTTCTAACTGTTGGATCAAGTTCTCTCTTTCTAACCCTAACCGAGATAGGAGTAACTTCAACTAACTCGTCTTCTTCAATCCACTCTAAAGCGTTCTCTAAAGACATAACTCTTGGTGGAATAAGCTTGATAGCTTCGTCAGCACCCGAAGATCTTACATTCGATTGTTGCTTAGCTTTAATTGGATTTACATCTAAATCATTTGATTTTGCATGTTGACCAATTACCATTCCGTTATAAACTTTATCTTGAGGTTTAATATACATGATTCCTCTATCTTGTAAGTTAAAGATTGAGTAACCAACAGCTTCACCATTTTCCATAGAAACTAGTGCACCATATTTTCTAGATTCGACAACACCTGAGTGAGGTCTAAAATCTAAGAATGAGTGGTTCATAACACCCTCACCTTTTGTTTCAGTTAAGAACTCAGTTCTAATACCAATTAATCCCCTTGCAGGAATTTCAAATTCAAGTCTTGTATAACCAGAACCCATTGGTACCATATTTGTCATATTTGCTTTTCTTTTTCCAAGTTTTTCAATAATTGCACCTGAAAATTCATCTGGAGTATCAATAACTAAATGCTCAAAAGGCTCAAGTGTTACTCCATTTTCTTCTTTTACGATTACTTCTGGTCTACCAATACAAAACTCAAAACCTTCTCTTCTCATGTTTTCAGCAAGGATACAGATTTGAAGTTCACCCCTACCATTTACTTTGAATTTACCCTCACCAGTTTGCTCATAATTCATAGCAATATTAGTGTTCATTTCAGCAGCTAGTCTTTCATCAATTTTATTTGATGTTACGTACTTACCTTCAGTTCCTGCTAATGGAGAATCATTTACTGCAAATGTTACAGATAATGTTGGCTCTTCAATATGCATTGGATCTAGTGGCATTGGATTTGCAGGATCACAAAGTGAATCACCAACATCAATAGTTTCAAAACCTGCAACAGCAACAATATCACCAGTACCAGCAGTTTTGATATCAAATCTATCAACACCTTTAAATCCAATAAGTTTTGTAACTCTACCTTTGATTTTTTCACCATCAGCTTTAACTAAAACTACAGTTTCACCCATAGAGATTGTTCCATTAAAGATTCTTGCAATACCAATTTTTCCAATGAAGTTATCATAATCAAGTGTAAATACTTGAAGTTGAAGACCATTTTCATCATCACCAACTGGCTTTGGAACTTCTGTTAAAATAGTTTCAAATAATGGAATTAAATTGTCATTTGCATCTTCTAATGCTAATTTTGCATAACCATCTCTAGCTGCAGCATAAACAACTGGGAATTCTAACTGTTCTTCAGTTGCACCCATTTGATCAAATAGGTCAAATACTTCATCAACAACTCTATCTGGATCTCCACCTGGCTTGTCAATTTTATTAATAACAACAATTGGTCTATGACCTAATGAAAGTGCTTTCTTTACAACAAACTTAGTTTGTGGCATTACACCCTCTTGTGCATCAACAAGTAACAATACTGAATCAACCATCTTAAGAACCCTCTCAACTTCTCCACCAAAGTCAGCATGGCCTGGAGTGTCAATGATGTTAATTCTTACATCTTTATAGTCAATAGCAGTATTCTTAGAAAGAATTGTAATTCCTCTCTCTTTTTCGATGTCATTACTATCCATTACTCTTTCAGCCATCTCTTGGTGAGCAGAAAAAGTTCCTGATTGTTTTAATAATTCATCTACTAATGTTGTTTTACCGTGGTCAACGTGTGCGATAACGGCAATATTTCTAATATCTCTCATAAATTAAGTTCACTTTACATTAAATTTTCGCGATTATACTAAAACTTGGCTTAAATTAAGTTATAAATAATACATTGATTTCAATTTAATTTCAAAGTTAATAATAAAGTATATCTATTATAAAGACACTATTTATACTCCTATACTTGTTATAATTCTAAAAACAATTATAAAAAGAGCAATATGAACTATCAAAACATACTTGAAGAGATTCAAGAAGAGATTAAACCTTTTTTAGAAGAAGGTGCTTTAGCAGATTACATTCCAGCTTTGGAAAATGTAAATGGCAATGATTTTGCAATGAGCATAATTACTTTAAATGGAGAAGAATTTCATATTGGATGTAGCGATAAAAACTTCTCAATACAAAGTATTTCAAAAGTTTTTACTTTCACTTTAGCCCTTCAAAACTATGGTAGAAAATTATATGAAAGAGTTGGGCATGAACCTTCTGGTGATCCATTTAATTCCCTAGTACAACTTGAATATGAAAATGGTATTCCTAGAAATCCTTTTATAAATGCCGGAGCAATTGTTACAACTGATAGATTAATCTCTATATATAAAGATAATACTTTTCATGAAGTTTTAAAATTCATAAAAAATGCATCAAACTACAATACCATTGGTTATGATGAAGAAATTTTCAAATCTGAACTAAGTCACGGATTTATGAATCTTGCACTCATTAATATGATGAAAAGTTTTAAGAATATCGATAATGAAACAAACAGAGTTATTGAAACATATTTTAAGCAGTGTTCAATTTTAATGACTACAAAACAGTTAGCGCATGCAATGTTATTTTTAGCAAACCATGGAGTTAATCCTCTTACAAATGAAGTTTTAGTAAGTGAATCAAAAGCCAAAAGAATTAATTCAGTTATGTTAACTTGTGGGCATTATGATGCATCAGGAGACTTTGCTTATAGAGTGGGACTTCCTGGAAAAAGTGGTGTGGGAGGGGGAATTGTTGCTATCGTACCAAAAAAGATGGCAATTTGTGTATATAGTCCTAAATTAAACAAACAAGGGAATTCACTTGTTGGTACAAAAGCCTTAGAACTTTTTACTACAAAAACGGGCTTATCAATTTTTTAAAAAGATTATGAATATTTTTTAATAATTTATTCATAATCTATTCATAAAAAAAATATATAATTCCGAAAAAATTATAATTTTTAAGGAATATTAATGAATCAATCTTATATTTGGACTTTACCTACCCGTATTTTTCATTGGAGTTTTGCACTACTAATAACTATCTGCCTTTTAACAGATGATGATTTAATGGCAGTACATGCAATCTCTGGTTATCTAATATTAGTTCCTCTTACTTTTAGATTTTTTTGGGGATTTTGGGGTCCAAAGTATTCAAAATTTAAAGATTTTCCTTTAGGAATTCAAAGAGCAAAAAATTTTGCAAAAAATGTTTTAACTGGAGATGAAATCTATGTTGGACATAATCCTCTAGCTTCATATGTAATGTTAAGTATTTTAATAATAGCACCAATCATAATATTTACAGGAACTTTAGCACTTGGCTCTGAAGAAGCTCAAGGAATATTTGCAAGTTTAGAAAAAGATAAGATATTTAAAAAAGTACATGAATTTTTCGCAAACTTTTTATATCTTCTACTGTTCTTACATCTAGGAGGGATTTTTGTAGATAGATTAATTCATAAAAAACATAAAACATTGAATTCAATATTTAATGGTTATAAAAATACTAAAAAAGATGAAAGCATAAAATTAAATCTTTTTCAAAAATCTTTTTCGTTATTTTTTATGTTTTTATTTTTAATATTTGCAAGTTATCTAATTTTTAATACGACTAATCAATTTATCTATTAGTCGTATATGAATTTTTATTCATATTCTATTATCTATTCATTCACTATTTATTCATTTTTTATTCATAAATGACATATATACTTCTAAAAAATCTAGGAAATTAAATGACTCTATTATCTCAACTTATTAAATATTATTTTTATATGATAGCTATCTTTTTTACGGGAAGACTTGCCCTTTTTATATTATATTTTGATTCATTCAAAAATAGTGATGTAAATTATTGGTTAACTTTTATTTATGGTATTAGGATGGATACAATAACTGCCTGTATGCTTTTATTACTCCCTACAATACTTTTATGTTTTTCACCAAAACTAATAGAAAAACTAGTTGGTAAATTTTTAAAAATCTATTTTTTAATCGTTTTATCTTTTTTAATCTATATTGAGTTTGCAACTTTCCCATTCTTTGCACAATATGACGTAAGACCAAATTATCTTTTTGTAGAATATTTAGCATATCCAAAAGAACTTTTTTCAATGATATTTTCAAAATATAAAAAAGAGTTGTTTATCACTTTTTCTATAATTGCTCTATTTGTATTCTTATATACAAAATATTCAAATGATAATACAAAAAAAGTTTTCAAAATTCATTACCTAAAAAGAATTTTATTATTTATTCCCCTACTTATAATCTTATTTATTGGTATACGTTCTTCATTTGGACATCGTCCTGCAAATAATTCTGATGCCCTGTACTCTTCAAATAGAATAATAAATGAACTTACGAAAAATTCTCTTTATAGCATAGGTTATGCAATTTATGCAAATTCAAAAAATAGTAACAAAATCAAAAACTATGGAAAGATGGATATAAAAGAAGCTCTAAATAGAGTGAAAAAAAGAATAAATATTGAAAATTCTGATGAAGCAAGTGTATTTAAAAGATTAGTAAAAAGTAATTTTAAATCCAATAATCCAAAAAATCTTGTAATTTTTTTACAAGAGAGTATGGGTTACCAATTTGTTGAAGCAGTTGGAGGAGAAAAAGGTATAACTCCACATTTAAATAAACTAAGTAAAGAAGGTATTCTTTTTTCCAATCTTTATTCAAATGGAACAAGAAGTGTTAGAGGAATAGCAGGTGTGACTTCAGGAAACTTTTCAGTTCCAGGGAAAGGTGTAGTAAAAAGAAATAAAGCACAACATGATTTTTTTACATTCTCTTCTTTACTTAAACCTTATGGATACAAAACTTCATTTATTTATGGAGGAGAAAGTAGATTTGATAATATGAAAGAGTGGTTTTTAGGAAATGGATTTGACAAAATTATTGATCAAAGTAAATTTAAGAACCCATCGTTTGTTGGTACTTGGGGTGTAAGTGATGAAGATTTAGTTACAAAAGCAAATGAAGAGTTTAAAACTTTATATAAAAATAAACAAAAATTTGCATCTTTAATGTTCTCAACATCAAATCATTCACCTTTTGATTTTCCAGAAGATAAAATTGCTTTAGTAAAAGATGTTGATAAAAAAAGTGTGAAAAATGCAGTTAAATATGCAGATTTTGCAATAGGAAAATTTATAGAACAAGCAAAAAAAGAAGATTATTATAAAGATACAATTTTTGTAATTCTTGCAGATCATAATGTTAGAATTTATGGTAACGATGTTCTCCCAGTAAATATGTTTCAAATCCCAGGCTTAATTTTAGGGAAAGATATAAAACCAATGAATTATGAAAATATTTCTAGTCAACCTGATGTTTTAGCAACTGCACTAGACTTAATTGGTTTAGATTTAGAATATCCTATTATGGGAAACTCTATTTTTAGTGATAAAAAACAGAATATTTCATTAATGCAGTTTTATGATACATATGCTTTAAGAGTAAATGATAAGGTCTCTATAGTAAGACCATTTCAAGAACCTACTACATATTTATATAAAAATAAAAAACTTATTCAAACATCGAAAGATGAAGAGTTAGAGAAAGATGCACTAGCTTTTGTCATCTCCTTAGACTACATATACAATAAAAAACTCTATAAATAATCTTACAAAATAGAATATGAATTTTTATTCATATTCTATTCATTAATCTTTCATATTCACTTGTTATTATTTTATAAATTATAATAAGGAAAAGTATTGATTTCATCTGCTTTAAAAGCATTAAAAGCGAACCGTTTAAAAACTACTTTAATATATTTAAGTCTAATATTTTCTATTACTTCAATATTTTTAATTTCTTCTATTTCAAATGGTATTATTAGTATGTATTCATCTATGTTAAAAAGTGATGGAGACATAATTATTACTCAAGCAAAAATATCTGATACATTTTTTTCAAATGTAGATATTAATTTAATTGAAAAAATCAATAAATTATCCAATATAAAAGACTCTTCAGCAATTATTGTAGGAGCTTCACCTGTTGAAAAGCTTCCAATTGTTGCAGTTTATGGAGTAACTAAAAATAGATTTACAAACTATAAACTAGTAAAAAATTCATACCCAAAAGAAAATGAAGTATTAGTTGGACAATCAATTTATGAACAACTTGAAAATAAAAACTCTATTGAAATAGCAAATAAAACTTTTAAAATATCAGGAGTATTTGAAAGCTCAATTGGTTTTGAAAATGGTGGAGTTGTTTTAAATATAAAAGAAGCTGGTGAAATTTTTAATAAAAGTGCTTCTATGATTATGGTAAATAGCAAAATAGACACAGATATTGAAAATCTAGTAAAAGAAATTAGCACTTTAAGCTCAAAAATAGAAGTAAAATCTACAGATAGTTTTGTTGATAACTATAACAAATTTAAAATTATTCAAACCTCATCAAATGCCATTTCTTTTATTGCTTTTGCCATGGGATTATTGGGAATTGTAAGTATCATGAGTATTACTATAAATCAAAGAAAAAGTGAATTTGGAATTAAAAGAGCTATTGGAATTCCAATGAAAAGAATAGTTTTTCAAATTATGAGTGAAAGTTTTATTCTTGGTTTCTTTTCTTTTATCTCTGCTTTTATTTTATCCCATGTGGTTTTATATTTTATAAAAAACTCATCACAACTTCAAGGTTATGTAAATGGAGAAATATCAACAAACTTAGCTATATATGTTTTTCTAACTTCAATTGCAATGGCTATGTTAGGAGCTGTGATTCCAGCACTAAATGCAGCAAAAACTGACCCAGTTATTTTAATCCAAGGAAATAAAATATGATAAAAGCACAAAATATATCACACTCTTATTCAAATGATATTGCTTTAAAAAATATTAACTTTGAGATTAAAAAAGGTGAATTTGTAGCAATCGTAGGTGAAAGTGGAAGTGGTAAATCAACTCTTCTTTCAATACTTTCAACTCTTTTAAAACCTACATCAGGAGAAGTTTATTTTGAAGATACAAATTTTAAAAATATAAAAGATATTGATAGTTTTAGACAAAAAAATATTGGTTTTATATTCCAATTTCATTATTTGATTAATTACTTAAATGTAAAAGAGAATATTCAAATTGCAAATGAAAATGCAACAAAAGAGGAAATAGAAGAATTATTAGAACTTTTAGGAATAAAAAATATCATAGATAAATATCCAAATGAAATTTCAGGAGGGCAAAGACAAAGAGCTGCTATTGCAAGAGCTCTTATAAACAAGCCCAAAGTAATTTTTGCAGATGAACCAACAGGAAATTTAGATTCAATGAATTCTCAAAATGTATTTGAGATTCTAAAAAAACTATCAAATAAAGGAACAACTATAATAGTTGCAACACACGATTTGAACTTAGCTTCAAAAACAGATAAAACAATAGAGGTAAAAGATGGACAACTTTAATACTTTCATTGAGACACATTTTAAAATATCACTAATATTTTTTGGTGTAGGTTTAGTCTTTGGACTTTTTTATTCAATAAATTTACTTGGATTCTCAATTGATTCCCAAACACTATTGCCAAGTAATTTAAGATCTATTCATATAAGTTTAATGCTTTATGGTTTTGTACCATTGATGCTTTCATATTTACCTTTTTTACTAATAAAAAAGGAAGTTGGAGTTTCAAAAAAAGGACTATATTATTTAAATTTATATACTATTTTTTGGTATATTTTCTTAGTATTTATGACTAGCTCACTTCTTTTTGGAAATACAAGAGGTTTAGCATTTTATGATTTCCCTTATGAGTTAAATTTTATACTTGCCTTTGCAGGTCTTTTTTATATTATTGCTTTATATAACTTTATCAAAGAATATGACTTTCATCCAATGTGGGTAAGAGTATGTTTACGTGTGGTAATAATTGCACCTATTACCCTCTTAATCTTAATGAATCCTATAATTGGGCAAGTTGAAAGTACCGTTACTGGTCCCCATGGAGATAATACCTTAGGAATGAGTTTAGCTCTTATTCCTCTATATTATTTAATCATCAAATTATTGAACAAAGAAGAGTTTATAGCAAGATGGAATATCCTATGGATTATTCCTACTCTTTTCTATTTTGCTTCTGTTTTATACAGAACTTTCTTTGAACCATTAACTTATAATCAAGAGTGGTTTTTACAATACCTTACATTTTTATATGTGCCTTTATTATATAGATGGTACAAAGATTCAAATATTGAAAGTTTTGCAAAATTATCACTTCTTATATCAATACTTGCTTTTCTTTTTGTAGATATTCAGGGAAATATTCTTTTTATTCCTGAAATTAGGTGGGTATTTCATAGAAATGACTTAATAGTTGCCCATGCGCATGTAGCCATGGGAATAGGTGTACTATTTATGGTTTTATGTATGTTTACTTCATATATTAGTGATCTTAAAAAAGTATCATTTTATTATCTTTATCTTTTAGGACTAATTGGTATTTTTGTAAGCCTAAGCCTTTCAGGTTTTGTTCAAGCGGGTATTTTAAATATGAATATTACAACATTATGGATTTTAAGATCAATCTTTGGAGTAGTTGCAATATCAAGTTTAATCTTTTTTATTCAAAATAAATATACTCTAAGTGCTTTACAAAAATATAATCTTCTAGGTGTATTAAGTGATGGTTTTGGAGGAATTGGACTTATACTAATGGCAAGCTATATATATCCACTTGTTGGTTTTTCTTTTACTGGAACTTATGAATATATTGTATTTTCTTTTGTAAGTATGACAGGAATTCTACACTTTATGGCACTAAGATACAAAGAACATGAAACTATTCTTACAAATATCACAGTTATTATAAGGGTTTTTGTAAGTTCTGTTTTCTTCGCTCTATTTATGGCTAAAACATTAGGATTAGAAGCCTTACTTATTAGTGCTTTTGATTTCTCATTTGTACTAGTTTATTTAATCTTTTTCTATCAAAAGGAGTCTTTATGCAAAAATTAAATTTTTTAAAAATGTCACTTGGACAATTAGCTTTAATAATTTTTATATCTTCTGAATTATGTTACTACTTGCTAATTGCACAAACAGGGATTGTAGAATATTTTTCATCTGATATTTTTGCAATTGCACCACTTCCAATTGGAGGAGTTATTGGTTCACTTTTAACTTATTTTCTAAAAGTTTCAAATAAAAATAAAATTAGACTTTTTTTAAGTTTACAACTAGGTATGAGCTTTTTTTATCCAAACTTATCAAATATAATGCTTTTTCTTTTAGGAATAAGTGTTGGAGCACTAGCTCCACTTATAATAAATGAATTAAAAAAAGCCTCTCTTATAGACTTAGGATTTGCCCTTGCAATCTCTTATACTATTGGGACATATCTATTTAATTATGATGCTGCTTTAAGAGGTGGATTAGGTATAACTCTAACAATCATAACTATTATCTCTTCACAATTTTTATCAAAAATAAAAATAAATCAAGAAAGCAACCAAGAGTTTTCACTTTTTGTGATGGTTTTATGGATATTTTTAGATGCAGCTTTATTTGAAACTCTATCAAGGGATAGTGTAATTTCTATTTGGAGAGATGGTTATAGTTTTGAAATTGCATTATTCCACATAATTGGAGTTGTTGCTGCCTTAACATTCAGCATAAGAAAAAACCAAAAAGAGCTATTTATCATTATATTGTTTGCTCTTAGTTATCTATTTTATTTTTTACAAGAAGCATTTATTTTATCACTTATTTATCCATTTGTAATTTCATATTACAATGTAGCAATACTTCAAACTATTATAAAAAAGGATTTGAAAATTATTAGTATTTACATGATTTTTATAGGCTGGATGGCATCTGGAGCAGGTTTATTTGTTGCTTTAGAGAATTTAATTATATTTGTTCCTAGTATCTTTTTATTAGGACTTATAAAAGTAATCAATACACAACAAACACAAAACAAGGAGTTAAACTATGCGTAAATTAATTTTAGTTGCTTTTCTAAGCATATTTTCTTTTGCAAACAATTTAGTATTGCAAGAAGGTGAAATCGTTGCTCACACAGAGATATTTGGGGATAGTAAAATTGATCCAATGACAAAAGTTATAGATTCAAAAATTACTATGAATGAAAACATTGAATCTATTAAAGGTAATGTAACTATCAATTCTTTATCTCTTGTAAGTGATAATCTAGATAGAGATAAACATATGTATGAAGTGCTAAATATTAAGGTTAATCCTACAATTAGTTTCGAATTTAAGTCAATTGAAAAAAATGATTTAGATTATAAAATTAATGGTTATCTAACACTAAATGGGGTAAAAAAAGAAATCTCTTCGATAACTACTATTGTTGATGATCAAAAGTTATTAAATCTTTCAGGAAATTTTTCTATAAAATTAACTGAATTTAATATGGAGCCACCATCATTGTTGTTTCTAACAGTAAGAGACCAAATAGATATAAAATACAATCTATCATACACAAAAGGAAAATAAATGATTAAAAAAATCGCACTTCTAATAGCCTTCGCAAGCTTATTATTTTCAAATAGTTTTAATGTAAATCAAAACATAAATAGCTTTTCATTAGCTGATCAATTTGACAAAATTCACACAGTTAATGGTAATATAAAAACTATTGTCGTTTCATTTGAAAAGGGAACTGGAGCTGATATAAATGAGTTCTTAGATAAAAAACCTGCTGATTTTTTACAAAAAAATAATGCCGTGTTTATTGCAAATATTTCAGGAATGCCATCTATTATTACAAAACTATTTGCTTTGCCTAAAATGAAAAAATATAAACACAATATATTACTTATTTATGATGAAAAAGACACAAGATTTTTACAAAAAGAGGATAAATCTACTGTATACAAACTTGAAAATGGTGTTATTAAAAGTATCAATTATATAGAAAAAGAAGATTTAGAAAAAACTTTCTAAGAATGAAATTAAATCTTCCTCAAACAGTTGAAGTATTTATTAACCATGTAAACTTGCATGGTTTAAGAATACTTCATCTTAGTGATTTACATATAAATAAAAAAATTAAAGAAAAAACTCTCATTGAATTAATAAATACTTGTAATAATTTAGACTATGACTTTGCCGTTATTACAGGTGATATTATTGATTGTAAAGTAAAATATATAAAAGAAAAACTTCATATTTTAAATACTTTATCTTCTAAAAAACCCGTCTATTATATTAGTGGGAATCATGACCTTGTTTATGGTTTAGAAGAGTTAAAAAAAGAGCTTAGCAATTTTATCTTTATGGATAATATATCTAAAAATATAAATTTTAATAACAACAAAATTTGTATTGTAGGTTTAGCAGATAGATTTTCTAAATTCTTTAAAATAAAAAGAGATGAAAAAAAAGTTTTTAATCTTCTAAAAGAGAATAAAGCTACAATCTTTATTAGCCATCAACCAAAAGATTATAAACTTGCAGTTAATTCACAAACAGACCTATTTTTGTGTGGACACACTCACGGTGGGCAAATTTTTCCTTTTCATTTTTTTGTGAGATTGATTCAACCTTTTTTAGCAGGACTTTTTTATAAGAATAAAACTGCGATTTATGTAAATAGAGGTTTAGGAACTTGGGGTATTGATTATAGATATAAAGCAGATAGTGAAATTACCATCTTAAAATTAATTTCAAAAAGTGTAGAATAAGACTGAGGTATAAAATGAAAATTTTAATTATTGAAGATGATGAAAAAATTATTAACTTTTTGAAAAAAGGACTTGAAGAAGAATCATATACTGTTGATTATTCAAAAAATGGTGATGAAGGTCTATATTTAGCAAGTGTAAATACCTATGATTTAATTTTACTTGATATTATGATTCCAATTAAAGATGGCATTGAAGTTTGCAAAACACTCAGAGATTCTGATGTTCAAACTCCAATTATTATGCTTACTGCAAAAGATTCTATTGAAGATAAAATAAAAGGTTTAGATATTGGTGCCAATGACTATTTAGCAAAACCTTTTTCTTTTTCTGAATTACTTGCAAGAATAAGAGTGCAATTAAGAACTAAAAGCACCTTTGAGACTACACTAAAACTAGGTGATTTAGAATTAGATTTATTAACAAAAACTGAAAAAAGAGCAAATGATACTATAACTTTAACTGCAAAAGAGTTTGCTATTTTAGAGTTTTTAATCAAAAATAAAAACAGGGTTTTATCAGAAACAGTTATCATGGATTCTTTGAGTAATCTTGATGACTCAAATATGAGTAATATTGTAAATGTATATATTTATAGGCTCAGAAATAAAATAGATAAACCTTACGAAAAGAAATTGATTAAGACAGTTAGAGGATTAGGATTTAAAATAAGTGATGACTAATTTATCAATAAAAAAGAAACTTGTAGCCTATGGCTTTACTATACAACTAATAATACTAGTTATTCTCTCTTTTTCACTATATAAAGCATTAGAAATTTCTACAATAGATAAAATACAAACAACACTAAGAGTTATTACACTTGATATTGTTAATGATATTTTAGAACATAAAAATAATTTGCTTACAAGAGATTTTCATGAAGAAAAAGAGTATAAATATGAACCTTTATACATTAGACTTTTAAGATTTGATAAGGATTTTTCAGTAATAAAATCATCAAAGTTTCCTTCTTCTATAAAATTTAATATAGAATATTTGAAAAATTTAGAAAATAATGTTATCACTTTTGAAAAAAAAGAACCTTATATAATTAGTAGAATAAAAATTCATATTAACTCAGAAGACTATGTATTAGAAGTTGCTACAAATCATGTTTTGGTTGATTCAACTTTAGAAAATCTTTTATATATATTATTTTTAATTATTCCAATTATGCTTATTTTTTCTACTATTGGTGGTTATTTTTTAGTAAATGAATCTTTTGCTCCAGTTGAAAGAATTTTAAAAAATTTAAAAAAAATTAATGCATCAGATCTTTCAAAAAGATTGGATATTACAAACAATAATAATGATGAAATAGAATTACTTACAAAAGAGATAAATTCTCTGCTTACTAGGCTAGAAATCTCTTTTGATAAAATATCTCAATTTAGTAGTGATGCTTCCCATGAACTAAAAACTCCACTTACTATAATAAGAGGAGAGATAGAGATTGCATTAAGAAAAGATAGGTCTATAGAAGAGTATAAAGATACTTTAGAGAGTTCTTTAGATGAAGTCTTACTTATTCAACAAACAATTGATGATCTTCTTTTCCTCGCTAAATCAAAAGACAATTTAGAAGATATAGAAAAAGAGATTTATCTTGATGAAATAACCTACGAAGCAGGGAAAGAGCTAGAAAGATTTGCAAAAATCAAAAAAATAGATATAAAATATGATATTAGTGAAGCTCAACAAATTAGTGGTCATTCAAAACTTCTAAAAATTGCTTTAAAAAATATTATAAAAAATGCAATAAACTTTAGTCATGAAAACTCCTCAATATATTTAAAAAACTATTCAGATAAAGAATATTTTATAATTAGTGTAGAAGATAAAGGAATTGGTATTCCTAAAAAAGAGCAAGATAATATTTTTGAAAAATTTTATAGAACAGATAAAAGTAGAAATAAAGACTCTGGAGGAACGGGACTAGGAATGTCAATTTCGAAAAAAATTATTGATATGCATCATTCTGAAATTTCAATAGAAAGTACAGAAGATATAGGAACTACAATATTTTTTAAATTTCCAAAAAATTAAAAATTATCAACTAAAAGTTCATTTAATGTATAATCTCAAAAAATTTAGGTAAATCATATGAATGTAACTCTTTTACAAAATCCTTCTTCTATCTCTGAAGATTTAACATATACTTTTTTTATTGAGGGAATAAGTGATATTTTATTTCAAGAGTTAATGCCCTATAAAAAAGGTAGTCATACAATTGCACCATTAGAAAAACTAAAAAAAGAGTATTCATTCTCTTCTTTGGATAGTTTAAGAGCTTCCAAATACATTGTAATGTTAAAAGATACCTTACTTAATGAAAAATCTATTAAGACTTTAGAAGAGTTAAGAATTAGCCTTCAATCAAATCCAAATAATGATATAAAAGAAGAGTCTCTCCCTACCTTCTACAAAAGATCTTTAAACTGTTCTTTTAGCTTAAAAAAATTGCAAGAGTTAATATTTTCAATAGATTTAGAGTCTACACCTTTAGAAAATAAACACTTATCAAAAGCGCTATTTAGAGCATTTCCTAAAGAACAAAGAAAGCTATTTGATGAAGTTGTTATTCAAGATAAGAAGAAATAAAAATGACCGCCTTACAAATTGCAGATATTATTGGAATTATTTCTTTTGCACTTAGTGGATTTCTAATAGCAGTTCACTATAAACTTGATATTTTAGGTATTTTTATTTCATCATTTTTAACTGCTCTTGGTGGTGGAATAATAAGAGATGTAATTGCAAATAAAAGTCCCTATGTATTAAATGATAACTTACCTATTATACTCGTAACAGCAACTCTATTTATTTCATTAATTTTAAAACTTCATAAAAAAACAGACTTAGAAGGTAAAACAGCTTTCATAATCTCTGATGCCGTAGGATTAGTTTCATTTGCAATAACTGGTGCATTAATTGGTATCCAATCAGATTTTAACTTCTTAGGTGTTTTAATGCTTGCATTTTTAACTGCTGTTGGAGGGGGAACAATAAGAGATATATTGATTAATAAAGTTCCTTCAATATTAGTATCAGAATTTTATGGAACAGTTGCAATTATTGTAGGATTAATAACTTATTTTATACATCTATTCTATGAAACAACAATTTTAAATCTTACAATTTTATTTATTGCGGGTGTGACTTTAAGATTATTGGCATTTTATAAAAAATGGAATTTACCTAAATTATAACTATTATAATTTAGGTGAAAATATTATTTTAATTTTTTAAAAGCTTCAACTATAGCAGAAGATTCTAAATCTTTTATACGGTTTTCTAAAGATTCTACAGTTTCATTTTCATTTAAAGTAAACTTTTTTTGTAAAATAAATTCACCTTCATCATAGTTTTCATTTACAAAATGAATAGTACAACCACTCTCTTTTTCTTTTGCTTCAATTACAGCTTTATGGACATTCGAACCAAACATTCCTGCCCCACCAAATTTTGGTAAAAGTGCAGGATGAGAATTTATAATTCTATTTTCAAAAGTAGTAACTAAATTTTTTTCTATTTTTTTCATATATCCTGATAAAAATATATAGTCAACTTTAAATTCTTTCATCAAATTAGTTATTTTTTCATCAAGGTTCTCATCTGGATATCTATTTGCATTTATTATAAAATTTGGAATATTTTTATTTGATGCTTTTTCTAGTACTTTTGCATTTGTATTATTTGAGATTACAAGTACAACTTGTGCATTTAAAACTTTTTCTTCGCATGCTTTTTGAATGGTTTCAAATCCGCTTCCATTATGCGAGGATAGTATTGCAATTCTTTTGTTTTCATGCAGGTTTCCACTTTGTTTAATCATTATTATCCTAAATCTATATATTTCGCGAATTATAATGAAATTTTAAAAAAATATCAAAAAAATATTAGATTTTTCTTTTATTAATTAAAAATACACCTAAAAATATCAATCCCGTTGCTAAGATATCTACTATTTTAATATTTTCTCCTACAAGTACCACAGCAATCAAAAGAGCCACTACTGGTGGAATATATGTTATGGAAGAAGCCTTTATAGCTCCTAAACTTTCAACCATGTAATAATATATAATAAATGCCAATCCAGTACCCAAAAGTCCCAAACCTAATATCATGCCAACAGCACTATGAGTATCTTGCCAAATATTATTAATTCCATCAAAATTTGTTATTAAAAGCAATATTAAAAGAGCAAAACCAAGTTGATAAGTTGCTAAAGCAGTAGCTTTTATATTAAGTGGACTTACAAATCTCTTTGCATAAACAAAAGATGCACCAACACTTAAAGAACCTAAAACTATTGATATCATGCCCTCCATATTTGAAGCTAATAAATTTTCATTAAAGACATCACTTATTAGAATAACTCCAAAAAATCCAAGAATTACGCCTAAAAATGACCTTTTTGTAATTTTTTCATCTTTTAAAAATAGTGCTGCAAGAAGAAAAGAAAAAAGAGGGATTGAGCCACTTAAAGCCCCAGCTATTCCAGATAAAAGTAAAAATGAACCTTTTACAAAACCATAATAATAAACGACTGCTGCAAGCAATGACATAACAATAAAATGTTTATAATGTTTTAAATCTTCGTATTTTAAAACTTTTTTATATAATGCATAAAAAAACACTGGGATAAATCCAAATAATACTCTATAAAAAACTACCTGCATCGGATCTATAAATTATGCAGCCATTTTCATATATATAAAATTGCTTCCCCAAATAATTCCTAAAGACCAAAAAGCTATAATTGGAAGATTTTTCAATTATTTTATCCTTTGAGCATGGGTTAATGCAATTGCAATTGCATCAGTAATATCAAGAGGTTTTATCTCTTTTTTTATGCCTAATAATCTTTTTACCATAAAAGCAACTTGAGTTTTATCTGCTTTTCCATTTCCAGTAACTGCTTTTTTTACTTGTAATGGAGTATATTCTGCAAAATTTCCAAATTCTTGAAGTACTTTTAATGATATTGCCCCTCTAAATTGTGCAAGTTTTATTACTGTTTTTGGATTAAAAGCATAAAACATATCTTCAATTGAAACTTCGTCTATTTTGTGTTTTGCAAAAATTAAATCAAATCCTTCTGTCATCTCTACTATTTGCTCTTGCAAAATTTTTGTTTTTATTTTAATCAAACCTGCTTCAACTAATTTTATTTCATTTCTATTTTTTTCAATTATTGCATACCCACAATTTCTTGTTCCTGGATCTATTCCTAAAATTTTCAACTTTTCACATTCCTGTTATTCAATGTATTCACATCTAAAGATGCCTATATAATGGTCAATTTTAGATAAAGATTTACTTAAAAAGACTTAGTTTTTCACATATTAACTTCATTAATTAAAAGTTTTTATTCACAGTGAAAAACTTTTAATTAAAATTTAGATATAATCTTAACAATTTATATATAAAGAGTGCCTATTTAATGACAAGTAAAGAGTTTTTATCAATTATTGAAAAAGAAGCTAACCCAGCTGATTATAAAAAATATTTAAAACAACTATCATACAAAAAAATCTCATCGGATGATAATATAGCTGTATTTGAAGTTTCAAATAAATATATTGCATCTTGGATAAAAAGCAAATACACTCCAGTTATTCAGCATTGTTTCGAAGTTTACGACGGTACAAAACCCGATATTGAAATAAAAATCACAGGTGAAAAGAAAAGTAAAAAAGAGATTATCTCTGAAAAAGCTAAAAATGAAACTGCTGAAAGTACTATTTTAAACCCTTCATACACTTTTGATTCTTTTGTAGTTGGAACATCTAACCAAATGGCTTATAATGCTTCACTTGCAGTTGCTAACAAACCAGGTGTTCAATATAATCCACTATTTTTATATGGTGGAACAGGACTTGGAAAAACTCACCTTTTACAAGCAATTGGAAATAATGCAATAGAACATGGAAAGACTGTTATATACGTAACTATTGAACAGTTTATGAATGATTTTACTTTCTCAATCAATAATAAAAATATGGAACATTTTAGATCTAAATATAGAAAATGTGATGTTCTATTAATTGATGATATTCAATTTTTATCTGGAAAAGAACAAACACAAGAAGAATTTTTTCACACCTTTAATGAACTTCATAATGCAAAAAAACAAATTGTTATGACCTCTGATAGACTTCCATCTCAAATTGCAGGTTTAGTTGATAGACTAAAATCTAGATTTGAATGGGGATTAACAGCTGATATTCAAGTTCCAGGGCTTGAAACAAAAATTGCAATTATAGAAAAAAAATCTGAATTAAATGGAATTCATTTATCAAGAGAAATTATTAACTATATTGCCACAAACCTCGATAACTCCATTAGAGAGATAGAAGGAGTTCTTATTAGAATCAATGCAAGTGCCTCTTTACTTAATCAAGAAATTAATTTAGAACTTGCTCAAAATCTATTAAAAGAACAAATTAAAGAGAAAAAAGAAAATATTAAATTACCAGATATTATTTCGCTTGTTGCAACTGAGTTAAATATCAAACCAAGTGACATAAAATCAAAGAAAAGAACAGCAACTGTAGCAAATGCAAGACGAGTTGTAATATACCTAGCTAGGGAGCTTACACATAACTCTATGCCAGATATAGCAAAATTTTTAGGAATGAAAGATCATAGTTCTATTTCAAAAAATATTCAAAAAACAAATGAATTGATTGAAACAGATGAAAACTTTAAATTAATCATTCAAAATTTAAAAAATAAAATCATACATTAAGGAGTTTGGAAAATAAGTTTAAGACGAAAGTGTGAAAAGATGTGAAATATTATCTCTTTTTATTCACAGGCATAAAAGCCTACTGAATAAGCTCTAGAGTAATACTTTCATCTTTTCACATGGTCTACTACTTCCACTACTTAATATAAATAAATAGGAGCTAATAAAATGAAGTTCATAATTACAAAAAGCATCTTTGAGAACATAATCTCATCAATGCAACCATTTTTAGAAAAAAAAGATGCAAGTGCTATCACTTCTCATATCTATATAGAAGTAAATGATGGCAAACTTACATTAAAAGCAACAGATTACGAAATTGGATTAGAATGTAATATCGAATCTATAAGTGAAGCAATATATGGAAAAGCAACAGTAAATGGTTCTAATCTACTTGGTATTATTAAAAGATTAAAAGATACAGATATTATTATTGAAACTGCTGATAATAATCTTGTAATAAAACAAAACAAATCAACTTTTAAATTACCTATGTATGATGCAGATGAATATCCAAGTTTAGTTTTAAATAGTAATTTAAAAAATTTAGAGATATCAACTATTAATTTAATAAATTCTATTAGAAAAATTACACCAGCAATTGATAATAATAATCCTAAATTTGAACTAAATGGTGCTTTAATAGATATGAAAAATGCAAAAATTAATTTTGTATCAACTGATACAAGAAGATTAGCAATTTCATTTTTGCAAAATATATCAAATGATGAAGCTCAATTTATTATTCCAAAAAAAGCGATAATTGAAATTCAAAAACTGTTTTTAGATGATGATAATATTTCTTATGATGAAAACAATCTAATCGTTTCTAATAATAATATGAAATTTTTCACAAAATTAATTAATGGTAAATTTCCAGATTATGAAAGAATTATTCCTTCTAATTTAAAATACAATTTATCAATTCCAAAAAATATATTAATAGAATCTATTAAATTAGTAACTTCACTATTTTCAAATATTAAAATTACATTTAAACCAAATTCTATAGTATTTGAATCTTTAGATGAAGATACAGAATCTAAAACACAAATTGATATTGATTTAAATATTGATTCTGAATTTTATCTTGCAGTAAATGCAAAATATTTACTTGACTTTTTAAGTCAAACAAACAATGAAAATATAACTATTGGTTTTAATGAATCTAATTTACCATTCTTTTTAGAAGATGAAAAATTCTTTACAATCGTAATGCCAATAGTTTTAGAGAAATAGAAAAAAAAGGAAACCCATAATGAGTCAAGAACAAGAGTACGGCGCTAGTAATATTAAAGTTTTAAAAGGTCTTGAAGCTGTTAGAAAAAGACCAGGTATGTATATTGGTGACACTAATGTCAATGGTTTACATCACCTAGTATATGAAGTTGTAGATAACTCAATTGATGAAGCTATGGCTGGATATTGTAGAAATATTAAAATTACAATGACTAAAGATCATTGGATTAGAGTAGAAGATGATGGTAGAGGTATTCCAACTGCTCTTCACCCAACTGAAAAAATATCTGCTGCAACAGTTGTACTTACAGTACTTCATGCAGGTGGTAAATTTGATAAAGATACTTATAAAGTTTCTGGTGGTTTACATGGGGTTGGTGTATCTGTTGTAAATGCTCTTTCAAAAGAATTAAAAATGACAATTCACCGTGAAGGTAAAATTCATTATCAAGAATTTCAAAAAGGTATTCCTCAAGGAGTATTAGAAGTAATTGGAGATGCTCCTAGAAAAACTGGTACTACTATTGAATTTTTAGCTGATGATTCTATTTTTGAAGTTAATACATATGATTTTGCTACACTAGAAAAAAGATTTAGAGAAGTTGCTTATTTAAACTCTTTTATTTCTATTACATTAGAAGATGAAATTCGTAAAACAAAAGAAGTTTATCATTTTGAAGGTGGATTAAAACAATTTGCTGAAGATATAAACAAAGATATTGCAGTTTCAGATGCAGTTTCTTTTAATGATAATGTTGATGGTGTTGAAGTTGATATTGCAGTTATGTACAACGCTACATATTCAGAAAAAACTCTTTCATTCGTAAATAATATTAGAACAATTGATGGTGGTACTCATGAAGCTGGTTTTAAAGCTGGACTTACAAGATCTATTGTTAAATATGTAAATAACAATGCAGCAGCAAGAGAAAAAGATACAAAAATTACAGGTGATGATGTAAGAGAAGGTCTTATTGCAATTGTTTCTGTAAAAGTTCCAGAACCTCAGTTTGAAGGTCAAACAAAAGGTAAATTAGGTTCTTCTTATGTAAAACCTATTTGTCAAAAACTTACTTCTGAAGCACTAGATAAATATTTTGAAGAAAATCCTGCTCAAGCAAAAGCTATTATGGATAAAGCTTTAATGGCTGCACGTGGTAGAGAAGCTGCAAAAAAAGCTAGAGATTTAACTAGAAAAAAAGATGCAATGACAGTAGGAACTCTTCCTGGTAAATTAGCAGAATGTCAATCAAAAGATCCAGCTGTTAGAGAATTATATCTAGTAGAAGGGGATTCTGCTGGTGGTTATGCTAAACAAGGTAGAGATAGAGTTTATCAAGCAATTTTACCACTTAAGGGTAAGATTTTAAATGTTGAAAAATCAAGACTTGATAAAATTTTAAAATCTGACGAAATTAGAAATATGATTACAGCTATGGGTTGTGGTATTGGTGAAGATTTTGATGCAGAAAAAGTAAGATATCATAAAGTTATTATTATGACGGATGCAGATGTTGATGGATCTCACATTCAAACACTACTTTTAACTTTCTTCTTTAGATTTTTAAGACCAATTATTGATAGTGGATATTTATATATTGCTCAACCACCTTTATACAGATATAAAAAAGGTAAAAATGAAATCTATCTAAAAGATGACAATGCTTTACACAATTATTTAATTGAAAATGGTTTAGAATCATTTGAATTTAAAGGTTTAGGATATAACGATTTAGTAGACTTATTTAAAACAGTTTCTAGATATAGAGGAATGTTAGCTCAATTAGAAAAAAGATACTCTTTAGTAGAAGTATTAAAACATTTAATTGAACATTCTGATTTAGTAAAACTTGATTTTGATGCTTTATATGTTGTTGTAAAAGATTACCTTGAAGAAAAAGGTTACAACATTTTATCTAAAAAGATTACTGAAGATAAAATTCAACTGTTCGTTCAAACAGGAGCAGGGCTAGAAGAGCTTATTATTGATGATGAATTATTCGCTTCACCATACTTCTCAGAAGCTACATACATCTACAATAGACTAGTAGAAAGAGATATTTCTATGTTTGATGGTAGAGATTTAATTGAAATTCTTGATGAAATAGAAGGATTAGCTAAAAAAGGTGCATATATTCAAAGATATAAAGGTCTTGGAGAAATGAATCCTGATCAACTTTGGGAAACAACAATGACACCAGAAGCTAGAAGACTTCTAAGAGTTACAGTAGAAGATGCAGCAGTTGCTTCTGATACATTCACATTATTTATGGGTGATGAAGTAGAACCAAGAAGAAACTATATCGAGGAACATGCGAAGGATGTTGAACACCTAGACGTTTAAAAGTTTATCTTTTATTCATACTCTGCGTTAAAGCGCAAAATTTACTCAGTCACTTACGACTGAGTAAGTTCCTTCCAAAATTTTACCCTTCGCTTTGATTATAAACAAAATATAAACTTTTAAAAGAAATTTATTTCTTTTAAAATATTTTTCATGTAATAGTTATTTAAATTTTAGGATAATTAAAGTGTTAGGTAATTTAAATTATAAAGAGTTCAAACGAAGACCATATAATAAAAAACAGCATTACTTAATATCAGTTGTTGGTGCTCTTTTAATTGCATCAATGGAATCTTTTTTATTTGAAGAAAATGTATTTGATTTAGGAACGTTGTTTACCTTTTCATATTATTTTTTTATTTGGGTTATTACATTATTTACAATAGGTCATATTGCTTTTAATGATAAAAAAGATAAGTATATAAAGGGTGCTTGGTTTGTAGGTGTATATTTTTTACCATTAGTTTTTATTCCTATATATTATTATTTCAGAGATACATATTCACCAAAAAGTTTAAATCCAGAATTAAAAGAAAATGTAAATTAAATTACTATTTTAAATTTATAGTTCTTCATATCATATAAAATAATTAATAAAATTACAATCTGTAATAATATCAAATCAAAAAATTAAAACAGCAAGAGATATTTTAAAGGAGTACAACAATGGTTAATACAACCGAATTTGAACTGTCACAATATTTAAATTCTAAAGAGATGATAGCCGAATATTTAACTCAAGTATTAAAGATGGAGACTAATTTATTGATAAATAGGCGATAACCGCCTATAATATATTAAAAACTAAAGGTTTTGTTATGACACAACAACAAATTAGTAAATTATTAGATGTGCCAGATAGGACTTTAAGAGATTGGAAAAAGAATAGGCATAGACTTTATAATCTTTTAGAATCACTTGATTATGTTGAAGCAAAAGAAAAAATAAATGCTGTTGATGTTGAGGATATGGTTGTATTTGAACCAAATAAATACTCTTATAATCTATTTTGGCAAACGAATGAAAAGAGTGAACAAAGGGTTTACTCTATTATTTCAAACTATTTATCAACTATCAATGAAAATGATATTAAAACACTATGCAATCAGTTTGGTAAAAATATGGTAAAGAGTGTTTTAAAAGACAAATACAAAAAAATGTTTGCAAAAGGTTATCTTTCCACAAATGGAATTGATATACCTTTAAGTGGTAAGTTTGAACAAAATGATATTTATAAACAGCTTCTTGGAATAATAAATGACTGCTAATGTAAAAGAAGTTCTAAATAAAATCGATTAATGATATTATCAATTTTATTAATGCTAAAGAAAAACCTATTGATGATGAGTCTGTTTATCTAAATTAAAAAGAAAAAATTGATTTAGATTTTGAAGAAATTAAAAATCAAGTTAATGGGAAGTTGAAGAAGCTAAACATTTAGGCTTATTTATCCACTTCATCAACATATAAACAGTCATATAATATAATCCCGAAAATAAAACCAAATAGAAGAGAATCATGATAGAACTAATCAATATTTCAAAAAGTTATCCGACAAGTGAGCTTTATAGTGAACTAAACCTTAGACTTAATGCTGGCGATAAGGTTGGTCTTGTAGGGCGTAATGGTACTGGTAAATCGACACTTTTTAAACTAATTCTTGGTGAAGAACATCAAGATAGTGGTGAAATAAAATTTCCAAAAGCTTATAAAATTGGTGCCTTGAAACAATATTTTGATTTTAGTGAAAAAACTTTGATTGATGAAACTGCTTTGGCTTTAAGTGAAGAAGATAAATATGATATTTACAAAGCTGAAAAGATATTATTTGGTCTTGGATTTACTGAAGAAGATTTACAAAAAGAGCCAAAGGCTTTTTCTGGTGGTTTTCAAATTAGAATCAATCTAGCAAAACTTCTTCTAACTGAACCAAATATGCTTTTACTTGATGAGCCTACAAACTATTTGGATATTTTGTCCATTAGATGGTTAAAAGCTTTTTTAAAATCTTTTCAGGGTGAAGTGATTTTAATTACACATGATAGAGATTTTATGGATAGTGTTTGTACTCATACTTTAGGGATTGTTAGAAAAAGTGCATTTTTAATTGAAGGTGGCACAAGAAAATTTTATGAGCAGATTTCAGCAAATGAAGAACATCATGAAAAACAAAAAATTGCACAAGAAAAAAAGATTAAAGACCTTGAAGAATTTATTGCCAAAAATAAAGCAAGAGCTGCGACTGCAACACTTGCACAATCAAAAGTTAAAATTTTAGAGAAAATGGATATCTTAGAAGATATCAATTATGATGCAAATCTTAAATTTGATTTTAACTATAAAGATACAGCTGCAAAATATTTACTTGAAGTAAAAGATTTAAGCTTTGGCTACACTCACGACAATATACTTTTTAAAAATATAACATTTGCCCTATCTCGTGGTGAAACTATAGGAATCATAGGTAAAAATGGTAAAGGTAAATCAACACTTTTAAATACAATCGCAGGAGAGTTACAAGCATTAGATGGAAAAGTAGATTTCCATCCATCTTGTGTATTTGGACATTTTGGACAAACAAATATCTCTCATCTAAATAAAGACAATACAATTATGGATGAAATTTACAGTATAAATCATAAACTTCCAGAAGCAGTTATTAGATCTATTTGTGGAATTATGATGTTTAGTGGTGATAATGCTAAGAAAAAAATCTCACTTCTTTCAGGGGGAGAAAAATCTAGAGTAATGCTTGGTAAAATTATTGCCCAGGATGTAAACCTTCTTTTCCTTGATGAGCCAACAAATCACTTGGATATTGATTCTATAGATGCTCTTACAACTGCTATAAAAGCTTTTGAAGGTTCATGTGTGATTGTAACACATAGTGAAGAGTTATTAAGAACTGTTTGTGATAGGTTGATTGTATTTACAAATGATGGGGCTGATTATTTTAATGGAACTTATGATGAGTTTTTAGAAAAAATTGGTTGGGAAGATGATGATACAAGTGAAAAAAAGAAAGTTGTTAAACCAAAAAGAAACAAAAAAGAGATAAAAAAATTAAGAGCTGCAATTGTTACGGAAAAAAGTAAAGCTACATCACCAATTAAAAAAGAGATTGATGAATTAAAAGAATTAATTCCTACTTTAAGTGGAAAACATAAATCTCAAACAAATTCTCAAATTTTGGATTTAGAAGATAAGCTAGAAAAATTAAATTTAGAATTTCAAAAAAGAATGGACGAAGTTTAATACTTTATTAAAAGCCTATGAATCAAAAGTTGCTCCATAGGCTTTTATATTGTTTTCTCTAAATCCAGAAACTAAGTCAATAGTAAACTTTTGATTTGACATTACAAAAACTGCTTCTGGTTTGTAGTGTGTATATGCTTCTAATGCTAAAGCCATATAATGCCTATTTTTAAATTTATTTAAATCTTTTTCTGTAGTATCTAAAATATGAAGATTTATTTCTTGGTTTTTAATTTTATTTTTTAATTTTGTTAATAATTTGCTAGTAAATTCTTTTGTTTGCGAACGACCGATCCATAAAACATTAATTCTTGTTTTTTTATTTAAAACTAAACAAGGGATAATTGGTGCAATTCCTCCTCCTGTAACAACTATTAATATATTGTCATAGAGTGCATGATGGTACATAAAACCTTTATGTCTATTCTTTTTTATGGTGCATTTTTCTAATAAAAATTTATTTTCATTTGCTGCACCAATTATTTTACTAGTTCTATCACCTGCAGGTGTCATATATAAAGTTCTATTTTTCATATCATTAAAATTAATCATAGAATCCCCAAATGGATGATAATAGCCATTTGATAGAGTAATTCTTGAATATGTTCCAAAAGTTGGCTCTCCAGGTATTGAGATACCAACAACATGTGGACCTACATGAACAAGTTTTGGATATACTTTTTTAACTCCTAACCAAGGACTGACAAGCATTAATACAATACCAATTAACAAAAAGAAATGAGGTTTTAATAAGATTTCATTTAGATTAAGATTGAGTTGTAAGTTTTGTTGAAAATAATATACTATTAATAATACAACTGAAATATATCCAAAATATCGATGAATATTTTCAAAAGTGTTGTGATGTCTTCTTCTAAATATTGCTAAGGCATTAATCATTATAAATATTAATAAAAATATTAATATTAAAACAACATTTTTGTTAGACTCTTCTATATATTGAAAATGTACAATTAACCAGCCTAGAGCTGATATTGCCATCATACGATGAAAATATCCAATTTGGTTTGCTAATTGGTGTAAAATGAAGTTTTTAGTTTTATTTCCTATTACATGAAACATAATGTAATTTACTGAATAGTTTCTTGCTGCAATTGCTAAAAAAAGCGAAAAAATAGCAAATAGGCTTGAAACATCAAATTTATTACTACTACTATTAAAATATAAAATACCTATTAAATTTATAAATATTGATGCAATAAACCAAATAACAAATGAGATTGAAGAATTTTGTAATTGTCTTACAAAATGATTTTTATATTTAAAATTATATATTTTTGGATTTATTTTAAAATTTTCTATTTTTTTCTCAAAAAGATTAAATAATTCTTTAAATTGATGATTTTTTATTGTAAATCCCTTAATATATAGTTTTATCTTGATATTAAATAATAGAATTAAAGTATATCTTAAAATAATTTAAAAATTATTTATTTTATTAGATAATTAGTTCAAAAAATTAATATTTAATTTATTTTCATACATAAATAGGCAATTTTTGGTATAATTATTGATCTATATCAAGAAAAAGGTTTTAAATGAATTTAAATAAATCATTTATATCATTATTATTAATCATCAATTTCTTATTTGCAGATAATGTTGAAAGTGAAAATAAAATTATGCCAGCTATCGTTTCTGTAAATTGGTTAAAAAATAATATTAATCATCCTAATTTATCAATTATAGATTTAAGAGAAAAAATTGAATATGAAAAAGACCATATTAAAAATGCTGTTAATATTCCAGGTTTAAAATCTTTGTTTGATGAAAAGTTTTTTATGCCAAAATTAGATTTTTTGAAAAAATTGTTTAGTGAAGCTGGAATTGATAGCAATAGCCTTGTTCTTGCATATGATAATGGAGATTTTATTTGGGCAGCAAGGTTTTATTGGATTTTAGAAACATTAGGTCATAACAATGTTGGAATTTTAAATATAGGATATAGCGATTGGTTAAAAAAGCAATTACCAATTTCTACGATTAATTATAAAGCAGAAAGAAAAGAGTTTGTTCCCAGAATTAATAACAAAAAAGTTGAAACAAAACTAAGTACACTTTTATCAGTTGGAAATAAAACTATTATAGATGGAAGAAAAAAATCACATTATGCTGGTGAAGAATCCACTGCTACAAGGTATGGACATATTCCTACTGCCAAAAATTATGCATGTACTCAAAATTATCAAGTAACATCAATCGGAAATAAAATGAGAGACTTAGATGAATTAAGAGATCTTTATAAAGATATACCAAAAGAAAAAGAAATTGTTTTATATTGTGATGGAGGAGCAGAAGCTGCCTTAAATTATATTGTATTGCAGGAGTTAGGATATAAAGCTTCTGTTTATGATGGGTCATGGTTAGAATGGGGGAATGATTTAGAGGTTCCTATTGATAACCCGTCGAAAATAAAAATTATTAAAGATCCCAAATAATGTATAAAGGTTCCATAAAAAAGAAATTAATTACTATTATTATTTCAGTTACTTTTTTAACGGGAGTAATTGGATATAGTACATTTGTATATTGGTATATGAATAATCAATATACAAAGTCTTTAGAACTTGCGAAAACTGTAGGTTTAGTTTTATCTCAAGATTTTGCAAAACTTGTACTTTTGAATGAAGTATCAGTAGCTGCGGATATTTCATCATCAATTAAATCTTTCTCTAATATAGATTCACTTGTTTTATACAAATTAAATGGAGAACCTATTTTGCAATATAGTATTGATGATAAAAGCTTTATTCCTGAATATTTACCCGTTAAGTCTGAACGTAAATCAACTATTTATGGAAATAATTTAAAATTATATGTAGATGCAGAATATAAAAATAGTCATTTAGGTTATATGTTATTTAAACTTCATATAGACACAATTTTTGATGTAATACAAAAAAATTTAAAAGTATTAATTTCGATACTTGTATTAATGATTATTTTATCCTACCTTTTAGCTACATATTTTGCTAAAAGATTTACATATCCTATATTAAATTTAGTTTCTTTTTTAGAAAAAATAGATTTAGCAGATAGCTTAAAAAGCAGAATTGAAACAAATGAAAAAAATGAGTATGGAAAACTTTATAACGAAGTTAATATTATGTTAGAAAGATTGGAATCTTCACATAAAATATTAAAGTTAGGTGCAGTTACTTTTGAGACTCAAAATGGTATTACAATTACTGATAAAAATCAGAAAATTTTACAAATAAACAGAGCCTTTACAAATATTACAGGATATACCTCAGAAGATGTTGTAGGTCAAACTCCAAGAATACTTCAGTCGGGTATGCATGATAAAGATTTTTATGATGAAATGAGAAATTTTTTAAGTGAGCATAATTTTTGGATTGGAGAGATTAATAATAGACACAAAGATGGAAGTATAGTAAATGAACATCTTACAATTCATACAGTTTTAGATGATGATGGAGAAGTTTTATATTATGTAGGATCATTTTTGGACATAACTTTACAAAAAGAGATGGAACAAAAATTAAAAGAGAAAGAAAGTCTTTTGGTTCAACAATCAAAAATGGCTGCAATGGGTGAAATGATAGAGCACATTGCACATCAATGGAAACAGCCTTTGTCTATAATCTCAACTGCATCAACATCAATTTTGTTAAAAAAAGAATTAGGATTGCCAATCAGTGAAGAAGAAAATATAGAACAACATAAAACTGTAAATGATACAGTTCAATATTTATCTCATACAATTGACGATTTTAGAGAATTTTTTAGACCTGATAAAATTAAAAAAAGATTTAATTTAAAAAATTATTATAAAAAAGTCTTAAAATTAGTAGGGTCGAAGATTAAATCTTTGGATATCGAACTCATTGAAAACTTAAATGATATAAATATTACTAATTTAGAGAATGAACTAATTCAGGTAATTATAAATATTTTAAATAATGCAAAAGATGAACTTGAAAATAAAAAAAATCAAAGAAAACTTATTTTTGTAGATACTTATGTGGAAAATAATTATGCGATACTGAGTATTAAAGATAATGCTGGTGGAATTTCAAAAAATGTAATAAAAGATGTATTTGAACCATATTTTACAACAAAAGGTGATGTAGATGGAACAGGTATTGGATTAAATATGTCAAAAGAGATAATTACGAACCATATGAATGGGAAAATTGATGTTAAAAACAGTACCTACACTTATGATGATGTAAAATACGTGGGAGCACTTTTTAAAATAGCAATACCACTTGAAAATTAAATATTGCAATTTGTCATAAAATCGAACTAAATAAAAAATTTATTCTATACTTTCTCAAATTATAAAAATTAAAGCTCTTTTCTGGGCATTTAAAAAGGGATAATATGAAAATTTGTGGAATAGATTTAAAAGCTAATAATATGATATTAGTTGTTCTTGATAATACAAAATTTATAGATTTAAAAACAAAAAAAATTACGTTAGAAAATGATGAAAATCAAAATGATATAAGAAGTTTTTGCAATGATTTTTTACTTTTTTTAGAACAAAATGAAATAGAAAGAGTTTTTATTAAAAAAAGAGCAAAAAAAGGAAATTTTGCAGGGGGTGCGGTAACTTTCAAAATGGAAGGTTTGATTCAATTAAACCCATTATGTGAAGTTGAGTTAATTTCATGTCAATCTATAAGTTCATTTGAAAAGAAAAATCACATAGATTTTCCTGAATCTTTAAAAAAGTATCAAGAGCAAGCTTTTTTAACAGCTTTTTCTATGAGTTAATATAGGTCTTATCGACCTATATCTAGTAAAAACTATTTTAAAAATTGGATTACGAGTGGTAAAAATATTGCAGTTGTAATTCCACTTAATCCCATAGCAAGTGCTGCAAATGCTGCAGTTTTTTCTCCCATTTCAATAGCTCTTGCTGTTCCTATTCCATGAGAAATTAAACCTAAGGCAAAACCTTTTGATGTGTCTTTTTTTATTTTCATAATTTTAAAAATAATACTTCCAAAAAGTGCTCCAATAATTCCTGTACTAATAACAAATCCGACAGCTAAAGAAGGTATAGCTCCAATTTGTTCAGATGTTATAATTGCAATAGGTGCAGTAATTGATTTTGTAGCCATTGATAATATCGTAGTTAATTGTGCATCTAAAATCCATAGTAGTCCTAGTGCTATAAGAATTGAAAAACTTCCTGCTATAAATAAAGTTAAAACAATAGGCCAAAAGATTGCTTTGATGTGTTTTAAGTTTTTATAAAGTGGTAAAGCTAAAGCAACAGTTGCAGGGCCTAAAAAGAAGTGAATTATTTCTACTGATTTAAAATACTCTTCATAAGATTTTCCACTTATTAATAATGCTGCCATAATTGTTATATATGCAATAATTATTGGCTGTAAAAGGGTGTGTTTATTTGCTCTTTCATAAATAATGATTCCTACTTTATAAGCGCCTAAAGTCAAAATTAACCATAACATTGGAGTTGTAGTTATATATTCTACAAGCGCATTAAAGTTCATTGTTTTTTTCCTTTCTTATAGTTAAAATATCAATAAATTTTGCAGAAAAAGCAAGAGCAATTAAAGTTCCTACAAACAAAGATATAATAATTGCCCAAAACTCTTTTGATATTGTATCAGCTTGTGTGATTATTCCCATGGCGGCGGGTATAAATAAAAGCGGCAAATATCTTAAATGTAAAAATACTGCATTATCCAAAGATTCAAAACTTTTGTTTCTTATAATTAGAAATAAGAGAAGTAATACCATTCCAATTACGGGACCTGGCACAATTAATTCAAAAAATCTTACAAAACATTCTCCAATAAATTGAAAAATTAGAAGAGTTATAATTCCTTTTAACATTTAATTCTAATCTTTAAATAGTTGGTAAATAGAAGAAAAATCTTCTTCACCTTTTCCATTTTTTTTCATTTTTGCAAATAATTCTTTTGGAATTGCAGCAGTATAAAGTGGTTGGTTTAAACTATAAGCCAAGTCTTGTAAAGTATGTAAATCTTTATAAATTGCATTATTAGAAAAATGCGCTGAAAAATCTTCATCAATAAGTTTTTGAGTTTTTGCTTTTAAAACTAGCGATTGCCCACCACCAACACCTAGTATTTCTAAAAGTTTTGCTTTATCTATATTACAAGCTTCTCCTAATGCTGTACATTCTGCTAAAGTAGCCATAAATGACCCAAGACATAGGTTATTAATAAGTTTCATTTTTGAGGCTTGTCCAGGCTCTTTTATATAAAATATTTCTTTTCCTATTTTTTCTAAAATTGGTTTACAGAAATCAAAAGTTTCTTTTTTACCAGATGTTGTAATAGTTATAAGCCCTTGAAGTGCTGGAGCAACACTTCCAAAAACAGGTGATTCTAAATAATCTCCACCTTTATCTTCTATTCTATTATGAAAAGTTAACACTTCTTCGAAATGATTTGTAGTAAGATCAATAATAGTTTTACCCTCTAAGTCAGCATCTAAAAGTCCATTTTCCATTGTTAATATATTTTCAACTGCACTTGATTCAAATAGACACATAAAAACTATATCACACTCTTCAATTAATTTTTTTGGAGAATCTACAATTTTGTAAGCTAAGTGTTCAACTTTCGATTTTGTTCTATTATAAATCTTTAATTCTTCACCCATATCCGTTAATCTCTGTGCTATTGCAGTTCCAAGATTTCCTAATCCAATAAATCCTATAGACATAACAATCCTTTAAATTATATTTTTAAGATTATAGTAAAATTTTTTAAAAATCAAGTAATAATTATAAATAAATATTCTTATTAAAATTTAATAATTTAAAAAGGAACGATATATGCATGCTATTTTAAGAATATAATTTTAGGAGTTTCACGTGAGTAGTTTAGAAAAAACAGAAATTGAAAATATTCATTTGGCACTTGTATCAACAGATTTAGAATTACTTAATGAACTTTCAAATTCTAGCTCTATGAATACAAGACGAGCATTAGCAAGGAATAGAAATATTAACTCAATTATTGCAAACAAATTGCTCTTTGATCCAGTTCTAAATGTATCTTATATAGCTTCTTTAAATTCACGAAGAACACTTAATAGAAATTTTGATGAAAATATAATAACCCCTTGTGTTAGGTGTAATGTGGATGAACGAAAACTTAATTGTATGGCATGCCCTGATGTTTTAAGTTAAAAAAACTTATTTAGGCTAGAGGATCTTCTCCTGTTTCCCAACCAGCTAAATATTTTTCAACAAGATGAAAATCTTCCCCTGTATGCTGGGTGAAAGTTATGTATTGATTTCTATTATCTACTTCAAAAACTTCATTTACAATTGCCATATATCGTAATGCAAGTTCTCTTCTTTTTTCAATTGTTCGCCCCTCTCTAATATCAAGATTCATTAAACAGATATCATCATCTGGATTTGCACGTCCAATTGTTAGATTGTATTTATCGTATTCACGTATACTTATTGCAATATGATCCGTACCCGTATCCATTATTTCAGAAAAAGTATCTCTAATTTCATTAACAAATTTATCTTTTGTTTCATTTGATATTTTTTTATTTATTTCAAATTGTAAGTGTGGCATCTTGAATCCTTTTGCTTTTAATTATTATAAAAACTATATAAAATTAATAACTTATATATAAAAATTATAAATTTAAATTAAGAAATATAATATTATACTTCAAAAGGTAAAAAAAATTTTACCTTTAGACCTAAGTTTAGGTACACAATTTAGCAAAATTCTCTTCAAAATCTGTGCTTCATTTGTGAAAAAAATTAAAAAACTCATATTAAGGATAGAAACTATGAAAAGAATTATTTTCTTAGTAAGTATACTTGCATCTACAATTTTTGCAGGTGATAAAATCAAAATATATTTTGATGCAGGTGGTAGTGTTGGTGGAAGTTATGCCAATATTGTCGTAACTGGTGCTAAAATGGCAGCAGATGACTTGGGAGTGGATTTAAAAATCTATTATTCTGATTGGTCTTCTTCTAAGATGATTAATAACTTTAATAAAGCAATTGCATCAGATGTTGATGGTATCGCAATTATGGGACATCCAGGTGATGATGCTTATTCTCTTCTTGTGAAAAAAGCTATTGATGCAGGTATTTTAGTGACAACTTTAGATACTCCTTTACCAAAACTTCAAAGTAAATATACAGCAAATGGTTTTGGATATGTTGGAACGGACAATTATACAAGTGGTATTGCCTTAGCAAAAGAGGCTGTTTTAAGAAATAATCTTAAAAAGGGTGATATAGCTATGGTTTGGGGACTTTTATCTCAACCTACAAGAGGTTTAAGAGCTAAGGGCATGATTGAAGAGCTTGAAAGACATGGCATAAAAGTAAACTATATTGAAATCTCAAACGAAATCAATAAAGATCCAGTTTTAGGTGCTTCTGTATTTACTGCATACATTACAAAAAATCCAAAAACAAAGCTTATTTTAGTTGATCACGGTGGTTTAACTGCACAAATGGAAAACTTCTCAAAAATAGCAAATATAAGTGCAGATGATTATTATATTGCTGGTTACTCTTTATCTCCTGCAACTACACATGCGGTTAAAGAAAACTATGTAGATTTAATTGGTGATGGGCAACCTTTCTTACAAGGATATATTTCAGTTGTACAATTAGCACTTAGTAAAAAATATGGTTTTTCTGGACTAAATATTGATACAGGTGCAGGATTTATTGATAACAAAAATATCAGTATTATTGAACCATTAGCTAAAAAAAGTATCAGATAAATTGAAACAAGTTCTAAATCTAAAAAATGCTTTTAAAACTTATGGGAAAACCCAAGTTTTAAAAGATATAAATTTAGAACTAAATTCAGGCGAAGTTATCTCTCTTTTGGGAGATAATGGAGCTGGAAAATCAACGTTGATTAAATGCCTTTCTGGTCTAGAGAACTTTGATAAAGCAAAGCTTACTATAAATGAAAAGAAAGTCAATCTAAAAAAATATGATATAAAAAGTGCGAGAGATTTGGGTTTTGAAACGGTATATCAAGAATCTTCTGTTGGTTTAGAACAAGAGATTTACAGAAATATTTTTTTAGGACGAGAGATTACCAATACTTTTGGATTTATTGATATTAAAAAAGAGCAAGAAGTAAGTATGCATCTTCTTCAAAACTTTTTAGGTTTACGAGGTGTTGGCTTATCTGCTAACTCAAAGGTAAGCTCTTTATCGGGTGGGGAGAGACAAGGTTTGGCAATTGCCAGAGCTATTTACTTTGACTCAAAAGTAGTCATACTTGATGAACCAACAACAGCGTTGGCTATAAAAGATGTAAAAAAAGTTTTAAGTTTTATAAAAAATTTACAAGAGCATGAGAAAAGTTGTATTCTCATTACTCACAATATTTTACACGCCTATGAAGTGAGTGATAGATTTATTATGCTTGATAGAGGTGAAATTAAAGTGGATATAAAAAAAGATGATATTAGTTTAGAAGAACTTCAAAACAGACTTTTAACAATACAAAATGAGTATTAATGAAAGAAAAATATATCTATCAAATATCAATTTTTGCCATACTTTTTATTACTTTAGCACTCTTTATTAGCACGGTTCCTGAGGTATTTTTACAAGGTAGGATTTATATTTCCTATTTATCTATTATTCCTTTTACTATGATTTTAGCTTTAGCTTTAACTCCTTTGATTATTGCAAAAGAGATAGACCTCTCTTTTCCTTCTGTTATGGCTGTAAGTGGTTATATATTTTCCCAAAGTTATTTAAGTTTTGAGAACACTTTTTTATCCTTTTTTCTCTGTCAATGCTTTGGCTTTTTTGCAGGTTTATTCAATGGATTAATAGTTGTAAAAATTGGTGTTCCTTCAATAATTGCAACCATAGGAAGTCAGTTTTTATTCAGAGGTTTGGCCATGATTTTAAGTGGTGGTACGGCTTTAAGTGTGATAGAAGTAAAAGAAAGTTTTATTGCAGAACTTTTTACAGGAAGATGGTTTGGGTTTTTCCCTGCTCAAAGTTTTTGGGTGATTTTATTTGCCATTTTAGTTTGGTTTGTACTCTTTAGACACAAATTTGGAAATGCTGTTTTATTTGTAGGTGACAATATAAAAGCTGCAAAAATGATGGGAATAAATACAGATAAAACACGAATAATCCTTTTTATACAAATGGGAATGGTAAGCTCTTTTAGTGCTGTTTTATTAACTCTTGAAATGGCTAATTGGTGGCCTACGAATGGAGAGGGTTATTTACTTTTAGTATTTGCATCTATATTTATTGGTGGAACTTCTGTATTTGGTGGAAGTGGAACGATCTTTGGTACCTTTATAGGAGCAATAATAATTGGAATAATTGAATCAGGAATAATCGCCATGGGATTAGATGGTTTTTATACAAGATTTGTTTATGGTGTTATCATCTTAATCGCGGTATGTGTACATGCAAAAATTCTTAATAAAGGTAAATGATGAATAAAATAGTATTAATAGGTGCAGGAAGTAGCTCTTTTGCAAGACAACTTTTATGTGCAATGTTCTCTTATGATAATGTAAAAGATTCCACTTTTGTTTTACATGATATTGATAAAGAGAAACTGGATTTTACCTTTGATTTTACAAAAAAAATAATTGAACAAGAGAATACAAAAGCAAAAGTTATAAAAACATTATCTATTGATGAAGCTTTAGAAAATGCTGATTTTGTCATAACAGCATTTACTGTTGGAGGAATGAAAGCTTGGGAAAAGGATCTTTATATACCTTTAAAATATGGAGTTGACCAAGATGCTGGAGATACTATGGGACCAGGTGGCATGTTTAGAGCCATGAGAGATATTCCAGTACTTGTAAGTATTGCAAAAAATATGGAAAAGCTCTGTCCTGATGCTCTTTTATTAAATTATTCAAACCCTTTAGCACCTATGATTAAAGCGGTAAAAGAGACTACCTCTATAAATATTGTTGGTCTTTGTTATGCTGTTCAATATACAGTAGCCCAAATCCTTGGCTTTTTAGGTGAAGATAAGTGGATTTCTCATCCAAATGAAAATAAAAAAAGACATGATATCGTAAATTCGAAAATCAGTAAAAATGTAGAGTTTGAGTTTGCTGGAATCAATCATATGACATGGATTACAAAACTAAGTCTGAATGGAGAAGATTTATACCCAAGAATTAGAAAACTAGTTGATGATGAAAAAGTTCAAAAAGAGGACTTAATAAGATTAGAACTATTAAAAACCTTTGATTATTTCTGTACAGTAAATCACTGGCATTTAAGTGACTACCTACCATACTTTAAAAAAAATGAAGAACTTACAAAAAAGTTTTTACCAATTAGATGGGATTTATTAAATTTAGAACGAGAAAAAATTGAACTAATGACAATACAGATGGAAGATGAAATTAGTGGAAAGATAAAAATTCCAGTAAAACAAAATATCTTCAATGCTCCAAAAATCATCAATGCAATCATAAACAATGAAAAAACAAGGGTAAATATAAATACAAACAATGATAACTATGTTCCTAATTTGCCTTTTGCAAGTATTATTGAAATACCGGCTTTTGTAGATAAAGAGGGAATAAAACCTTGCAAAGTTACAAACCTTCCAAATGCTTGTGCTGCATTAAATAAAACAAATATACTTTTCCAAGAACTTTTAGTTGAAGGCGTATTAAAAAAGGATTTAAAACTACTAAAACAAGCCTTGTGTTTTGATCCTTTATCTTCTGCAGTTTGTACCTTAGAAGAGATTTCTGATATGTTTGATGAAATGTATAAAGAACAAAAAGAGTTTTTAAGTTTTTGAATATTTTAATTTATAATTGCCATATATTTTTAGTTTTTTCTTTTACTTAAAATTGCTATTGCAATTCCTAAAAGTATTATATCTGTGGAGATAAAAAGTTTAAATGTAAGTTCTTCATTTAATAAAAGAACTCCTAAAAATATAGCAATAGGAGGAACTATTAATTGGATTATTCCTGATGTAATAATTTGGATTTGAGGTAAGATATAATACCAAATCGTATAACCTAATGCGGAGGTTAATCCTCCAGAAATGAAAGCTAAAACAATTCCATTAAAACTAATATGAGTTTGTGATACAAATAGAAAATAAAAAATTGCAATAAATAGTAGTGATTTTGTAAAATTATCAGCTGTATGTTGTAAAGCATTTGTACAATTTTTTCCTAAAATTGTGTATATTCCCCATGCTAAACCCGCAATAATCATTAGAAAAACGTGAAAAAAAGATAATTTAAATGATTCTTCTGGAAATAATAAGTAAAATAATCCTAAAAAGGCTAAGGCAATCCCTCCTCCTTTTTGTATAGTTAAACTCTCTTTTTTTATCAAAGCAACAAGAATTAAAAAAAGTTGAACAACCGCAAATAAAATTAGTGCACCGATTCCTGCATCCAAATTTATATATGAATATGAAAAAGTTATTGCATATAAAAAAAGCATGAAAGAACTAATCCAATTTTCTTTCGTAGATAGAGCTAGTTTTTTTTCTTTAAAATATATAATAGTTAATAACACAAAGCTACCAGAAAAAAGTCTAAAAAAGGTAAAACTAAAAGCATCAATATAATTTTCAATAAGTGTTGCACGAGCTAGTATGGAGCTTGTAGAAAAGAAAAACAATGTTATGAGAATTAAGATAAATAGCTTGAAGTTCATAACCTAGTATATCTTTAGTGCTTAAAACTTGGATTATTTGCAAAAAATTCTTCTACTTTATCTGTATGTGAATAAATTTTGCCACTTCTTCTCATATATGAATTTACAATATGATAACCATGATTAAGTGCAGCAGCGATTGAGCCACCTGTATTAAATGCAATATCTCCAGCTACATACATACAATCAATATTCGTTTTATAATGTTCATCATAGATTGGTTTACCATTTTCATCAGTCTCAATTCCAACTTTTTTTAGGAAGTCAATAGGCGCTGTCCCTCCAATTGCATAAATTACTCTGTCATAAATAGTATAGTATCCATCATTAAAATTTACTTTTACTTTTCCATGCTCATTTTCTACAGAATTTATATCTGTATTCATTCGTAAACGAAGTTTCTCTTGCCCATTGTATTGGTATAAAATATCTTCATTTTCAGGGTTTAATCTATTAAAATCTTCTCTTCTATAAACTAGGGTTACTGTATTATTTTCATCTGCTAATTCATAAGCATATTCAGCAGCAGAATTTCCACCTCCAACTACAAGAATTTTTTCACCTTCTGAACAGTTGTCAAGATTGAAATTTACATACTCTTTTATTGAGGGAGGAATTTTATATGTTGGTTTATTTGGTTTACCCATCTTACCAATTGTAATTACTACGGCTTTAGATTTAAAACTTTGGGTTCCTGTTGTAATTAAAAAACAATCTTCCTTGTCATATCTTATTATATTTTCAACTTCAGTATTAAAGGCTGTATCAATCTTTTCTTCATCTAAAAGCTGATCAAAAAAGTCTAAAGTTGTCTCTTTTGTTCCATCCATAAAAGGAATATTCCCTTCTATATCTATAGTTTGACCTTTCCAATCTTTATCAACTCGTTTGTTATTTTTATAAAATTTTCTAATAGTACTAGAGTGATTATCTGCCTTATCAATTAGTAGTATATTTTTAATTCCATGTACGGCTGCTTCAATGGATGTACCAATGCCTCCAGGTCCTCCACCAATAATGGCTATATCATAAATTGTAGTCATTTGATTTCCCTTTATATGAACTTTTTTAAACTATTATACTATAATTTTTTCTTATGCACAGCTTACAAAAAAATCTTAAATACTTAATCTTATATATGTAAGCAAAATTTAGATAAAATGGCTTTTTCAAGTCTGATAAAAAGATAATTAATATGTATAAAAAGGTAAAAACATAATGAAATATGGTGAAAAAGAAATTTTAGAATTTGATATAAATAAAGAAGAAAACTTCTGGCCAAATACAAATGAAAAGAATTACACAATAAATATTGAACTTCCTGAGTTTATGGCAAAATGTCCAAGAAGTGGTTATCCAGATTTTGCAACAATAAAATTAGAATATGTACCGAATAAATTAGTAATAGAATTAAAAGCTCTAAAACTTTATATTAATTCATTTATAAATAGAGAAATTTCTCATGAAAATACAGCAAATGAGATTTTTGATACTCTTTATGAAAAATTAGCTCCTAGATATATGAAAGTGATTGCAGACTTTAAACCTCGTGGAAATGTACATACAGTTATTGAAGTAGATAGTGAAAAAATGTAAGGTTTAGTCTTGGAAAGATTAGTTACTTCAGCTCAGGCTGCTCAAATATTAGGACTCTCTTTACAGGGAGTTCATTATAGAATTAAGCATAATCAATTAAAATCAATTAAAAAATCTGGAAAAACTTATGTGTATATAAGTGACCATGTTGAAAATAAATCTGAATCTGCAAAGGTTGAGATAAAAGAGATTGCAAGTGATAGTTTTAATGAAGTAATTAAAGTAAAAGATGAACAAATAGCCCTTCTGAAAACCTCTATAAAATGGATGAAAAAACAGTATGGTTCTGAAATTTCAAGGTTAGAAAAAAATCAAAAAAGAATTATAGGTGTTTTTAATAGAGAAATAGAACTTCTTCAAAGTGCATTTAATGAAATGCGTTCAATTTATAAACCACAAATTACAAGTCAAATTAATGAAAAAAATATAGAAAAAGAGAAATTTATACCACTGTCTCAATTTACAATGTACTTAAAAAGTTTCAGTAAAAGTGAAAAAGAGATTAAATTAATCATTCTAAAAGCAATACAAAAACGGGATAATAGATTTATTTATAATAAAAAAGATAAAAAACTTTTGATATTAAATGAAGATTTTTCTGATTTGATTTGAAAAGGAGTGCTTAAATAGCACTCTTCTCCAGGTACCCAAACACACCAAAAGAAGAGGTGCCTTGCTATGTTCCCATCCTGGGGCGTTGTCTCTAAAAATGATTGTAAGGGGCTAAAGAAGAGCACAAAAAATACCTAGATATTCTTTGTGCTTTTCTTTAAGGACGGTAATTATACCTTGTGGAAGCTTAAACTTCTTATAAATAAATTCTTGACTTAAGTTTTTAAAAGAGTATAATGCCAGCCTAATTTCATAAAAAGAGTAAATAAATTGTCTAAAAATTTTAATTTAATTGGTATTTTTTCTATCATCTTTGCAATGTTTATTTGGGGTAGCTCTTTTATTGCTTTAAAATCTGCAATGGCAGATTTAGGGGAATTTACAGTTATATTTTTTAGAATGCTAATTGCATCATTTTGTTTTTTATACTTTATAAAAGGTTTTTTAAAATATGACTTTACAAAAAGTGATATTAAATATATTTTACTTTTAGCAATTTTTGAACCTTGTCTTTATTTTATTTTTGAAGCAAAAGCTTTACTCTATACTTCAGCTTCACAAGCTGGAATGATTACTTCTTTAATGCCTTTAATAACTGCAATTGCAGCGGGATATTATTTAAAAGAGATAATCTCAAGACAATTGATTTTAGGTTCTGGTCTTGCAATGATTGGTGCAGTGTGGCTTAGTGTTCAAGCTAGTACAACTTTAAGTGCTCCAAATCCTATGTTAGGAAACCTTTTAGAACTTGGTGCAATGTTTTGTGCTGCAGGTTATACTATTGTTACAAGATATTTAGTAGATAAATATTCAGCTTTATTTATAACTGCGATTCAAGCTTTTATTGGAGCAATATTCTTTTTTCCATTTTTTATATATGAGTATTTTACTGTTGATATGAATTTTACAATTGAAGCTATGTCTTGGCTTTTATATTTAGGAGTTGTTGTTACTTTATGTGGATATGGTTTATATAATTTTGCTTTGACAAAAATAGAAGCTTCTAAAGCTGCTATGTTTGTGAATTTAATACCTGTATTTACTCTCATTTTGGCCTTTTTAATTTTAGGTGAAAAACTTTCAGTCTCAGAATTAATTGCAAGTGCTACAATCTTAGCTGGAGTACTTGTTTCTCAAATTTCTGTAAATAGATTTAGAAGAAAGTGATAGTTTGATTTATTTAACACTTTTTTTTTCTGCATTAATTTCAGCTACACTTATCCCTCTTGGAAGTGAAGCCTTATTAATTTATGATATAAAAGAGGGGTATAATCTTTATTTACTTCTTTTCTTTGCAACATTTGGAAATGTTTTAGGTTCTGTTATAAACTACTATCTTGGATTAAAAGGCGAAGAGTTTTTAGTAGAAAAGAGATATTTGAAACAAGAAAAAATTAATAAATATAAAGCTTACTTTGATAGATTTGGTGCTTATATTTTACTTCTGTCTTGGACTCCTATAATTGGTGATCCAATCACTTTTGTTTCTGGAATATTAAAATATGATTTAAAAAAGTTTTTATTCTTAGTCACTCTTTCAAAATTTGTAAGATATTTAGTTTTAGCTCTTTTAGTTATATAATTTTTTATTTTTAAATAATTTTATTTTTCAAACTCTTTTAAAATTTCAGGATTTTTAGAAAATATTTTGTATGTTACTTTTTTATAATCAAACTCTAAAAAATTGGCATGTAGCCATAATCTATACGAACCAGATACTTTTTTTCTATCTTCTTTACTTAGAGTTTTATTTAAATATCCTTCTGCATTCACATCATCTACTCCATAAATAGGGTCTCCTACAATTCTATGTCCTATTGAATGAAGATGAATTCTAATTTGATGTTGTCTTCCTGTAATTGGAATTAGTTCAATTAAAGTTATATCTTTTTTTTTGTTATATTTTATTGGTTTCACGTGTGTTATTGATTTTTTCCCTTCCTCATTTTCACAAGTTGCCATTCTTACACCAATATTTTTCCCCTCTTTTTTAAGGTTTTTATCTATTGTGATTTCTTGGTCTATTTTACCCTCAACAATTGCAAGATAAGATTTTTTGTACTCTTTTGTTTCAAACATACTTGCTAAAGTATTTGTAGCTTTTTCATTTTTCCCAACTAGAACCAATCCAGATGTTTCAGCATCTATTCTATGTGCTTGGTTTGCTTTGTTTCCAAAATGAAATCTAATTTCATCTAATAGTGAATATTCAGTCTTTTTTGAATTTGGATGAATTACAAGATTTGAAGGTTTGTCGAAGATTGCAAAATCAATAAATGTGTGTAAAGGTTTTAACCCCCTTGTGTGCCCTTCAAACAGTGCAACATAGACACACTCTTCTTTTATTGATTCTGATATCAAGTAGGAGTTATGATTACTATCAAAAATTCTTCCACGGCTTATTAGACGATGTGCAACTGCGGGCTTGTAGCCTAGGTCTTGTAACAAAAATAGTTGTATTTTTTTGCCTTTTTTGGCATCAAATTTTTTTAAGATAAATGGCAATATTATTTCCTGAAATTAAGTAAAAATTTAACAAAAGTTAAACAAAATCTTTGGCTAAATTAGATAGGATATCATACTTAAATTATAAACAAAACTTAATAAAAATACTACAAATATAGATAATAAGGGATATATAGATGGTTGAAAGATATGCCAGAGAAGAAATGACAAAAAATTGGACACAACATGCAAGATATGCTGCATGGCTTGAAGTTGAAAAAGCAGCAGTAAAAGCATGGAATAAATTGGGTCTAATCCCTGATTCTGATTGTGAAAAGATTGTAAAAAATGCTACTTTCTCAGTAGAAAGAATAGAAGAGATAGAAGCTGTAACAAAACATGACTTAATTGCATTTAATACAAGTGTAAGTGAAAGTCTTGGAGAAGAATCAAGATGGTTCCATTATGGTATGACTTCATCTGATGCAGTTGATACAGGTGTTGCTCTTCAAATGAGAGATTCACTTAATATTATCATTGAAGATGTAAAAATGTTAATGGAATCTATCAAAAAAAGAGCAATGGAACATAAAATGACTCTAATGGTAGGAAGATCTCATGGTATTCATGGTGAGCCTATTACATTTGGTTTGACATTAGCTGTTTGGTATGATGAAATGGCTAGACATTTACTAAATTTAGAGCAAACTATGGATGTGATTGCTGTTGGACAAATTTCAGGAGCAATGGGTAACTTTGCACATGCCCCACTTGAGCTTGAAGAGTTAGCAATGGCTGAATTAGGTTTAAAACCTGAACCTTGTTCAAATCAAGTAATTCATAGAGATAGATATGCAAGACTTGCAACTGCATTAGCTACTATGGCTTCTTCAATTCAAAAGTTTGCAGTACAAGTTAGACATTTACAAAGAACAGAAGTTTATGAAGCTGAAGAGTATTTTGCAAAAGGGCAAAAAGGTTCTTCTGCAATGCCTCATAAAAGAAATCCAATTTTAACTGAAAATATTACAGGTCTTGCAAGAATGGTTAGAGCATATGCAAATCCTGCTATGGAAAATGTTGCCTTATGGCATGAAAGAGATATATCTCACTCTTCAACTGAAAGATTTTGGCTTCCAGATGCATTTATTACATCTGACTTTATGCTACATAGAATGAACAACGTAATTGCTAACTTAACTGTTATGCCTGAAAATATGATAAAAAATTTAAACTTAACTGGTGGTTTAGTTTTCTCTCAGCGAGTTTTACTAGAATTACCAAAAGGTGGAGTAAGTAGAGAAGACGCATATAGAATTGTTCAAAGAAATGCAATGAAAGTATGGGAAGAGATTCAACAAGGTAAACCTTCAACAAATGAAAATGGTGAGTCTTTATATCTTGGACACTTATTAGCTGATGAAGAGTTAAGAAACACATTATCTGAAGAACAGATTAGAGAGTGTTTTAACTTCGATTACTATACTAAAAATGTTGATGCAATTTTCAACAGAGTATTCAAAAAATAAAACATTAAGCACAAGGTACAAAATATGGCAATAATTATTCAAAAAAGAAATGGTAGAAAAGAAGTTTTAGATATTACTAAAATTCAAAAGATGACTATTGAAGCTACAGAAGATTTAGATGGAGTATCTCAAAGTGAATTAGAACTTGATGCACAAATCAAGTTTATTGATGGAATGAGTTCTGCTGATATTCAGGATGCTTTAATTAAAACGGCGGTTGAGAAAATAGATATTGATGTTCCAAATTGGACTTTTGCAGCTTCAAGACTATTTATCTTTGACCTTTATCATAGAGTTGGAAAAGTAACTCATGGGATAAAAGGTGAGCCATATTGTCATTTAAAAGAGTATTTAAGATATGGAAAAGAAGCAGGAAGGTTAATTCCTAACTTAGGTGAAGGGTATGATTTAGATGAATTAAATGATTATCTTGATCCTTCGAGAGATTATCTTTTCAACTACCTTGGAATCAAAACTTTATATGATAGATATTTAATTAAAAATAGAAATGGAGTTCCAATCGAACTTCCTCAGCAAATGTTTATGGCAATAGCTATGTTCTTAGCTCAAAATGAAGATGATAAACAACAAAGAGCAAAAGAGTTCTATGATGTAGTTTCAAAATTTGAAGTTATGTTAGCAACTCCCACTCTATCAAATGCAAGAACAAATAGACATCAATTATCATCTTGTTATATTGGTTCAACTCCTGATAATATTGAAGGTATATTTGATACTTATCACGAAATGGCATTATTGTCTAAATTTGGTGGTGGTATTGGTTGTGATTGGAATCAAGTAAGAGCACTAGGTGGAGTTATTGATGACCATAAATCTGCTGCTGGTGGTACTGTACCATTCTTAAAAATTGCAAATGATGTTGCAATCGCAGTTGATCAACTTGGTACAAGAAAAGGTGCAATTGCTGTTTATCTTGAGCCTTGGCATATGGATATTGTAGATTTCATTGACCTTAAAAAGAACTCAGGAGAAGAAAGAAGAAGAGCTCATGACTTATTCCCTGCTCTTTGGATTTCAGATATTTTTATGGAAAGAGTTTTAGAAGATTCTTATTGGACTCTTTTTGATCCATATGAAGTACAGGATTTATCTGAGCTTCACGGTGATGCATTTAGAGCAAAATATTTAGAATATGAAGACGATGATTCTATTACAAAAGATAGAATGAAAGCGAAAGATTTATGGAAAAAAATCTTAACATCATATTTTGAATCTGGTTCACCATTTTTGTGTTTCAAAGATAATGCAAATAGAGCAAATCCAAATGCACATGCAGGTCATATTAGATCTTCTAACCTTTGTACAGAAATTTTTCAAAATACGAATCCAAATCATTATCTAATCAAATTAGAGTTTGAAGATGGTTCGATTGAAACATATGAAGAGAGTGATTTAATAACTGTTGATGGTGGGATAGAGAAAAGAGCAAACAAAGTTTCAGCTCTTGATTCAATCAATGGTAAAAAAGTCTTTATAGTTGAAAAACAAAAAATTGATGGAGACACTGCTGTATGTAACTTAGCATCAGTTAACCTTTCAAGAATTAATACTAAAGAAGATATAGAAAGAGTTGTTCCAATTGCAGTTAGAATGTTAGATAACGTAATTGACTTAAATTTCTATCCACTTAGAAAAGTAAAAGCAACAAACTTAAAATCAAGATCAATCGGTCTTGGTGTTATGGGTGAAGCTCAAATGGTAGCTGAAAATAAAATCGTTTGGGGTGGAAATGAGCACTTTAAAAAGATTGATTCTATCATGGAAGCAATTTCATATAATGTAATTAAATCTTCATCAGAATTAGGTGTAGAAAAAGGTGTTTATCCTACATTTGAAGGTTCAAATTGGTCAAAAGGTATTATGCCTCATGATCATACTCCACAAGCTGTAAATGCTTTAGTTGATAAAGATTTATTTGATGCTGGTTATGACTGGGATGCTTTAAGGGAACAAGTAAAAAAAGATGGAATGAGAAATGGTTATTTAATGGCGATTGCTCCTACTTCATCAATTTCTATTCTTGTTGGAACTACACAAGCAATTGAACCTGTATATAAAAGAAAATGGTTTGAAGAGAACTTATCTGGACTTATTCCGGTAGTTGTTCCACAACTATCTCCTGAGACTTGGTCTTATTATACTCCTGCTTATGAAGTTGATCAATTAGACTTAATTAAAGCAGCAGCAGTTAGACAAAAATGGATTGATCAAGGACAAAGTACAAATATCTTTATGTCTTTAGATAAAGCAAGTGGAAAACATCTGCATGACATTTATACTTTAGCTTGGAAACTTGGATTAAAATCAACTTATTACCTAAGAAGTCAATCTCCAGAAGCTGATAATAATATAGAAGATAGAAGTATGGAATGTTCAGGTTGTCAATAAGATAATCTTGTAAAAAAAGAATTGAATAAAATATAGAAAAATAGAGGAAACGCCTATGGCAAGAAAAACGATATATAACCCAGAATCAACAGAATCACTAAATGACAGAAGAATTTTTGGTGGAAATCCCGATGGAATGATTAACTTCACAAGAATGAAGTATCAATGGGCGTTGAATCTTTGGGATACAATGGAAGCAAATACTTGGTTCCCTAAAGAAGTACAAATGACAGGTGATGCGAAAGATTATAAATACCTATCTCCTGCAGAAAAAAGAATGTATGATTTAGTTTTATCACAACTTATTTTTATGGATTCATTACAAACAAATAACTTGATGGATAATATCAATCCATATATTACAGTTCCAGAAATCAATGCTTGTCTTTCAAGACAATCGTATGAAGAAGCTAACCACTCTAAATCATATGCCGTTATGGTTGAGTCAATATCTGATAATACAGATGAAATATATGACAAATGGAAAACCGATACACAATTAAGAGAAAAGAACAACTATATTGCAGCTGTATATGATAATCTTGCAGGTGAAGTAACAAATGAGAAAATGGTACTAGCACTATTTGCAAACCAAATCTTAGAAGGTCTTTATTTCTATGCAGGTTTCGCAGCAATGTATGCTCTTGGAAAATCAGGAAAAATGTTAGGTTCTTCACAAATGATTAGATTTATTCAAAGAGATGAAGTAACACACCTGTTACTTTTCCAAAACATGATTAATAGTACAAGAAAAGAGAGACCAGAACTATTCACTCCTGAGTTAGAACAAACAGTAAGAGGAATGTTCAGAAAAGCAGTAGAACTAGAATCATCTTGGGGAGCATATATCACACAAGGTCAAATCCTAGGATTCACAGATGCAATCATCACACAATACATCCAATACCTAGCAGATAAAAGATTAGAAGCAGTAGGATATAAACCAGAATATAACGTAAAACATCCAATCCCATGGGTAGATGGTTACGCAAGTTTCAATGATCAAAGAACGAATTTCTTCGAAGGAAATGTAGTAAACTACAGTAAAGGTTCAATCGACTTCGACGATTTTTAATAGCTCTTTTACCCAATCTCTGCGTTGGAGGAGTTTTTTAACTTAGTCACCTACTTTAGTAGGCTCCTACGCAAAAAAACTCCTCCGCCTTGACCTTGACTAAAATACCAATTAAAAAGTGAAGAGGTGAATTCCTTCACGAAAACCAAAAAAAATTGAAATATAAAACTCTTTGTTATATAATTAAGAATAAGAAAGAAAGGAGAACGCTATGGTCTTCTCATTCACAATTTTACTAATCGTAAACTTCTTACTAACATACAAAGTGATCAAAAAAAACAACTATAATCAAAAGCAAAAAAACATACAACTATTTATAATATGGCTCATCCCTATAATGGGCGCATTGATTATATACATTTTACTAAAAAGAGAAGAAGATAAATAAGTCACATATAGTAACTAAAACCCCCTACTCAAAAATCACAGGCAAAACAGACAAAACCAAAAGAACAGCCATCAAAATATTAAATTTCCTAACATGAGTTTCATCTTTTATAAACTTCTTTAATGCAACTCCACCCATAGCCCAAGTATTGGTAGATATTACCCCTGATAATAAAAAAATTAAAGCTATAATTATAACTTGCTCTATACTATTATCTTTTGAAGTCACAAAAATAGATATAGAAGTAATAGCCATAATCCATCCCTTTGGATTTACCCATTGAAACAGTGCAGCTTGTATAAAAGTAAAAGGTTTATTTTTCTCTTTTATATTCATTTTACCTTTACTATTAGCTATTTTAAATGCCATCCACAAAAGATAAAGTATTCCTATGACTTTAAGTATTTCAAGTACTATTGGAAACTTCTCAAAGATAATACCAACTCCTAGACCTACAAGTAAAACCATCAATGAAAAACCTAAAAATACGCCAAATATATGAGGCAAAGTTTTTTTATATCCAAAGGTAAGTCCAGAAGATAAAAGCATTACATTATTTGGACCAGGTGTGATTGTCGCTGTTAGAGTAAAGGTTGCTATTGAAACTAACATCGCAAGTGTATAAAATTCTTGCATCTAAACTCCTTCATATACTTTTTTATATAATTTTTGACCATAGGTATTGATTAATAAAGCTAAAATAATTAAAAACGAGGCTAGTATTTTTATAAAGCCTATTGTTTCACCAAAAATAAAATATGATCCTGCTAATCCAAAAATTGGCACAAGTAAGCTCAATGGTGCTACACTTGAAATAGGATATTTATGTAACAATTTATTCCAAATCCAATACCCAAAAAGTGTTGTTGGATATACTTGAAATAGGATTGAAAATATTGCAGTATTATCTAAATCATCATAAAAATTTGTAAATACTACTTCTCCTTGGGTTATAAAAGCTAATATAAATAGTGGTACGGGAGAGAACAAACTTGCCCAAACCATAAATGAAAATAGATTTTTGCTTCCTGCTTTTTTTATTATAATATTTGTAAAACTCATTGATATAGCACCTATTAGAACAAGTAATAACCCTAAGCTAGTTACTGATCCGTCAGTTACACTTATAATCAAAATCAAACCCAATAATGACACTAGAAAAGCTAATTTTTTTGTGATATCAATTTCTTCATTTAAAAGTATACTTGCAAGAATTACAGTAAAAAATACGCTCATCTGTAATACTAGAGATGCCATACCTGCTGATATTCCAAAATAGATTCCTAAAGAGACCATTCCCCATAAACCTACTCCAAAAAGTAGACCATAAGAGATAATGTATTTCATAGCTACTTTTGGTTTTTTTATGAAAAAAACCAAAGGTAAAGCACATAATAAAAATCTCATTCCTGCAAGGATAAAAGGATCAAGGGAAGTTAATCCTAGTTTAATTACAGAGAAATTGACACCCCAAATGAAGGTCACAAAAATTGTTAATATTAAATCATTCTGTTTCATTAAACTACTCCTTTTAAACTTTGTGCAATATATTAGCCAGTAATTTTATTTTATTCTCAATATTTATTGTTTAAAAAATTATCTATTTTTGTTCATTAAGTTATCTATTTATGATAAAATTACTATTAATAAGGAAAAAGATGCAAAAAAGAAGCACCTATAATAAGAATACACAAATAGCAAATGACACTATGTACTACATTTATGAGTATATAGCTACTGATATAAATATTGATGATTTAGCTTTTAATTTTGGCATTAGTAAATTTCATTTTCATAAGATATTTAAAGAAGTCATGGGTATTAATATCTATGAGACAATAAAATCTATACGTCTTCAAAAAGCATCTAGTCTATTACTTACTAATAAATATTCAACTATAACAGAGATAGCAAAAATGTGTGGATATAGCTCTCAAACCTCTTTTATACGAGCTTTTAAAGAGAGATTTCATCAGACGCCAAAAATATGGAGAAATGGTGGATATAAAGAGTATTCAACAAATATTTTAAAAGACTCTAAAATATCATTTTATGTAAAAGAGGATTTTGAAAAGATTGAACCTAAGATTGTAAAAACAAAATCTGTGCCCGCTTATTATATTAGACATAGAGGATATATTACGAGTGAAATAAAAAGAGTTTGGCAAAAAATGCAAGCGTGGGTATATACAAATGATATAAAAGAGTATGAGCAAATTGGAATATATCATGATAATCCAGCTATTACTCCTCATAGTGACTGTTTTTATGTTGCAGCTATTATTTCTAAAGATGGAACAGATTTATCTAATACAAAACTTCCATATTTTGACATGCCTGAAGCTTTATATGCAACTTTTGAAATAAGTGGAAAAATTGGTGATGCCCTTAGATTTATACAATGGGCATATCATGATTGGCTTCCTAAAAGTGGTTTTGAAACTACAACCAATCCATCTTATGCAATCTTTAGAAAGAATCAATTTTTAGATGAAGATGGTAGATTTGAAGCTACTTATTATTTACCTATACAGTATGTATAACTAATTTAAATAATAACTTTTATTAATATTAAGTATGCTACTATACAAAGAATTTTTTATGTAATATTTATACATATATGGGAGAAATAATGAAAAATAAATTTATATTAGTAGGAAAAATAACTATACTCTTAGCAATAGTTTTTTCTTTTCAGGCTTGTTCTTTAAAAGTGCCATTGCGATCTATAGGACAGTCAGAAAATATTTATGTCCCATCTTTAGAAAAAAAAGATATTAAAGAAATAAGTTTTAAAGATAAATTAGGAAATAGTCCCAAAGTAATTAGCGGAGTTTTTGAAAAAATAGTATTCTTGGAAAATAATAAAAAAAATGTTGAAGCATATTCTTTTATATCAAATGCAATAAAAAATGAATTAGAAGCAAGAAAACTACCAATTAAATTTGTTGAAGAATCAAAAGAGTCTTTATTTTTAAAGAAGTTCGAAATTTTTGTACATAGAACAAGTTCTTATTCTCCTATGGTTACAATTTCTATGCTAAAAGTTACTGCAAATATTGGAAATGAGGAAAAAATATTTAGATCAGTTATTAAAAGAGGGAAAGTTCCTATTTGGTCTATGGATGAAGTAAATGATCCCTGTTTTAATGAACCTATTTCACTTATGGTAAAAGAAGTTGTTTCAAAAATTAATAAAGCATATTTCAATTATAAATTAAGTGATGAAAAAGTTGAAGAGTTAATAAAAAGAATTCATGATGGGGAAAAAGTAAATGATAAGTTAAATTATCTAAATATGTATGAATTAGGATTCTCAAATAATGTTAAAGCCTTAGAAGTTGTGAAATCTTATAATGATAGCTTTGATGAATATTTAAGGTTAACATCTATTGCTGTATTAGGTTTATTAGGTGGAGAAAATGAATTTTCAAATTTAGTAGCTATTTATAGAAATGCAAAACTTTGGCAAGATAGAGCAATGGCATTGAAAGCTATTGCAGATATTGGGACAGAAAGGACAAAAAAATTTGTTGATTTAGAGTATAAGTATTGGCAAAAACAAGATACTAAAGAAGGAAAATGGAATAGTATGATTTTAAAATTATATAAAACGAAAAATTAATAAAAGGAACAAATATGAGTAATGTTATTTTAGTAGTAAAAGTAAAAGTAAAAGAAGAGTTTGCAACAGAAGTATACACTTTTATGAAAGCACTTCATAAACTAACTCATGAGTTAGATGAGGGATGTATTCAATATGATTTACATAAAGTTTTAGAAGATGAAAATACATTTTGTTTTATTGAGACTTGGGAAAATGAAGCATTTTTAATTGAACATTCTAAAAAAGATCATTTTATTAACTTTATGGAATATGTAGAAGGAAAAATTGAAGATATGCAAAAAACTTTTTTAGAAAAATATGAAGAAAAAAATTAATTTTGTATAAATAAGTAATAGTCTTTTTATTATTTTAAAAAAAATAACTAAAAGCTACAACAATATTTGTGATAAAACTTATAAGTACTAATAGTATTATCTTATTAGAAGAATTGTCTATAGTAGTTCCCATGTCTTGCCTTTAATAGTTAAATTATTGAGTTTAAATTGTACAAAGATAGAATTATTTTAAATTAATTAAAATAGTTTAAATAGAAAAAATTACTTAATTTTAAGCTGAATAAAACTTTTTAAGAGATTATAATAATATTTATTTTTTTAAAATTATAAATATACTTATAATAATTTTAAAATAATTTCATATTTTTAATTTAATTTAAAGTCCAAAACTTATGGTATAATCATCCTTAATTTAAAATATAAATAAAGATTTGATATGAGCCCAGAAAAAAAAGTTTTATTATTGTTTTTAGCCCTTATATGTCTTATGATTGCTTGTGTATATACCCACATTGATGAAATGATGCTGAATATAACAGATATTAATAAGCAAGAAAAAGTTGCTGAATCTACACAAGTGACAAAAATTGAAGAGGAAAAATCCTCAGGAGAAATAGAAGAAAAAGTTCTTCCTGAATCTAGTGATGAAGATATGTCTTCTCCTGAATTTAAATCTGAAGAGAGTATAAATGTTCTCGAAGATTCAGTTAAAGATGAATTAGAATCAACTGAAACTTTGAAAAAAGAAAAAGTAATTAATACTACAGTTGAAGAGCCTCTTCAACCCTTAATTACAACAGATAAAAGATATACTAGAATTGGAAATGAAAAAAATATTGAAGAATTATCTACTGAATCACAACTTCTTCAAGTTAAAATAAATGATTATATAAGAGAAAACCCAATTGATTTTAGAAGAGCTAGTAATAAGATTACTAAAAGTAGTGTAAAAACTATTTTATATATGGTTGAAATACTAAAAGAATTTCCAAATATTAAAATTGAACTTGCAGGACATACCGATGCTGCAGGGCCAGAAAAATTAAATCAAACGATATCATATCAAAGAGCAAAAAAAGTCAGTGATAGATTAATCTATTTTGGGATTGATAAAAATAGAATTAAAGTACGTGGATATGGAGAAAATATTCCAATGGTTGAGAATAGCCCACAAGGGTATTCTCGAATAAATAGAAGAGTAGAATTTAATATAATAGAGGAAAAATAAAGTGATAGAAATAGCATCTCAGATAATTTTTTGTTTAGTAATTGCAGCATTTATAGGTTTTTTAATAGGTCTAGTTATAGGAAGAGCATTTGCTGGAGAGAAAAATATAAGTTACAATAGTATTACAGCTCATGGCGGTGCTGCTGGTGGAAATATTTATAATAAACCATTAATTAGAAGTTCACCAAGACCAATGGGTAAAGATAATCTTCAAAAAATCGAAGGAATTGATAGTGATTTAGAATCAAGGTTAAATGAACTTGGAATTTTCCATTTTGATCAAATTGCTAAATGGAGTGCAAAAAATAGCCATTGGGTTGAAGAGTATCTTACTTTAGAAGATAATCAAGTAAAAGAAGACAATTGGATAGAACAAGCACAAGGGCTTTCTACGATTTAGAAAGCTTTCTCTTTTAAAAATTTATCTTTTATAAGATTTATCTTTTATAAGATTTTTTACACACACTTCAATCATTTCATAAACTTTATCAAAACCTTCAAAGCCATTAAAAAAGTATGGGTCGGGAACATCTTCTCCCTTACACCCAAAGTCTCCAATTTTAATTGGATTTTTACATCCAAGATTTTTTAAATCTCGAAGGTTCTTATCATCAAGAGCTATTACTAAGTCAAAATTAGAAAAATCTTCTTTTTGTATAAGTCTTGCCCTTTGATTTGAAATATCTATGCCTTTTTGTTTTCCTATTTTTATAGAATCACTACAAGGTGCTTCTCCTACATGCCAATTTCCAGTCCCTGCACTATCAATTTTTAAATCCAAGTTGTATTCTTTTGCATATTTTTTAGCAATTCCTTCTGCTAAAGGTGAACGACAAATATTTCCTAAGCATACAAAAATAATTGATTTTACTTCCATTTCTTTTTTAATCCTATGTCAATATATTTTCTAACTTTTTTCACTTCGTCTATATTCATAGTGTGAGTTATAATTTCTTTTGAATCATTTCTATACTCAACTCCCCAAGGAGTAATAATACCACTACTTTTTGCCATATTATCATCTGCACTATTTGATGCTAAAACATAACATTGATTTGCAACAGCAAGGGCTTTTGTCATAGTTTCATAATGAACTTTTCTTTTTACACCCCATGCAGATGGGTTTAGGATCAAATCTGCACCTAAAACTTTTAACCAATATTGTGGAAATCTTATTTCAAAACAGATTAAAACTGCAACTTTAATACCATTTATATCTAATATCTTCATATTATTGATTTTGCCACTTTCAAAGTACTCAGGTTCATTTCCTAATGGAAATAATCTATGTTTTGATTGCCTATGGATTATTTTTTTGTTATGAAAAATATATAGAGTATTAAAATAATCTAAGTCTTGTTTTTCAATAAAAGTGATTGCAATAGTTTTATTTTCTGATAGTTTTTTTATTTTTTTTATTGCTTTTATAGCAAATTCAGAAGCTTCATCCATCCTATCATACGAAAATCCAGTTAAACAAAGCTCCGGAGCTAAAATAAAAGAACCCTCTTCACAAGAAGAGATAAGTTCTTTTATATGGTTTAAATTCTGTTTAAAATCTTTTGTTGTTTTAGTTTGTAATGCTACTAATTTCATTTTTTGCAGTTTGGATTAAGGCATTTAATTTATCTTCATACTCTTTTGCAAGTAATTCATCTGTTGATTCAAATCTTGTTACAAGTATTGGAGTTGTGTTTGATGCTCTTACTAATCCCCATCCTTTCTCAAATATTACTCTTACACCGTCTACTTCAATTATATCAATAATTTTTGGAAAATCCAAGGGAGGGTTTTTAAGTAATTCTTTTAATTTATTTACTAATAAGAATTTTTCTTCTTCTGTTGTTTTAACTTTTATTTCTTCAGTTGAATATGTTTTTGGAAGTGCATCAATTTCAGCATCTATATCCATACCTTGTTGTACAAGTTCAAGAAGTCTAAATGTTGCATAAATTGCATCGTCAAAGCCAAAAAACCTATCATTAAAGAAAATATGTCCAGAGACTTCCGCTGCAAGATCGGCATTTGTTTCTTTAAGTTTTACTTTAAGATTTGAATGCCCAGTTTTATACATAATAGCTTTTCCTGAAGCATTTATAATATCATACATGATTTGTGTACATTTTACTTCCCCAATTATAGTTGGGTTATCCATAGTTTTTGCAAAAAGTATAGCCATTATATCCCCTTTTACATTATGCTTTTTAGTTAAAAAGGCGATTCTATCTGCATCTCCATCATAAGCAAACCCATAGTCATAGTCACCTTTTAAAGATTCAACGATATCTACAAGATTATGTGGGTCACTTGGGTCTGGGTGATGATTAGGGAAAGTACCATCTGGTTCACAATATAATCCATCATAGTTTAATTCTAGTCTATCAAGAATTGTTGTTAATACTGTATCAGCAACGCCATTCCCACAATCTATAATTAGTTTTTGTGGCATTGCTTTTAAATGTGCAAATTCATTTACTATATAATCAATGTATACTGACTTAACATTTATTTCAAAATGTGTATCATTATCTTCTATTTCAATACTACTTGCAACAATTTCATCTCCTAGTGAATAAATATCATTTGCAAAAAATGGTGCTTTATCTAGAGTTATTTTAAAACCATTATAATTACTTGGATTATGACTTCCTGTAATCATAACAGAAGCATTTGGCTGAACTGTTTTTCCTTCAATTTTAAAGTTTTGATAGTTTGCAAAATAATTAACACCAGTAGCAACCATTCCCATTCCTAAAACTTTACATCCAGCTTGATTAAATCCACTTGTAAGATAAGAAAAAAGTTCGGGTGAATGCGTTCTTGCATCATAACCTATTGCAACATATGCATTTTCTTGAAACTGCTCATATACTTTTTTACCTAAAAAATATCCAATTAGTTTAACTGATTCTTTATTTAATTCTGGACCAACAATACCTCTTATATCGTACTCTCTGAAAATTGATTTATTTACCATTTTATTCCTATTTATTTTTTTATTTTAGTGTTCATGGTGATGAGTTTTGCGAATTATATCATAAGAATAGTTATTTTCTAGTTTCAGAAGTGATTGTTTTTTATTAACTCCACTTGCATATCCTCCAAGTTTTCCATTCTTTTGAATAATTCTATGACAAGGTATTAAAATCGATATCATATTGTTTGCATTTGCATTAGCCACAGCTCTTACTGCTTTTGGTTTTTTTAAAAGTTCAGCTTCATCTTTATATGAAATTGTATCTCCATAAGGAATATGCATTAAAATCTTCCAAACATCTTGTTGAAAAGGAGTTCCCACTAATTGTAGTGGTACTGTAAAATCTGCTCTTTTCCCTTCAAAATATTCATCTAACTCTTTTTGTAGACATTCAAAGTATTTATTATGAGCGGGAATTGCTTCTGAGTCAAAGAATTTCTGGACTTTTTCTATTTGCTTTTTTAAATTCTTTTGTTCAAAGAAACTAAGTAGACAAATTCCTCTTGATGTTGCTGCACAAAACATATCACCAAGTGGAGTTTTTATTACAGATGTTGCTAGTATATTTTTTTTGATAGCTTTGTATTCTCTCATTAGAATCCTTTAATTATGGATGATTTTAACATAATGAAATTAAGATATAATACAAAATGCAAAATAAGATTAATGAAAAAATAAAAATTTTATATGTAGAAGATGATGAAATTGCACGTGAAAATGGTGTTGAATATTTAGAAAATTACTTCACACGGATTTTTGAAGCGGGTGATGCTTTACAGGCATTAAAGATATATAGCCAAGAAGAGCCTGATATTATAATTACTGATATACAAATGCCAAAACTAAATGGTATTGAATTTATAAAAAAAATAAGAGAAAAAGATAAAAAAACGCAAATTATAATTTTGACTGCATTTTCTCATAAAGATTATCTTTTCCAAGCTATTGAACTACAGCTTGTAAAGTATTTAACAAAACCAATAAAAGAAAAAGAGTTAGAAGAAGCTATTCTTTCTTGTATTTATACAATAGAAAATGATTGTTCAAATATAATAAGTTTAAGTGCAGATTCAACTTTTGATATGTATAACAAAACACTTGTTTCTAGTAATGAAATAGTAAAACTTAGAACAAAAGAACTAGATTTATTAACACTTCTTTTAAAAAATAAAAATAGATATGTTAGTTATGAAGAGATAGAAAATATTGTATGGTATGAAAGTGCCATGAGTAAGGATGCTTTAAAAACTGTTATAAAAAATCTAAAATCAAAACTTCCTAAAGACTTGATTTTAAATCTATCTGGTACTGGTTATAAGATTGATGCCTGATTTATATGTTACTTTAGCTTATGGTATAACCTTTGGTATATTGATAATGACTATTGTATATACTTTTATAAGATATATATACTCAAAAGAGATGTTTTATATCTCTTATTGTTTTATGCAGTTTTTCTCACTTGTTTACATCGTTTCATATAGTAAATTTTTCTATATTCCATTTTTTGTAGAAGAAATATCTTTACTTCTTTCAACTCTTACTGCAATTGTTTTTGCAGTTAGATTTTATGAAGGTAAATTTCTTCCTTCAATGACAAATGCAAAAGAATTGATTATAAATACAATTCTTTTGAATATAGTAATATTAACAGCTTTTTATCACTATTTGCTTTTTGAATATCTCCCTTATACTATTATCTATGCAATATTATTTATATCTGTAATATTTAATTTAAGACAAGGTTTTAAGCCAACTATTGTTTATGTAGCTGGTTGGTCCATATTTTGTTTTGTTCTATTTATTTTAGATTTTAAATCATATTATGAAGAGAAAGGTTTTATGAATATTGTTTTAATGGCATTTGCTATTGAAGCTGTATTATTTACTATTTCTGTTGCATATAAATATAATAGTTTACAAAAGCAGAGTAAAAGTTTTGAAAGTATGTTATTACAACAATCAAGACTTGCAAAGAGTGGTGAGATGATTGCTAATATAACTCATCAATTTAGACAACCATTGAATAATTTATCTTATATTTTAATAAATTTAAAAAAAAGATTTGAGAATAAAAAACTTGATGAGCTTTATTTTGAGAAAAAAGTTTATCAAGCAAATGAACAATTAGATTTTTTATCAAAAACAATTAATGATTTCAAAGAGTTCTATGCTCCTTCTAAAGAAAAAGAGAACTTTAGTATTAAAGAAGCTATTGAGAATGTAGTTACAATTTTAAGTGCAGATATGAAAAGAAGAAATGTAAATTTTAATTTGATATTTAATACAAATGAAAATATTGAACTTTATGGAATTAAAAATGAACTTTCGCAAGTTTTATTAGCATTGATTTCTAATGCAAATGATGCTTTAATTGATATATATAATCCCTATATTAATTTAGAGATAAGTTCCACAACTGCCGAGGTTATAATAAAAATTACTGATAATGCAGGTGGAATAAAACAAAAAAATATGGAAAAAATATTTGAACCCTATTTTTCAACAAAAGATGATGGTACAGGGATAGGACTTTATCTCGTAAAATTAATTATTGAAGAGAGTTTTAAAGGAAGAATTGAAGTAGAAAATCAAAAAGAAGGAGTGGCATTCTCCCTCTTTATTGAAAAAACTATTTGATTAAATCACTTCTTGGATAAATAAATGAAACTTCTTTTTCTAAGTTAATATTTTTGTCTTCTTGAGCAAAGCCTAGAATCTTTATTTTGAAAGCAGTATCTTTTTTATCTGATAAAAATAGTCTCTTTTTTGTTTCTAATATTAATACTTTTCTAACTCTTGTCATAGATTTTATTTTTATAGGTTTGAATCTTTTTACTCTAAAATTTTCAGTATCTAAGACTTTTATATTATAAGTATAATCATTTTTACTAGTATTATGCAAAGTAATAAGATAGTTGTTTGAAACCATTGAATTATCTTGGATTTTATAAAGGGTAGTAGTTTTATTTATATTCATTAGGAAGTCTTCTTTTTTTGAAGCAAAAAATCCAGCTAAAATAATACATAATGCGAGTGAAAGCAGATATACAATATTTCTTTTTGAGAAAAGATTTGATATCTTATTTTTGATTACACTATTTGTACTTCCCCAATAAATTAAAGATTTTTTACCTAGTTTCCCCATAACTGTTGAACAAGCATCTGAACATTCTAAACAGTTAATACATTCAACTTGTAGACCTTTTCTAATATCAATATTTGTCGGACAAACTCTTACACAGGCTTCACAGGTTGTACACTCTTCATTGTTAGACCATTGTTTAACATCAAAGATAGATTTTGAATTGTTTTCATAAATATTTCCTCCTCTGAAAGTATTGAAAACAACCTGTTTTGTATCATCATCATAAAGTACAGATTGGATTCTTGAATAAGGACAAACATAAGTACAAAAGTTTTCTTTTAAAAAAACAATATCATAGAATAGAAAAACAGCAATAGAAATAATAAACATATATAAATAAAAATGTTCTTTAGGGTCTTTTATATATTGAATAAAATCTTCTGGTGGAACGAAATATAACATGAAATTTGAGGCTATTATTAAACATAATATTCCCCATATAATTAGTGATATATATTTTTTTATTTTGTTAGAATTTTTTGAATAATTTATCTCTTTTTGTTTATTTTTGATTCTTCTTAAATCTAATATTGTACTTTCAATTAAGTCTCTATAGATTACTCTAAATATGGTTTGAGGACAAGCCCATCCACACCAAACTCTCCCAAACATTGCTGTCATTGCAAAAATACCAATAAATAAAAACATCAATAAAAATGGCATTATATAAAGTTCATTCATATTAAAAGCGAAACCTAAAAAATGAAACTGCAATTTATCAAAAGATAAAAGTAATAGATGATTTTCATTTATTTTGATAAATGGTATGACCAATGTAAATAGAGTAATTAGAGTATAAGTTAAATATCTCTTTTTTGTATAGTTCATGTTTTCTCCTAAATATTTTTTATAGTTTATTTTGATTTGGTGTTCATTTGGTGGTATGTAAAATAAATAGGAAGTTTTTGTTATAATTCTTTACTTAAAAGGAAAATTATGATTGAATTAACTAATCTTTATATGTTTATTGCTGTTTCATTTTTATTATGTTTAGCTCCTGGCCCTGATAATATTTATGTACTTACTCAAGGTATGACAAAGAGTAAAAAAGCTGCAATTATTACTACTCTTGGTCTATGTTCTGGTATTGTTATTCATACGGCTGCTGCGGCATTTGGTATCTCTATGATCTTTAAAACTTCAGAAATAGCTTTTAATATTGTAAAATTTGCAGGTGCTGCATATCTGATTTATATTGCATATCAAGCTTTTAAATATAGAAATGCCCCTTTAGATTTATCTGTTCAAAACTCAAGTTCTGAACTTAAAAAACTTTATATTAAAGGTTTTTTTATGAATGTTTTAAATCCTAAGGTTTCAATTTTCTTTTTAGCATTCCTTCCTCAATTTGTAACTCCTACAAATGGAAATGTTCCTATGCAAATGATTACATTAGGCGTTGTTTTTATGGTTCTTACTGTGATTGTATTCTCTTTTATTGGAGTTGCAGGGAATATGTTGAGTTCAAAACTTTTAGAGAAACCAAGTATTGTTAAATATATGAATATTTTAACTTCATTTGTTCTTGGGAGTTTGGTAATTAAATTAGCATTATCAAATAGATAGGAAATTATTCCTATCTTATTTGACCATTTCCTAATATTTTATATTTAAATGTTGTTAAGTCAGTTATTCCCATTGGACCTCTTGAGTGAAGTTTGTTTGTTGAAATCCCTACTTCCGCTCCAAGTCCAAAAGCTCCACCGTCAGTAAATCTTGTACTCGCATTTGCATATACGCAAGCTGCATCGACTTCATCTAAGAATTTATTTACAATTGAGTAGTTTTCACTAATGATTGATTCTGAGTGCCCTGAACCATATTTCCCTATATGATAAATTGCTTCATCAACATTTGCTACAATTTTGATATTTAAAATATTTGCTAGATACTCTGTATCGTAATCTTCATGCGTAGCGCACTGAATCTCAATAATTTTTCTAGATAAATCACAACCTTTTAACTCTGTTCCATATCTTTCAAAGGCTTCATGTAAAGGAGGTAAAATATATGCTGCAACATCTTTGTGAACTAATAGTGTTTCCATTGCATTACAAACACCTGGTCTTGATACTTTTGCATTAATGGCTATTTTTATTGCTTTATCATGGTTTGCATCTTTGTCAATAAATATGTGGCAAAGTCCTTTGTCATGTTTTACTACAGGTACAGTTGCATTTTCACTTACATATTTAATTAAAGCAGAACCGCCTCTTGGAACAATTAGGTCCACATATTTATCTTGTTTAATAAGATTAGCAACACCTTCTCTTGTCGAATCTGGTAACAATGCAATAGCTTGTTCTGGAAGCTTATTTTTTGCTAATACACTTCTTAATACATTTGCAATTGCATTATTTGAGTGTTCAGCTTCTTTTCCACCTTTTAGTACACATACGTTTCCACTTTTAAAACAAAGTGCAGCTGTGTCAGAAGTAACATTTGGTCTACTTTCGTAAATGATACCAATAACTCCGATTGGAATTGTCACTTTTTGGATGTTTAAGCCATTTTCTGTAACCCAACCTTCAAGTGTTTTTCCTACAGGCTCTTTTAGTGTTGCAATTTCTCTTATAGCTTGAGCCATATCTTTTACTCTATCACCAGTTAGTAAAAGTCTATCAAGAAGTGCATCATCTAGGTTTCCTAATCTTCCTGCACTCATGTCTTTTTCATTATTACTTACAATAAAATCACAATGCTCCATTAAGGCATCTGCCATTTCATTTAGTACTCTATTTTTAACTTCTCCGCTAAGAGTAGCAATTTCACGACTTATTTTTTTTGATTCTTCTAAAAATTGTTTCATTTAATATCCTAAATATCTTCACATATCTGTTAATTTTATCTAAAAAATTCTTTTTTTAAGTAGAAATAAATGAGGGAGAGTTATTTTGTGTAGGTAGTAGATATTTCTACTACCCTTTTCTATAAGTTATTATAATTGTGCGTTAATTTTGTCAGCTAATGCTTGTTTTGATTGTGCACCAATAACTTGGTCAACGATTTCTCCGTCTTTCATAAATAAAATTGTTGGAACTGATCTAACACCATATTTAACTGCTAAATCTTGTTGTTCGTCTGTATTTACTTTACAAATGTTTGCTTTTCCATCAAACTCACTTGCTAATTCATCTATTACGGGAGCAATCATTCTACAAGGACCACACCAAGGTGCCCAGAAGTCTACTAAAGATACTCCATTATTTACTGTTGCTTCAAAATTTTCTGTTGTTAATTCTATATATCCTGCCATAATTTTTCCTTATATTTTTTTGATTGTTGAAATACTATCTTAATAGTGAATTATTGTCAAGTATGTACTTAAAAGTTATATAGGTACTTTTAGGTAACTATTAATCTATTTATGTTAATATCAAATAAATTAATAGAAAGTTTTAAATGGATACTAAACAATACAACTGCTTTTTTCAACTGGCTACGGATATGATTGGTGGAAAATGGAAAGGCATGGTTCTTTGGGCATTAAAAAAAGATGTAAAAAGAAATGGTGAATTAAAAAAACTAATTCCAAATATTTCTCAAAAAATGCTAACTCAACAGTTACGAGAGCTTGAAGAAGTTGGTATTGTTGAAAGAATTATTTATCCTGTCATTCCTCCAAAAGTTGAATATAAATTGACTCCATCGGGGCAAAAGTTACTTCCTATATTAGAAAATTTACATGATTGGGGTAAAGAATATGCCCTTGAAAATGATATTAATATTGTAAAAGATGCTAATTGCGTTATTGAATAAAAATTTGGAAATATTAATCTTTATATTGCTCTCTAATTTCAATAAATTTATCTTTATTTTCAAAAAGTAAATCTATAAGTTTGGGTTCAAAACTTTTGCCTTTTTCATCTTCAAAAAGTTTGAATATTTTTTCATCTTCCCAGGCTTTTTTATAACATCTATCACTAGCAAGAGCATCAAACACGTCAGCAATAGCTGTAATTCTTCCAAAAATATGGATTTCTTCTCCTTTTTTACCTCTTGGATAACCTGTTCCATCCCATTTTTCATGGTGTTCATAAGAGACAATAGCAGCAGCTTTAAGTACTTTTCTTTTTGAATTTTTTAAGATGTTATAACCTAGTTCTGCATGTTTTTTCATAAATTCAAATTCATTATCTGTTAGTTTTCCAGGCTTTTTTAAGATAGAATCAGGAATACCAACTTTCCCAATGTCATGCATTGGAGATGCAGTAAATAATAAATCAATTTTTTCTTCATTTAATCCATAATATGTTGCTAATAGTTTAGAATATAAGGCAACACGTTTTACATGTTGTCCTGTTTCATTACTTCTAGTTTCTCCTATTTCTCCCATACGATATATAATCTCTTTTTGTGTCTCTTCTATTTCTTTATGAAGTTCGAAAAGTTCTGTTAAATCATTTCTTATTGACATATATTCAATAATATTTTCATTTTTATCTTTGATTGGTACAATTGTTGTATCAACCCAATATGTTCTTCCTGTTTTAGAACAATTTTTTATAATTCCATTCCAAGTTCTACCCTCTTTAATAGTCTTCCAGAGTTCTTTGAAAATATGATTATCCATATCTTCGTGTCTTACTATACTATGAGAGTTGCCCAATAATTCATCTTCTGAGTATTCAGAAATTTTGCAAAATTGTTCATTTACAAAAGTGATCTTTCCATTTAAATCGGCTATTGAAACTATATTGCTCTTATACATTGCTTTTTTATACTCTTCAGTTTTATTCATTGCATATTCTAAATTCTGATTTGAACTACTTAACTGGTCTTTGAAATAATTATTTATTAGTTCATTTTGTGTTATATTTGTACTTATTGCAATACATTCTACTAATTCATTTTGTGTATTGAATATTGGATTTATTATTGTATTCACCCAAAAATATTTTCCACTTTTTGTTTTATTTTTAATTTTGCCTTTCCAAGCTCTTTTTTTTTCATTTATACTGGACCATAAGTTATTGAAAAAATCTTTTTTCATCTCAGTATCTCTGAGAATATCTAATTTTTTTCCTAATAATTCATTTTTTGTATATTCTGAGATTTTGCAAAATTCTTCATTGACATATATAATATTTCCTTTTGGATCAGTTTTATAAACTAAGGAACTTCTGTCAACAGTCTCTTTATATTGGTTTAAAAGTTTTGTTGAATTTTGAATTTCCTCTTCTTTTCTTTTATAATCAATCCATAAATCTACTTTTAAAATAATTTCTTCAAAAATATATGGTTTTTTTATTACGTCAACAGCACCATTTTTTAAACCTTCTCTTATAATAGTTGAATCAACATGTCCAGAGATAATTAATACAGGGATTTTCTTTTTATTGATAATCTCTAATTTATTTTTTTTTAAAAATTCTATTCCATTAGAGTTTTTTAATTGAACATCCAAAAGTATTAGGTTTATCTTCTTTTCTTGAATAATTTTATATGCTTCTTTTGTATCGCTTGCAAGTTCAATTTTATAGTGTCTATTTGAAAGAATATCTTGAAGTTGATATTGTATAATCTTTGAATCATCTACAATAAGAATTGTCTTTAATTTATTTTTTTCAAGTTTTTCTATCGTATTTGTAATATCTTCTATTTTATGAAAAAAATCTTTGTCTTTATGTATAAAATCGATTATACCTTTTCTGTAAGATTCGTCTATAAATAATTTATTATTTTCAGATGTGAGTAAAAATATTTTAGTATTACTATCTTTGAATCTTTCAATGATTTGAGCTCCATTTCCATCTGGCAAATTTAAATCAAGCATTATATAATCTATTTGTTCTTCATCTAAAATTTGATTTGCTTCACTAATAGTATACGCATTAAAACATTTGTATTTTAAGATTTTAAATCGCTCTGTTAATATTTTATTAATTGATTTGGAATCTTCTAATATTAATATATTAAAATTTTCTGGATCAAATGTAGAATTCATAAAATTATTATTATTTTTCATATTCTCTATATCCTCAATATAGCATTATATTGAATACTATATTAAGAAATTATTAACAATTTATAATTATATTTTTACTAAATACCTTCCTACTGATTTTCCTGCAAGTAAGGCTTCATATGACTCTTTAATTTCATCTAATGAAATTTCATTCGTAAGACTTTCTAATGTTTCTATTTTAAATTCATCTGCAATTTTTTCCCATGCAGCTGCTTTTTTTTCTTTTTTAGCTTCAACTGAATCAATACCAATAAGTCTAACACCTCTTAATATAAATGGAAATACATTTGTAGCTAATTCATGTGATGAAGTTAATCCACAACAAGTTGCAACACCATCATATTTTATTAGTTTTAGAGCTTCTGCTAAAATATTTCCTCCAACTGTATCAATTACACCAGAATATTTTTCACTTCCCATTGGTCTTTTATTTTCTACATCAAAATCTTTTCTTAAAATTACTTCTTTTGCTCCAAGTTCTTTTAAAAATGGGATTTTATCCTCTTTCCCTGAAATTGCAGTAACTTCAAATCCTAGTTTACTTAAGATTGAAACGGCAATACTTCCTACTCCTCCTGTTGCTCCTGTTACTAAAATTTCACCAGAAGTCACACCATTGTTAAGTAGTTCATTTACCGAAAGTGCAGCTGTTAATCCAGCTGTTCCATAAGTCATAATCTCTTTATCTGTGATATTTGTTGGCATTTTAACAACCCATGAAGCTGGTACTTTTACAAACTCTGCATGACCGCCATTTGTATTCATTCCCATATCATAACCAGTAACTAAAACTTTTTGCCCTACTGTAAACTCATCTGAGTTTGATTCTTCAATAGTTCCTGCAACATCAATTCCTGTTACGTGTGGGAATACTCTAGTTACACCAGGGTTTCCCACTGAACTTAATGCATCTTTAAAATTTAGTGATGAATAACTTACTTTGATAAGTACTTCATTATCTTCTATTGCTGGAATTTCAATATCTTGAACCCCTGATTCAAATTTTCTATCTTCTATTTTTTCAACAACATATGCTTTCATATTAGTCCTTTTTATTTTGTTTTATTTACTTATGCTGAAATTTTAGCTAAAATATGACATATGAGCAAGAACTAACAAAAAAGATAGGTACTATCAAAAAGTATACTATATGATTTTATGGAGTATATTATGACTAAAAGAATTGAAGTTGAAGAAAATTTTGAAAAATGTCCTGTTGAAACTGCATTAGATGTGCTTGCAGGGAAATGGAAAATTTTACTTTTATGGTATTTAAGACGTGATACTCTTAGGTTTAATGAGTTACAAAAAATGGCTCCAAGGATTACGCAGAAAATGTTAATCCAAAAATTAAGAGAGTTAGAAGAGGATGGAATTATCCATCGTGAGGTTTATCCTGTGGTTCCTCCAAAAGTAGAGTATTCACTTACTGAATATGGAGAAACTTTAAAACCTATTATAAAGCAAATGTATTTATGGGGTCAAATTCATAAGGAAAAGTTTGCTAAATAGTTAGTTTTCTTTATTAATTAATTAAAATAAACAATAAGCTTCTCCACTTATGATATATATAAGTTAGACTTTTCCTAATCAAACTTTAAGGAGTGATTATGAAAAAAGAAAAAAATACTTTTCTGAAAAGTGTTGTATCTGTGATACTAGGGGTATCTTTAATGGTGAGTTTACAGGCAAGTGAACTTCCAAATTTCTTGGATAAAAAAGACATTATAAACGCAGAGTTTAAATGTTTAGGTACTACAAAGAAGTATAATAAGGAAGAACAAAAGCATATAGATGTGTTGTGGGATGAAACTCTTTCATATTTAAATGCATATGCTCAAGCTTTAACAAATTCAAGTCAGAGTCAGTGTCTAAATTCAGATGAAGCTATGATTGATTCTACAAATGGTGTAAAAAAAATGTGTATCATGGATCGAAGAGACATGAAGATATTAGTAAATAATATCTATCAAGTTGTAAATAATCCTGATAAAGCAAAAGAGTGTTTTAGTGCGAGAGAGGATGTTAGTTGGATTTATAGTCCAGGAGAAGAGATAGAGAAAAATTCTCCCGTAGCACAATGGTTAAATAGAACTACATTTGAAGAATTCTTTGATAAAAAAGTTACAAACAAAGATGTGAAAAAATTAGGAAAAGTACAATTTGATGCGGGACATAAAGATGAGCACAAAATGTGGAATGATAGTAGTTACAAAAAGGATTCTTTAATGTATTTCCACCAAAATACAATACATGCTTTTGAAGTAGAAGGTGATTGTGAAGCAAAACCTGAAGAAAGAGCTATTGTTTCAGTTTGGGCAAGAAGTAATGCTCATGACAAGCGAAATGATTATGGTACTACACTATTATGTGAGTCAGCTGAAAAACCAGGGACTCCTGCACATAGAGGTGAAATGATTCAATGTGATTTAACACATACTAAGTGGTAAAGAAAATAAATTGATAATTTAATATATAATTGGTATGGATTAATATTATTGATCTATACCAATTAAAAGTTTATGGAGTAGTGAAATGGAATATAATTACATTATTGTTGAAGAGAAAAATAATTGTATTGGTCTTATCACTTTAAATAGACCAAAAGCATATAATGCTTTATCAATCCCTCTAATAAGGGAAGTCTGTGATGCAATTAAAAGTTTTGAAGAGGATGAAAAAATTGCGGCAATTGTCTTAACAGGTGGAAGTAAAGTATTTGCTGCAGGTGCAGATATTAAGGAATTATCTTCTTTAGATTTTGCAAGTGCGTATAATAGTGAATTTATAACTAAAGATTGGAAAGCATTAGAAAAACATAAAAAACCAATTATTGCTGCAGTCTCAGGTTTTGCACTTGGCGGTGGATGTGAACTCTCTTTATTATGTGATATTACTATTTGCGATACTAGTGCAAAATTTGGACAACCAGAAGTTAAAATTGGGACAATGCCAGGTATTGGTGGAACTCAAAGATTAACAAGAGCAGTTGGAAAATCAAAAGCAATGATGATGTGTTTAACAGGAGATATGATAGATGCAAATGAAGCTAGAGATTATGGACTTGTTGCAAAAATTAGCGACGAGGGAGAAGTAATTGATGATGCAATTGATATTGCTTTGAAAATAGCTTCCATGAGCCAACCTGTTGTTAAACTAATAAAAGAGTCAATAAATAATGCCTATGAATCTAGTTTACAAGTAGGACTTGAAAGTGAAAGAAAATCTTTTTATGCAACTTTTTCATTAGAAGATAAAACTGAAGGGATGAATGCCTTTCTTGAAAAAAGAAAAGCTAATTTTAAAAATAAATAATTAGTTTTTCATTTTGTCTTTTAGTAAAAAATATACAATGGCACTAATTCCAGCGCTGGATAGAACCATTGTCATAATCATAATTTGGTATCGTACTGCTATTAAAGGATCGACTCCCGATAGAATTTGTCCTGTCATCATTCCTGGCAGGGCTACTAACCCAACAGCAAGTAGAGCATTTATTTGAGGTATCATACAGGCTTTAAAAGCTATCTCTCTAGCTTTTTCAAACTCAACATCTCTTTGCATCTCTTTTTCATATCTTTCAATTGCTAACGATAATGCATTCATTGTATTTGCAAATATCATGCCTGCTATTGGAACCACAAATCTTGGTTCATATAATGATTCTAATTCTAATACGAAAACTATGATTAGTATTAAATTTATAAGACCTGATATTGCAATTGATATAAATATTTGTTTATAGTGATTAAAAGATTTATCAATAGTATTTCTAAGACTTATCCACGAAGATATAATTATCATAAAAAGTATAATGAATATTCCAATAAAAATATTCTTTTCTTCAAAAATATAAAGAAGCAAATACCCAATAGCTATTAGTTGAATTACCATTCTAGCTGTAGAGATAATTATTTCTGTACTATTATTTGTCCATTTATTGTAGTAGTACCATACAAATATTAGAGGGATAAGAGTTAGAGATAAGTTAAAAAATGAGATAGTCTGCATTTTTAACTTTTCAGTAAGTCCTTGAGACTATTAAGAGGATTTTTTCCATCTAGAATAAATTTTACTTCATTTGCTATGGGAGTATAAATATCTTGTTCTGTTGAAAGCATATGTATGGCTTCAGCAGTTTTAACACCTTCTGCAACCTCTCCTAGCTCTTCTAAGATGTCATCTAAGCTTTTACCTTGGGCAAGTCCTAAACCTACTCTATAGTTACGACTAAGAGTACTGCTTGCTGTAAGGAATAAATCTCCTGCACCACTAAGTCCTACAAAAGATGATTTTTTTGCACCAAAGTGTAAACCAAATCTTTGCATTTCTACTAATCCTCTTGAGATTAGAGAAGCTCTTGCATTGTTTCCTAATTGCAATCCTTCACAAATACCACTTGCAATTGCTAGTACATTTTTATATGCTCCTGCAACTTCTGCACCGATTACATCTTTTGAATAATAGGTTTTTAAAAAAGTTGGGAAAAAAGGTGCGAATTCTTTATATAGTTTTTTTGATTTTGAGTTTAGAACAAGTGCTGCTGGAAGACCTTTTATAACTTCAGCTGCAAAGGAAGGTCCTGAAATAAATCCGACATTTTTTTCTGGCACAAAATGTGCATAAATTTCATTTAAAAATTCACCTGTATTTGCTTCTATACCTTTTGAAGCAACTAGGATTTTTTGTCCTTTGAATACAAAATTTTCTTTTAGCCAAGATCTTATTTGTTGTGCAGGAATTGCAATAACTAAATATTCACAATCCATTGCAGTCTCTAAATCAACAAAATTCTTAATCTCTCTTTTTGTTCTTGAAGTAATCAAACACTCTTGTTTTTGACTAAGAGCAAAGTGAAGGGCTTCTCCCCATTTCCCTGCTCCAATTACTGCAATAGAATTTTTTTTCATAAATTTTTAAGAAAGTCTTTCTTTTAAAAGTTCATTTACTTTAGCTGGATTTGCAGTACCTTTTGATGCTTTCATAGTTTGACCTACAAAAAATCCAAATAGTTTGTCTTTTCCGCTTTTGTATTGTTCTACTTTATCTTGATTAGCTGTTAAAATTCCATCAATAATCTCTAATAATGCTCCATCATCAGAAACTTGTTTTAATCCAAGTTTTTCAATAACTGCATTAACTTCCATATCAGGTGTTTCCATGAGGAAATCAAGCACTTCTTTTGCTGCTTTCCCTGAGATTGTTCCATCTTCAATTGCTTTTACAACTGCAGCTAATTTTTTAGCTTGTACTGGAGAATTCTCAATTGTAACACCTTCTTTAAATCTTGATGGTAACTCAACTGTTAGCCAGGTAGCAGCATTTTTGCCTGTAATTCCTTCTTTCATCATTTCGTCAAAGAAGTGAGCTGTTTCTAAAGATGCTGTAATAACTGAGGCATCATAGTCCTTGATTCCAAACTCTTTTACAAATCTTGCTTTCTTTTCATCTGGGAGTTCAGGAATTTGAGAATATTTTTCCATCATTTCATCTGTAATAATTACAGGTAATAAATCTGGGTCTGGAAAGTATCTGTAATCAGCAGCATCTTCTTTTCCTCTCATAGATCTAGTTTCTCCAGTATTTGGGTCAAAAAGTCTTGTTTCTTGAACAATTTCACTTGAGTGAACACCATCTTCCCAAGCTTCAATATGTCTATTTACTTCATATTGAATCGCTTTTTCAATAAACTTAAATGAGTTCATATTTTTGATTTCACATCTAGTATTTAGGTTAGTATCACCTTTTGGTCTAATGGAAACGTTAACATCAGCTCTAAATGAGCATTCTTGCATATTTGCATCAGATATACCTAAATATCTAACGATAGAATGTAGTTTTTTAAGATATAAAATTGCTTCTTCTGCAGATCTCATATCTGGCTCTGAAACGATTTCAAGTAAAGGTGTCCCTGCTCTATTTAAATCTACTTGCGAATCCGAAACTGTATGTATACTTTTACCTGCATCATTTTCCAAGTGCGCTCTTGTAATACCTATAGTTTTTTGTCTTCCATCTGGAAAGTCAATAGTTAATTCCCCAAGACCAACAACAGGTACCTCAAATTGTGAAATTTGGTATCCACTTGGTAAATCTGGATAAAAGTAATTTTTTCTATTAAATACTGATTTTTGGTTAATTTTAGATTTTATTGCAGTTCCAAGCATAATTGCTTTATGTACTGCCTCTTTGTTTAATACAGGAAGAGCACCAGGTAATCCTAGACAAGTTGGACATACATTTGTATTTGGTTCTTCTCCAAAACTTGTTGCACAAGAACAAAAAAGTTTACTATTTGTGTTTAACTGTGCGTGAACTTCTAGACCTATAATAACTTCGAACATTTATTTCCTTTTTATCTTATCACTTTTATATCGGCAGATAGTTTCATTTTTTCAAAATAATCTTTTAAATATTTTTTTTCTCTATCTTGCATTACTATATTAAAAATTCTATCTCTTACATCTTCAAATGCAATTGTTTGTTGATTCTCTTTTTCCATTACAAGTAGAGTGACAAATTGTTTATTTGATGTAAATATAGGTGTAAATTGTTTTATTCCTGTTTCATTGATAATATATCTTAACTGAGGGTTTAGATTTGTTTGATTTAATTGAATATTTGTTCTACTAACACCAGGAATATCAGCCATTGGATTAGTTGTTATCTGATTTAATTCTGCTTTATTTTTAGAAGCATATTGAATTACTTTTACATCTGAAGCCATTTGAAACTTTGAACTATTGTTATTATAATAAATTTTTAAATCTTCTTCATTTGCAACTTTTAGATTTCCCCTAACAAGTTTATCTGTTAATTTTTGTCTAAGAATTAAGCCTTTAGTTTGTTCTTCGTATTTATCATAATCTTTATATTTTTGTTTAATAATTGATTTGAATGTATATATGTCCATTCCATTTGAAGCAGCAATTTTTTCTAGGTAATTATTTACATCGAATACATCAACTGTAACGTTATATTTTCTAATTAATTGATTATATAGTGATTCATCAACTAGTTCACTAACAGCTTCATCTTTTGGAAGATTTTTTTCATACTTTCTTCTCTCAATGTCAAACAATGTAATTGGGTCATCATTAACAACTAATGCAATTGCATCTACAGTTCCTGCATTAGAAATCGATGTTGATAGTAGGAAGCTAAATAATAGTCCTTTACCTATTCGTAATATTCCACTTTGTTTTATCATTTTAATCCTTTTTCTAAAGAACAGATATTTTACCAAAAAAATGGTAAATATCTGTTTTTGTTTCAAAAAGATTAAATATTTTTAGAACTTGTAGTCCTATCAATTAGGTAGAAAATGGAGTTATAATCTAAGTTTGCTTTTTCACTTAAGCCAATTTCACAAGTTTTAGATGTAGAAAATGCATATTTAGCATCTTTAACATTTTCACTTAAGAATCTAAGTGCAGAATCATTTAGTTCTGGAAAATTAAATCCTCTATCCCCTGCAAATCCACAACACTTTACATCCTCTGGTACAATTACATTTGTTGAACATAAATTAGCTAATTTGATAAATTTTTCATGTAATCCCATTTTTCTTGAAGAACAAGTTGTATGAATTGTAATTGCTTCATCAATTGGTGTGAAATCTAGTGCTGGAGTTAAATGCTCTAACGCAAATTCAATAGGTTCATAGATTTTTATATTGCTTTTGAAACTTTCAATCATTTTTTTAGTACAAGGACTTGTATCACATAAAACTGGATATTCACCAAAATTACTAACTTCATTTAGTGCATGTTCTAATTCTTCTGATTTAGTTTTAGCTTGGTCAATAAATCCTTTTGATGAAAAAGGCATTCCACAACATAATCCACCCATTCCATTTGGAAATAAGATTTGAAATCCTGCTTTTTTAAGTAGTTTTACTGTTACATCATATAACTCTTCATCAACTGTTGTTTTTGCATGCCTTCCCATACTTCTACTAATACAAGAAGGGAAATATACAACTTTTTTATTGCTTACTTGTTGTTCAAATGTTGTATCTATATTTGTACTTTTTGGTAAATAAGGACTCCATTTTGGTATTTTACCACCACTCCAATCTCTTAAAGTAGAAGTAATTGATTGCATACTTGCTGTTCCTAAGATAGAGTGAGTTAAATTTGCTGCTGCTAATCCAAATCTCATGCCTTTTAGTGTTGCAGAGAAATTATTTGCAATTGTATCTGCAGTTTTTAGGGCATTTGGCGATAATTGTTCTGCTCTTAAATGTTTAGTTAAGCTTCCAGTATCAATTTTAACTGGACAGGCAGTTGAACATAATGAACAGGTTGCACAAGTTTCTATACCATCATATTGATATAAATCTCGGTATTCTTTTGCTTCAGTATTTTGACCATTTTCTTCTAATCTTGAGATTTCTCTATTAATTACAATTCTTTGTCTTGGAGTTAAGGTTAAGTCATTAGATGGACAAGTTGGCTCACAAAAACCACATTCTATACATTTATCTACAATTTCATTTGTTGCAGGCATTGCTTTTAGATTTTTTAAATGAGCTTCTGCATCATCGTTTATAATAACACCTGGATTTAATAACTCTTTTGGATCAAATAAGTCTTTAATTCTTTTCATCATAAGATAGGCAGTTTTCCCCCATTCAACTTCAATAAAAGCAGCCATATTTCTTCCTGTACCATGTTCAGCTTTTAAGCTTCCTTGGTATTTAACTGCTACAGAAGTTACAACATCATTCATAAAAGCATCATATCTTTTCACTTCTGATTCAATTGAAAAATCTTGTGTAAATACAAAGTGGAAGTTACCTTCTAAAGCATGACCAAAAATTAATGCTTCATGATATTCATGTTTTTTAAATAAATCTTGTAGTTCTAAAGTAGCTTCTGCTAATACTTCAATTGGATATGCCACATCCTCAATAATCACGGTTGTTCCAGTTTCTCTTACTGCTCCAACTGCAGGGAAAAGACCTTTTCTAATCTTCCAATATTGAGTATATTCAGCAACATCTTTTGTAAAATAAATATCTCTTACAACATTAAATTCAGATAGTAACTCTTCTAATTGGCTAATTTGTATATCTAATGATTCATCACTTATTGCTCTTGTTTCAATTAAAAGTGCCGTTACATTTTCATCAAAATCTTTAATGAATTCAGGCATTCCCACTTCATTCTCTATACTTCTTAATCCTGCTCTATCCATTAGTTCAACTGCTGAAACTGTAACAGTTTTTGCTTCTCTTGAGAGTTTAATTTTTGTAACTGCATTACAGGCTTCTCTAACATCTTTAAAATAAATAAGGGTAGAAGCTTTATCTTTTAAATCTTCAACTGTTCGATATGTAATCTCTTCAATAAATGCTAAAGTTCCTTCTGAACCAATAATTAAGTGTTGTAAAATTTCAAATTCATCAGTGAAATCAATTAAGGCATTTAATGAATAACCACAAGTGTTTTTGATTTTGAATTTTCTTTCTATTTTTGCTCTTAATTCTTCATTACTTACTGTATCTGTGGCAATTTGTTTTAAATCTTTTAAAAATTCTCCATGAGTTTTTCTAAACTCTGCTTTTGAAGCTTCACATGCTGTATCTAATCTTGCTCCATCTTGAAAAATAAGTTTCATAGATTCTAAAGTTTGGTATGAGTTTTCCGCAATACCACAACACATTCCTGAAGCATTATTTGCAGCAATACCACCAATCATAGCTGCATTAATTGAAGCTGGATCGGGACCAATCTTTTTAGAAAATGGTGCAAGAATATTATTTGCTTCTTGACCTGTAAGAGCTGGTTGTAGTGAGATTAGTTTTCTATCATTTGAGAGTCTAAAATCTCTAAAGTTTCTTGATGTGATGATTAATATGGAATCACTAATTGCTTGTCCAGAGAGAGATGTCCCTGCTGCTCTAAATGTAACACTTAATTCCATTTTATTTGTAAGTTCTAAAATAGAAGTGACTTCTTCTGGAGTATCAGTTTTGATAACAATTTTTGGGATAAGTCTATAAAAAGAAGCATCAGTTCCATAGGCTAAAGTATGTAATTTGTCTGTAAAAATATTCTCTTTGGGTAGTATTTGAGATATTTGTTCATAAAAATTTTGATATTTTTTTTCTAACATTTAAAATCCTTTTAATTTTTTATTATATTATATTAATTAAAAGATTTCTTTTATTCAAGCCTTGGGACAGTATATATTCTTTGTTGTTGGTCATAAATAAATGAGTACATTTTGTCTTGACGTTTTAATATTATATTTATAATAAGGCTTAAAAATTTTGACATAATGTACTCTTCTATTTTAAAGGTTTATCTATCTGCAACCATTCCAAAAAATTCTGGATAGAAAGCAACAATACCAAGTACTACTATTTGAATAGCAATAAAAGGTAAAACTCCTTTATAAATTTGGGAAGTTCTAACATTGGCTGGGGCACAACCTTTTAGGTAGAATAAGGAGAACCCAAATGGTGGAGTTAAAAATGATGTTTGTAAGTTCATTGCAATTAGAACAGCAAACCAAACAGGGTTAATTCCTAATGTTTCAGCAACTGGAATTAAAATAGGAACAATAATATATGAAATCTCAATAAAATCAATAAAGAAACCTAAGATTAATATTGCAAGCATTGTAAAAATTACAAATCCCCATTTGTCATCACCTGGTAAACTAAGCATTGCATGTTCAACAAGTTCTTCACCACCTGTGTAAGAAAATACCATAGAGAATGCAGTTGCTCCAATTAGAATAGCAAATACCATAGATGTGATTTTAACTGATTCTAAAGCTGCTGTTCTTACCATGTCAAGTTCAAATGTTCTATACATTAATGCAAGTCCAATTGCACCTAAACATCCTACTGCAGCTGATTCTGTTGGTGTTGCAACACCAGCAAAAATTGAACCAAGTACTAAAATAATAAGAGTTAATGATGGAATAATATCAATTAAGGCTCTTATAACTTGTTTCTTTTTACTTCCTCTTGATGGATCTGCTGGAATTGCAGGTGCCATACCCTTGAAGAAATAAGCAATAACTAAAATATATAAAATATAAGCAGCTACTAATGCAAGACCAGGACCCACAGAAGCTCTAAAAAGGTCTCCTACTGGAACTTGGAATACATCTCCTAAAATAATTAATACAATAGAAGGAGGAATAATTTGTCCAAGCGTTCCTGAAGCACAGATTGTTCCTGCTGCTAGTTCTGTATTATATTTATATTTAAGCATAACTGGTAGTGAAATAACTCCCATAGCAACAACTGAAGCACCAACAACACCAGTAGATGCTGCTAATAACGTACCAACTAATACAGTTGAAATTGCAACTCCACCTCTAATCTCTCCAAATAAAAAGCCCATTGATTCAAGAAGTTTTTCAGCTAAACCAGTTTTTTGTAAAACAATACCCATGAAGATGAACATTGGAATTGCCATTAAAATTGTATTTTGTTGAATAGCAAAAATTCTAAAAGGCATAAAGTCAAACATTAGGACACCTTCATGAAGTCCCTCTATAAGTCCAGAAATTAATCCATTATCAAAACCTATTTCTACAATACCTGCGATTAGTCCAAAGAAAACAGAAACAGCACCAAATGTAAAAGCAACAGGAAATCCAATTAACAACATTACCAATGCTGTAAAGAACATAATAATTCCAATCATTTTGAATCTCCTTTTTTCTCGTCATCACTTCCATCAATATTTACCACATGATGTTTATGCTCTTCCAAATCACATTTCAAATCTTCAATTTCCCCTTTAAGGTTATATTCATTTATTCCATGAAGACCTTTATATGCATTTAGATTTTTAATAAAAAAACCAACAGTAGAAATTATTAATAAAAGAAAAGATAGAGGAATTAGAGCTTTTACTATCCATCTATTTGTTAATCCTCCTGGATCACCACTTTGTTCCATTGAAGCAAATGCTTCTACCGCATTGTCAATTGAACTTAATCCGACAAGAAAAGCAATTGGTAAAATAAATATAATTGCTCCAACCATATTAATCATAGCTTTTTTCTTTGGAACTAATCTATCGTAAATTAAGTCAACTCTAACGTGACCATCTTCTTTTAGAGTATAGGCTACTCCTAATAATATAATTATAGAGAATAGATGCCATTCCATCTCTTGCATAGCGATTGAACCTGATTTAAAAAAATATCTCATTACTACATCATAAAATACATTTAAAATCATTAGTACCATTGCTATAGCTGTTACGAGTCCGATAATATCAGCAAACTTATCGAATCCACGCTCTAGTTTCAACAACATAAAAATCCTTTGGGTGAGTTAAATAAGTAAGATAAACACATTTGTATTATATTTATGTTACCTATTATTATATAAGCAATCCCCTTAAAAAGGGGATTATAGCTTAAATATTATAAGTTATCTTTTAAGTAAAGGTAATCAGACATTTTAGTCCACTCTCTAGCTTTCTTTTGGAAAGCAGCTTGAGAATCTAATATTTCTTTTAATAATGGTTGACCTTTTGCTTTTTCAACTAGTAATTCAGCATTTGCTTTTTTCATAGCATCCATAACTTCTTTTGGGAAAGTTTTGATTTTAATATTTGGATAATCTTTTGATATTTTAGACCAAGCATCAGCTGACATTGCATAGTTTTGAATATACATATCATATGCAGAAACTCTCATTGCTGTAAGTAAGATTTTTTGTAAATCTTTTGGTAATTTATTGAATTTTCTTTCATTTACAAGGAATTGTAATTCTGTTGCTGGTTCATGCCATCCTGTAAAGTAATAAGGTGCAATTTTATGAAATCCCATATTGATATCCATTCCAGGCCCAACCCACTCTAGTGCATCAATAGTTCCTCTTTCAAGTGAAGTATATAATTCACCTGGAGCAATGTTTGTTACTGTTAATCCTAATTTTGCCATAACTTCACCAGCAAATCCAGGAATTCTCATTTTAAGACCTTTTAGATCATCTAAAGTCTTAATATCTTTTCTAAACCATCCACCCATTTGATTTCCAGTGTTTCCACCAGGGAATGATAAAACTTTATGTTTTTTATATGCTTTTTGCATAAGTTCTAATCCACCACCTTCATAGAACCAAGCGTATTGTTCAGGTGTAGTCATACCAAAAGGCATAGTTGTTAATGGTAAGGTATCAATATCTTTACCTTTCCAGTAATATGATGCAGAGTGACCCATATCATATTGTCCACCTTTAACCATATCTAAAATACCTAAGGCAGCTTTGTGTTTATTTGATGCATCAACTCTGATTATTAATCTTCCATTTGACATCTCTTCTACAAGTTTTGCCATATTTTTTGGTGCATCAATAAATGGTGACAGTGTAGGTCCCCAAGTTGTTGCTAATTTCCATTTGTAAACTTTGTCTTTTGCCATTGCCGCAGTACCAAGTCCAGCAACTAATGCAGTTGCCACAAGTAGTTTAGTCGTTTTACCAAACATATTCATATGATCTCCTTTTTTTTGTCTCATCAAAATTGTAACGACACCAAATGATATTGATATGATATTTTTTTTCATTTTGACAAAAAAAAGCCCAAAAATAGGCATTTGTGAGCATATGTTCACTAAAAAGAAGGAATGCTATTTTAATGCTATTTTTGACTATTTAGTCTGTTTTAAAAATGTATCCTGTATCAACTACTGTTTGAATATAATCTTTTTCGACCACTTTTCTAAGTCTTCTAATCAAAGATCTAATTGATTCAATTGAAGCGAATGAACCTTCCCATACATAATTTTCTATAGCTTCATATGTTAAAACATGATTTCTTTTTGTTAGAAAAAGATTCATAAGTAATCTTTCTTTTTTTGTGAGTCTTTGTATATTCCCTTCTATAGTAATTGTAGATGATTTATAATCGAAGTAACAATTTTTATCAAAGTTGATTAATTCATCTTTGATTTGGAAAAGTCTTTCTATTTTTATTTCGAGTTCATCTATGAAAAATGGCTTTTTTAGATAATCATTACATCCAAAATCATATGACTCTTTTATAATATCAAGTTCAACTGTTGCACTTATTATAATAATAGGAACTTCACTATAAAACTCTCTAATTCTTTTTAAAATTTTAATTCCATCAATATTTGGGACATTTATATCTAAAATAAAACAAGAAAATCCTTCAGTGATATTGTCATATGCCTCTTGACCATCTATAAAATTGAATACCCTATAACCTTTTAATTCAAGTCTTTTTTTTATGGTTGTATTTAGTTTCTTATTATCTTCTAGAAGCAGTATTTTCATTTTAGATTCCTTTATTGTGTGGAAGTTTTAGTGTAAATATGACATTGTTATCATTGTTTTGAACACTTATACTTCCATTCATTTTATCTTCTATTATAACTTTTGCCATGTAGAGTCCAAATCCAGTGCCATCTTTTTTTGTAGTAAAATATGGTTCAAAGATTTTATCAATAATCTTATTATCAATTTCCCCTCCATCATCTATAATTTTAATTGTAGTATATTTAGAACAATGAGAAATATTAATTGTGATATTAAATTTCTTGTTAGATTTTTTCTCAACAATTTTATTTTTTTCATTATTTATCAAGTTTAGAAGTACTTGTTTAAATTCATTTTCATATCCATAAATTAAAAGTTCTTCTTCAAAATCATAATTAAAATTCATATTGATATTTGAATAAAAAATTTGTTTTCCAATAATTTCAAATATTTCTTCAAATGATTGTCTAATAGAAAAAAGTTTTTTCTTTGTAGAAGGTTTTAAAAAATTTCTAAAATCACTTAAGGTTTTTGACATATATTTTATTTGAATCATGGAGTCATTTACGAACTCTTTTACTTGAATATCTTTTAATTCATTTAGTAAAAAAGATGTTTGTATATCTTGAACTTGTGCTGATAATTCAACGAGAGGTTCATTCCATTGGTGAGCAATTGCAGCAACCATATCTCCCATTTCAGCTAATTTTCCTTGTTGAATTAAAAACTGTTTTTGTTGAATACGTTCCGTTATATCATCCATAATACATACTATTCCACCAATTGAGCCATCATTATTTAAATATACAGCTTTATTTATGATGATATGTTTCATGTGATTATTTGATAGATGTAGAGTTACTTCTGCTGTGTTTGTACCCAAACTTTTTAGTAATTCTTTATCAATTTTTTCATTCTTAATTGCTATTTCAGGTGAAAAAAAATCATGTGCAGTTTTTCCAATTACATCTTTTTTAGGAATGTTTAGGAGGTTTGAAAAGGCTTTATTACAACCTAAAAATTTCCCATCTTTATTTTTATAATAAATGGGATTAGGAAGAGTATCAAGGAGTACTTTATCAAATTTAATTCTATTTTGTAAATCTTTTTCTAGTATTTTTCTTCTTTGAATATTTGCTTTCATTGATAGTACCATGATTAGAAGTACGGCAATTATTGTTATAGTTAAAGCTACTAGCTTAGTATATTTTCTTACAAATCCATGGGGCTCATTGATTATTTCATAATCTTCTATTACATTGTGTACATCAATATCAAATCTATTAAGTTCGTTATAATCAAATAGATATTTATTAGGAGATTTTTCTAAAACAGGAATATCATATACTTTAACCCCCTTTAATACTTTTAGAGCCATACTTGAAACGGCATTACCCTGTTCTGTAGCTGAAGTTACTAATCCACCAATTACTCCATAATCTAAATAAAAATCCCATAATCCATATATAGGAACTTGACTTACTTCTCTAATTTCTTTTAGACTTTGTTTATAAGTAAAATATTTTCCAGCTTTATCTTTAAACAGTAGTACAAACATAATAGCTGTATCTTCATTTAAAGATTTAACTTTTTCTTTAAGATTTTTAATATCCATATTATCAACATACTCTATATTAACTTTTTTAGAATATTTTTTAATTATTGGTCTTAAATCTCTTTTCATAGCATAACCAGTTTTTGATCTATCATTAATAATGACTAGATTTTTTAATTTTGGTTGTAAATCTAATATTAATTTAAAATTATTTTCTAAATCTACTTGTTCAACAACTCCACTCATATAGTGGGTCATAAAGTTTTCTCCAAGTAGGGCTTTATCAAAATTGTTAACACCACAAAACAAGACTGGAATGTCTTGGAAAAGGTATTCGTGATATCTTATAGCAAATTCAAAAGCATTATTATCACTAGCAATAATTAAATCAAAATTTCTATGGGAAAGTTGTTCTTTATAGAGGTTGGCAAGTTTATCAAAATAGATTGGTCCTACAACTCTTTTTGTATCCATATATAGAGTTGTAAGCTCTATATTTCCAGCATTTTCAAAGTTTTTTTCAATAGCATTTGAGATGTCATCACTCCACTTATATCCTTTATGATACGAGTGAAGTAATAATACCTCTTTGCTTTGGGCATATAAAAAGTTTATAGAAAGTAGAATAATTATTAATAATTTTATCATTTAAAGCCTAACCCTTTACGTTATGGTTTAAATTATATCATTATTCTACAAAAATAACATATCCTGATTTTGGACCGTGTGCTCCAATTACTAGTGATTGCTCGATATCTGCTGTTTTAGAGGGACCACTTACAAATACTCCATATGAGGCTTCTTCAAATGAAATCAAATCGTATGCTTCATGCATATTATTTAAAATAGAATTCTTATCAACCACTATAACAATATTTTGTGCAATAAAATATAAACTTCTATGTCTATTTTCTTTATTTTTTAACCATACTGCGCCATTCTCAGCTACAGCAAATTCTCCTTTTACAATAGCTAAATCTACATTTCTTAAATTATGTGCATCTTCTTCATTGTTTGAATCAAAGTTTCCTAAGGTACAATTTTCTACATTAGAAACAATCTGTTTTTCTTCTGGATAAAGATTAGCAATAGTCTCATCTAATTCTTCTTTTTTTATAAATAAGGCTTTTCCTCCAACACTTTCAAGCATTGTAGTAAATTTTGAATATTTGTCATCGAACTTTATTCCAAAATTAGAATAACTTGGAAGTTCTGTATCTTTAACAATATTATTGTTTCTTATATTTTGAAGTATTTGTTCTTTGCTACTCATGTTATAGTCCTTCTTTATATAAGTCTTTGAAACTTTTTTTCGGCATATCTGGTAAATCTCTTTGTTTTCCCCAAACATTAAATTTATTGTAAATCATTCCTTTTGGAAGTAAGGGAACAATTTTTCTTGCAATTTTGCCCATCATATTAAATAACATTGGTTTATTCATTAACCATACAGCAGCTTGCATACCTAATTTTTTTTGATTTGATATAATATTTTTTTCTCTTAAATCTTGCCTATGTGTGTATAACTGTGAATCTAAGTCAATTTTTACTGGACAAACATTTGTGCAAGAACCGCATAAAGTACAAGCAAAAGATAAAGTTTTAAAATCTTTTGGTGCTCTAAATGTTGCAAGACTTGAACCTATCGGTCCTGGAATCACATACTCATAAGAGTGCCCACCACTTCTTCTATATATTGGACAGGTATTCATACATGCCCCACATCTAATACAATTAAGTGCTTTTTGATAACTTTGGCTTGCTAAAAATGGAGTTCTTTTATTATCAACAATCACAATATGCATTTCTCCACCTTCAACTGGACCATGAAAATGTGAAGTATATGAAGTTATTGGTTGTCCTGTTGCACTTCTTGCAAGTAATCTTGTAAATACACTTAAATCTTGAAGTCTTGGAATGATTTTTTCAATTCCCATTGATGCGATATGAAGTTTTGGTACATTTGCACCCATATCTGCATTACCTTCATTTGTACAAACTACAACACCACCTGTTTGAGCAATAGCAAAATTAACTCCTGTTAGTCCTGCTTGTGCAGTAAGAAAGTCTTCTCTTAAACTTGCTCTTGCTGCACGTGTAAGATAAGTTGGGTCATCATTTCCTTTTTCAGTACCTAAGTGTTCATGAAAAGTATCAGAAACATCAGATTTTTTTAAATGAATTGCAGGTAATACAATATGTGAAGGAGCCTCTTTTCTTAATTGTACAATTCTTTCTCCTAAATCTGTATCAATAACTTCAATTCCTCTATCTTCTAAATAGGGATTTAAATGACACTCTTCTGTTAACATTGATTTAGACTTTACAAGCTTTGTTACTTTATTTGTTTCTAAAAGTTTATGTACAATTTCATTGTGCTCTTGGGCATCTTTTGCCCAATGTATCTTAATACCTTTAGCTGTAGCATTTTTTTCGAACTCTTCAAGATAAGTATCTAAGTTACTCATAGTATGAGTTTTAATTTGATTTGCAAATTCTCTTAACTGTTCCCATTCAGGAATAGACTTTGAAGCTAAATCTCTTTTTTCTCTTACAAACCATAAAGCTTTGTCATGCCAATGCATTCTTTCATCATTTGCAACAAACTTTTCGGCATTTAAGGGATGGTTATTTGTACTCATTATAGATTACCTCCTGCTAAGATCTCCGTGATATGCATAACTTTTATTGGTTGATTATCTCTATTAATAATCCCTTCCATGTGCATAAGACAAGACATATCAGCACCTGTTATAATTTGTGCTTGGGCATCAACATGATCTTTAATTCTATCTTTTCCCATTGCAACTGATATTGCTTCTTCTGTTACACAAAATGTTCCACCAAAACCACAACATTCATCGTCTCTTTTTAAATCTACAATTTCAATATCTTTTACAAGTGATAATAAATTTCTTAGTTTTGAAACTTGAGGTATATTTAGTTCTGTAGGAGTTCCTAATCCTAATGATCTATGCCCGTGACAAGAATTATGAAGTCCTACTTTATAAGGGAAAGAAACGTCAAGTTTCTCGATTTTTATAATATCATGCAAAAATTCACAAACTTCATATATTGAAGCTTTTACTTTATTATAATCTTTATCATCTTCATCAAAAAATTGTTCGTAATGTTCTTTAACCATTGTTACACATGAACCTGTAGGGGCTACAATATAATCATATTTTTTAAAAGTTTCAACAAATCTTTGAGCTAGTGATTTCATATCTTTAGAACAACCAGAATTTGCCATTGGTTGACCACAACAAGTCTGCTCGAGTGGATAATCAACATCCAAATTTAAATCTTTTAAAAGTTTTAGTGTTGATACACAACTTTTAGGATATAACTCATTCATAAAACAGGGGATAAAAAGACCTACTGTCATACCTTCTCCTTGGAATATTTCTATTTTGAAATTATATAAGTTTAATATGATATAGATATGATATTTATTTAATTAAGAGTATTGAACAATCATTTTCTAAATAATTATTTTCTATTTCTATATTTACTGTTAGTTTTTGGCAAAACTCTAGAATTCTTTTTAGACTTATTTCATTAAATGAATCTTTTGTTAAAAAATTAAAAACAAAACCTTTTTTGGATGCCTTAAAGCATTTTTCTATTGCTTTAAAAAATTCAACTTCATTTAATATATTTAGAGCTCCACTGCAAATTAAATAGTCAGAGCTAGGAATACTATCTTTTAATATATCAATTTTTTCAAATTTGTATTGGGAATATTTTTTTTGACAAAGATTTATCATGAATCCTTCACAATCAATCCCTAAATAGGATTTTATTTTTATTTGATTTTCATTTAGATAGTTCAAATAATCACCAAATCCACAACCAACATCAATAATTGTTGAGTTATCTACATTCTTCTTTATAAAATTTGTCAAAACCTCAAATCTCAAATATTGTCTACTCTTTGAAGCCCAATGTACACCTCTTGAAGTAGTTCCATATCTTTCATAGGCTTTTTTATAAAATTTTTTATTATCTATTTTTTTCATATTTATTAAACTAATTGTTCTATTGTTACTCCATTATCTTTAATAAATTTTGAAACAACGTGTGAATTTGTATGTTCATAAGCTTTATCATAAACTATTCTTTTAATTCCTGCTGCAATAACATTTTTAGAACATTCACTGCACGGTTCTAAAGTTACGTAAATTGTTGCATCCTCTATACTAATACCTTTTCTCGCTGCCCAGATTATTGCGTTCATTTCTGCATGAATTTCATATGTTTTAGACCAGTCATGATGCTCTTTTGTGTATTCATTATCCCAATGCGTACTACAATTTATATATCCAGCTGGAGTACCATTGTATCCTGTAGATAAAATTCTTCCATCTTTAACTATTACTGCACCTACTTGTTTTGAAACACATTTTGAAGCACTTGCTATCTCATGGGCTATATTTATAAAATTTCTATCACTAATCATTGAATATCCTAGATAATTTTTTGTTAATTGTATATTAATTACAATAAAATTGTAAAAAAATAAAATCTTTAATTTTGCTATATTTTTATCAATTTTACTCTACTTTTTAATAGTTTTTGCTAAAAAAAGATTGAATTTCGTAAAATTGTAAAAATTAGTAAAAGAATTTATAACAAAAATTATGGTATTATTTCCAAAAATTTGAGGAAAAAGGTTAAACATGGATTTTAAAGAGATAAAAGAATTAATAAGAGTATTTGATAAAAGTGAATTAAATAAATTAAAAGTTAAAGATGGAGATTTTGAAATTTCAATGCAAACTGGATTTGAAGGTGGTACTGTAGTTGCTCATACTCCTGCACCAGTTGCACCTGCTGCTATTGCACCTGTACCAGTTGCAGCAGTAGCTGCTCCAGAAGCAGATGTAGTTTTAGGGGATACAGTTAACTCTCCAATGGTTGGAACTTATTACGCTTCTCCTTCTCCTGAATCTCCTGCTTTTGTAAAAGTTGGTGATACAGTTAAAAAAGGACAAACTTTATGTATTTTAGAAGCAATGAAAATTATGAATGAAGTTGAAGCTGAATTTGATTGTAAAATTGTTAAAGCTTTAGTGGAAGATGGTCATCCTGTTGAATATGATATGCCAATTTTTGTTGTAGAAAAATTATAAGAGCTAATTATGGCAGAAATAAAAAAAATATTAATTGCTAATAGAGGAGAAATTGTTCAAAGAGCAGTTCGAACTATTAGAGAGATGGGTAAAAAATCAGTTGCAGTTTATTCTGTAGGAGATAAAGAAGCATCATATTTAAAACATGCTGATGAAGCAGTTTGTATTGGTGATGTGAAATCTATTGATTCATACTTAAATATACCAGCAATTATTACAGCTGCTGAAATGACTGGTTGTGATGCAATCTTCCCCGGATATGGTTTCCTTTCTGAAAACCAAGATTTTGTTGAAATTTGTAGGCTTCATGATATAAAATTTATTGGCCCATCTGTAGAAGTGATGGATAAAATGGCTGATAAATCAAAAGCAAAAGAAGAAATGATTAGAGCTGGGGTACCTGTTGTTCCTGGTTCTGATGGAGCTGTGCATTCAGTTGAAGAAGGAAGAAAAGTTGCTGCAGAGATTGGATATCCAATTATGGCAAAAGCCTCTGCTGGTGGCGGTGGTAGAGGAATGAGACTTATAAATGAAGAGTCTGAATTTGATCAACTATTTATGGCTGCTTCATCTGAAGCTTTAGCTGCATTTGGTGATGGAACAATGTATCTTGAGAGATTTATTAATAACCCAAGACATATTGAAGTACAAGTAATTGGTGATTCTCATGGAAATGCTATTCACATTGGTGAAAGAGATTGTTCATTACAAAGAAGACATCAAAAAGTGATTGAAGAGTCTCCTGCAAATATCTTAAATGCTGAAGCAAGAGCTCATTTACATGAAGTAGCAGTAAAAGCAACAAAATATTTAGGATATGAAGGTGCTGGAACTTTTGAATTCTTAGCAGATGATAAGCAAAATATCTATTTTATGGAAATGAATACAAGACTACAAGTTGAGCATCCAGTTTCAGAAATGGTATCAGGTCTTGATATTGTTGAATGGATGATTAAAGTTGCAGAAGGTGATAAATTACCACCGCAAGAAAAAATTAAATTTAGAGGTCATGCTATAGAAGTTAGAATCACTGCTGAAGATCCTAATTCATTTTTACCATGCCCAGGGAAAGTTACACAATGGATGGTTCCTGGTGGACGAAATGTAAGAGTTGACTCTCATGTTTATGCAAATTATGTAGTTCCACCATATTATGATTCAATGATTGGTAAACTTATTGTTTGGGGAAGAGATAGAGAAAAAGCTATTAATATTATGAAAAGAGCATTGAATGAATTTGAAGTAGAAGGAATTAAAACAACAATTCCTTTCCATATTAAAATGATGGAAAACAAAGACTTTAATGCAAATACTTATGACACAAAATATTTAGAAAACTATAAATCTTTAGATCAATTATAAAAAAGTAGGCCTTTGCCTACTTTTTTAATGAAAGCTTAAATTTATATTAAATTAGATATAATCCGCAAAATCATACACATTTATATACTATATTTACTTTGAGTTTCCAATTTCAAAGCCTGCTTTAATTATATGAGCAACCAGTTTTTTAACTAAAATTTATTTAGAATCAGAAGTTTATAACCGTGTATTTTTTAAATCTATATACCAAGATGGTATAAATACACAAAAGGTAACAAATGACTTTTAAAGACTTTAATTTTAAAGCAAATTTACAAAAATCTATTGATGACGCGGGGTTCAAAGAACCAAGTCCTATTCAAAAGGATGCTATTCCAGTAGTTTTAAGTGGTAAAGATATGGTTGGTCAAGCACAAACAGGTACTGGTAAAACAGCCGCATTCGGTCTTCCAATGATTAATATGATGAAAGGTGGCTGTGGCGTTGAAGCTGTAGTAATCGTTCCAACAAGAGAACTTGCAATGCAAGTAAGTGATGAATTATTCAGATTCGGTAAGAATTCAGGAATGAATACAGCAACTGTTTACGGTGGTCAATCTTACTCTATGCAGTTAAAAAATATCGATAGAGCAGCAATTATTGTTGCAACGCCAGGAAGATTAATTGATTTATTAAAAGGTAAAAAAATTAATATCAAACCATCTTTTGTAGTTTTAGATGAAGCAGATGAGATGTTAGACATGGGATTTCTTGATGATATTAAAGAAATTTTTACTTATTTACCAAAAGAGAGACAAACTTTATTGTTCTCTGCAACAATGCCTGCAGCAATTAAAAAACTTGCACAAAATATTTTAAAAGAGCCTGAATTTATTACAGTTACAAAATCTGAAATGACTAACTCTAAAATTACTCAATCATTTTATGTAGTTGATGAATACGAAAGAGATGATGCTTTAATTAGACTTTACGATTTCAAAAACCCTGAAAAATCAATTATTTTCTGTAGAACAAAAAAAGAAGTTGATAGATTATCAACATATTTAGTATCTCAAGGACATATGGCTAAAGGTCTTCATGGTGATATGGAACAAAGACAAAGAGAAGAAGTAATTAGATCTTTCAAAAAAGGTGCATTAGATGTTCTTATTGCTACGGATGTTGCTGCAAGAGGTTTAGATGTAAATGATGTTTCTCACGTATTTAATTACCATTTACCATTTGATACTGAATCTTATGTACATAGAATTGGTAGAACAGGAAGAGCGGGTAAAGAAGGTGTTGCTATTTCTATTGTAACTCCACATGAGTTTAGAATGATTCAAAAGATTCAAAAAACTACTGGTGGAAAAATGGAAGCAAAAGTTGTTCCAAATATCAACTCTGTAAAAGAGAAAAAAACAAATACACTGATTTCTAAAATTTCAGAGCAAAAAGTTTATGACTCAGGTATTGATTTAGTAGAATCTTTAAAAGAAGATTTAGATTTATCTACAATTGCTCATAAATTAGCCTCTATTTTAACAAATGCTACTTACGTAAAAGGTAGTAATTATATTGGAAAATCTGAAACAGATATCGAAAGATTATTCGAAAGATTAAAAAATGATTCTGGTGGAGATAGAGATTCTAAAGGTAGAGGTCGAGGTGGATAACGAGGTGGAAACAGAAATGGTGGCGGTGGAAATCGAAATCGAAGTGGTGGAAACAGAGGCGGAAGTCGTGATGGTGGAAACCGAAGTGGTGGAAACAGAGGTGGAAGTCGAGACAGAAACAGTAGAGGTTAATCCCTCTTCTGTTATTTTATTCTAGCTATAGTGCTTTTTTAAAGTTCTTTTAGCTTTTTTATATGCAGCTTTTGTATTTCTTCCAAATCCTCTAAAAGCTCCATCTTTATTAAAAAATTCAACTATTTTTAAATTACCTTTTGTGATATGTAATACTCTAAATACATTAAATTCTTTTTTTATTTTTTCTATTTTAGGAAACTCTTTTGGTGTTAAAATAGTAATACTCATAAATACTCCTTATAATTTTATATCTTTTCTCTATAAATTATTACTATTCTATACAAAAAAAATATATTTGTCAAGTAGAGTTTGTATATTATATAATTTTTTTGAAAAAATTTGTAAATTTGTAAATCTTTTAAGAACAAATTATAGAGAAATAAAATAATTTAACTCTTTTAGTAATAAATAGATTAAGCTTAATTAAAGTTTGTATAAAGAAATATCCAATATAATCCTACTAATTTAAGATTACAAATTGGTTACTATAAAGGGTTACTTTGGATATAAATACGATAGATAGGCTGGATAAGGCAACTGAAAAAACACTTCCTGGGTTTGCAAAACTTTCACTTGGCTTGTTATTTGTTGCTTTAGTGTTTTTGTGGAGTTATACATCATATGGAAATGTTCCTAATAATACATTTTTGATTATTGGTGCTGTATTTGGTGCTTATATGGCAATGAATATTGGTGCGAATGATGTTGCAAACAACGTAGGACCAGCAGTTGGTTCTAAAGCTATGACAATGATGTGGGCAATTATTATTGCTGCTACATTTGAAGCTTTGGGTGCTTTCGTTGCTGGAGGGGATGTTGTCAAAACAATTAAGAAGGGAATTATTGATCCTGCTTTAATTTCAGATCCAGAAATATTTATTTGGGCTATGACAGCTGCTTTATTCTCTGCTGCCTTATGGCTTAATTTCGCAACTTCAGTTGGGGCACCTGTTTCAACTACACACTCAATTGTTGGAGGAGTAATGGGAGCAGGAATTGCAGCAGCTGGTTTTTCTATTGTATCTTGGGGAACAATGGGAAAAATTGCTGCTTCATGGGTAATATCTCCTCTTTTAGGAGGAATCATTGCTGCAGGATTTCTTTATTTCATTAAGAAAAAAATCATGTTCAAAAAAGATATGGTCTCCTCTGCAAAAGTATTTGTTCCATATTTAATATCATTAATGACTTGGGCATTTTCTACTTACCTTATTTTAAAAGGTATTAAGAAAATCATCAAAATAGATTTTTTAACTGCGGCAGGACTTGGACTTGTAATTGCTATAATTGCTTTTATTTTAGTAAAACCATTAGTTTCTAAAGCAGCTGACAAGATTGAGAATACAAGGTTTGGTGTAAATTCACTTTTTACAATTCCTTTAATTTTTGCTGCGGCATTACTCTCTTTTGCCCACGGTGCAAATGATGTTGCCAATGCAATTGGACCATTAGCTGCAATTAATGATGCAGTTATGAGTTCAGAAATTTCAAAAAAAGTTGATATTCCATTTTGGGTAATGTCTGTTGGTGCAATAGGAATTGCTATAGGGCTTGCATTATATGGACCAAAACTAATTCGTACAGTTGGTTCAGAGATTACAGAACTTGATCAAGTTAGAGCTTTCTCAATTGCTATGGCAGCTGCTATTACTGTAATTATTGCTTCTCAGCTAGGTCTTCCTGTATCTTCAACTCATATTGCTGTTGGTGGAGTATTTGGGGTTGGATTTTTAAGAGAGTATTTAGATTCTAGTGAAGCTAAATTTATTTCTGATACTAGAAAAAGATTTAAAAAAGATAAAAAAGAGTTAGATACTTATGAAGATGAATTGATTAAACTAGAAGGTTTAGATAAAAAATCGAAAGCTGATTATATGAGAATTGCAGAATTATATAAAACTATTGAAGATAAAGTTGAGCTTGTAAAACAAGAGAAAAAAGATTTTAAATCTGCAAAAAGAGTTAAATATGTTAAAAGAGATGCAGTTAAGAAAATTATTGCTGCTTGGATAATCACTGTTCCTGCTGCTGCACTATTATCTGCTTCTATCTTTTTCATGATAAAAGGTATTATGACTTAAAAGCTTACAAACTACTATTCTATGATAAAATTTCTTTTTTAAAAAGGAATTTTCATAGAAGCTTTAATCTCTGTTGCAACAATCTATCTTTTTATTATCATTGGGTTTACTTTTAAAAAAGTATTCAAAGATGATGTAAATGAAAGAAGTTTTGTTCTTCTAAACTTATATTTTTTACAACCTATTCTAATATTTTGGGGATTAACAAGATCTCCAATTAATAAAGAGTTTATCACTTCTCCTATAATTTATTTTTGTGCAATATTTATTTCGCTTTTTATTGCATTTTTTTATGCAAAAAAAGTCTTTACTGATAAACAAGATAAATCAATTTTTTTAGCCTCTTCTTTAGTGGGAAATACTTGAAATCTAGGAATTCCATTAGGAATAGCGCTTTTTGGAGTGGCTAGTGTTCCTTATACTTCAATACTTAATATTGCAAATGTATTCTTTATTTATCTTTTCTCAGTATATTTCTTTGCCGGAGATAAATTTAAATTCCAAGATGCATTGAAAGAGATATTTAAAATACCTGCTATATGGTTCACAATTATTGCTATAAGCTTTAATTCTCTTGGATTCAAGCTAAGCGTCGATTTTGATAAAGTATTCACTATGGGAGCTTATGCGGCTATTGTGATGCAGTTGGTAATTTTTGGTGTATTTATGTCTCAAGTTAAAATAAAAACTGCAAATTGGAAACTATCTTTAAATATTGCCTTGTTTAAACATATTGTATTACCTGCTTTAGGACTTTTAATTATTTTGTATTTTGATGTTGATCCTTTTATAGGAGGAATTATTTTTCTTGAATTAATGGTTCCTCTTGCTGTAAATAACGTTAATTTGGCTTCTTTATACAATTGTAAACCCGTAGATACAACTTTTTCAGTGCTAATTAGTTCTTTTGTATTTATAGGGCTTATTTATTTTTATATATTGATTTTAGATAAATTTTTTGGATTGTAAGATATGTGTGGAATTTTAGGAACAAACTTTTTAGCATCAAATTTTGATGAAGCCTTAAAACATTTAAATAACAGAGGACCAGATTTTAATAAAAAAGTTTTTTTAGATGAAAAACTTTTTGGACATACTAGATTATCAATAATTGATTTAGACAATGAAGCAAATCAGCCAATGATTTTTGATGATATAGTGATAGTTTTTAATGGTGAAATATATAACTACAAAGAGTTAATAAAAGATGAAAACCTTATTTGTAAAACTGCATCTGATACTGAAGTATTAATTAGACTTTATCAAAAATATGGAGAAGATTTTTTAAACAAATTAAATGGAATGTTCTCTTTTTGTATTTATGATATAAAAAAGAAAAAATATTTTTGCGCAAGGGATAGATATGGTAAAAAACCATTTTTTTATTATCACAAAGATGACAAGTTTATTTTCTCAAGTTCTATTCAATCTATAATAAAAGTTTTAGAGAAGACCCCTTCTTTAAATAAAGTTGCCCTTTCTCAATACATGCAATATTTTGTGCCTCTTGGTGAGAATACTTTTTATCAAAATATTGTGGCATTAGAAGCTGCCACTTATTTTACTCTTGATATTTTACCTAATAGTGAAATAAAGAAAAAGAAGTTTTATAAAATCAATACCTATAAGAAAATAAAAACAGAAGCTGAGGCTTTAGAAGGTATTGAAGAGTTACTTTTTAAAAGTGTTGAATCAAGGCTTGTTGGTGATGTGGAAGTTGGAAGTTTGCTTAGTGGAGGGATTGATAGTTCTTTAATTTCTGCTCTGTATAGCAAAATTAGTGGAAAGAAAATAAATACTTTTTCAATAGGTTATGATGAATATAAAAATTATTGTGAATTAGATTATGCAAAAATTACTGCTTCTCATATAAATTCGAATCATTCTCCTGTAATCATGGGAAAAGGCGATTTTATAAATTATTTTGAAGATACTTTATTTGCTTTAGAGCAACCACATGCAGATAGTGCGGCAATTCCTTTGAATATTTTGACAAATAAAATTCATAAAAGTGGGATTAAAACTGTTTTAAGTGGGGAAGGAAGTGATGAACTTTTTTTAGGTTATGATAATTATGCTAAGTTTTTAGGATATTATGATTTTGAAAAAACTTTATCTTATGGACAAAATGAGTTTTTAAATTCTATTATCTCTGCATTACAGAATAATACTAAAGAGAGTGAGTATCTAAGAAGAATAGTTAAAAAACAGACTTTATACAACTCTTTTGGAGAAGTTTATTCAGATATTCAAAAGAAAAAACTATTTAAAAAAGTCCCTACTTTTAAAGCTGAAAAACCTAAAAAAGATCCTGTAGATTGGATGAGCTATATTGATTTAAAAATTTGGTTAGGGGAAGCACTTTTAAGTAAAGTGGATAGAATTTCTATGCATAATTCTTTGGAAGTTAGAACGCCATTTTTAGATCATAGATTAGTAGATTATGTTTTTTCTATTGATTCAAATATTAAAATAGGTGATACTAATAAATATTTACTAAAAAAAATTGCTTCAAAATATATCCCTAAGAGCATAATTGATAGAACAAAAAAAGGTTTTAATAGTCCTTTTAATGAGTGGATTCACGAAGAGTATAAAGACTCTATATTAGACACAATCCTTAGAGTTAATAAAGAAACAAATCTTTTTAATGAGGAATATTTAAAACAAATATACTCATTATCAAAAAGTAGAAAGTTTAAACAACATTTATGGTCTGTTTTTATTTTTTCTCGTTGGTATGAAAAAAACTATTTATAATTTGATAAATAATGAAATAATAATGGGTAAATATTCCAATAAATCTATTTTCATATTTTTTAATAAGTTGTAAAAATATATAATATGCTTTCATTTTAAAGAATATCAAAGTCAAAAAAGATATGATTCAAGATGAATGAAGGAATATGCATGAATTTATTAATCCCTGTAGATAGTAATAAAAGACACGAAGCCTTGCTTACAACACTTGATCATTCGAATGATTGGGCGTTTATTGAGCTGGAGGAAGGACAAATTGTAAATTGTACTTTCTATAAAGATAGAAAAGATATTGAATGTTGGGTGGAAACTGTTGTTGTGATAAATGATCAAGAATATATTTGGCAATTTCAAGAAGAGGGTATTGCAGTACTTGTCGCACCTACACAAAGAAGTATTGATGAAATAGTTGAGGCTTTTCTTTTTAGAGAGCTTCACGACTTAAATGTATAAAACATTTAGTTTTATACATTATTTTATGACCGTGTAACTCAGTTGGTAGAGTGCTTCGTTGACATCGAAGTTGCCGTTGGTTCAAGTCCAATCATGGTCACCATTTGAAATTAAAAAATCACATAAATAAAGGGAAAAGATGAAATTTTTATTAAAACTTGCATTACTATTTTCATTAGTAATAAGTACTTCGTTTGCATCTGAAAAGGTTTACAAACTTAAAATGGCTACAACGTGGGGACCTACTCTTTCACCACTAATTGATTCAGCTTATAATGCTGCTAAAATGGCTGAAAAAATGTCTAATGGCAGATTACAAATTAGAGTTGATGCCTCAAATAAACATAAGTCACCACTTGGAATCTTAGATATGGTAAAAGGTGGTCAATATGATATGGGTCATTCAGCATCATATTATTGGAAAGGTAAGGATATTGCTACTTTACCTTTTACTTCAATGCCATTTGGATTAACTGCTCCTGAACAATATGCTTGGTTTTATCAAGCAGGTGGTTTAGAACTTATGCAAAAAGTTTATGCAAAACATAAAGTTATGTCATTCCCTGGAGGTAGTACTGGCGTTCAAATGGGTGGATGGTTTAGAAAAGAAATTAAGACTTTAGATGATTTAAAAGGTCTTAAAATGAGAATTCCTGGATTTGCTGGTGAGATTATGGCAAAACTTGGTGTTCAAGTTACTAATATCGCACCTGGTGAATTATATACTGCCCTTGATAGAAATAATATTGATGCTTTAGAGTGGGTTGGCCCATCTATGGATATTAAAATGGGATTTCATAAAATCGCACCTTTTTACTACACAGGTTGGCATGAACCAGCTTCAGAAATGCAATTTTTAGTAAATAAAAAATCTTTTGCAAAATTACCAGCTGATTTACAAGAAATATTAATTGTATCTATGAGAGTTGCTGCATACGATATGTATGTAGAAAACTACGATATGAATGCAACAGCTTGGGAAAAAATGAGAGCTGAATATCCAGGTATTCAAGTTAAAACTTTCCCAAAAGAAATTATGGATGCTATGAAAAAAGCAAACAAAGAGCTAAGAACTGAATTATCAGCTAAATCACCTGAGTTAAAAGAAGTTTTAGATTCTCAAGATGTGTATATGAAAAAAGTTAGAGAGTGGACTAAAATGTCTGATTATCTTTATTTAAAAGATAATATCTAATATATAATTTAGGTTTCTCCCAATATGGAGAAACCTTAAAATCCATTTGGATTAAATCCTCCTGATGGATCAAATCCCGAATCAAAACTATTAAAGGCACTCAAACTTTTATCTTCATATCCTTCTTGGACAGATTTCATTCTTAAATTCATAATATCAGTTTTAGGGTCTATAAATTGGGGACATACAATTGTACAATTTCCGCAAAGTGTACAATCCCACACACCATTATCTTGAATATTTTCTAAGATACCATTTTTATCGTTTTCTTTTTTATCATTTACATATCTTAACGCTCTAGTTAATGCATAAGGACCTAGAAATTCATTATTTACTTCGTAAACTGGACAAGAACTAAAACAACTCTGACATAAAATACAATTACTTTGTATATCAATTAGTTTTTCATCTTTTGAAGTGATTTCTTCTTTGCTTAATTCTTTTAAAAATGATTTTGTAGTTTTTAAAAATTTTTCTTCATGAGATAAATCTACAACCAAATCTTTGATTACTTTAGTATTATTTATTGCTTCTATTAAGTCATTTTCATTTAAGTTAGTTTTACAGGCTAATCTTTCTACTCCATTAACTCTTACGGCACAACTTCCACAAATGCCAGTTCTACATCCACATCTAAAAGATAATGCTTTATCATTCTTTATTTTGACTTCTATAAGCGAATTTAAAATAGTTTGATTATGAGTTACATTGAATTCTTCAATATAAGGTTCTAGTTTACTTTCATTAAATCTTTTTATTTTCAATTTCATAAAACATCCTCAAAACTTATTTCCAATGAATTATTTTTTAAAATTGAAATACTATTCTTATCAAAATCTATTTTTTCTTCTTCATAATCTGTTCTAAAATGGGCTCCTCTACTCTCTTTTCTTTCTATAGCACTTTTTAATATGATTTTTGAAAGTTGTATTATATTTTGGAATTCAATAAATTCTATTAAATTTTTATTATATAATTCGCTCTTATCTTCAATTCCATAATAGCTTATTTCATTCTCTTTTTTTATAATATAATCTAATGCCCGTTCTAATTTTTTTTCTTCCCTAAAAAGACCTACATTATTGAAAAAAAGTTTTCCTATCTCTTTTTTAGTTTTATAGAAATCGGCTTTATTTTCTCTATTCAATATCTTTTCTATGCTCTTTTTATCTTTTATAAATTGAGTATTCAATGGCGTGATATATTGGCTTTCTTTTTTTGCTTCTTTTGCAGCATTAATACCTGCAATTTTTCCAAATGTGACTATTTCAAGTAATGAGTTACCACCTAATCTATTTGCCCCATGGATACCACTTTGAGAACATTCTCCGCAAGCAAAAAGGTTTTTAATGTTAGTTTGAGCTTCTATATTTGTTAATATCCCACCCATAGTATAATGGGCAGAAGGAGTAACAGGTATTAAGTCACTTTCCATATCTAGTTTCATAAAATCTTGAACTAAATGCCGCTCTTGTGGCATTACTTCATTTATCCTTTCAAGCCCTAAGTGTCTTAAATCTAAATATATTTTTTTACCTTTGTGAGTTCTTTCAAATATTGCACGAGCAACTTCATCTCTTGCTTTCAATTCTTCAATAAATCTATTGCCATTTTCATCAATTAAGTAACCACCCTCTCCTCTTGCACTTTCACTTATTAATATATTTTTCTTTTCAAGTGTTGTTGGATGAAATTGAATAAATTCCATATTTGAAAGTTTTGCTCCTGCTCTAAATGCAGAAGCTATTCCATCTCCTGTACTAGTATATGAATTGGTTGTAAATTGATGATAAATTCCGGCATAACCACCTGATGCTAAAATAACTGTTTTAGAATGAAACTCTTTTACTTTAGAGTCAATCATATTAATTGCAGTTATTCCTTTTACTTGATTTTTTTCTACAATTAGATTTAAAAGTTGATGTTCATTTAAAAATTTTATTTCTTCTTTTAAGCATTGATCGTAAAGTGTATGCAGTATTTTTAGGCCAGTATAGTCTGAACTATAACAAGTTCTTTCTGCTTTTGTTCCGCCAAATTTTCTTTGTGCAATAATATTTGATTTTGTTCTACTAAATGGAACTCCAATTGAATCCAACCATTCGATTGTATCTTTAGATTCTTTGCAAAATAATTCAATGGTAGATTTATTTCCTAATTTATGAGATGCTTTATAAGTATCATTTATATAGTTTTCTACATTGTCATTGAGGTTTTCATTTAATACAGCATTAATTCCCCCTTGTGCTTGACAAGTCTGAGAATGAGTGGGAAATGTTTTGGAAATAACTAAAACATTTGCTCCTTCTTTTTTTGCATTTAATGCAGCAGTTAATCCTGCTCCACCTGAACCTATTATTAATACATCAATCATATTACTCCCAGAATTCTTTTAGAGGTTCTTTTTCTTGTTTTGCAATATTTATTCCACTATCTATTGAAGGAGAATCTTCAAGATTTTCTAAATCAAGATTATCTATTTGGGCTAAAGCTTCTTCTAAATCTTTTTCATCAAGTTGATTTAGTGTTTTGTCCTTACTTTTTATTTTTTCAACTTTATCATTACTATGATTTATTAAAACTTCTTTTTTTATTTTTGTACTTGTAGAATCGGATTTTTGTTTTAATAAAATATATTCAGTCATAATTTTTTCATATTCAGAAAAATCTAACAACATAAAACTTGGTTTTCCATCACGTAAGATTATTGCCTTTTCAATATCTTTTTTGTGCAGTTTATCAAAAACCATTTTACTTTTTCTAATTAGTTCTGTGGAAGAAAACATTTCTTCTGATGTATATTGTAAAGGATTCATTTTTGCTCCTATGTGTATTGTAGTATGTATTATACTATGAATTTTTGTATGTTGTCAAATGTTTTATTTATTATTTTATTTCTTGCTTCAATTGATGCCCATGCTATATGTGGTGTAATTACAAGTCTATGTTTATTTTGTATTTTGTTTAGAGGATTATTTCCTTCTATAGGTTCTATTTCTAGTACATCAAGGCCACAAAATAGTATTTTTTCTCCATCTAAAACCTCTGATAAATCTTGTTCATTAATTATTCCACCTCTTCCTACATTAATCAATATAGCTCCATCTTTTAGTGTATTTAGATTTGTTTTATTAATCAAGTTATAAGTTGATTCATTTAGTGGTGAATGTATTGAAATTATATCAGATGTTGAAAGTAATTCTTCTAGTGTTAGCTGTTTATAGCTTGTATTATTATTCTTTCCTGAAGTTGAATAATAATTGACATTACATCCAAATGCACTAGCTATCTCTGCAACTTTTGTACCTATTGAACCTAGTCCAATTATTCCCCAATTTTTGTTTTTTAATTCATAAAATGGTTCATCTAGATGTGTGAATATATCTGATTTTTCCCATTTCTTATCTTCAACATATTTTTTATAATAATCTAGTTTTTGAACAAAGTGTAAAACAAAAGTTAGAGTAAGTTGGGGCACAGTTCCTGTTGCATATCCTTTTACATTTTTTACTTCTATATTCTTTTCTTTTGCGTATTCTAGGTCTACATTGTTCATTCCTGTAGCAGCTATGCAAATTAATTTTATATTTGAATTTTCCATTGAATTTTTATCTATGACAACTTTATTGGTAATTACAATCTCCGCATTTTTAATTCTTTTTTTTGTTTCATCTGCATTTGTAGTATCATATATAACTACTTCTCCAAATTCTTTAAACTTTTCTAGGCTTATGTCATTGCCAAAAGTTTTTCTATCTAAGATTACAATTTTCATTACGATTACCCTTACATATTTTTATATGTAAAGGTATCTAAAATTTAATTAAGTTGGGATTATTTATTTTTTGTAGTAAAAATTAGTTCAGCCCATTCAGTAATTGGACCTCTAAGCACTTTTTGAAGTTTTATTGCAAATGTATTAACAAGGTCACTTTTTTCTTTTGTAGACTTTAATAGAGTTGTTAATGAGTTGGTATGTTTATTTACATAGAAGTTATCTATTTGTTTATTACTTCCTAATACTACAACTTTACATGAGTTATCAATTCTTGATAAAACCATTTGCATTGTTTTGTTTGACATATTTTGAGCTTCATCAATAATAACAAATGCATTTGAGATAGTTCTTCCTCTCATCTCTCCTACCCACATAGTTTCAATTCCATAGTTTTGAATCATTTGTTCAATTCTTTGACTTACTTCTTGATCATCAAGTTCTGCTATATTTTCACCACTTTTTTTATTTGCTTTTCTTTTTTTGTATTCACTTCGGATTATATAGTCTAAACTATCCATTAATGGGTGATTGTAAATTTTGAATTTTTCTTCAAATCCAGGTAAATATCCTACATCTTCACCTTTATCTAGTGATTCAATAGAGTTTCTAATATATATGATTCTTTGGAAATATTTTTGTCTTACTAGTTTTAAAGCTCCACTTAACGCTAATAAAGTTTTTCCGCTTCCTGCTTTTGCTTCTACAATCAAAACATTAAAGAAGTGCGAAAGAATCGCATCGGAGAAGAAAAGTTGTTCTTTATTAAGTGGAACAATAATTTGATTTCTAATCTCTGTTTCATCTAAAAGATAGACTCTTTTATTTTGAATTGTTGCAAGAATTACTTGATCTGAACCTTTTACTTTAAAACAATAACAAAAGTTATAGTCTTTGTACTCTGGATCTAATTCAGTAATTAATGCATTTTCTAAAAATTCTGTTTCTTCGAATTTTACTTCTATTGTTTTTATATATTCATAATTAAAATCATCTTTATCTGAACCTAGAAGCGAATCAGTTTTTATATCTAAAGAGACTGCTCTCGTTCTTGCCATAATATCTAATGATAAGAATGTTATATCTTTTTTATAGTAATCTTTTGAAAAACTTGCAATATCAAGTATTTTTCTGTCATTGATTATGTTTAAAGCTACATTTTTTGTACTAATATCATAATTATCATTTGATATTACATCAATAATTGCATTCTTAATACCAAAAACTTCTAATCTTATTATTTTATAAGTCTTATCTTTTTTAGAACTTAAGATAGTTGAATTTTCTAATATTCTTGCAAACTCTCTTGCTTGAAAATTAATCTCATCAAAACCACTTTTTTTAGTATCAATTTCATCTAAAACAGTTTCAGGTAAAACAATTAAATTTTTTGTTTCGTCACTTAACTTGAAAATATTACTTGCATCTTCAAGAAGTATATTTGTGTCTAGTACATATATTTTTTCAAAATTCATTTTTGCTCTTCTAATGGATTTACAGTATCTTTAGGTTTTTGTTTTAATACTTTATAAATTATAAATGCACCAAATGCTAGTGTAATTAAAGTAAAGGTTATTGAAAAGCTTTTAGTTATTACATATCCAACTATTAAAATTGAAAGTACCGTTGGCACTTCATTGTATGCTCTAAAGAAATTCCCACTTTTTGGATAGATTCCTTTTTCTAAATTTTTTCTAAAATATTCTAAAGAAAATGAATAAGCTACTAATAATAGTGCAAAAAATATTTTTGCATGTAGCCAACCATCACCTTGTAATAATTCAGGACGTAAATATATCATAAATGCACCGCTTAATACTGTTGCCCACATAGCTGGAAGCCCAATATATTTATACATTTTATACTCTTGTATTTTTACAACATCAACAAAATCTTTTTTATTTTTGTGTTCAGTATGATATACGTATAGTCTTGGTTGATAAAAAAGCATTGCCATCCATGACATCATTGCCATTATGTGAAAAATCACAATCCATAAGTAGTACTCCATTATGTCCATTAATTATGCCCTTTTATTTTTTTGATCCATTCATTCAAAGTTTTTTCATAGCCAATATCATATGACTCATATAAATCTAACTCTTCTTTTAAATACTCTTGTTCAACCCATCCTCCAAAATCATGTGGATATAAATAGCCAATATGTTGACTATCCAAATGTTTAGGTATATCTAAAATTTTACCATTTTTAACTTCATGAAGTGCTTTATTGATTCCTTTGTAGGCGCTATTTGATTTTGGGCTTGATGCAAGATATATGGCACATTGCCCTAAAAGTATTCTACTTTCGGGATATCCAATTTTTGAAGTTGCAGTCATTGTACTTACAGCAAGGTTCAAGGCGTTTGGATTTGCATTACCTATGTCTTCACTTGCAAAGATAACCATACGTCTTGTTATAAATTCTACGGATTCTCCACCATTTATAAGTCTCGCAAGATAATATAATGCAGCGTCAACATCTGAGCCTCTTAATGATTTTATCATTGCACTAGCTAAATCATAATGAGAATCAGAAGAACTAACTCCATCTCCCATTACATTTGGTCTTAATTCTTTTAATATTTCAAAACTTATATTATTATCTATTTTAGATGCAAAATTTAGTAAATTTAGCATAGCCCTAGCATCACCACTACTTGAGTTAATTAAATACTCTCTTGCCTCTTCATTTAACTTTATATCACCATTCTCAAGTGCTGTATCAATAACTTGAGATAAGTCATCTCTTGTTAAGGGTAAAAACTCATAAAGAAAAGATCTTGAACGAATTGCGTTTGTAAGTGTAAAAAATGGATTTTCAGTACTTGCTCCAATTATAATTGCTGCGTAACTTTCCATAATAGGAAGGAGCACTTCTTGTTGATTTTTTGATAGTCTATGTACTTCATCAATAAATATTAAAGGTTTAATTAAAGCATTTTTATATCGTTCAAATACTTTACGTAAATCTTCTATTTTGATTGTTGTTGCATTAAAGTAATAATAATCAGTATTTATATGTTTCGCAATAATTTTTGCTAGTGTAGTTTTCCCAGTTCCAGGTTTACCATAGAAAAAGAGATGAGGAATCTCTTTTTTTTCTATCAATTTATATAGAGCTTTCTCTTTACCTATGATATGTTTTTGACCTATAAACTCATTTAAAGTTGTAGGTCTTAGCTTATTTGATAAATCAGTCATTATCTTTATAATTGTTATCGCTTTTGTAAATTTCTTTGTTGTTTACAAAGTGTCTTAAGTCTTTATATTCATCTCTTGTTAAATATCTACTTTTACCTGTTGGTAAGTTGTTAAGTGATATTCCACCAAATTCAAATCTTTTTAAATCCATAACTTCTAGTCCAAAGTGTCCAAAAAATCTTCTAAGTTCTCTATTCTTACCTTCAGTGATACCTACTTTTAGTTTAGAAAAGTTATCTCCATTTGTAAGAATTTGATATGCAACAAAAGGCTCAAATGTCATTGATCTTACTTTAGATTTTTCATGACCCCCACTTGAGGCATCTTCAAGTTCTAAACCATTTAGCATTGCTTCTTCAACTTTTGGATGAATCTTGCCATCAACTTTGATTTTATAAACTCTTTCTAGGTTTGAGTGCATTAATTTATTTGCAACATCAACTGAATCTGTAAGTAAAATTAAACCTTCACTTGCATAATCAAGTCTACCAATTGGCATAAAATCTTTGTACTTTTTATCTAATGTATCAAATATTACTTTTCTACCTCTTGGATCACTTTTTGTTACAAGTTCTCCTTTAGGTTTGTTATATATTATAACAGTATACATTCTATTTTTATCAGATTTAATTACTCTTTTACCAATTTTAACAATATCTCCTGATACTACTTTTGTAGCAAGATCAGATATTACTTTATTATTAATTGTAACCCGACCCTCTTCTATTACTTTGTCAGCTTCTCTTCTAGAATAGTTACTATTGTGAGATATAAATTTATTTAACCTGACTGGTTCATCTATTTCGTTTTCTTCTTCTCTCATTTTATACCTGCTTCAATTAGATCATGGATATGTAATACCCCAACTAATTTATTTTCTTTATCTGTAACAACAAGAAGTTGAATTTTGAAATCTTCAATAATTTTTAAAGCATCACTTGCCAACAGATTTTTATCATTTATTGTTTTAGGATTTTTTGTTGCAATTGTTTCAACTTCACAATCAATTGAAAAGTCTTCATTCATTAAAGCTCTTCTTAAATCTCCATCACTTAGTACAGATGATAATTTACCATTTTCATCTACAATAAGTACATTTCCTAATCTTCCTTCACTCATTACTACAATCGCATCTTTAAGTTTCGTTTCACGTGAAACAATAGGTAAATTATCTTTTTTTAGTAAATCATCTACTTTAATAAAAAGTTTTTTCCCTAAACTTCCACCAGGATGAAATGAGGCAAAATCTTCTTTTTTAAAGTTTCTCTTTTTCATTAAACAAACTGCTAAAACATCTCCCATTGCCATTGTCAATGTAGTTGATGATGTTGGAGCAGTATCAAGAGGACAAGCCTCTTTTGTAACAGAGATATCAATAAAAAAATCTGAATATTTTCCTAATGTTGATTGTTTATTTTTTGCCATGGCAATTAATGGTATATCAAATCTCTTTAGATGAGGGAGTAGTTGAATTAATTCTTCACTCTCTCCACTATAGGAAATTCCAAGAACTACATCTTCTTTTCCTATCATTCCTAAATCACCGTGCATTGCCTCTGTTGGATGCAAGAAAAAAGATGATGTTCCCGTACTAGCAAAGGTAGCAGCCATTTTTGCTCCTACAAGACCAGATTTACCTACTCCTGTGATTATTAATTTTCCTTTACAGGAAACTATTAAATCTACAGCTTTTTTTAAATCAAAAGCTGAGATATTTTCTGCTGCAAGTTTAAGTTCATTTGCTTCTGTCTCAAGAACATCTTTTGCAATTTTATTGAAATCCATATTTTGCCTTATTGAACAAATAAAGTTGGTACAATCATTGGGTATTTTTTAAATTTTCTAATACAATGTTTTCTAACTACTTTTCTAATTTCATCTTCTAAAACTCTATTGTTTTTGAAAAGACCTTCTTTTGCATTTTCTAAAAATGTAACAAGTAAATCTTCAATCTCTTTTGAGAATGCTTTATCTAATTTGTCTGGGACTAATCCAAAAGATGAAACTCTTGGTCTATCTTCCATTTTTCTGTCATTTGCATTTATTTGACCAACAATCATAACAACACCTTCGTTTGCCATTGTTTGTCTATCAATAATTATATCATCAGAAATTTTATTGTTCAGTTGATTATCAATATAAACTTTTCCAGTTTTAACTGATTTTACTTTTTTTAGATATTTAGGTGTAACTTCAACTTGTTCACCATCACTCATAATATAAGTATTTCTTTCTAATACACCACACTCAATACCTGTTTGTTGATGTTTAACTGCATGATTATACTCACCATGAATTGGCATAAAGAATTTTGGTTTTACAAGTCTTAACATAAGTTTTTGTTCTTCTTGTGCAGCATGACCTGATACATGAATTTCTGTAAAGTCTTTGTATGCAACTTTTGCACCAGCTTTTAGTAAGTGATTAAGTACAGTTGATACACTTGCTTCATTTCCAGGAATTGCTTTAGCAGAAAGAATGATTTGATCACCTGGCTTAATTTTAATATGTCTATGTTCATGAATTGACATTCTATATAGTGCAGACATCGATTCTCCTTGAGAACCAGTAGTAATAATTAGAACTTCTTTATCTTGGTATTTATTTACTTCATGAGCATCAATAAATTGGTCTTTTGGAAATTTAATATATCCTAAACTCATTGCTAAGTCCAAGTTTTTTTACATTGATCTACCAATTACACATATTTTTCTTCCATATTTTATACCATGATCAATTGCTTGTGCAACTCTATGAATATTTGAAGAGAAAGTTGACATTATAACTCTTCCTTTTGCAGTAGAGAAAATTCTATCAAAAGTAGGAGCTACTGTTTTTTCAGATTTAGTAAAACCTGGAGAGTGTGAGTTGGTAGAATCAGACATTAAAAGTAAAACACCCTCTTCTCCATAATGTGCAAATCTATGTAAATCTGTTGGGAATCCATCAATTGGAGTATGGTCAATTTTAAAGTCACCAGTGTGAATAATTGTTCCAGCTTCAGTTTTAATTGCTAAAGATGATGCATCAATAATTGAGTGAGTAATATGAATCCACTCAACTTCAAAATCACCAATCTTTATTTGAGTTCTTTTTTCAACAGGTCTAAATAAATCTCTATGTTGTTTAATTTTATGTTCATCAAATTTTGAACCAATCATTTCTAATGGTAAAGATGTTCCATAAATTGGAAATTGTAATTCTTTATATAGATATGCCATTGCTCCAATATGATCTTCATGACCGTGAGTTATAACAACTGCAGCAATTTTATCTTTGATTTGTCTAATATAAGTGAAATCTGGGATAAGAATATCAACTCCATGCATATCTTCATCTGGGAAACTCATACCTACATCAACGATAATTGCACTTTTTTCAGTTTCAATTACCATCATATTTCCACCAATTTCACCTAATCCTCCTAAAGGAGTGATTCTAACTTTTGCATTAGTAGATAAGTTTAGTTTATTATGAGGGTTTAATCTCTCTTTATGAGATCTTTCATTAATACTATGTGCTTTTTTTAATTCTGCAATCCAAGCAGAGTTGTTTCTACTATTATTTGTTCTTGCTCTATTATTAGAATTATTATTTGGTTTTCTTTTTTTGTTATAAGGAGGTTTCTTATCGCCTGTTGGTTTAGCTTCATTAGGCTTTCCCGCGTTTTGTGAATTTTGAGTATTCTCTGTCTTTTGTGTATTTTGAGGAGCAGTAGTATTAGTACTTTTTACTTCCTCTGCTTTAGCTACATTTTCATGTTTGTTAGCTTCGTTGTTTTCCATTTATTACCTTTGTATACAATTGGCTATACAAAGATGCGCTTACTTCATGAGGTCGTAAAGTCTCTTTTAGATTAAGTTCATTATAGATATTAGATAAAAACTCTTTATTCACAATTGAAGAAAGATTTTTAGATAATTTTTTTCTAGGCTGTGAAAAACAAACCTTGAGGAATTTGTTAAAATCCTTATCTAATGCTACATTTGTATCTTTTGATACATATAGTATGGAAGACATAACTTTAGGAGGAGGATCAAAAGATTCAGGAGGTACGTCAAATAGTATCTCAGATTCTTTTGATATCAATTCTGTAATAACTCCAAGTGAAGAGTACTCTTTATCCCCTGCAGTTGCAGAAAATTTTAGAGCTACTTCTTTTTGAATCATTACAATAATATTCTCGCAATTAACATCTTCAAATGCTCTTAATATAATGTTTGTTGCAATATAGTATGGTAAGTTTGCTATAAGATCGTATTTACCATCATATAGACTACCATTTTTGTCCCAAGCTTCTAAAACATCTGTGTGGATAAGTTTAAAACGCTCGCTTTGTAACTCTATTGCAAATTTTGACTTTAATATACTGATTAAATCAGTATCGACTTCATATGCAGTCGTATCTTTGTATTTGACTAAATTTTGTGTCAAATCACCTAATCCAGGCCCAATTTCTACAATATGATTATTGTTATGGGGCATCGATTGGATGATTCTAGTTAAAACACTGCTATCTTTTAAGAAATTTTGTCCAAATCTCTTTTTTGCTTTTATATTATTTTTCATAAGAATGGAGAGTATATCTGCTTTTAACTTACAATTAGATAAGATAAATTTATAAAATTGAAGGAACTTATATTGAGTTATTTTGCAAAAAGAATTATTCCATGTTTAGATGTGAAAGATGGAAGAGTTGTTAAAGGTGTAAATTTTGTTGGATTACGAGATGCCGGAAATCCTGTAGAAGTTGCAAAAAGATATAACAATGAAGGTGCTGATGAAATCACTTTTCTTGATATTACTGCAAGTCATGAAAACAGAGATACAATAGTTGATATAGTGAAAGATGTTGCTAAAGAAGTCTTTATACCCTTAACAGTTGGTGGAGGTATTAGAAAGCTTGAAGATATCTATAAATTGCTTAATGTTGGATGTGATAAAGTATCTATAAACTCTTCAGCAGTTATTAATCCAGACTTTATAGATGAAGGTGCTAAAAGATTTGGTAGCCAATGTATTGTTGTTGCTATTGATGTTAAAAAAGTTGCTGATGGGTCTTATCATGTTTTTGTTAAAGGTGGTAGAGAAGACACAGGAATTGATGCAATTTCTTGGGCAAAAGAAGTTTATGATAGAGGTGCTGGTGAAATACTTTTAACTTCTATGGATACTGATGGTGCAAAAACTGGTTTTGAATTAAATATTACAGAAAAAATTTCTTCAATTATTGACATACCTGTAATAGCAAGTGGTGGAGCAGGAACTATGGCTCATATGAAAGAAGCCTTTGAACATGGTGCAAGTGCAGCATTAGCTGCATCAATTTTCCACTTTAAAGAAATTGATATTATGGAGTTAAAACATTATTTGAAAGATAATAATATACCTGTAAGGATTTAAAATGAAGTTGTTAAAACTTTTTTTATTGCTGCCAATTGTTGCTTTTTCTTTTGAAATTGAATTTAGCAAAAAATTTTCTCAAGTGCTCCCTCATGATACCTTGAGAGCATATATTACTGTTACTATAATTGATGATGATGAAATAACAGTTGCAGAGCGTCTCGAAGTTTTTAATGAAAAGATAAAGACATATGATAAAGTAGAAAGAAAACTTGCTTCTTTCACTATAAGACCTAAATATAAGCATTCAAGTAATACCCCAAGAGTTTCTGGGTATGTTGGAGTATTAAGATATGAAGCTAATTCTCATAAAGCAAGATATATGGATGAATTCATTTCTGAACTTACTTCTTTAAAGAAGAATAGAGATACATCTGTATCTGTAAATAATTTATCTTGGAGTGTAAGAGAAGATACTTATAACATAATTTTAGATTTATTAAGGCTTAAATCTATTACATGGGCTGAAAGATATGCAAAAAATTTATCTAATGATCTTGGAAAAGATTGTTCTTTGAAAAAAATAATTGTAAATACTACAGGTCAATTTATTGAGAATAATAATAGAGAAATTTATACAGTAACTCAAATAAAAAATAAATCAATTCCTCTTCATGAAACAAATCAAGAAGAAATAAAAATTAATCCTAAATATATTTTGGAGTGTAAATGATAGTTTGTGCAGGAAGAAATGAAACTTTTAAATTTGCAGAACCAATTGGAGTAGGTCTAATAGAAACGACAATTAATTTGACTAGACATTGTTTATTTAATAAGCCTGAATTTTTGCTATTTATAGGTAGTGCAGGATCTTACGGAGAACATAAAATTTTTGATATTATAGAATCAAAAAGAGCAGCAAATATAGAATTATCTTTTTTATCAAAGGATTCTTACACTCCTCTTGATAATGTTTTAGAATCTGAAAATAAAATGACTCGTAATGATACAATTGTTAATAGTTCAAATTATATTAGTACAAACTTTAATTTGTCCAAACAATACAATGAATATGGTGTAGGTATTGAAAACATGGAATTTTTTTCAGTCTTACAAGTAGCACGTGAGTTTGAAATTCCAGTTGCAGGTATATTTATAGTTACAAATTATACTAATGAAAATGCCCATGATGATTTTATTAAAAATCATCAAGAAGCTATGTCTAAACTAACAAAGTATCTTGTTGAAAAGCAAATTATTAGATAAAAAATAAAAATGTTTCTTTATCTTTGTGAATACATGTTTGCATACCACTACGCTTTCAATGTTTCACGTGAAACATTTTAATAAGAATTAAAAAAGAACCAATAGAAAGGATAAATTTGAATTCAATATATGATTACACTTTAGAAGAGTTAAAATCAGAATTAAAACCAAGTTTTAGAGCAAAACAAGTCTACAACTGGATTTATAAAAAATACGTAACATCTTATGATGATATGAAAAATATACCAAATGATTTAAAAGAAAATTTGAAAGAAAACTATGCAATTGACATTTTAAAAATTGTAAAAAAAGAACAAAGTACTGACGGAAGTATAAAATATCTTTTCCAATTACATGATGGGCATACTGTTGAATCAGTATTACTTTTAATGAAAAAGAAAAAGATAAATGAAGATGGAACAGTTGAGCGAAGTGAAAAATATACTGTATGTATTTCAACACAAGTTGGATGTAAAGTTGGGTGTACTTTTTGTTTAACTGCAAAAGGTGGATTTGTACGTAATCTTTCAGTAGGTGAAATAGTAGATCAGATAGTAGAAATAAAAAGAGATAACAGTATTCCTGAAAACAAATCTGTAAATATTGTTTATATGGGAATGGGTGAACATCTTGATAATTATGATAACTTTGTTCATTCTGTTAAAGTATTTTCTGAACTTGAAGGACTTTCAATTAATAGACGAAGGCTTACTGTATCAACATCTGGATTGTCTTCAAAAATTGAAAAATTGGGAAATGAAGATTTGGGTATACAGTTAGCTATATCTTTACATGCAGTTGATGATGAATTAAGAAGTGAACTGATTCCAATGAACAAAGCTTACAATATTCAATCAATTATTGATGCAGTAAAAAAATTCCCTATTGATACTAGAAAGAAAGTAATGTTTGAATATCTTGTTATCAAAAATAAAAATGATGATATTGCAAGTGCACAAAAATTGCTAAAACTTTTGGATGGAATTAAAGCAAAAGTAAATTTAATTTACTTTAATCCTTATCCTGGAACTACATATCAAAGACCACAAAGCAGTGATATGATAAAATTCCAAGAATATTTAACAAATAGAGGGCTACTTTGTACAATTAGAGAATCTAAAGGTTTAGATATTTCCGCTGCGTGTGGACAACTTAAAGAGAAGGAAACTAATGGAAGCTCTTGATTTAGCAATGGTTATATTTGTTGCTGCAGTTGCAATTTTTACTGCAATTGGATTTTTGAAAAATTATAAAGATAATGAAAAAGATAAGGAATAGTATGATAGTTACAAGATTTGCGCCAAGTCCAACAGGATATTTACATATAGGTGGTTTAAGAACAGCACTGTATAGTTATCTTTGGGCAAGAAGAAACAATGGCGAATTTAGATTAAGAATTGAAGATACAGATACTCAACGAAATAATGAAGCTGCAATGGATGCTATATTAAAAGCTTTCGATTGGGTTGGATTAAATTATGATGGAGTTGTAGAGTATCAATCGAAAAGATTAGATATTTATAAAAAATATATTAATCAACTTCTTGATGAAGGAAAAGCTTATAATTGTTATATGAGTAAAGAAGAGCTTGATGCCTTAAGAGAAACTCAAATAGCAAATAAACAAACACCAAAATATGATGAAACATGGAGACCTGAAGATGGTAAAGTATTACCTCCTATTCCAGAAGGTGTTGAGCCAGTTGTAAGAATTAAATCTCCAAATGATGGAGTAATTACTTTTATTGATGGTGTTAAGTCTATTATGAATTTTAATTATTCTGAAGTCGATGATTTCGTAATTGCAAGAAGCAATGGAATGCCAACATATAACTTTGTTGTAACAGTTGATGATGCACTAATGGGAATGACTGATGTAATTAGAGGCGATGACCATTTAACAAATACTTCAAAACAAATAGTTATTTATGAAGCTTTAGGTTTTAATATTCCTAAATTTTTTCATGTACCAATGATTAATAATCCACAAGGGAAAAAACTTTCAAAAAGAGATGGTGCCCTAGATGTTATGGACTATAAAGAAAAAGGGTATTTACCTGAAGCATTATTAAACTTTCTAGTAAGACTTGGTTGGTCAAATGGAGATCAAGAAATATTTTCTAAAGATGAAATGTTAGAACTTTTTAATACTGAAAATATTAATAAATCGGCATCTTCATATAATGAAGAAAAACTGCTATGGTTAAATTCTCACTATATTAAAAATGTTTCAAATGAAAGATTAGCTAAAGAATTAGAATATTTTGATTGTCATTTAGCTGGGCATGATAAAAAAGAGATGATTTTAGATTTATCAAAAGAGAGAGCACAAACTTTACTTGAATTAAAAGATGCAATAGAAAAGATTTTAAATCCACCAAGTGAATATGAAGCAAAAGGTTCTAAAAAATTTGTAAAAGAAGATACTCCAAAAATATTAAAATATTACTTAAATACTTTGGAAGATAGTAAAGAAAATTTACACTTAGCCTGTGATTATGAAATTGTTACTAAGCCTTTTATAGAAGAGTTTGAATTAAAATTTACACAACTCTTTCAACCAATTAGAATTGCATTAACAGGGGGGACTCAAGCACCTTCTGTATACGATATAATGGCAATTCTTGGGTTTGATGAAGTTAAAACGAGAATAAATAGAGCATTAGAAGTTAATTTTAATAAAGAATAGATTAATAATACTTGCTTATTAAAAAATAATCAGGCATAATATTAGTTACTTAAAAAAAGGAAGACAAGTAATGAACATTTATGTAGGAAATCTGTCATATAGAATGAGTGATAGTGAATTAGAAGCGTTATTCGCTAAGTTTGGTGAAGTAAAAAGCGCGAAAATCATTATGGACAGAGAAACTGGGAGATCTAAAGGTTTTGGTTTCGTTGAAATGGAAACATCTATAGCTGGTAATCAAGCTATTGAAGAGTTAAATGGAAGCGACAGTGAAGGTAGATCATTAAGAGTTAATGAAGCTAAACCAAGAGAAGAAAGACCAAGAAGACAATTCTAATCTTTTCCAACTAAAAAAAAGGTCCTTTTATTTAAAAGGACCTTTTTTTTAATATTTTTTTCTATCTGAAAACTATCTCAATCTACAAATTTTTATACAATTTATAATTATTATTCAAGTTTTATTTTTGTTGATTTTAAATATTTAGAGAGATTAATATAATGAAACCTTGCGTAAAGAGAAGGAGGAGAAGATTTACGTTGGCTGTTAAAAATTGTTAATATGTATTATAATTTGGTTTCATTATACTTTATAAAACTGTAAGGGTATTATAAACTTTTATTGTGTAGTAATCGTGGGCTTTGTATATAAAAGGAAAAAAGTTTTGTTTTCCCTTTTATAATTTAATGGGATAAATCACATTCAGCCATTTTCCCTTTGTTCTTTAAAGCTAAAATATAAAATATTGCAGGTATCACAATCAAGGTTAAAAACGCAGAGGATATCATTCCTCCAATCATTGGTGCGGCAATTCTCTGCATTACTTCACTCCCTACTCCATCTATATACATAATAGGAATCAATCCTCCAAGTATCGCAAAAAGAGTCATTAGTTTTGGTCTTAGTCTTAATACTGCACCTTTATATATTGCATGAAAGATATGATTTTTTTCTGGCTCTAAACATTTGTTTTTTAATTCAAGCATGGCTTCATGTAAGTAAACTAACATAACTATTGAGGTTTCAGCTGCAACACCAAGTAGCGCTAAAAATCCAACTATAACTGCTATAGAAATATTAAAATTCAAAAAGTCAAGATAAAATATTCCACCTGTTAATGCAAAAGGAAGAGTGAAAAATATAATCATTGTGTAGGTTAAATTTCTAAGTGCAAAATATATTAAGATAAAGATAATAACAAAGGTTAAAGGGATGATATAAATAAGTCTTTGAATAGCTGATTCTAAATATTCACTTTGCCCTGCCCACTCATAATAAAAGCCTGTAGGGATTTTTATATCTTTTAAAAGTTCTTTAGCTTCATCTTTATATTGTTTTGCAGAGATTCCATTTTTTGGCGTTATATAGATAAAGTTTACATTTAAAGCTTTCTCAGATTTTATTACAGAAGGTCCCTCTTCATATTTTAAATCTGCAAACATTTCAAGAGTTTGAAATCCAAGTTTTGTTTTTATTTGAAGATTTCTTAGAGTTGTTATATCTTCCCTTTGTGTAGTTTCAAATCTTAAACTTATAGGGTATCTTTCAAGTCCATCTAAAAGTGTTGATATTTTAGCTCCGGCCACACCTAATGATATTGTTGATAAAATATCATTTTTTGTGATTCCATATCTTGCTAACATCTCTTCTTTTACATGAATATTTAAATAGTACCCAGAGTTAATTTTATCTGTTGAAACGGATAATGTCTTATCAAATTTTTTTAATTTTTTTTCAATAAGTCCTGCTGTCTCTTCTAGTTTTTTGTGATTGTTTCCATAAAGTTTTATTCCTAAAGGAGTTCTTATTCCAGTAAGAAGCATATCAATTCTACCTCTAATTGGGTAAGTCCAAGAATTAATTAAACCAGCTACTTGAAGTTTTTGATCCATTTCTTCCATTAGTTTTTTATATGTCATACCTTCACGCCATTGGCTTTCTGGCTTGAAGCTAATAATAGTTTCTATCATTGCAAGAGGTGCTGGATCTGTAGCCGTATCTGCTCTTCCTGCTTTTCCAAATACAGTTTCTACTTCTGGAAATGATTTTATAATCTTATTTGTTTTCTGAGTCAACTCTTTTGATAAATCAATTCCAATTCCATATGGAGTTACTGGCATATACATAAAAGTTTGTTCATTCATCATAGGCATAAATTCCCAATTTTGTTTTTTATAAACAGGATATGCAAGAATTAAAGTACCTAGAAAAAGAACAACTATTAAATATCTAAATTTTAAAGAAACTTTTAATAAAGGAGAGTATAAAGTAATAAAAAATCTATTCAATATATTTTTATCTTCTCTTAGAAGTTTTCCTTTAATAAAGAAGACCATTAAGATAGGTACAACAGTAATAGATAATATTGCCCCACTTATCATGGCAAATGATTTTGTAAATGCTACAGGAGTAAATAGCCTACCCTCTTGTCCTGTTAAAGCAAAGATTGGCAAAAATGAAACAACTACTAACATAAGTGCAAAAAAGATAGGACGCCCTACTTGCTTTGCAGATTTTATTATGATTTTAATTCGTTCTTCATTTGAAATATTTTCTTTACCTTGCAGATATTTATGTGCATTTTCAACCATTACAATAGTTGCATCAACCATTGCTCCAATTGCAATAGCAATTCCTCCTAAGCTCATAATATTTGAACCCATGCCAAATACTTTCATCAAAAGAAAAGTTATTAAAACTGTAATTGGTAAAGTAATGATAATAATCAACGCACTTCTAAAATGAAATAAAAATAGACCAGAGATAATCATTACAATAATAGATTCTTCAACAAGAGTATGTTTTAGAGTATCAATTGCTTTATCAATTAATGAAGATCTATCATATGTCTCAACAACTTCAACGCCATCTACTTTTAATGTTTTGATTTTTTCTTTTACAGCTTTTATTACTGCATATGGGTTTTCTCCATATCTTACAACTACAATTCCTCCAACTGTGTCACCTTCTCCATTTAAGTCAACCATTCCTCTTCTATTTGTAGAAGTAATATTAACTGAAGCTATATCTTTTATTTTAAGTGGAATAGAATTATTTGTTTTGATTGTGATATTTTCTATATCTACAATATTTTTTAAATAACCCTTGGCTTGAATCATATGTTCAAAACCATTTTCTAAAATAATTCGTCCACCCTTTTCATCATTATTTGAAGTTAGTGCTTTTTTAACTTCTTGAATACTCAAACCATATTGAACCAACTTATCTTGATTTAAAGTGATTTCATAGTTTTTAATAAATCCACCAATAGAAGCAATTTCACTTACTCCATCAACACCAAGTAAGGCATATTTATAATAGTAGTCTTGAAGAGTTCTTAATTCATCAAGTGATTTAGTCTCAGATTTTAGAGCATATTCATAAGCCCATCCAACTCCAGTTGCATCTGGACCAATAGCTACATTTGCTCCTGTAGGAAAAGTTCCTTGTAGTTGAGAAAGCTGTTCTAAAATTCTATTTCTTGAATCATATAAGTCAGTTCCATCTTTAAATATTATATATATAAGTGCATTTTGAAATGAACTCATTGCTCTTACTGTATCTATATTTGGTAAACTCATTAGATTTGAAATAAGTGGATATGATACTTGTTCTTCAATTGTCTTTGGGCTTTGCCCTGCCCATTTAACTTGCACAATAACTTGTGGTGGAGATAAATCAGGAAGTGCATCAAGACTTGTATTTTTAACTGCCCAAAATGAAGCAACTGTTAGAATTATAATTGTAAAAAGAATAAGGAATTTATTTTTTACACTATATGAGATTATATTTTCTACCATAATAATTTCCTACCAGTCATCATCATCTGAACTATAAAGTCCATTTGTAACTGCATCAGAATCAAGTAAGAATAAAGCGTTATTTATAACTTTTTGTCCCTCTTTTAATCCTTCTAAAACTTCGTACTTATTTGAACTTATTCTTTTAGCTTTTATTTCTATTGGTTCAAATTCTGTTTTTGAAAGATATTGAAAAACAAAATGTTTATCTCCTTTTGATAGAACAGCAGTTTTAGGTAAGGTTAACATCTCTTTTTCAATTGCTTTTAAATCTACCTTTGCAAACATATTTGCATAAAGCTTTAAATCTTTATTTGGAATAACAAATCTAACATCAACAGCTTTAGTCTTTAAATCAACAGTTGGATAAATCATATCAACTTTTGAAATAATTGCTTCTTTGATTCCATCAATATAAATTTTGGCTTTCATATCTTTTTTTATAAATGATAAATCTTTTTGATAAACAGAAGCTATAAACCAAAGTTCATCTAAAGATGCAAGTTGTAATAAAAGTTTTCCTTTTTTAGCAAAACTTCCTTTGTTTATATTTTTTTGTAAAACTATAGAATTTGTTGGAGAATAGAAAGATATGTTTTTTATAGTTTTATTTGAGGATTTTATTTTTTTGATTAACGCTGAATTTATATCTAAAGATTTTAATTTTTCAATATTGCTATTAACTAAAGAGTTATTAAATTTTTTTGCGATTTGAATTTCTTGTTGAATTGAATTTACTTCATCAGAATAAATTGTAAAAAGTGGATTTCCTTTTTTTATAGTTTTATACTGTTCATTTGCATACAAATTTGTGATGTATCCATCAAATCTAGTCACAATATCATAGATTTTTGTCTCATTTAAGGCAGTACGTCCATAAAAGCTTTTTAAGGTACCTATTTGCTCTTTTTGTACTTTTATGAGCTTTTTATTGAACAACTGTGAGACTTCAAGAATTTGGGCATTTAGTATTGTATAGCCCAGTATTAGGGCACTTAAAAATAGTTTCATTAGATTTCCTTAGTAAAATAGCTAGATTTAGCTAAAGCGTTGAAATAGTTCTCTTTTTCATCAACTGCTTTTAGTCTATATTTTATAATTTCATTTAAATTTTTTATTAGAGTACTTGAGTCAATATTTTTATAAGAACTAAAACTGTTATAGTTTTCTAAAACTTTTTGAAGCTCTAATTGTTTTGGAATAATATTTTTATTAATAATATTAAAAGTTATTTGTGCGTCATCTATATTTTGTTGATAAATTTTGACTTGGTTTTTAAATGTTAATTTTGTATCTTCAATCTTATTGTTTATTTCCATTGCTTTAAATTTTGCTTTTCTTGATTTAATATCTTCACTTCCATAAATAGATAAAGGAATTGCAAAAGCAAGATTTACATAATTTTCATATTTTGAATCCCTATCAAAATATGTAAGTGACATTTTAATATCTGAATTTTTTCTCTCTTTCTCAAGTGTGGAGATGTTTTCAAATTTATTAGAGCTTTGTATTAGTTCTAAAATCTTTGGATGTGATTCTATGTTTGGTGATAGTTTAATATCTTTTATATTAGTTTCAAAATCAATATTCTCTATTTTTGAATAAGTTATTTGTTCAAGTTTTAAGTTTAGTGTATTTATCATTGTTTGTAATCTTTGTGATTTAAGATTAAGTTCTTCATATAGAATTTGCGAATTTAATATTTGTATTTGTGAAGCTTTATTATATTTATAAAGTTTAGTAAGAAGCTTTTTTAAGTTATTTGTATTTTGTTTAAACTCTTCAAAAAGAGAAAATCTCTCTTCAAGTAGTTTTATATTGTAAATGTATTCATATATTTTTGATTGAAGTTGAAGTTTTTTATCTTCAAGTAAAAGTTTTGATATTTCATAATCATCACTTGCAATCTTTTTCTCAATTTCTAATTTATTTCCAAGAGGAATAGTTTGCGAAAAACCAATAAATTGAGCCTGCATAGGTTCTAAATCTCTTTTAGTAATATCATCAAATTGAATATCAGTAGCTCCAAAAGTAAGAGTAGGATTCTTCCATTTTGATGCTAAATCAATCTGCTGTCTTGCTATGTCGATAGAATTTTCTAAAGCTTTTAAAGTATAGTTTTTATTGATAGTATTATTGACAACTTCATCAATACTTTGTGCATTTGATATGGAAAAAGATGAGCATAATATGATAGATGTTAAAATAAGAGATTTAGTAAACATTATAAATTCACGCTTGATCTAACTTTATGTACTTTTCCATCTGCTGTTTTAAACATAAGATGATATTGCCATGTTCCACCCATTGGAAAATTAATCATAAATTTAAATTTACCATCAACAAGTTTAGCTTTTTCAAGAGATTCCATATATGGCATACCTGGCATTTCTGGCATAAAAAACTTTGCTTTTACTTTTGCATCATTTACAAGTGCACCATCTTTTTTTAGAATAACATAAAAGTTATTCTCTCCAACAACAAGTGAATTTTCAGATACAAGTTCTATTGTATAGCCATCTTTCTCACCTTCTTGAGATATTGGTTCTGCATATACTAGACCAAATGTTAAAGCAAAGATTGAAATTATTTTAAATAATTTACCCATAAATGGGATTTCACAGTGTTTCATCATAAAGACTCCTTTTTTAATTTTGAGGAGTTTATTATCTTAATGAGGAAGAAGTGTGGAAAAGTTTATATAATTTTTATAGGTAATTAGCTTAAAAATCAAAACTAAAAGTAGTGCCCTCTTTTAGTTTTGATTGAACATCAAATTTTATATTGTATTCAAAGCAGATATTTTGAACAATATTAAGCCCAATCCCAAAGCCACCTTGTTCTTCTGTAGCTCTATAATATCTTTTGAAAATATCATCTATCTTTTTATTTGCGATGCCAATACCTTTATCTTTTATGATAAGTTTTCTATTTCTTAATTCAATAGATATTGAGCCTTTTGGTTTGTTATATTTAATTGCATTTGAGACGATATTATTAAAAAGTCTTATAAAAGCATTTTCATCAATTTTAAAATAAAAATCTTCAAGATTTGTCTCTATTATGATTCGTTTTTTTTCTGCAAGTGCTTCAAAATATCTGAGTTGTTCTAAGCTTAGTTCTTTAAGATTACACTCTTTTACTTGGACTTTGTCTTCCCTATCTTCTAAAAAAATATAAGTTAAGTCTTTGTATATTTCAGAAACTCTTTGTGCTGCAAGTTGTATTCTTTGTATCTGTTTATCTGTTAGATTTTTTGATTCAGAAGACATTAATATTGCACTTATTGGAGTATTTAATTCGTGAGTTGTATCTTTTATAAAATTGTTTAGTTTTTCTCTTTCTTCTTTAATTGGTCTTAAAAATAGTTTTGCCAAAAAGAATCCTATTAAAGAGACTATCCCATAGATAATTAAGAATAGTACAATAATATCAACTTGAAGTTTTTGTACGGTTTTGCTAAAAAGATTCTCTTCAATTGCAATATAATTTATACCAAGGTGTCCATATGTTGAATTATCAACTAAGATAAAATGCTCTTTGTATTGAATAACATGTTTTTCAAAATCAATTTTATCATTCAAATTCCCTGCTATTTTATTTTTATTTTCGTCATAAAATGAAATTTTATATATATCAGTTTTTAAAAACTGATTAAGATTAAGATTTTTTCCTCTCATATGTGAGGAGATGATTTGAGAAGAGATACTTGATACTACATTTTGCATTTTTGTTTTTGCTAAATCAAAATATAGCCTTTTTTCATTTTGGTAATATAATAGAGCAATAAGAGTCATTAGAATGAGCGAGCCTCCAAGATATAGACTAAAAAATCTAATAAATGTTCTTTTTTCACTTCTTGTTAAAGTAATAGTTGTCTCCAAAATTGTAATTTAATTTTGAATAATAGCATAATTTAGCTCTCTTCTATAAAAAGAATTGAATGATTTAAATCTTTCCACACTTTTTCCTCATTAATGGAATATAGTTGAAATAAAGAAAATAAAAGGAGGGAATATGTTTGATTATATGAACATGAATATGACAATGTTTCATGGATTTGGCATGTTAATATTTTGGATTATTATATTCTTTTTAATATTTAATATATTTTTAAAAGATAAAAAAATAAGTATGGAAAAGCCTCTTGATATCTTAAAGAAAAGATTAGCAAAAGGTGAAATAACAAAAGAAGAGTATGAGAATTTAAAAGAATCAATTTTATAAATGATGGAAAGAATCTAGAAAAGGTTTAGAAGATAAAAAATGAAAATATTATTACTAGAAGATGATCCTATATTAAATGAGATTATTGAAGAATTTCTTCTTTCCATAAATCATAATGTAGTTCCAATTTATAATGGACAAGAAGCCTTAGAAAGAATTTATGAAGAATCATTTCAACTCTTGTTATTAGACGTAAATGTTCCATCCTTAAATGGATTTGATCTCTTGAAATCATTAAAACAAAATAAAATTGATATACCGACTATTTTTATTACTTCTTTGCATACTCCAAGAGATTTAGAAGAAGGTTTTCGTGTGGGTGCGGATGATTATATAAAAAAACCTTTCCAATTAAGTGAATTAAATTTAAGAATTAACAATATTAGTAGACTAAGAAAAATAGATAATTTAGGATTTGTTCGAATAAATGATTTCATTACATATAATTATGATACAAAATTATTAGTTGTTAATGAAGCTGATTTTACTTTATCAAAAATAGAATCAAAGGTTTTAGAATTTTTAATCAAAAACAGAAATAGAACACTTTCTATCGAAGAAATATCTTTAAATAATTGGGTCTATGATGAAATGCCAACAGCAACTACAATTAGAACATATATAAAAAATTTACGAAAAATATTAGGAAAAGATATGATTACAAATATAAAAGGTATTGGTTATAAATTAAGGGATTAAAAGTTTTAAAATTTGGAAGTTAATCTTTTCTCAACTAGTCTTATGTTGTAGATATTAATAAACCTTCAAGATGTTTTATCTTGAAGGTTACAAGAAAGGAAAAAATTCTTTTACTTATGATTCTGTGCTTGAGGGATACAATTTATCCAAAATATTTTCAGATGCCCCACCTAGTTCTTTTTTCATTACATCATGTTTCATCAAGTCATTACAATGCTGAATTTGTTTTTCTGACATATTATTCATATTTTTAATTCCATCCATTTGATGATCTCCTGCTGCATATAATGTCCCTGCTAATAAACTAGCTCCTATAATTGTAGTTACAATTTTTTTCATAAATTATCCTTTGATTTTAAATTATAGTATTGTATTAAGTTCATGAGGAATAAAAATGGAATATATGAGGAATGAATGTGGAATTTTACAGTTTCTTCATTTTTAATCTAAGAGAATTAACTACAACTGTTACTGAGCTAAAACTCATAGCAATTCCTGCATACATAGGGGATAACATTATTCCAAAGAATGGATATAAAATTCCTGCAGCAATTGGTATTCCTAAAGTATTATATCCAAAAGCCCAAAAAAGATTTTGTTTTACTATCTTCATAGTCTCTATAGATAAATTAATACTTTTTATTACAGAATTTAATTCATTGTTAATAAGTACAATATCTCCCGCATCTTTACTTATATCAGCTCCTGAATTTAAGGTAATACCAATATCCGCTTGTTTAATAGATGGTGCGTCATTTACTCCATCTCCAATGAACATAACTTTTGCTTCTTTTTGCAGTCTTTTAATTACTTCATATTTCTCAGTTGGGATTACTTGGGCATAAACTTCATTTATATTGAGTTTTTTAGCAATTTTAGAAGCTGTTATTTCATTATCTCCTGTTAGAAGAACTGCTTTGATTCCAATGTTTTTTAGGTTTTTTATGACTTCTATCGCCTCTTCTTTTAGTTCATCTTCTAAAGAGAATGAACCAATTGTCTCTTTATCAATTGCTACTAATATCACACCATTAGAAAGTTCAAGTTCTTTTTCATAAAAATTTAAATGTTTTTCTAAAATTGAAACTTGATTATCTTCTAGAAGTTTTTTATTGCCTAATAAGTATTCTATATTATCAATAGAGACTTTTATTCCATGTCCTGGGATAATTTCTATATTTTCTATTTTTTCATCACAACTTATATTTTTATTTTCTATAAATTTGACAATTGCTTTAGAGATAGGATGTTCACTATATTTTTCAATAGAAGCAATTCTTTTAAAATATTCTTCTTTTATATCTGTTTTTGTTACAGAAATATTCCCTTTAGTTAGTGTTCCTGTTTTATCAAATACAGCATATTTTATCTCTTTTATTTGTTCTAAGATTTCAGGATTTTTAATTAAAATTCCTTCTTTCGCCCCACGACTAACAGAACTTACTATTGCAATAGGCGTTGCTAGTCCTAATGCACAAGGACAAGAGATGATAAGAACACTGATACTTGCAATAATTGCATTTTGTAAATCACCAATAAAAAATCCCCACACTATAAAAGTAAGAATTGATATGATAATTACTGTAGGTACAAAAATATTGGCAATTTTATCTGCAAACCTACTAATAGGTATTTGTTTACTTTGTGCAGATTTTAAAAGAGTTATGATTTTTGATAAAGTTGTATCTTTTGATTCTTTTGTAACTTTAAGTGTTATAACACCATTTGTATTTAATGTTCCAGCAAGGACTTCATCTCCTTCTTGTTTAAAAACTGGAAGTGATTCTCCTGTTATCATTGACGTATTGATATCTGCATTTCCTTCTATAATTAGACCGTCAACAGGTATTTTTTCACCTATTTTAACTAAAACACTATCACCTAATTTTAAATCTTTAACTAAAACAGTTTTTATTTGCTTGTTTTCATCCATTACATTTGCATTTTCAGGTGCTAAACTCATAAGTTTTTTTAAAAAATCACTTGCTTTTTGTTTTGAATTTTCTTCTAAAAATCTTCCTAGGATTATAAAACTGATAATAACAGCGGCTCCATCAAAATAGATAAATCTTAAATGTTCAGGGAATAAAGAAGGAAAAAAAACAACAAAAGTTGAATAAAAATAAGCAGCACTAGTTCCAATAGCTACTAAAACATTCATATCATAGTTTTTATTTGCTACTGCTTTATATGCAAGTTTGTAAAATCTTGCTCCACAATAAAATTGTATTATAGAAGCTAAAACAAATATAATATAAGTATTTAAAGTTTTTTCAAAAATATTAGAAAAGGCTAAAATAAAAATTGCGATAGTAATAGATATTGAAGTAATAAAAAGTTTTTTTAATTCTTTGAAACTTTTTAATTGCTCTTCTTCAAGTGCTTTTGTATCTTCTTCAACCTTGTAGCCAAGTTTTTCGATTTGTGAAATTAACTTTTCTCTTGAGAAAAGTTTTGAATCAATTTGAAATTCACCCTCACTAGAAGCAAAACTTACCTTAGTTTTTAGTACGCCTTTTTGTCTATTTAAAAACTTTTCAATACCATTGGAACAGTTAACACAAGTCATCCCCGATATATTGAGATTTATTTTTTATGTCATTTTTACTCCTTTTTTTCATTGAGTAAGACATTTAACAATTCTTTTATATACACATCTTTTATATAGTAAAAAGACATTTTTTTATCTTTTTTAAAATCTACAATTCCATATTTTCTTAAAACTTTTAGTTGATGAGATACATGTGATTGAGGTAGTTCTAAAACATTTACCATTTCTCCCACACAAATTTCATAATCCAATAGTGCATATAGAATTTTTACTCTAGTTGAATCACTTAATGCTTTAAATACATTAGATATTTCTAAGAGTTTATTTTCATTTGGTAAATTATCTTGTATATCATTAAGATAACTTACCCCCTCACAACAAGAACGAATTAGTTTTTTTGACTTTTTCATTACTATTTTATAATCTCAAATCCAAGTTCTGCCATCTCTTTTTTAAACTCATTCTCTTGTTCATCATCTTTTATTTCAACAATAACTTCTTTTGGAGTTGTTTCTAAGTTTACTTCAATCTTACCAAAACTATCTTCTAATGAAACTTTTATTAAATTTGCACAACTTCCGCAGGCTATATTATTTGCTTTAAATGTTTTTTTCATATTAAAAACCTTTCATATGATATATTTTACATATGAAAATTATATCATATGTAAAAATTATTGTCAAAAATTTGATTTAGAGGCAGTTCTATATACATTACACGTAAAATTTACTATACTTACAAGATGAAAATATTACTATTAGAAGATGATACTTTATTAAATGAAATCATTGAAGAATTTTTAGAAGAACTTGATTATGATGTGGTTTCAACCTATGATGGACAAGAGGCCTTAGAAGCTATATATGAGGATGCCTTTGATTTATTACTTCTTGATGTAAATGTACCTTCTTTGAATGGTTTTGATTTGTTAGAAGGATTAAAAAAGAATAGTATCGATATTCCTACTATATTTATAACTTCTCTTCATAGTTCTAATGATATGGAAAAAGGTTTTAATTCAGGAGCGGATGATTATATTAAAAAACCTTTTCATTTAAGTGAATTGGAATTAAGAATAAACAATATAAAAAGACTTAGGCAAATTGAGAGTTCAGGGCTTGTAAAATTGAGTGATGAGGTTTCATATAATCATGACACAAAATATATTACAGTAGAGAATATTGAGACTCATTTATCCAAAACAGAAGCAAAAGTTTTTGAGTATTTTATAAAAAATAGAAATAAATCAATCTCTATAGAAGAAATATCCTTAAACAACTGGATTTATGATGAGGTTCCAACTGCAACCACTATTAGAACCTATATAAAAAACTTACGAAAAATATTAGGTAAAGATAGAATTACAACAATTAAATCAATTGGATATAAACTAAACCTTTAGAATGTTATAGTAAAAGTAGTACCTTCATTTTCAACTGATTGAACATTAATTTTTATATTATAAGTTTGGCAGATGTGATAAGCGATATTAAGCCCTATTCCAAAACCACCTTGATCTTTTGTAGCTCTATAGTATCTGTTGAAAATATCATTTAATAGTTCTTTTTTAATACCAATTCCTGTGTCTTTTATAATAAGTGTTCTATTTTTTAATTCTAAATGAATCTCTCCACCTATTTTATTATATTTGATTGCATTTGATATTATGTTATTAAAAAGTCTTATAAAATTTTCTTTATCTATTTCAAATTTGGTCTCTTCAATATCAGAGGAAATAGTTAGTTTTTTCTTTAACGCAAAGGCTTCAAAATATTCCAATTGTTCTTCAATGATTTTATCTAATTGCAAAATCATTGGTGCTGGTTCTTTTTTATTCTCTTGTAAAAATAGATAAACTAAGTCTTTATAAATTTCAGAAATTCTTTTTGCACTTAGATTAATTCTTTGCATATTCTTTTGGGTTAAAGCTGAATCTTTTCCTGTACTCATAAGAATTGCTGTAATTGGAGTATTCAATTCATGAGTAGTATCTTTTATAAAGTTATTGAGTTTTCTTCTTTCATTTATTATGGGTGCTAAAAATAAATCAGCAAGGTAATATCCTATGATAGCAATGATTGAATAGATAACTACAAAATAGAAAATAATCTTTTCTATAAGTGTAGTGATTTTATCTTGGAATATATTTTCTCTAATAGCAATATGATAAACACCTAAATGGCCTCTTGGTGTTCCATCAACGAGAATAAAACTATCATCAACTTTTTGTATTTTTTTTGTTAAATCAATACTTTCATTTATATTTCCAGCAACTTTTACATGATTTTTATTATATAAAGCATAATCATATTTTATGTAACTTGCTAATTTTGTGGTATTAATTGTAAGGTCTGACATATGGGCATAGATAATACTAGAGGAGATTTTCGATGCAACATTTTTCATATTTGAAGTTAATAAATCATACTGTAATTTAGATTCTATTTTATAAAAAAGCCAAAAAATGACTAATAAGAGTATTAATGATGAGCCTAAAAAAAGCCCTAAGAATCTAAAAAAAGTTCTTTTTTCACTTCCTGTTAAATCTATAACCAACTCCTTTAATAGTCTCTATATACTCTTCTCCGATGATTTTTCTAATATTTTTTATGTATGTTCGTATAGTTGAAGAAGTTGGGGCTCCTTCATAAGACCAAATATTTGAGGAAAGTTCATCTTGGGAAATACATCTATTTTTATTATTTAAAAGATACTTTAAAATTTGCGCTTCTTTTAGCGGAAGTTTTGTTTTAATAGAGTCAAAATCTATATAATTTAGCTTTGCATTAAATTTGATATGTTCATCTATGATTAGTTCATCTTCTTCTAAATGAAGAAGTCTTTTTATATTGTTTATTCTAAGTTCTAACTCTTTTAACTCAAAAGGTTTTTTTAGATAATCATCTGCTCCAGCTTTAAAGCCTTCTTCTATATCTTCAACAGAATTTAAAGAAGTGATAAAAATTGCAGGTGTTGTAATATTGTTATCACGTAAATTTTTTAAAAATTCAAAACCAGTGATATTTGGGACATTTACATCTAGGATCATTAAGTCGAAGTGTTCATCATATATAACTTCACTAGCTTTCATTCCATCGAATACACAGACAACCTCATAGTCTAAAGATTGTAAGAATTCTTCTATTATTTCATTTAGTATTAAATCGTCTTCAAGGAGTAATATTTTCATAAATAATAGTATATCATATAAAAAAATAAATAGTCCCCACACTTGCTACACAATGACTTAACATTAAATTATTAAAATTTCGATATTCTTACAAAAAATAAAAGGAAAAGACAATGAAAAATACAAAAATTAAATTAGCAGGAATTCTTTTAGGAGCTGCATTAGCAAGTACAGGAGCATATGCAGGAAGTGGTTCATGTGGAGCTGGTAAATGTGGTGGTGACATGAAAAAAGTAGAAAAGAAAGCTGATGGTTCATGTGGTGCTGGTAAATGTGGTTCTGATATGAAAAAAATGAAAAAAGCAGATGGTTCATGTGGAGCTGGTAAATGTGGTGGCGATATGAAGAAAAAAGATAAAATGAAAAAAGCAGATGGTTCATGTGGAGCTGGTAAATGTGGTGGCGACATGAAGAAAAAAGATTCTAAATAAAAAGTTTGAAAGAGATTTATGATAAACGTTAAGGGTTGTGGTTTAGGTTTAAGAAGTGATTTTTTATTAGATGTAAAGGAGAGTAATTTTCAACCAGATTGGTGGGAAGTTACTCCTGAAAATTGGATGTTTATGCCAAAAATCTATGAAAAAGCCTTTGAAGAGGCAGTCTTTTCAAAACCAACAGTAGCCCATGGTTTATCATTATCTATCGGATCTGCTGACAAACTTAATAGAAAGTTTGTCAAACAGATAAAAACATTTTTAGATAGATACAATATCGAATATTATTCTGAGCATCTCTCTTTCTCCTCTTTAGATAATAAACAGTCTTACGAACTTTTACCAGTTCCTATGACAAAAAAGATGGTAAATATTATCAGTGATAGAGTTAAAGAAGTTGAGGATATTATTCAAAGAAATCTTATTTTAGAAAATGCAACTTATTATTATGTACCCTATTCTGAGATGGCTGAGGTTGATTTTATAAATGAAGTGTTAGAAAAATCAGGTGCAAAGATGCTTTTAGATGTAAATAATGTATTTGTAAATTCTGTAAATCACTCTTTTAAAGCTAGAAAATTTATTGATGAAATTGATAAAAGTAAAGTTGCTTACATGCATATGGCAGGACACTATTTTGATGAAGAAGCAAAAATGAAAATTGATTCTCATGGTATGCCAATATGTTCTGGTGTATGGAAACTTTTAGAGTATACTTTAAAACAATTAAATGCTCCGGTTATGATAGAAAGAGATAATAATATCCCTCCTTTGGATGTTTTAGCTGCCGAGTACAAACAGATGAAAAAGATTGTTAAAAGAGTTCAAAATGCTTAGTAAAACAGAAGAAAAAAGCATTGAAAAAAGATTTTTAGATAATCTTATAAATCAAGATGAAAAAGTTGAAAATAGTGCTATAAAAGTATATCAAAGACTTGTATTAAGTAGGTTTTTGGATGTTCTTGAAAATAGTTTCCCTCTTTTAAAAAAACAAATATCTGAAAATAGTTTTGAAAAATCTGTTATAAAATTTATGAAAGATACGCCCTCCACTCCTTTTGTCTGGCAGATTCCAAATGACTATAGAAAGTTTGTAAAAAGGAATAAGATTTTTAAGAATAAAAAATATTTGTATGAACTTCTATACTATGATTGGATAGAAATTGAAATTTACATGAAAGAGTATAAGTTCAAAAAACAAAAAAAGTTTTCATATAAAGAGATTTATACTTTATCTAAAAGTGCAAGAATCAAGAACTTTAAGTATGATATTATAAATAGTGATTATAAAAACAAAAGAGAAAACTTTTTAGTGATTTATTATGATTTTATTACAGATGAAGTTGTATTTAGAGAAATCAATCAGCTTATTTATGTACTTTTAGGAAATTTGAACAAGAAAGAATCTCTAGGTGAAGTTTTAAAAAATTTGTGCCATGAAAATGAGATAAATTTCAAAGAAGCAAAAGCTCTTTTGAGAGAACCTTTGGAAGAACTATTTTCAAATAAAGTTTTTATTTAATTTCTATTGCTTTTCTAACACAAGATTCTAAAGAAGTAGTATTTGCAATCTTATAAGAGACATAACTTGGAAAATATTTTGCAGTTGTTTTTCCTATTGAAATTACTTTAAAACTTTTTTGCCAAATAATGTTTTTGAAAAAACACTCTATGGTTGAAGGTGAAGAGAATATAATTGTTGAATCTTTAGGTAACTCAATCTTTTCTTTGAAGTTTTTATAAACAGTTTTATAAACAACTTTTTCATCACATTTTACTTCATTGTCATTTAATATTTTTGTAAAATTAGAAACAATTTTTTCTGCTTTTAAATATAAAACTCTTTTGTTTTTTAATTGATTTATTAGTTCGTATGCAAACTCATCTCCATGATGTGATTTACCCACAAATGCAAGTCTTCCTTTTAACTCTTTTACAACTTTTGCTGTTTGTGGAGCTATAACATACGCAGGGATATTCTTCCATTTGGAGTTAAATTTATTTAATGAATAAACGCCATTCTTTGATGTAAAAATTATAGCATCGTAATCTGAAAAATCTATGTTTTGCGGTATAACTTCAATATCAAACAATGATAAATTTTTTGCCCATTTTACTTTTTTGTTTCCTAAAATATAAATATTTGAATTTCTATTTTTAAAATTCTCAACTAAAGTATTAAAGTATTTACGAATAGTAGAAGATATAAAAGATGATGAAGCAGATAAAGAGATTGATTTGTCATTATTTACATGAAATGTAATATTATGTTTACTTAACATAAAAGTTATTTTTATTAGTTCTTTATAGGAGTGTTCATTTGGAATTTCATCAAGAAGAAGACTATTTTTTTGTTTGTCATATCTATAATAAATAAGATTTAATTTATTTAATAATTCCAAAATATCCATCTTCATAATAAACTGCTCCTAATTAAAAATAGTAATTATATTATACTGTATTTATTTTTATTAATAAAGTGAAGCTAATTTTATCAGATAGTAGTTTGATATAATATTTGAGGAGTTATCAAAAGCTTTTGACTGTTTTAATCTACTCTCAAATCCCCATTTGATATAATAACTATATGAAACTTTAAAGATTCCTGTGGGTTTTAATCTACTCTCAAATCCCCATTTGATATAATTATACAGCTTTACTTGCAAGAACTGGATGGTTTTAATCTACTCTCAAATCCCCATTTGATATAATAAAAATCTTTTTCAAAATCAAAAGGAATACGTTTTAATCTACTCTCAAATCCCCATTTGATATAATACTTATTATAATTTCGTCCGTTGCAAGACAGTTTTAATCTACTCTCAAATCCCCATTTGATATAATTGGTCGAGGATGGAAGACATTGAAAAATACGTTTTAATCTACTCTCAAATCCCCATTTGATATAATATAATTTAGTAGCTTGTAGAGAAGTTTACAGTTTTAATCTACTCTCAAATCCCCATTTGATATAATGATACATCAAGAAACTTAATAAATAGCTATGTTTTAATCTACTCTCAAATCCCCATTTGATATAATATTATAATTTAGCTTTTGAAATAAAAGAACGTTTTAATCTACTCTCAAATCCCCATTTGATATAATAATGTCAGATATTAAAAATCTAAAAGAATATGTTTTAATCTACTCTCAAATCCCCATTTGATATAATCTATGAATAAGTATATTGGCTATTCTGTTGTTTTAATCTACTCTCAAATCCCCATTTGATATAATTTGATTTTATATCAGTAGGTGTAACAGCCAGTTTTAATCTACTCTCAAATCCCCATTTGATATAATATATGAGAGTAATCCATATATTATTACTGCGTTTTAATCTACTCTCAAATCCCCATTTGATATAATTTAGATAAAACAATTCTCTAAGTGGTGCATGTTTTAATCTACTCTCAAATCCCCATTTGATATAATAAAGAAAGCATATTCAGTCGAATACCTACTGTTTTAATCTACTCTCAAATCCCCATTTGATATAATACGAAATTACAGAAAAGCTAAAAAAAGATGGTTTTAATCTACTCTCAAATCCCCATTTGATATAATAAACATTAATTATCAACAGACAAAGAAATGGTTTTAATCTACTCTCAAATCCCCATTTGATATAATAAATATCCCAATTTAAACCTCTTACATCATGTTTTAATCTACTCTCAAATCCCCATTTGATATAATTTAGTAAAACATTAATGCAAGATGCACAGCGTTTTAATCTACTCTCAAATCCCCATTTGATATAATCACAAAAAAATATGATGTTGAGTATTTAAGTTTTAATCTACTCTCAAATCCCCATTTGATATAATAGAAGTATCTAACTTAAAAGGACTCATAGGGTTTTAATCTACTCTCAAATCCCCATTTGATATAATAGAGTATTTTAAAACTTCGATTTATAGGCTTGTATAGAGCTTTTTTTACTAAAAAACAAGCACTGTTTGTGTTTGTTTTTGTAGTTTTTTCTCTGGTTTTTCTCGATAATTTTCAATAATGAGCATATTTTTATATTGGGCTTCTGTAATTTTTACAACTCTTATTGAACCACCTATAGGTGCTGATAGTTCTATTTTCTTTTCATATTTTTGTGCAATAGCTAAACTTCTACAAAATCTTATATAAATAGAATACTGAAACATAATAAATCCCATCTCCAAAAGTTTTTTACGAAATTTTGTATATTTTTTTATATCTCTTTTTGTATTTGTGGGCATATCAAACATTGTAAATAAAACCATTTTTCTATACCTACTTATATTCTCTATATTTTTCATAGCTCAAAAAGAATTAACTTTTCACATTTTGATAAACAAATTGATTGATAATTTGCCACAATAGCTTTCATACAATTTGAAACGGTTGCATTTTTATTATCATAAAAAACTGTTTTATATAAAAGCTTTAATAAATCAATTTTTATTTTGCTATTTAATTCCATATCATTTTTTATATTTTTTACTACATAATCATCTACGATGGGACGAAAAGGTTCTATTAAGTCATCTGCTAGATTAAAAGCATTTAGTTCACTACTATGATGTATCCCAAAAGCAGGATTTAAACCATACGCTATTAGGTACCTACAAATAGAACTTCTAAAAATAGCATAGCCAAAATTTAAAACTGCATTATTTATATTTTCAGGGTCATTTCTTGTGAAATCTTTTCCAAACAATTCTTTAAAATAATATGCAGCAGCTGTAGCTTCTATACTCTCTTTATCATTTGATTTAATTCTTGGTATGATTAAATCTAAATAGTCACTATTTTTATGAATTATTTTTAAAACTTTTGATTGGTTTGTTACTTTGTATATAATTATATTTTTCCAAATTTGATTTAATTTTGCTTTGGACACCTCTATTTGGGCTTTTTGTATTTTAGTTGTTCTACTATTTTTGTTAATCCCAACTAAAATAGAACTTGGCATAAACTTTTCATCACAAAATATTACATTTATATCTGCTTTTGAAAGTTGAGATAAAAGAGCTGAGGTTATAGTACTTTGTTGATTTTCTATGATTATGGTATCTATATCATCAAAACAAACGGTGGTTTCATAATCATCAATTTTTATGGATATGAGATTGTGTTTATAGCTAAGATATGATCGGTTTTTAATATATAGTTTTTGAAGAGACATTAAAACACTCCGACTTGAAGGATAAACCTTGCGTGGCTCGGAGTAACACCACTTGTTTTAATCATACTATCAAATCCCCATTTGATATGAGAATATTCTATAATATTATTTCTTAAACTCTTCATAGGAAATATCTCCTTGGTAATTTATAAATACTTTTTTAGCAATAGTATCTTTATTTAAAGTTATTTGAAATTCATCTTTTGTATTAATTGATTTTAAAACCAATTTATTATTACCAGCTGATATTTTTCCACCTCCATTAAATACATAATATTTTTTTGTATTATCTTTAAGGTTTTCAATTTCTATTAAATCACCCTTTTGGATAGTAATTTTATCTTCAAAATCTTTTATCAAAGGAATTTTTGTTTTATATATTTTAGGAGACATATCATTTTTAATAGATGAAAAATAATTTAGCCCTATTACTTGACCTTTAATTGTGTTGTACAAATCTACATTTAAAGTTGTATCATTTAGTTTGGCTACAAAAGGCGTATCATTCGATTTTAGCTCATCATAAATATCTTTTGTAAGTCTTTGCACTCTAGAAGTTTTTGCTTTATCAGTAATAATGATACTATCTACTTTTGAAGCCTCTTTTGTTTTTATTTTGATATTTCGTATAATTTGTTTTTGTCTTTTATTGGTCAGAAAATAACAAGGTTCATTTTGTATCTCATTTTGAGTTTGTTTTTCTTTATCTAAAACTTTCATTTGTTCTTTTATATCTAAAGTCTCAGGTGTATCAATGTAATCTTTTTTATTAGGTAAATTACCTTTTAAACCTTTGATATGTTCTTCTAAGCTCTTGATTTTTGTTCTAGTTAAAAGTAAATTTTCTTTGTAGTTTAATATTGCCTCTTTTATATTATTTTGTTTTTGTAAATCTAATTTATTAACCAATTCATCTACAAATTTTTCTACTTCATTATCACTTCTTTCTTTTTCATTTTGTCCTTCTTTTTTAAATAAAATTGATTTAATACTAATTTCGTGCTTGTCCAGCTGACAAAACTCTTTTTTCTTTTCATCCCAATACAGTTTTATATTACCATCTTTAAATCCTACAATATTATCTCTTTTTTTTATCATAGGGCAGATATAGAGTTCATTATTTTCATATTTTGTAACTTTTTCTTTTACAAAATCAACCAAAGAGACACCATTTTTCGTTTTTGGAAATCTTGAACTTAAATTTTCTAAAATAGCTTTTGTCTTAAAGCCATCTTCATTTTGTTTAAAAAAATCATTTAAAGCTTTTTTTGCTGAAGAGTTTAAAAGTGAAATTACAATAGCGTCTATAGTATGATGATAGTTTGTAGTTCTGTCTTTTTTATCATTTTCATTTTTTGGTTGAACTTTATTTACACCCCAAAGTCGTTTTAGTTCATTTATTGCTTTTCCCGTAACTCTTATGATATTTGAGTTTGTTTCATCTTTTCCATGCTCGTTTTGTTTTGGATATAAATAGTGTTCAAGATAGTTTGCTATGATTTTTGTAGCACTTCTTGTATCATTTAAAAACCTATCTTCAAGGTTTTCTCTTTCCCAATTTTTATTTATATTTTCTTCATCTGTAAGCCAAAATATTTTACTTTTATTGGTTATGTTTTCTTTTACTCTTTCAATAAAATCTTCCCAAGTATTTTTTGATCTGAGATAAATTATTGGGTGTTTATCACTTTTATTTTGATTGTATTTTTTGAAAACTAAAATTTTATTTTTATATGAATTTATCCAAATCTTACTTCTAGGAATAAAATGCTCAACTTCACTTACCGTTTCATCTAAAGCATCTTCTATAGTCATAGGATTTCCACTATATAAACATTTTGCTTTTTGTTCAGTAAATAATCTTACTCGTTCTATATTTTTGTTTGTTATTTCATATTTATTGGCTTTTAGTAATTTTTCAGCCTCTTTTATTTCTTTTCTACTATTAGCTTGAGATTCTTTTATTTTATCTTCTTCTTTTTTTGAGTTTAACTCTCTTGCCGTTTCTATAATAATTTGATCAATTTTCCCATGTTTTTTTGTCAAATCATTTACAAGTTTTCTTAAAATTGAGATAACTCTTTTTACATTTGGCGAAACCAAGGGTTGATAAAATAGATGTTCTACTTTAAAATTTTTTACATTTTTTTTAAGCCATTTTATATCATTTAGTGATGGATTTAAAGGTGGAAGATAATCATAAGGTTTAATATCCAAATATTTTCTAAAATATCCAATCTCAGTTAGTGAATCTTGATAACTTTTCCCCTCTTTCATTTTTGCTAATAATTCATCTACAAAAAGAAGTGAAAAAGAAGCATAAGACTCTTTATTTCCTTTATCTACTTTTGATAATTTATCAATGGTTTCATCATCTAAAATATTTTGAATATCAACTTTTTTTATCTCTTTTACTATTTGGTCTTTATTTACAAAATAATGGATTTTTTCTAAAATCTTTGTATATAAATCTCTGTGTTTTTCAAAAATATCTATATTTGTATCTATAAATATTTCTAAAATCTGCTTATGTAATTTTATATCTAAGATAGTATCATCTTGTTTCTCAGCTATTTTTATTTTAATATTTTTAAGCCCTGCTTTATCAAAAATATTTTTTGTATTAATTGTTTGAATCGGTGGCTTTTTAAGCCATAATTCTATGGTATTATTTATTTCTTCTTGGGTTGGATTGTAAAATTCCCCTGTTTTATCATTAAAAATTAGATTTCCTAAGATAGAATTTTCTATTCTTTGTCTAAGAGTAAATTCTATACTTGAAATATGGGATTTTGAAACTCTTTTTTGTGGGTTTTCATGATAAAGATTATAAAAACTACAATATCCAACCATCCCTTCCATACTTTTTAAAGGTCTTTGTTCAAATATTCCTAAAGAGTTTTTATTTACACCCTTTAAAAGTTTATGTTTAAAAGTTTCATATTTATCAATATCTTCAAAAAGTTCAAGATTATTTTTTTGGCTATCTAACAATATTTCCAACTCTTCTTGCCAAAGTTCTCTACCTAAAGAGTTGTTATAATTGTCTTTTTTATTTCTAATGGCAACATTTATAAAACCATCTTTTTCAAGTTCTGTTTTTTTATTTAATAAAACTAAAGATGGTACAGCTAATTTGTCTTCTAAATAAATTGTTTTATTTTTTTTAATTGGTTCTGTAATAACACCATCATCTTTAGAATCTTCTGTTTTAAATTGATTTGAATAACCTCTTCTTGAGATAATTGAATAAAGAGCAAAAGTAAATTCATCTTTTGTAAGACTTTTGCCATTAACAGCTAATTTTCTTAGTATATATGGATTTTGATTTTGCGATAGTTTATTGAAGTATTTTATTGGTTGTGTAAGTATTATATTATCTGCAAGATTAAAATCAAAAAGGAGTTTTCTAACTATTTGTTTTCTTCTGTTATTTCTTTCATTTCTTCTTCGTCCGCTTCTAAACTTTCTTCTATCTTCTGCTTTAATATATTCACTAAAAATAATACTATTAGAAATTAATTCATTAAAAGTTGTTTGCTCATTTTTGATATTAATTTCATTTAGAGAAAAACCTATACTATTTGTACCAATATCTAAACCTAAAATTTTACGCATGAAGTAGCCTTTAAAATCATATAGTTACATATTATTTAAAAAAGCCTTAAAATAATGAATAGGAATATTTTTTATACACAAAGCTTCTTTAACAAGTTTTGTGTATAAATATAGGCAAATATAGCGGCACTATAAATCATGATTAGAACTCCGACCCATAGATAAATATAATCAAGAGCTAACCAGCTTACTATTATAACAGCTACTAGATATTTTGCTATGATTTGTCTATAAAGTGCAATATAAAAAATCATTTTAGGTCTTTTGATTGCTTGTAAGGTAGAGATACAAACAAATAGTATTACATATCCATAGAAAATCCAAACTTCAATTAAAATATAATCAAACCCATAGGCTATAACTTCTAAGTCATTATCAAATTGTTGGATTATTAGTTTTCCAAAGATGTATAAAAATACTATTCCAAAAGTTGAAATATAGAAACCATATTTTAAAGCTTTATTTACCGTCTCCTGAACCCTATCATACTTTTTAGCACCAAAGTTATTAGAAACTATAGAAAGAACCGCTGAGCTTAATCCTAGAGCTGGTAAAAGCATAAGCTGTTCAACTCTAAATCCTATTCCATATCCTGCCACTGCTTTTACACCATATAAAGAGACAAAATACATCAAAATAATAGAACCTAAAGCCATGATAAGCATATTCATACTTGATGGAATACCTTGTGTTATCAAATCTTTATAGATTTTTTTGTGAGGGAAAAAGTATTTTACATTTTCAAAATGTATTAGTTTTGTTTGAAGAACTTTATAAAACATATAAAAAGCATTAATCACTTGAATTAAAACTGTAGCAAGGGCAATTCCTTTTATTCCCATTGCTGGAATAAAAGCAAATCCATATATAAATAAAGGATTTAAAATCAAGTTTGCAAAGAAACCAAAGATTAGTGAATTTCTGTATGTTTTAGTATCTCCTCTTGAAACTAACACTGCATTTAATGCAAAGTTTGTCATAAAGAAAATAGTACCAGCTAGAATTACATTCATGTAGTCAAGGGAAATATCCAAGTAATGTCCACTTGCTCCTAAAAGTTTAAATAAAAATGGTGATGTAGCAAATCCAATTATTGTTAGGAGCACAGCAAGCAACTGCATAAAGAAAATACCTTTGTGAGCATATAAAGAGGCTAAAAAGTATTTGTTTTTTCCACTAGCATTTCCAATTAAAGCGGTAATCGCTGAAGAAAATCCATAACCTAATCCGATAACTGTAAAGAAAATCATAAAAGATAAAGATAAAGCAGATATAGCTTCTGTTGAAATAAGTCCGGCGTAGAAAGTATCTACTACATTATACATTGTATTAAAAAACATTCCAGTACTAGCAGGAATTGCTATTTGTTTTAGTAAAGAAGGAATATCATCATTTAAAAGATGTTTTGTATCATTTTTCATAAAGGTCCAATAGGATTAGATAAAGCGGATTCTATCTTAAAAAAGTTTTAAAGAGGTTAGAATAGAAGATTAATCTTCTATTCTAATCATTACTGGTTTAGCTGTAATATCAGCCATTTTTTCGATTTCTATTAATGCTTCAACAACATCTTTTTCTATAGAAGTATGAGTTGAAAGTAAAATATGTGCACAAGTTCTATTTAATGGTTTCTGCATCATTTTCTCAATAGATATATTTTTATTACCCAAAATTGTTGCAATTCTTGCAAGAACTCCAACTTTATCTTCAACTCTAAGTCTTAAATAGTATTTTGTTTGAATATCATCTTTTGACATAAGTTTTAAATCCTCACCATAAGTTGATTCAAAACCTAACATTGGTGAACCTTTACCTCGTCTAGCAATATCTACGATATTTGCAATTACAGCTGAAGCAGTAGCATCACCCCCTGCTCCTGGTCCATAATACATAGTTTCCCCAACTTTATCTCCTATTACAGAAACTCCATTCATAACACCTTCTACTTTTGAAATCATTTCAGAGTTTGGAATAAATACAGGATGAACTCTTAATTCAATCTCACTTCCAACTTTTTTTGCAATTGTAAGAAGCTTGATTGCATAATCAAACTCATTTGCAAAGTCAATATCTTCAGGAGCTATATCTTGAATACCTTCTATTAAAATATCTTCAGGTTTAGCATCTATTCCATATGCAATTGAACCAAGAATAAGAAGTTTGTGTGCAGCATCAAATCCACCCACATCAAAAGTTGGATCAGCTTCTGCATAACCTAACTCTTGAGATTCTTTTAAAATTGTGTCGTAATCTACACCTTCGTTTATCATTTTAGTAAGCATATAATTACAAGTACCATTCATGATACCTCTAATTGATAAAATATGATTTGCTGTTAAACCTTCTCTTAAAGCATTTATAATTGGAATACCACCAGCAACTGCTGCTTCGTATTCAAATGGAGTATTACCTGCTAAATCTTGCAATTCATATCTATGATATGCAAGAAGAGCTTTATTCGCTGTAACCACTGCTTTTCCATTTGCTAAAGCTTTTTTTACAACTTCGTAAGGTTTTTCTATTCCACCCATAAGTTCAACAATAATATCAATTGAATCATCATTTAAAACTTTTTCAATATCATCTGTTAGTTCAATTGTTACATCTCTATCTTTTGAAAGATTATTTACAACTCCAATTACTGGTGTGATTTCACAACCAGCACGTGCAGTTATAATATCTTTATTATCTCTTAAGATATTTGCAACACTTGCTCCAACAGTACCAACTCCAATTATTCCTACTTTCATTAATTATTCCTATAAACTATTTAAATATTTCTTTATATTTTTTGCTGCTTGTCTAATTCTTTTTTCATTTTCAATTAATGCAATTCTTACATATTTGTCACCATAATGACCAAATCCAATACCAGGACTCACTGCAACTTTTGCTTCTGTTAAAAGTTGTTTTGAGAACTCCATACTTCCAAGATGTTGTGCACATTCAGGAATTTTTGCCCAAATAAACATTGAGGCATTTGGTTTGTCCATTTCCCATCCTGCATCTTTAAATGCTTCAAGCATTACGTCTCTTCTGTAATTGTATTTTGCGATATGCTCATCAACACACTCTTGTGGTCCATCAAGTGCAATAGTAGCTGCAACTTGAATTGGTGTAAACATTCCATAATCAAGCCATGACTTGATTCTTTTCAAAGCACCAATTAGTTTTTCATTACAAACCATGAAACCAACTCTCCATCCTGCCATGTTGTATGATTTACTTAAAGTAAATGATTCAACTGCAACATCAAGTGCCCCCTCCGCTTGGAAAATTGATGGTGTAACATATCCATCAAAAGTAATATCAGCATAAGCAATATCCGAGATAATATAAAATCTCTCTTTTTTAGCAAGGTCAACTAATCTTTGGTAAAATTCAGGTCTAACTGTTGCACAAGTTGGATTATGTGGAAAGTTAACTAAAACATATTTTACTTTTGGAATTGATTCTTTTAGTGTTTTATTTAATCTTGCAAAAAACTCATCTTCATCTACTCTAAAGTCATTTCCAAATGGTAATTCAAAGTTATGAATTCCTGCACCTGCTAACATAAAAGCATATGAATGAATAGGGTAGGTTGGATCTGGAACAACTGCCACATCACCAACATTTACAATTGCTTGAACCAAATGAACATAACCCTCTTTTGAACCCATAGTTGCAACAGCATGTTTATTTGGATCTAAGTAATCAACTCCATATTTTCTTTTATACCAATTACAAATTGCTAATCTTAATTTATAAATACCAGCAGACGCTGAATATCCATGATTTTTTGGCTTATCCGCTGTCTCTTTTAATTTATCTATAATATGTTGTGGCGCTGGACCGTCTGGGTTTCCCATAGAGAAATCTATAATATCCTCACCCGCACGTCTAGCTTCCATTTTGATGTTATTAACTTCTGCAAACACGTAGTTTGGAAGTCTTTTCATTCTTTCAAATTCTATTTCTGGAAACATTTATTATCACTCCTTAATAATTACACTTAAACCACGTTTTATATTTGTTAACGTGTATATATCATTTATTTTGATATATGTTGTCTCTTCAGGTATTTCCAACTGAAGAGAATCATATTTATTGTCTTCTTTTACAATATCTAAAATATTTAGATGCTTATCATAAAATACAATTTGCGGAAACCATTGGTTACCTGGTTTTGATAAAATATTTAGGTTTTTTGACCCTTCTACTTTTATAAAATATGGTTTTAATGGTTTTCTAAAATCAACTCTTTCTCCAGAACTTATAAGCTCTGCTTTTGAAATAATCGAATCTGATGTATCAATCGTATACATCCACTTTATATATCCCTCTTTTCTGATATCAATGAATTGACAGTTATGGTTAGATAACTCTTTTGATAACATAAGAGGGTCAATGGCGGCTTCCGTTTTTAGGTTTATTGTCCAAGTTAAATTGCTATTTTGATCATATAACAAATGTTTTGTGAAATAATGATAGTATCCCAAAGCTTTTAATGAATCAGAAATGATTTTAATTGATTTAATTGGATCATAGTTTATATTAAAAGTAATAATTAAATCTTGAGGTTCACTATAAGCCATTTTCAATAAACCATTAAGTTTTAGTTTTTCCATAACTACAAGATAATTTAGGGAACCATTTTTATAATATGCTTCTTTATTTGAAAATAAATGGTCTATTAAACCTTTGTTTTGTGAATATTCATTATAGCCAATAATATTAATTATTTTTTCATTAAAAGTGATTGCATTTAGTGATGCAAATAAAATTATAGAACTTATAAATATTTTAAACATTTTCTTATCTTTTTAGTGTGTACATTAATATTGCAGCAGCAACTGATGCATTAAGTGAATCAAAATTATTTGACATTCCAATTGATACTTTCAAATCAAGTTTTTTTATAACTTTATTTGAAATACCTTCCCCTTCATTCCCTATGATTAAAGCAACTTTATCTGATGCTTCAATTTTTCCATATTTTTTTAAATCAATACCATCCATTGTTGCACCAATTAAAGCAAATCCTGCTTGCTTTAATTCATTTGCAACATCCAAAGTATTTTCCATTTTACAAAATGGTATATCTAACATAGCCCCTGAGCTTGTTCTTACAAGTCCAGACTCTTTTAATGTTTTTACACCAGATGCAATAACTCCATCAATACCTAATGAATATGCCGATCTTAATATTGCACCTATGTTTCCAACATCTGTTAGTCCATCTAGTACAACAACAAAGTTCATATCTTTCATATCTTTAAATGAAGTATATTCAAAAATTGAGATTTTTAAGAAGTATCCTTGATGGTTCCCACCTTTAGCCAATGCTTGTGCTTTTTGGTTATCAAGTTTATGTATTTTCTTTCCAAGTTTTAAAAACTTTGAAAACAATTTTTTCTCTATCTCTTTTGAAAAAAATATCTCTTCAATTATTTCAGGGTGTTTTTCGAGTACAAACTGCACTACTTGTTTTCCATATATTATCATGGGCAAGATTTTATCTAAATATTGTTGATAAACGACTTTCATAAAATAATTTAAAAAAATTGTATATCAAAAATATTATTTACTTTTGATAATTTACTTAATTAAACTAAGTGCTCTATTTAAGCTATAATTATATGTTATGATAAAAAAAAATTATTAAAGAAAAAAATATGACGACTGAAAACTCTAACTTTATAAAAATCGTGGATACTAATGAGAGTGATTTAAGTGAATCAACTTTACAAGATTTATATTTTGAAGGTAATGCCCCTAAATTAGTTTTAGGATTTATATCTCCACATATAAATTTTAGTCAAATTTCTAGGATGATAAAAGCATCTTTACCAACTGAGACAAAAGTAGTATTAGCAACAACTGCTGGTGAACTTTGTACATTTAATTTGGAGCATAAAAAAGATTCTCTTTATCATGATGCAAGTTCACCTTGGAATAATATAGTATTGCAGGCTTTTAGCGCAGATATGATTGAGCAAGTTGAAGTATTAACTGTTCCTTTATTTAGTGAAAATATTACTGAGCAAAGAATTTCACATAAAGATAGAATTAGTAGAATTAGAGATGAGATAGATAAATTAGATATTCCATTTAAAATAAATCACGAATCTACTTTTGCTATGACTTTTGTAGATGGATTGTCAAATAGTGAAAGTTTTTTTACTGAGGCAGTTTATAAAAGTGGAAAACTTCCTTGTCTGTTGATTGGTGGTTCAGCTGGAGGAAAATTAGATTTTAAAGATACTTATATTTTTAATAATAATGAAGCTGTAAGACATAATGCGGTTGTAACACTAGTAAAATTAAATCCAAATATTAAATATGGAGTTTTTAAGTCTCAGAGTTGTGATTTAACAGATGTTTCTTTCTTAATAGCACAATCAAATGTTTTAAATAGAAGTGTTCAAAGTGTACTTGATACTAGGAATAACAAGATTATAAATTTTGTAGATGCTTTATGTTTAAAATTTAATTGTACTTTAGAAAATCTTCCAGATTTATTATCTCAATATAGTTTTGCAATAAAATTGGATGATGAAATATACATAAGATCTGTTTCAAACTTAGATATAGAAAATAAAAATATATCGTTTTATTGTGATATTGCATTTGGGGATGTTTTATATTTAGTAAAAAATAAAGAGTTTGCTTCTCAAACAGATGCTGATTATAAAAAATACTCTTCACGAAAAAGACAAAAACCAATTGGTGCAATATTTAATGACTGTATTGTAAGAAGACTTTTTAATGCAAATAATTTAAACTCTATAAAAACATTTAATGATATTCCTCTTGCTGGAAGTTCCACATTTGGGGAACTTTTAGGTTTAAATATCAATCAAACATTAACTGCATTATTTTTCTATGAAATTAGTGAAAATGAAGACTTTTATGATGAATATGTTGATGGATTTGTAAATAAATATGCCTTGTTTAGTACATATTTTAAAGAGCGTGAAATCCATCAATATCAACTTTTATCGAGAGTAAGAACTACATTATTAGAAAATTTAAAGAAAACATTTCCTTTAATTCAAGATATGGTAAATATACTAAATTTTGTTTATGAAAATACTTCTGAGGGAAATATCATTATAGACGAAGTAACAAAGAAATTTGAACTATTTACAAAAGAGATTTTAAATAATGTTGAATCAAATGATATCCTTGTTGATGACATGCACAACTTAACTTCAAATGCTGCACAGATTAAAAAAGTATTAAGTTCAATTTCTGGTATTGCAATACAGACTAATCTTTTAGCTCTAAATGCTGCAATTGAAGCTTCAAGGGCAGGGCAATATGGAAATGGTTTTAAAGTTGTTGCTGATGAGGTAAAAAAACTTGCTCAAAAAACACAAGTAAGTTTAAAAGAGAGTAATGATTCTGTGGATATTGCAATAAAAGGTATAAATACAGTATCTGATTCTATTACAACTGCAAGTGATAAATTAGGAAGTGTATCTTCGAATATGGAAACAATAAACGAATCAATAGAAAAGATTTATAATAGTTCTAAACAAAGTAATAATTTTATTGAAGATAAGAAAGAGAATTTTGATAAGTTAATTGTTAGTATAAATGGAATTGAGAGCATACAAAATGAATTAGATAAATTAGAAGATAGTTTCCAAAACTAGTTTGACTCTAGTAAAGTTTGATAAATATCTTTTATATTAGCTCCAGTCATTTTAGCTATTAGTTTAGCTTTTATTTTTGGGGCTATGTCTAAGGTTTCAATATCTGAGACACTAAGTGTTTGACCTTGAAAGTTTACAGGTTCTATGACTATGACCCATTCTCCTCTGATATTTTCTTTTTTGAAAGTTTCAAAAATATTTAAAGCAGAGTCTTTATATGTTTTTTGATGAAGTTTAGTAATCTCTTTTGCTAAAAAAATTGTTCTATTTTCATCAATGTTTTTTATCTCTTCGATTGTTTTTAGTAATCTATGCGGTGATTCGTAAAGAATTGATAATATTGAACTTTGCATAACTTGCGTCAATTTTTCTTTTCTCTCTTTTCCTTTATGCTCTAAAAAACCAAAAAAAGTAAATTCAGTTTGCATAAACCCACTCATTGCAAAAGCAGTTAAAACGGCATTTGCTCCTGGCAGTACATCATAAGAAATATCATTTTCAATACAGTATTGAACAAGAGTTGCTCCAGGATCTGACACACAAGGCATTCCTGCATCACTTACATATACAATATTTTTTTCAAAATCTGAAGGTGTAAGAGTTTTTAAAACTTGTTTTTCATTATGTGAATGAAAAGATTTAAAATCAGTACAATTAAATTTTAGATTTTCTCTTTGAGATAAAAGTTGGAGGAGTTTTTTTGTGACTCTTGTATCTTCACAAAAAATAAGTTCTGCATCCAATAGGGCACTAAGTGCACGCTTAGAGATATCTTCTAAGTTACCTATTGGAGTTGGAACTAATGTTAACATACTAAATAATAAAGATTATTTAGCAGCTGCATATTTAGCTTTGAATTTCTCAACTCTACCAGCAGCATCAACAATTTTGTGCTCTCCAGTAAAGAAAGGGTGACAAGCATTACAAATATCTATTCTCATAGTTTCAACATTTGATTTAGTTTCAAATGAATTTCCACAAGCGCATGAAACAGTACAAGCTTTGTAATCTGGGTGTATTTCTTTTCTCACTTCATTTTCCTTAAAATAATTAATGTCTAACAAAAGGTCGAATCTTTGTCGCCCTTTACTAAACTCTTTAAAAATGGAGGACGATTATATCTAAAAATACTTAATAATATCTGAATTTAAGTTGTTTATTATGTTAGTAGTTTTGTTTTGAAATTGACCTTTGTTAAAAGTATTTTGTCTTTTTGCTAGCTTTGCAGTATTTAAAGTGATTTTTTCTTCAAGTTGTTTTTTATCAATTTTTCCATCTAAATACTCTAAGGTTTCAAGAATTCCAATCGAATTCATAGAATTTGTACTTCTTCTATATTTTTTCTCCAAGAAAATTACTTCATCTATAACTCCATCTTGAATCATTTGTTTAGTACGAAGTGCAATTCTTTTTCTTAATTCTTCTCTCTCCCAGACTATTTCAAATATTTTTAAATCTTTAGAAATAGGTTCTTTAGGATTTTCTTTAAAATATTCAGAAGGAGTCATTTGGGTTTGTTTATAAATTGCATATGCTTTTTCTACTCTATATTTGTCATTTGAAGCAATTCTAGACATGTAATCTTTATCTAAAGAGTATAAAAGTTCATAGGCTTCAGGTAATGGAATATCAAGTTTTATATCTTCTTTTATCCCTGTTGATAAACCTTCAACAAGTGCTTTTAAATAAAATCCAGTTCCACCTACAATAATAAGATTTTTATTATTGTCTTGGGCATATGTTTTTGCTTTTTTATAACATTGAAAAAATTGTAAGACATCAAATCTTTCATCGGGAAACACTTCATCTATTCCAAAATGAATAATATCTCCACGCTCTTCTTTTGTAGGTTTGGCAGAGGCAATATCAATCTCTTTATAAACTGATAATGAATCAAGAGATAAAATTATTGAGTTAGTTTGTTGTGCTATTTCTATTGATAAGCCAGTTTTTCCTGAGGCAGTTGAGCCAATGATTGCAATTTCTTTCATAAGAAAGATTGTATCAAAATAAATATTTTATGAGTGTAAAAGAGGGGTGTTTCTCCGTTTTTATTTCTTTTTTGATATACTTCATTCCATGAATAAAATATCTAAACTTTTAAACGACTTTAATGAACTTGTAATGTTCAAACACTCAATTTTTTCTTTGCCATTTATTTTTATTGCAATGGTTGTGGCAGCTCAAGGCTGGTTTGGTTTCAAACTTTTAATTTTGGGAATATTAGCAGCAATAAGTGCCCGAAATTTTGCAATGGGATTTAATAGATATATGGATAGAGATATTGACGCTTTAAATCCAAGAACGGTAAATAGGCCAAATGTTGACGGAAGAATTTCTGCAACACAAATGTTAATCTTTACAATAGCGAACGCACTTCTTTTTATAGTAGTTGCATATTTTGTAAATAATTTAGCTTTATATTTATCAATACCAATTTTATTTGTGATTGGTTCTTACTCTTATTTTAAAAGGTTTTCTTATTTAGCACATCTTATTCTTGGTGTATCACTTGCCTTAGCTCCTATTGCCGGTGTAGTTGCTGTTAGTGAAGAAATTCCTTTATGGACAATACTTTTAAGTATTGGTGTAATGTTTTGGGTAGCAGGATTTGATTTACTTTATTCTTTACAAGATATTGAAGTAGATAAAGAACTAGGCTTGCATTCTATACCTAGTAAATTTGGACCTAAAAAAACAATGCTAATATCAAAAGTTTTTCATCTACTGACAGTTTGTTTCTGGTTACTTTTTGTAATTAGTTCAAATAGTGGTATTTTTGCATATCTAGCTGTAGCAATAAGTGCAATTATGTTAACTTATGAACATATACTTGTAAATAGAGATTTTACAAAAATAGATAAAGCTTTTTTTACGGTTAATGGCTATTTAGGAATTATATTTTTCATTTTTATTGTAATTGACTCTTTTTAATACATTTGTGTTACATAATTTAAAGTTTGATTAAATTGAATCTACTATAATTACAGAATTTAATTCTGTCTAGGAGCAATTTAATGAGTAATAAACTAAAAGAGGTTACCTATCTTACTGTAAAGAATTTAAAATCGCATGATATTATTCTCCCTGGAAAATATTCAAATACCTTCTCAAATATAGCGAAAAAATTACAAGTTGATTTTAGTGAAGAAGACATAATATTAAAAGATTTACATCAAAATGAAGAACATGTGAATAAAATAGTAAAAAAAACAAGTGAAAGTTTAGATACTCTTCAAAAATCTACTACTGAAGCGCGAGAAGCAATACAATTAAAAGATGATGAATCACTAAATGGAATAAATCTTGAATTAATAAAAATGCAAGAACAAATTAATTTTCTTCAAAAAGAATTATTCTCAGATCCTTTAACAAAAGCTTACAATAGAAAATGGTTTGCTGATTATTATCTAAAAAATGATAAATTTCAAAAGAATGGTTCTATTGCTTTTATAGATTTAAATAAATTCAAAATAATTAACGATACTTATGGGCATTTGGTTGGGGATCAAGTATTAAAGTATTTAGTAAGATTTTTAGAAAAAGAATTACCTTATTCTGGTATTGATATTGTTAGATATGCAGGGGATGAATTTCTTATATTATTTGATATGAAAAAAACATCTTCTTTAGATATAAAAGAAATAATGAAAAAGATTCAAATTAAATTACTAAAACAAAAACTTAAATCATCAAAAATAAATGAACTTAAAATTGGATTTTCTTTTGGACTTACAGATTTTAAGAAAGATCAAGAGATAGAATATATATTAGAAATAGTAGATACCCTTATGTATAAGAACAAACAAGAGAATATATAAGTTTTATAAAAAAGATATAAGCTTATATATGGTATGATTCCGTCTTTAATTTTAAGCGTCTGTGGCTCAACTGGATAGAGCACTGGGTTTCGGCCCCGGCGGTTGGGGGTTCGACTCCCTCCAGGCGTACCATTTAAAAGCCCGATTTAATCACTTCTTTGCAGTGTTTATGTCGGGCTTTTTTTATTCCCACTAAAAAGTCAATTTACATTAAATATTTAACTTCGGAATGATTTGACAAATATAGTGTTTATTCTTATATTAAAATGACTGTATATATCTAAAGTTCTTTTATCAAAATAAGGATATGATTTAATCAATATTTATTTTAGTATGAGGGAAAGTGATGAATTATAAAGCATTGGGAAATACGGGTGTATTAGTTTCTGAGTTATGTTTAGGCACAATGACATTTGGCTCAGATGCGGATGAAACGGAATCTACACGTATATTTAATCGATGTAGAGATGCTGGAATTAATTTTTTTGATTGTTCAAATAATTATAGCGGTGGAAAATCAGAAACTATCCTTGGAAAACTTATTCAAGATTGTAGAGATAATGTTGTAATAACATCAAAAGTATCTCAAAGAGTTGGCGAAGATGTCAATGCTATAGGCTCTTCAAGGCGACATATTATGCTTTCTATAGAGCAAAGCCTTAGACGATTGAATACTGATAGAATTGATATCTATTTTATACATCATTTTGATCCAATAACTCCCATGGAAGAAACATTACAGGCTTTGGATGATTTGGTAAGGCAAGGAAAGATTTTGTATTTAGGAGTTAGCAATTGGGCTGGATGGCAGATTGCCAAGGCACTTGGTATTTCAGCTAAAAATGCACTAGCTCATTTCGAATGTATAGAACCTATGTATAATTTACTTAAAAGACAAGCCGAAGTAGAGATTTTACCTTTGGCTGTTTCAGAAAAACTTGCTGTTATTCCTTATAGTCCACTAGCTGCTGGTTTATTGACAGGCAAATACACAAATAATAATAAATCAGTTTTGGGAAGAATTGCTCAAAAAGAGCAGTATTCAAAACGTTATAGCAATCCTAGATATTATGAAATTGCACAAGAGCTTAGTTCTTATGCAGATAAATTGGGAGTAACTCCTGCTTCTTTAGCTCTTTGTTGGGTTATGTCAAATCCTGCAATAACTGCTCCTATCATAGGTGCTAGAAATTTATCTCAGTTAGAAGATTCACTTGAGGTACTTGATTTAGATGTTGAGCTTGAGATATTGCACAATATTACAAAATTGTCAGATAGTCTAGCAAATGCGACAGATCGTTTAGAAGAAGAGCTGGACGATGGATTTAAATTAAGAAATAGATAAAGATAAAAACATAGTATAAAAAAGGCTAGTGTTCTACTAGCCTTTTTATTAGTCGATTATTTTAGTTTTTGTTCTACAAGTTCGTTTACTACTTTTGGATTCGCTTTGACCCCTGTAGCTTTTAGTACTTGACCTACAAAGAACCCTAAAAGTTTAGTATTACCTGCTTTAAATTTAGCAACGTTATCTGGATTTTTTTCTATTACATCATCAATAATAGGTAAAATCTTAGCTGGGTCACTTATTTGTACAAGTCCTTTATCTTGAACTATTTGTGTTGGATTCTCTCCTGATTTAGACATTTCTTCAAATACTTGTTTTGCGATTTTACTAGAAATGGTTCCTTCATCAATTAGTTTAACTAGTTCTGATATTTGTTTTGCATTGAATTTTAACTCTGATGATTCTTTTAATTCTCTAGCAACCTCAGTTACTATTATGTTTGCAATTGAAATAGGACTATTTAGTTTGGTTAAAGCCTCTTCAAAAAACAGTGAAAGTTTTTCATCTCGAGCTAAAATATTGGATACCTCAGTATTTAGTTCGAGTTCATTTGTGTATCTTTCAAATAATGCTTTTTGTTCTTCACTCATAGCTACTTCAGTACCAACTACTTGAGCTTTTTTTACTTCTACCTTAGACTCAATTTTTTGTACTATTTTTTCTGTTTTTGTTTTTTTAGCCCAAGAGTCTTTAAGTCCTACAATTTTATTAAACACAGGTTTTTCATCTGTGTAATCAATTGGATCAGCATAAAAATACCCTTGTCTTTCAAACTGGAATCTTTCATCAGGTTTTTCCAGTATAACAGCAGGTTCAATTAATGCATCTTTTATAACTATTAAAGAATCTGGATTTATATCTTCAAGTCCTTCTGGTGCTTCATCTTTAAATAATCTATCGTATAACCTTACTTCTACAACTTTTGCTTCTTTTGCACTAAGCCACTGTATGGCACTTTTAACTTTTATTCCACTAGTGTCAGAACCACTTTTAGAATTAGGGTGATATTCTGCTTTTATTTCTATAATATTGCCACTATCATCTTTTATAACTTCTTTACAAGTTATTATATATCCATGTCTAAGTCGAACAGCTTGAGTAGGAGTAAGACGGAAATAATCTTTTGGAGGATTCTCCATAAAGTCATCTCTTTCAATATAAAGCTCTTTGGAGAAAGGGATTTTTCTAGAACCTTCTTTTGGTACATCATGTGGGTAATATGGAGCATCAATTTCTTCTGAACCTTCATAATTTTCAATAGTCACTTTAAGTGGGTCAAGTACACACATAACTCGGGGAACTTTTTTATTCAAATCATCTCTTATACAAAATTCAAGCTGAGCAACATCAACCATTGAGTTTGCTTTGGCAATTCCAATTTGATCACAGAAGTTTAAAATTGATTCAGGTGTATATCCTCTTCTTTTATATCCTGCAATAGTAGGCATACGAGGGTCATCCCATCCACTAACTTTCTTTTCATTAACAAGTTCTAAAAGTTTTCTTTTACTCATAACTGTATAATTAATTCCAAGTCTAGCAAATTCATGTTGATAAGGACGTGGTAATTCAAGTGATAGCGTATCTAGTACCCAATCATAGATGTCTCTGTTATTTTCAAATTCTAATGTACATATAGAGTGAGAAACACCTTCTATATAATCAGATAAACAATGAGCAAAGTCATACATTGGGTAGATGTTCCACTCATCACCTGTTCTAAAATGGTGTGCATGTCTAATTCTATATAAAAGTGGGTCTCTCATTTTCATATTGGCAGCACTCATATCAATTTTAGCACGAAGAACATGTTCTCCATCTTTAAATTCGCCATTTTTCATTTTTTCAAAAAGCTCTAGGTTTTCTTCAATAGTTCTTTGTGCATACTTGCTTCGTTTACCTGCTTGGATAACAGTTCCCCGATATTCTCGGATTTCTTCTTCAGTTATACTATCAACGTATGCCTTACCCATTTTAATAAGTTCAACTGCATAATCATATATTTTTGGGAAATAATCAGAAGTAAAATATACATCTTTCCCCCAATCAAATCCAAGCCACTGTACTGCATCTTTAAGAGCCTCAACATATTTTGTATCTTCTGTTGTTGGGTTTGTATCATCCATTCTTAGATTACAGTGTCCTTGATAGTCTCTGGCAATACCAAAATTGATACATATAGATTTAGCATGTCCAATGTGTGGGAAGCCGTTAGGTTCTGGGGGAAATCTTGTAACAATCTTTTTATACTTGCCTTTTTTTAAGTCCTCTTCAACTATCGTGCGTAAAAAATCTTTGTTTTCACTCATTTTTATTAAACCTTTTGATTTTGAAACTCTTATAATCGTTGTATTTTATCAAATAAGAGCTTATATCATGTTAGATATTAAAAGAATACTACTTGATTCCGTCCCTGATTTTTAGCCATATAGAGTGCTTCATCTGCTCTTTTTATAATAGAAGGAATAGAATCATCATTTTTAGATAAAGTTATACCAAGACTTACTGTTTTTGAACCTACTGATTTAAATTTATGTAATTGTATTATTCGACGTAGATTTTCTGCATGATTTAGAATATTTTCTTTATTTGTTTCAAGGCATAATATGATAAATTCTTCTCCTCCCCATCTAAAAATAATATCAGTAGATCGAGAATTATTTTTAATAAGATTAGAAATTTCAATTAAAACTTTATCACCAATTTGATGGCCGTAAGTATCATTAACCTCTTTAAAGTGGTCTATATCTAAGAGAATAAAAGCAAAATTATGATTATATCGTTTGCTTCTATTTAATTCGTTTTGTAAAATTTCATCTAATTTTGTTCGATTATATAATCCTGTAAGGCTATCTGTTATCGCTAAATCTTTTAGTTTTTTATAGGTAATAAAGTTTTTCATACTTAATCTTTCTAAAAGAAATGCTCCAACAAAACCAAAAGATAATACGGCAAATACCCAAAAACTATGCATTATAAATAATTCTTTTGGTAAAGGAAAAATATAATAATAGTTAATAAATGCAATAAGTGATATAAAGAAAACACTTATTGACGATTGTTTGAGTTTTAGGCCTGAAACAGTAAACACCCAAAATATTATTAAATAAATTTCTGTCATATATGTTGTAAATGATTCAATATTCGTAACTAAAATTAGATTTACAATAGCCGCACAAATTGGAGCTATCATTAACATAAATATCATTTTAGTATAATATTTTGGGAAATATGTAAGGAAACTAATAATAAATAAAATTGGGGCAATAATATATAAGTGAAAGTTTGATGCAATATTCATAATATCTTCAGGAAGTATGTATTGATCAATTTTAGAATAGACTATATATAGAATTCCTGTAAGTATTGTTATTGCTCTTATCTGTATAAGTCTGAATGTTTGTATTGATTTATTATATTTTTCATCATCAATAAATATTTTTGAAAATAATGATATATCTTCTTTACCTTTCATATAAAACTATTCCTTAAATACTATGTACTAAGAATAGCATAGATTAACTCAGTGGCAAGGTTATTGTAAACTTTGCCCCAGTATATTCTTTATTTTGATATGAAAATGTTTCATTCTCTACAATAATAGAACCATTTAAATGCTTTGTAATTATTTGATAAGTCATATATAAACCTATCCCTGTACCTTTTGCTTGATGTTTTGTTGTAAAATATGCATCAAATATCTTTTCGATAATATTTTGTGGAATTCCTCCTGCATTATCACGAATTATTATTTCCATATATCTTATTTCTGATTCGTCACAACTTGAAGTTTCACAATCTTGAAATTTACTCTCTTTTATATTTTTAATACTGAAAAAAATAAATTTATTTTCTTCTTCTTTTTCTTTAAAAGCGTCAATTGCATTATTCAAAATATTTATAATTGCTTGGATAAGTTCATTTTCATATGTAATAAAATTGAAGTTTTCAATTTCCTCAATTAATAGTATATCCTTATTTGAAAATCTTGAAGAGTTTAGTATCATAGTTTTTTCATATAAATCTTCGCTATTTAATTCTTTTGCAATTTTATGTGGATTAAAAAATTCTCTAAAGTCATCAATGGTTTGAGACAAATATTTTGTAGATTTTATTATAGCTTCTAAGGATTCATTATGGGATTCTTTAGTAATAATTTCTAATTCATTCTCAATTTGGATTCTACTTGCTGCCGTGCTTATTAAACTTAATGGTTGTCTCCATTGATGAGCTATATTTCCAATCATTTCACCCATTGATGCCATTTTTGATTGTTGATATAAAATTACATCTTTCTTTCTATTTGCACTTATTTCTCTTGATATTCTTTCATTATAGTCATCAAAAAATGTTTTTAATATATTTGAAATATATGTGGCAAGGTATAGTAAAACAATTGAAATTACAAAACTTATAAATAATGTTTTTTTCAAAGATTGAGTATTTATCTCTTTTAATTCTTTTTCTTTTTTATCAAGATATTGTAGTAATTCTATATCATAATAACCTGAACCTATTGCCCATCTCCAATCTTGAATACCTTTGACATAAGTTGTTTTCTTTGCCGGTTTACCTGTTTGTGGGATTATTGTTCCAATATAACTTATAAAACCACTTCCTTCTTTTGCTTTTTTGATTATCTCTTGAGTTATTTTATAACCATTTTTATCTTCTAAATTTATTCTATTAAGACCTATATAGGATTTTTTAATATGAGCTATTTGAGTACCATCATAATCAAATACAAACATATATCCATTTTTACCAAAAGAAATTTTTTGAATGTAATCTAACATTCGTTTTTGAAGCTTTATTGTAAAATTGTCAAGATATTCACCTGAACTAATAACCAAATTAAGTGGTTCATATTTTTTATTGAAAGTAAACTTTTTATATTGATTGATTTTATTTTTTGGTTTTGTCCAATAATAGCTATTAAAGTATTCTTCTTTATTATCCAAGTTTTTAATAATATCTTGTATAAAATGAAAGCCCTTACTATCTTTTATTTCAATGGCAGAATTCCCTTCATAAGACGTCATAAATGGATGTAAAACAGTTTTCCCATTCATATCAAAAAGATAAAAGTAACCTCTCCCTTCATTAAATCTTAAATTACGCAAGGCTTCTTTTATAAGATAGAGGACTTTCTCATTTCCTTCATTTTTAAATTTATTATGTATATTTTCAACAATTGAATATGCTTCATAAACTCTATTTTTAAGATTTTGATGAAGTTCTTCTTTAAGTACATTTTTTTCATTTATGATATCATTATTAACATTTTCAACTAAGGTTTTAACTATATTTTTATTAGTTTCTATGTAATTTTTTTTGTAGATAGATAAATCTTTTTTATAATTTTTTTCATTTTGATAGTATATTAATGCATTAACAATTATTGCAATAATAGCGATGACAATTATTGGGGAGTATTTTACAAAGTTTAAAAGTTGTTTTTCACTTTTAATTATCATTATTCTCCAACTCTTTTATAATATCAATTTTTGCTCTATTTGATAAAAAGTTTTGATATAAGGTTTTATCTACATTGAATAATAACTTACTGCTATATTGTATTTGTTCTGCTACTTTAGATGAATCAACTGCAATTTGAATATATAATTCATCATTTGAACTTATCCAAGTATTTATAATTTTAGAATGAGTAAGAGATTTTAGTGAAATATGCTCTGCAAACTTTTTTATATCTTTATCAAATACATTTGGATTTTCAAGTTTTTCCATGTAGTTTTTATAAAGGTTTATGGTTTTAAGATATATTTTTTTTGCCAAATTTTGACTTGCTGTAATTAAAGCTTTCTGTTTTTGGAATTCAAGCTCTTTTTTATCTAATTCTTTTTTTGTTTTACTGTATCCAATTGCAGAGATAGTATTATTTATTCTACGTTCAACTAGCCATAAAGGTGCATCTTCAGGAATTTCAATTTCTTTCTTTTTTATTATTTCCTTTTCAGTTTCAGTTGAAAATGGATTTAATGAGGAAACGGAAAAACATCCAGAAAAAACAAGCGTAAAAATAATAGATAAAAAAAGAGTTTTTTTCATTTTAATTCTTTCAACAATCACTAAATTTTTTGATAATTTCTTTAGATTTCTCTAAAGCAACTTCACTAGAATCTTTATCAAAAGTTAAAGCTACAGCCATTCGTCTACCCACATGTGATTGTGGTTTTCCAAAAACTCGAACATATGAATCTTTTGTAAAAGCACTTTTTTTGATTTTAATTTCTGGGGTAAAAGTATCAGATTTTGCTTTATAAGCAGCACTTGCTCCACATCCATAATCAATATAATCTAAAGGTAATCCTAATACTGCTCTAACATGAAGTGCGAACTCACTTTGAGATTGAGTAATCATTGTAACCATACCTGTATCGTGAGGTCTTGGGCTTACTTCTGAAAAATAAACTTCATCACCTTTTACAAACATTTCAACACCAAAAATACCACGACCACCTAATCCATCAGTTACAGTTTTAGCAATTTTTTGTGCATTTTTTTTAGCTTTTTCACTCATATTCATTGGTTGCCAAGAGAAGATGTAATCTCCATCTTGTTGGATGTGTCCAATTGGTTCACAAAATACTGTTTGCTCTCCATTCCGTACAGTTAGCATAGTAATTTCATAATCAAATTTAACAAAGGCTTCAACAATTAATTCACTAGCATCTCCTCTAGCTTCTTTTGCAATTTCCCAAGAAGTTTTTAAATCATCTTCACTTTTTGCAACACTTTGACCATGTCCTGATGAACTCATTACCGGTTTTATAACACAAGGAAATCCCATATTTTTTGCTGCTTTTTCTAATCCTTCAAAAGTAGAAACAAATTCATATGATCCAGTTTTTACTTTTAATTCTTCTGCTGCAAACTGACGAATGTTTTTTCTATTCATTGTTTTATTTACTGCATCAGCATTTGGAATTACGTGAAAACCTTCTTTTTCTGCATCAAATAATGCCTCAATATTGATTGCTTCAACTTCAGGTAGGATGTAAGTTGGTTTTTCTCTTCTTATTACATCTAATATTTCATTTTTATTTTTCATATTGATTGTATAAGCTTTATTTGCAACTAATTGTGCTGGAGCATTATTATAACTATCAACTGCAATTGTTTCAATTCCTAGTCTTTGTGCTTCAATAATAACTTCTTTTCCAAGTTCTCCACTTCCTAAAAGCATTATTTTAGTAGAACAAGTTTTTAATGGCGCGGTAAATTTCATTTTCTTCCTTCTTTGGTATTAATTCTTTTTTTTCTTTTTCTTTTTCTTTTTCTTTTTTGAGTTTATTATAAAATTCTTTATCAAAATTTGTAAGATGATTTTTTCTAATAATAGATTGTAATATTTTAATATAATCATGACCTATTCCTGAATATTTTGACATAGTGGAACTTAATTTCATTCCATCAATATATTCTCCTGATATTCTCATTTCTTTTCTTTTTAATCTAAATTCATAATAGGCAGCTGTACGATTAAGATTTCTCATGTAGGCTGAAATTGAAGTTTGTAAATCTGGAAATATTCTAATAAAATGTTTTTTATCTGACTGTCGTCTAAGGGGCAACATTCCTATTTTGGGGTTATATGTCCAGTGTCCGAAAATATTGTTTGCTTCTTTAAAAAACCTACTCTTACCCCAGCCACTTTCAACTGCAGCTTGTGCTAATGCCAAAGATGGAGGAATAATATCTATTCTTTCTAAATACCTAGAATAGTCATATATTGTCTGAATTTTGTATTTTATTTGTAGTTCTTGAAGTTCTTTATACTCTTTTGATTTGGGATCTAAATGTTTATTTTTATTTAAAGATTCAATAAAAGCTCTTTCTTCTAAAATATTTCTATTTTCAATTTCAATCTCTTTTTTAAAGAAGTTTATAAAATATTTTTTTTGTTTACTTATATGAAGATTATAATAATTTTTAGAAAAACTAGCATCTGCATTAATTGTGATTATAAATGCAGATACTAAAAATATAACTTTTGATAAAAATTTCATTATATAGTAACCGTAAAAACCTGTTTAACCGTTCCTTTAAAATAAATTTCTTCATTTATTTTTGAAATAGTTAGTTCTTCATTACTTTTTGGATAGACAAAAGTTTTGTTTTCTACAAAACCTAATTCATTAGCTCTTAAAAAACAAGCAACCATTCCTGTTCCGCAAGCTAAAGTTTCTCCTTCTACTCCTCTTTCATACGTTCTTACTTTTAGTATTTTACCATTTTCGCCATTTTCAATTTTTGCAAAATTGACGTTTGCATTGTGTTTATATCTCATTTTTGCACATAAATCATGGTTATATTTTTCTAAATCATCTACTATTGTTACTAAATGAGGAACTCCTGTATCAATTAAATACCAAGTTAAACCTTCTTGCTCAAACTCTTCTTTTATAACAATTGGTTTAGTCATTTGTGTTTCAACAATATTTTCATTTACTTCTGATTTAATTAATCCAGCTTTAGTTAAAAATTTCATTTTCGAAGGAGCTAATCCATTGTTAAAAGCATAGTGAGATACTGCTCTAGTTGCATTTCCACACATTGCAGCATCACTTCCATCACTATTGTAAAATTGCCATTTGAAATTTGCTTCTTCACATGGTAACAAAGCTACAAGTCCATCTGCTCCAATACCTTCTGTTCTATTACACAGTTTTATTGCATCTCTAGTATAATCTTTTTCAATGAATGTATGAAAAATTACAAAATCATTTCCACTAGCAGAATATTTTGTATATGTCATAAAATCTCCTCTATTATTCTTTCTACTTCTTTTTGCAAATTTTTTAAATTTGTCGAGTTGTCAATTACTAAATCTGCCAATTCTTTTTTCTCATCAATATCCATTTGATTTGAAATTTTTAATTTTGCTTCATCTTGACTTATTCCATCTCTTTGCATTAATCTTTGAATTTGTATCTCTTTTGGAGTATAAATCACTAAAGATTTTGGGATTGGATAATGCATTTTTTCAAAAAATAGTGGAATATCTATGAAATAGGGTTTATTTTGTTTCTCAAATATCACAGCTTCTTTTACAATTTCCTCTTTTATTAAAGGATGAATAAAAGCTTCCAATTTAAGTTTTTCTTCTTCATTAGAAAAAATTATTTTACCTAATTCTTTTCTTAGAACTTTTCCATTTTCTACAAACTTTTGCCCAAATATTTGTGCAATTTTTGCACTGTGCATATCAAGTAGCTTATGTGCAATTTTATCAGCATCTATTGTTAAGAAGCCATGAAGCTTTAGTAGATTACCAACTGTACTTTTTCCTGTTGCAATTCCACCTGTTAAAGCTATTGCATGTTTAAATAAATCATTACTAATAGTAATAATTTTACTATAATAATGATTTATTTTGGGTTATTTGAGATTTAAAGAGAGAATTTATCTTTTTGCTATGCCATTTAAAGCTTTATGTTGCGCTGCTGGAAATACAAAAGATGCATGGTGAATTTCAGTTGAATAATATTCTAAATCATCAAGTAAATCTGATCTTTGTAAAACAATATCCGCTGTTGGATGATATTTTTTAGAAGCTAAAACTGCTGTATCATGACCAAATTTAAAAGGCATTGCAATCCAGAAGTTTTTTCCTACCAATTCTAAATCAGATTTTAATCTATTCTCATCATTTGAAAAACTTGAAGTTGAAAAAGAAAGAATTCCGTCATCATTTAATACTCTTTCGATATTTGCCATTAATAGTTCATCAACTTTTACATCAGTTAAAATGATTGCATCGATATTTTTTTCATTTTTTGATGTTAATAAAGAGGCATCCCCAAACTCAATATTTCCTGTATGTTTTGAAGCTTCTTTTTTTAAATTATCATTTACTGTCCCAATTATTAAAACGTTTTTAGCTTCTTTATGTGTACATAATGGTGTATGTACCATCATTTCATTAAAGGCTTGATTATCTTTCATTTTGGTGAGTCCTTATATTTTATTAAATTTTGGATATAATACCAAAAAATTTTTAAATAACAAGGATATATTAACAGTGTTATGAAATTTACATCAAATTTTAATAACAACTAGTTTAATAGAATCACTTTTAATACTTAAAGAGAAGGAAATAAATGTCAACAGTTAGTTACAAAGACGCTGGTGTAGATATTGACGCTGGAAATCAATTTGTAGAAAATATCAAACCCCATGTAAAGTCAACAATGATTCCAGGTGTTTTAGGAGGAATTGGTTCATTTGCTGGTGCATTTGAACTTCCAAAAGGTTATAAAGAACCAGTAATTCTGTCAGGGACAGATGGAGTTGGAACAAAACTAAAGTTGGCAATAGATTCTAAGAAATTTGATACAGTTGGTATTGATTTAGTTGCAATGTGTACAAATGATTTATTATGTAATTTTGGAGAACCACTTTTCTTCTTAGATTATTATGCTACTGCAAAATTAGATGTTGCAGAAGCTACTGATGTGGTAAAAGGTATTGCTGAGGGTTGTATTAGATCTGAATGTGCTCTTGTTGGTGGTGAAACTGCTGAAATGCCAGGTATGTACAAGGAAGGTGATTTTGATTTAGCAGGTTTTTGTGTTGGTATTGCAGAAAAAGCAGAATTAAATAGAATTGAAAGAATTGAAGCTGGTGATACACTAATTGCACTTCCAAGTTCTGGTATACATTCAAATGGTTTTTCACTAGTTAGAAAATTACTTTTTGATAAACTTGGAATGACTTTAGAAGATGAATTTGATGGCAAAAAATTAAGTGATGTTTTATTAGAACCTACAAGAATTTATGTAAAAGAGTTCAAAGCAAATAAAGAAAATATAAATGCCTTAGCACATATTACAGGTGGTGGAATTACAGAAAACTTACCAAGAGTTTTACCTGATAATTTTAAAGCAGTTGTAAAAAGAGATGCAATTAAAGTATTACCTATATTTGAATTTATGGGACAATTTGTTGAGGTTGAAGAGATGTATAGAACATTCAATATGGGTGTTGGTATGGTTTTAGTAGTTAACCCTGCAAATGTAGATGCTGTTTTAGCTAATACTGATGGTTATGTTATTGGTGAAATTGCAGAGGGTGAAAAAGGAGTTGAATTCGTTTAGAGTTCAATTTTAATATTTTAAAGGTAAGTTCAAATATTGAACTTACCTTTTTTTATGCTTGTGTAAAATAGAATTTTGATAAATATAAAGGGATTAAATGAGAGTTATAACAGAATCAGAAGTAAAAGAAGTAATTAAATATCCAGTATTAATTGAGGAATTAAGAAATGCTTTTAAAGCAGATATAAATGTCCCTGCTAGAATGCATCTTGACTATGAAAATCCAAAAGAAGAAGTAGATTCTACACTTTTACTAATGCCCTCTTGGGAAGCAAGTGAAGAGCTTGGTATAAAGATATTAACGGTAAGCCCAAATAATTCAAAATACAATTTACCAGGAATTAGTGCAGTTTATTTATTATTTGATGCTCATAAAGGTGGAATAAAATCTGTTATAGAAGCAAAAAGATTAACATCAATGAGAACAGCTGCTGCTTCAGCTCTTGCGAGTTCATATTTATCAAGGGAAGATTCCAAAGTAATGTTAATGATAGGAACTGGTGCCTTGTGTGAAGAGTTAATAAGGGCACACAGTACAGTTAGAAAATTACAGAAGATATATGTTTGGGGTAGAAACAAAGAAAATGCTTTAAAAATTGTAGATAAATTAAAAGATGAATTTGATATTGAAGCTGTAAATACAATAGAAGAGAAGATTGGAGACTGTGATATTATCTCCTGTGCAACATTATCAACTGAACCTTTGATTAAAGGTGAATTTATCAAGTCAGGGCAACATTATGATTTAGTTGGTTCTTTTAAACCGAATATGAGAGAGGTTGATGATCAACTTATTTCAAATGTTGATATTTTTATTGATAGTGATATGGCAAAAAAAGAGACAGGTGATTTAAAAGTACCACTTGAAAACGGTATTATTTCTGATAGTTCAATAAAAGCAGATTTATTTGAATTAACAAGAAAAGAAAAAGAGGGTAGAACATCAAAAGGACAAATTACTCTATTTAAATCAGTAGGTCATGCTTTAGAGGATTTTACTATCGCTAGATTAATTGATAAAGAGTTATAAAAAATAAAAGCCTAGGGTAAGGCTTTTATTAACTATCTAATTATTTTAAACTTCTTTCATCTCGATAAAAAGAAAATGAGAGTTTGTAATTGCTTTTATATCTAGTTTAAGCTCTTGTGTAATTTCCATCGCATCACCATTATTTAATTCAATACTATTTATAGAAGAACTTCCTTCTATTTGTACAAAATAAACTTGTCGATTTTCTTCAATCTTAAAATTTAAACTTTTTGATTTATCTAGTTTACTTACATAAAAATTCACATCTTGATGAATTCTTATTTTTGCATCGCCATTTTCTGATGATACAATATTTAAAAGTTTATTTTTCTTTTCATCTTCTTTAAATTTATGAGAACCATAAAGTTTTGGTAAGCCATTTTTAGGAGGTAAAATCCAAATTTGCAATAATCTTAAATCTTCACTTTCATGAAGATTATGTTCGCTGTGATATATACCATTTCCTGCACTTAAATACTGAACTTCACCCGCTTTTAGTGTTTCTGCATTTCCCATTGAATCTTTATGGGTTATCTCTCCATCAACAACATATGAAATGATTTCCATATTAGCATGTGGATGAGTGTCAAATCCAGTTTTAGCATGGATAATATCATCATTTAAAACGCGTAAAACTCCAAATTGTATATTTGTAGGGTTTCTATATTCAGCAAAAGAGAAATGAAATCTACTCTCAAGCCAACCTAGATTTGAGGTTCCCATATTTTCTCTTGGTAATTTTTTTAACATCATAAGCCCTTTTTAAATCAATTGTAAAAATTGTTTAAGTATTCTCTCTCTACTATTTTTGTCTAAACTATTTTGGAAAGTCGTTACAATTTCTCTTGGTAAAACAATTGCTCCAAGTTTAGTAAACTGTATTCTCATTGCATGCATTACATCATTTCCTCCACCGCCACTGTGCGTTGCTAATTGAATACGCTTTAGCGTGAATAGTTTTCTGAAATCATCACCAACTCTCGATACCCAAGCAATAGTATTAACTAATACAGGAGGAAGAGAATAGTTATATTCCGGTGATACAAATATATAAGCTTCGCTTTCTTGCATTTTAGTAATTAAGTTATTGATTTGAATAGGTATTCCATCATGTTCTTCTTTATAGCTATCATACATCGGAAGTTCTAATTCAATAAGATTTATAATTTCACTATCTTTTCCTAAAGTATTGAGTTGTTCTTGTAAAATTTTTGCAAGTTTCATATTTTCATTTAAACTTGCTACAAATATAAGTATCATATTTTAATCCTTAAAAATTATGGTATCCATTGAGAGGTTACCATACATATAAACATCATGTAAAGATTTACCAACTTTATTTTTTGATGCCCCCAAACTAACAAAAAGAGGAAGTAAATGTTCTAAAGTAGGATGATTTTCTCCTAAAAAAGGGGATTTTCTTCTATAATTAATAAGTGATTCAATATCTGCATTTTCTATTTTTTCAACAATCCAGTTTCTAAAGGCTTTTGCAGAAGGTTTCACATAACTATTCTCATCTCTGTTCATGCCTCTAAGATTATGAGTTAGTGAGCCACTTCCTATAATTAGGGTATTTTCTCTTAAATTTGATAAGACTTCCCCTAGATTTATTAACTCTTTTGCATCATAATTATAAGGCAAAGAGATTTGAATAATAGGAATATCAGCATTTGGATATAAAAATTTAAGAGGTGACCATACTCCATGATCATAACCACCTCTAGAAACATCTTTTTCTATTTGAATTCCATTTGACTCAAGTAATTTTACTATTTCATCATTTTTTTCTTTTGAAGAAGGCGCTCCATAAGTTAAATCATAAAGTTCATCAGGAAAGTTATAAAAATCATATATAGTAGATGGGCTATCCTCATATAAGATTTTTAAATTGTTACTTACCCAATGGGCAGATATTACCAAGATATATTTTGGTTTATCAAAAGTTGATGAAAGTTCTTTCAAAAATTTTGTACTTTGATTATTCATCATCATCAACATTGGACTTCCATGAGAAATATACAAACTTGGTAACATTTCTTTGCCTTTTCTTTTTAACTAATTATTTAGCTAAAATTCCTTCTAATTCAATACTTAATTTAACAGTTTCACCAACAAGAACACCACCAGCTTCTAAACCTTTGTTCCAGTTAAGACCATAATCTTTTCTATTGATTTTACCAGTTAGTTCTAAACCAACTCTTTTATTTCCCCATGGATCTACAGCCGTTCCATTGTTTTCAAAATCAAGTTTAACGTCTTTCGTAATACCTCTTAAAGTTAATTTACCATAAGCAGCATCTCCATCAACTTTGTCTAATTTAAAAGTAAGTTTAGGATGATTTTTTGCATCAAAGAAATCTGCTGATTTAAGGTGACCATCTCTTTTTTCATTTTCAGTATTAATTGAAGATACTTCAACATTACCAGTTAATGCTTTTAAAGTGTTTGTTTTTTCATCATATTCAATTGAACCAGAAAATTTATCAAATTTACCTGTTACATTTGAAATCATTAAATGTTTTACTTTAAAGCCTACATTTGAGTGACTTGCGTCTACATTATAAGTTCCTGCATATAATGCCGCCGCTGCTAAAACTGACGCTAATCCTAATTTTACTAAATTCATTTTTTTTCCTTTTATTATTACTAAGTTGTTACTAATTAGTAGTATTTATTAAAAAAAAGTCTATGCTTTATAGACTTTTCTCAACAATGTGTATAAAGTATTTAATTCTTCATCATCTAAAATATTCATATAATCATGAATATTTTGTGCATGTTGTGGGAAAAGGCTACTCATCTTATCTTTACCTTTTTGAGTAATTGATAAGATATTTGCTCTTTTATCTTTTGGATCTGATATAGATGTAATCCAATCATCTCTTTTAAGATTTTTTATAACAACTGTTATATTCCCTGGAGTACTCAAAATTAATTTTGTAATATCTCCTATATTTAAATTTCCTCTATGATAGAGAACCTCTAATACTTTAAACTGGTTAAATGTTAGTTCATGATTTAAAAAATATTTTAACTCTTCACTAAAAAAACGATTATATGTTTTTGAAACTTGGACCCAAGTTTTCATGGCTTTATCTGTTCGTTCACCGTAACTAATTAAACTTTTTTTATTCATTTCCTAACTCCTGATGAAATTATAGTACTAACTAGTAGTAAATGTCAAGAGTTAAAAAATAGAGTTTAGTACTAACTAGTACTAAACTCTATTAGAGAGTCTTAGCTATAGGCATAGCTAAATTTTGAAATTTACAACAATAAAGCTTTATAGAAAAATAAAATATCTTAGAAGTTGATTGTTTTTTTAATTTTATGAATATATTTATAAAAAAATGAGCTAGAAATTTATTGAAAAATTGCTTAACCTTTCCGTAATAAAATTTTAGATAAAATATCACGTTTTACTAAAAGGTTATGAAGGAATTTATATGTTATTAACACCAGGACCAACTCCTGTACCGGAATTTGTAAGAAAGGCTATGGCTGATGTAACCATTCATCATAGAACGCCAGAGTTCGAGCAAATATTTAAAGAAACAAGAGAATTATTATTAGAAGTTTTTGATATGTCTGAAGTTGTGATGCTTGCATCAAGTGGAACAGGTGCGATGGAAGCTTGTATAACAAACTTAACTCATAAAAAAGCATTAACTATTAATTCAGGAAAATTTGGTGAAAGATTTGGAAAAATCTGTGAAGCCTTTGGTATTGAATCTACTGAAATTAAAAATGAATGGAATACTCCTGTTTCAGTTGAAGCAGTTGTTGAAGCTATAAAATCAGATTCAGATATTGATGCAATCTTTATCCAAATCTGTGAAAGTGCAGGGGGATTAAGACATCCTGTTGAACAAATAGCAGCCGAGGTTAAAAAAATTAATCCAAATATTATGATTGTTGCAGATGGAATTACTGCAATTGGTGTTGAGAAAGTAGATACTACAAATTTAGATGCAGTTATTACTGGAAGTCAAAAAGCTTTAATGCTTCCTCCTGGATTGTCAATGATTGGATTATCTAATGCTGCGGTTGAGAAAATAAATAAAAAAACAGCTGGTTATTATTTTAACTTAGCTACTGAAATTAAAAAACAAAAAACTAATACAACAGCTTGGACTGCTGCAACAACTTTAATCATTGGACTTAGAGAAATCTTATTACATATTAAAAACAATGGTGGCTTTGAAGTTTTATATGAAAAGACTGCCTTAAGAGCTAGTTCTACAAGAGAAGCATTAAAAGCGATTTGTTGTGAAATTTATCCATCAAGTCCTGCTGATGCAATGACTACTATTTATACGGAAAATGCTCCTGCAATCAGAAAAATTTTAAAAACAAAATACAATGCAAATATAGCTGGTGGACAAGATCACATTAAAAGTTTAATTTTTAGAATTAATCATATGGGATTGGTTGAAGATTTCGAGGCTTCTTGGGTTGTAAATGCAATCGAATTAGCAATGGATGAATTAGGTCTAAGAGTATTTGATGGAACTGCAAATAGAGTTTTCGCATCAAATATGTTTAAAGGTAATTAATGGTTTTTGAACATGAAATACCAAAAGGAAGTAGATTATACTTTGGTAAAGCAGCTCGTGCAAAAAGAGAGTTAGAGTACAAGATTAGCACTTTATTAGATGAAAAAGGCTTTGAAGAGATTGTTACTCCAAACTTTTCATATTCGCAGCATCAATCAATTGCAAATGATAGAAAACTTATTAAATTTTCAGATGAGAAAAATGAACAAGTATCGTTAAGAGCCGATTCTACTTTGGATGTAGTTAGAATTATCACAAAAAGATTAGGAAGAACTACTGACCATAAAAAGTGGTTTTATGTTCAGCCGGTTTTTACATATCCTTCAACTGAAGATTATCAAATTGGTTGTGAGTGGATTTGTCATAATAATATTGTTGATATTTTAAATTTAACTGGAAGTATTTTAGATAGCTTAAAAATAAATCCAATCTTACAATTATCAAATATAAATATTCCAAAACTTGTTGCAAGTGAATTGGATATAGATATTGATTTATTTAAGAATGGTGAAATTGCAAAATTATTGGAAATAAATATCTCTTGGCTAAATGATTTGATAAAAGTTAAAAATATTGAAGATTTAGAAAAATCTATGGGCTTAGTTCCCGATATAATAAAAGTAGAATTAGAAAAACTTTTAAAAACAGCAAAAGAGGTAGAATACAAAAGTCTTGTTATCGCACCACTTTATCATGGTACATTAAAGTATTATGACGACGTTTATTACAGAGTAATTCAAGATAATCATGTAATTTGTAAGGGTGGGAAATATAGTGCTGATGGAATCAGCTCTTTAGGCTTTGCACTTTACACAGATAGTTTATTAAAAATTTTAGAGGATTAGGAAAAGATGAAAGCAGATATAATTGTTGGTATTCAATGGGGTGATGAAGGAAAAGGTAAGATGGTTGACATGCTTGCTCAAAACTATGATGTAGTGTGTAGATCTCAAGGTGGTCACAATGCAGGACACACTATTTGGGTTGATGGGGTAAGATATGCGCTACATTTAATTCCTTCAGGAGTACTAAATCCAAAAGCAATCAATATTATTGGAAATGGCGTTGTATTATCGCCTGAGTCAATTATAAAAGAGATGGAACAGTTTAATGATTTAGAAGGAAGATTATTTATTTCTGATAAAGCTCATTTAAACTTACCATATCATGCTTTGATTGATCAAGCTAAAGAGAGATTAAAAGGTGACAAGGCAATTGGAACTACTGGAAAAGGCATTGGCCCTGCATATGCAGAAAAAATTTCTAGAAATGGTTTTCGAGTTGGAGAACTTCTAAACCCAATAAAACTATCTGATGGAATATTAGAATATTTTGAGCAAAATAAAGTAATTTTTGATGTTCTTGAAATTGATACTCCAAATAAGACTGAGTTAGTTGAACTTTTAACTTCATACAAAGAAAAACTTGAGCCATTTATTGCAAATACTACAAATATGATATGGGAAGCTTTAGATACTGATAAGAGAATACTTTTAGAAGGTGCTCAAGGAACTCTATTAGATATTGACCATGGAACTTATCCTTATGTAACTTCTTCAAATACAGTTAGTGCAGGAGCATGTACGGGTCTTGGAATAAGTCCTAAAGATGTTGGTTTAGTTACAGGTATTGTAAAAGCATATACAACTAGAGTTGGAAATGGACCTTTCCCATCTGAAGATTTTGGAAAAGATGGTGAAACAATGGCCGATGTAGGGAAAGAAGTTGGAACTACAACTGGACGAGGAAGAAGATGTGGTTGGTTTGATGCAATTGCTGTTAAACACGCTGCAAGATTAAATGGCTGTGACCAATTGTCGCTTATGAAACTTGATGTTTTAGATGGATTTGAAACAATTAAAATCTGTTCTTCATATGAGGTAAATGGAGAAATAATTAATTATATGCCATCTGATTTAGAAGATGTAAAACCAGTATATGAAGATATTGCTGGATGGGATAGTGTTGTTGGATGTAGAGAATTTGACGAATTACCTGAAAATGCAAAAAAATATATTACTAGAATAGAAGAATTAACTGGTGTTAAAGTTGGTATTGTATCAACTTCACCAGAGCGAGACGATACAATTATTAGAGGATAAGCCTATGAGAATGAAATTACATCATACAGAATATATATCAAGAAGAATCGCAAGAGATTTAGCTACCTGTGAAGTTGTAGAAGTTAGAAAAACTAAAGAAGAGATCGCAGTTGAGATTGAAAAAATATTAGATGCTGACATTGAAAAAGAGCATGACTTAGATGAAAAAGTTGCTGATATTTTAGAAGAGCAAGAAGAAAATATTGAGTTTTATAATGCAGATTATAGACAACTATTTTGGCTTACTAAAAAAAGATTAGCAAATGACTATGGAGTTATTTTAAATAATGAAGATAGGTTTTCTGATATGGCTCATAAAATCTTAGATTATTTATGGGAAGAAGATTATATTCATTATACTTGTTCAGATAATCAAGTTAAAAATATAATTTTTACTTCAATAGATCAATTTTTAAAAGGTTTTGAAGAGTCAGATTCAGCAGTATTAGAGAAGTTAAAACATTATAAGAGAAAACTAATACCAGGAACTGATGAGTATGATATTGTATATCATAGATTATACGAAGAAGAACTAATTAAACGAGGGTTAATGTAAAATGCAAAAAATATGGATATATTTAGAAAATGGGACTTTTTTAGAAGCTAATTCATTTGGTGCAAAAGGAACAAGTGTTGGTGAAATTGTTTTTAATACATCACTTACAGGATATCAAGAAATTATCACTGATCCATCATATGCAGGTCAGTTTGTAACTTTTACTATGCCAGAGATTGGTAATGTTGGTGTAAATGAAAATGATATGGAGAGTTCTACTGCACATTGTAAAGGTGTGTTAGTTAGAAATTACCATCATGAATATTCAAATTTTAGAGCTCAAGGTGATTTAGATTCACTTTTAAAAGAGCATAATGTTTTAGGTATTTGTAATATTGATACTAGATATTTAACTAAAATGCTAAGAGATGAGGGAGCTATGATGATGATTGCTTCAACTGAAATTAGTGATAAAGATACTCTTGCAAAACAATTAGAAAATAGTCCTAGAATTGAAGATATAAACTATATTAAAGAAGTTTCTACAAAAGAAGCATACGTACATAAATTTGGAGCTTGGGATCATGAACAATTAGCTTATAATAAAGCTATGATGAGTGATAAAAAAGTTGTTGTAGTTGATTATGGTGTTAAAAGAAATATCTTAAATGAACTTGTAGAATCTGGACTTGAAGTAGAAGTTGTTCCTTCTTCATTTAAAGCGGAAGATTTAATTGCAAGATTTGAAGCGAAAGAGATAGGTGGAATATTTCTTTCAAATGGGCCAGGTGACCCTCTTGTATTAACTGAAGAGAAAGCAGAAGTAGAAAAACTAATCAATGCAAATATCCCAATGTTTGCTATTTGTTTAGGGCATCAAATGTTATCAATAGCACATGGATATGATACATATAAACTAAAATTTGGACAACATGGTGGTAACCATCCTGTTGCAAATCCAGAAAGAATAGTAGAAATAACTGCACAAAATCATAACTATAATGTACCTGATAATATTATAGAGATTGCAGAAATTACACATCAAAACTTATTTGATAATACTATTGAAGGTGTTAAATATAAAAATAAAGAGATTTTCTCAGTGCAACATCACCCAGAAGCAAGTCCAGGGCCGCATGAGTCAAAGTATATTTTTAACGAATTTGCTAAGATTGTAAAATAGTTTACCTTTTTTGCGCAATCTCTGCGTTGAAGTTTGAAAATAGTTCATCACATACTTTAGTATGCTCCTCTCTATTTTCAAACTTCGCCTTGACCTTACACAAAACGGAAAACTCTTTTACAATTTTTTAATCTTCTAGGAAATAATCACTGTCAATTTTTTTGATTTCATAAACTACAGATATTGTTGAACCTAAGTCATAATCAATCATAAGATTGACAAGCTTTTTACCATCAATGAGTACAACTTTAGGATCAATATTTTCTACATATTGAATTGCAACATCGGAAAATTTCCCCGTAGTGATAAATACACCTTTTTTTGCTCTTTGTCCATGCAGTGCTCCAACAAATTTCTGTATCTCAGGTCTACCTACTGTTCCTTCCCATCTTTTTGCTTGTAAGTATATTACATCTAGACCTAGTTTATCTTCATTGATAATACCATCTATACCTTCGTCACCACTTCTACCAATAGATTGACCTGCATCAGCTCTAGAGCCACCATATCCCATAGCTATCATTAAGTCAACAACCAACTTTTCAAAAAAATCTGGAGTATTATCTTTTATTTTTGTTAGTAATTCTGAAGCTAAATCATTTCTAATACTTTGATATGATTTTTGTAATTGTTCCTCCGGTGTCTCATCTGAACTTGTATTAAAAGATATATCAATAGATTTATTTTTTGAAGAGGAATTATTTCTAGTTGGAGATTGAAATTCAACAAATTCTTCATATTGGTTTAAAATACTTATATTAATCTTTTCATGACCCCTTTTAATAATTCTAATCCTCTATTTGTTATTTTAAAATGAGCACGTTTGGTTGCTTCTAATACTTTTGCTTGAATAAAGTAACTTTTTGCCCACGCAACTCTATTATCAAACTTACTTTGTGTACCACTTGGAAGAATCTCTTTTAAATCCTCTTCTGTTAAATTCATTTGATTTGAGATAAATAATCTTGCTTCTCTTAATGAATGTTCAACTTCATCTGCTGATAACTCTAATAAAGGTTTAAAAAAAGATTGAAAATCTGGTACTGCCATTACATGCCTTTAAATTATAATTATTTAGTATATCTTTTTTAATTTAGAGAATTCTTATTTAATAATTAATTATAAACCTGGCGCTTTCCACATAGAAGTAGTTAAGCCTTGGTCTACAAGTTCTAATTGCTTCCTATAAAGTTCTTGCCATTTTATTTTTATCTCATCATATAGTTTTTTATTTTCCATATTTGGAAAATACTCTTTATCCCAAACTACAAGTTCTTTTGCAGCACTTGTTAGGTCTTCGTATACTTCTGCTCCAACTCCTGCACTCATTGCAGCTCCTAGTGCTGTAGCTTCTGTTACTTTTGGGATTTTGATTTTGCATCCTGTTACATCAGCTAGGGTTTGGCACCAGAGTGGTCCTTTGCTGGCTCCTCCTGCGAAGACTATTTCGTTTATTTCTAGTTTTGTGAAGGCTTTTATTTTGTCTAGGTTTATTGAGCTTACTATACAGGCATTTTCTTGTAGGGCTTTAAACATTGAGGCTTTATTGCATATTTCTGGGTCTATTGATAGGTTTATGAAACTATGGCTTGCATGATACCATTTTCCGTAATTCATACTATCTGAGAATATTGGCATAATTCCATATGAGCCTACTGGAATATTTTTTGCTTTTTCTTCTAGTACTTCGTAGGGATCCATTCCTAACTCTTGGGCTTCTAGTTTTTCCATATCACAAAAGGCATCTCTAAACCATCTCATTATTAGTCCACTAAAGAAAGTGATTCCTTCTGCTTGGGATTGATTTGGTATAACATGTGGATTTACTCTTAGGCTCATGTTTTCTGGTAGTTTTGCATCTGAGGATATATTTGTTATTTGTTGCCAAAATGAGCCACCTAGAATTGCAGTTTGTCCTAAGTCTATTAGCCCAAGTCCTGCGGAGCCTAATTGCACATCTCCTCCACCTGTTACTACTTTTGTACTTGTTGATAGTCCAGTTTCATTTGAAGCTTCGTCTGATACTGTTGCGATTACAGTTCCAACTTCATAACATGGGCAGAATATATCATCTTTTATATCAACTTTTGAAGCCATTGAACTATCCCAAGTTCTTGTTTTCAAAGAGAAAATTCCTGTTGTCCCTCCGTTACTTGGGTCTGTTGCAATTACTCCTGAAAGTTTTGCTAAAATCCAATCTCCTATCATAGAGATATTTGCTACTTTTTCATAAATCTCAGGAGAATTATTTTTAAGCCACATGATTCTAGGAAGTGCACCTAATGCAAATGTTTGTCCAGAAATTTCATAAAACTCTTCTTCAATGCCTACAAAAGACTCTTTTAGATACTTAACCTCTTTAGAAGCCCTTGCATCAACATTTGCAACTGCCCAGAGCTCTTTTCCATCTTTATCATAAAGAACGATACCTTCTCTCATACTTGTAGCACTTAGAGCTAGTATTTCATCAGGGGTTACTTCTGATTTATTTATTACCTCTTTAATACAGTTTTTTGTTAGTTCCCAATTTGAATCAAAATCAAAGGACATAGAACTTGGTACATTTTCTTCTTCTAAATGTGTCCATTCTGTTTGACTTGATTCTATTTGATTACCATTTAAATCAAATAATACTGCTCTTACACTCCCCGTTCCTGCATCTATTGCTAAAAGATATGACATTGGTAGTTCCTATTTTTTTAGTTTTGCTTGTTCTAGTTCCCAGTATTCCATTTCAAAACTATCAGATAAACTGATACTTTCATACCCACCTAGTTTATCAGCTTTTAAAACTGCATTCATAGTGTGAGATACAATATCATCTAAAATATTTGCTTCTTTTTCATTTTTCCCAAAAGTAATAATTCCAAAATCTTTTACAACAGCATAGTTTGGTGCAGGATTTAGCATAATCTCATCTTTTGAAAACTTGTTGAAATAGTTTTTATATAAAGCTTTATATTCATTAATTGCTTCTTGAATATTTTTATCTTCTATTACAAGTGGAACTCTTTTTGTTCTTATAATATGTTCAGGAGTTAAGACACCTCTTGTTATAGTCTCTTTGTCTAAAGATGAATAATAAAGTGCTAAAGGAGTTTGATTTACTTTACACACCATATCTGTGCCTTTTTCTTTTGATATAAGTTCCAAAAGAGCTTGAACATCAAAATCATTTGCTTTTAGATTAGGTAGTTTATAAGAGGCATTTTCTTCTAAAAATTCTTCTGCTTTACTTACTGCCTCAATCATTTTGTAATAAGATTTTTTCGCATCATCATCAAAAGTAAAAATACCATGATTGTGCAAGATAATTCCTTCACAAGTATTCCAATCAATATCTTTACTCATATTATATATTTTTTGTGCAAGGATAAATCCTGGCATTACATATGGAACAATTAAAAAGTTTGGAAAAACTTTTTTAATATTTTCAACTCCGCTTTTAGAGTTTGAAATAGTAACCACTGCATCAGCATGGGTATGGTCTACAAATTTAAAAGGAATAATAGCATGTAAAATAGCTTCCACAGATGGATTTGGAGCAGTTTTATCAATCATTGCAGCTTTTTGTTGTGATACCATATCCATATCAGATAAAGTCTCTAATTTAGCCATCTCTTTTAAAGTATCAAGTTTTACAGGTGCAAAACCTTCTTTTTTGATTGATACTAAATCCCAACCACTACCTTTTACATATAAAATTTCTTCCCCATCTAAAACAGATTTAACAGAAGTATTTCCTCCACCATGAAGAACTAGTTCATCACTTCTACCTAATAGATTTGAAGTATATATTCTTAAAGCTAAATCACCTTGAAAAGACTTTGCTTCATTTTCATCCCAAAGATTTTTCATTTTTTAACCTAAAATTTCTAAATGTTCTGTGTACTTCTTCTCACAAAATGGTTCAAACGATGATTTATAAATTGCATAATGTTCAGTTTTTGCATGTCCCGCTAATCCTTCTTCCGTCCAAGATTCTACTGCATAAAATTTTCTTCTATTTTCTGTACATTGAAAAATATCATAAAAAAATAGACCTGGCTCTGCTTTTGATGGTTTAACCATCGCAGTTAATAGTTCTTTCATTTTATCTTCACAACCCTCTTTTGCAATAAAAGTCACTCTTTTAGTGATAGTCATTTTCATATCCTTATTTATTAAATTAAAGTTATATTATAGTATATGTTTTTTAAATAGTAATGAAGAGTAGAGAGCTTATTTATAGAGTTTAACGAAGTAAGGTTAGAGAATAAACCTTACTAATAATTCATATGTTCCTGCTGCTGCAATACCACCAGCAATACCTGCAATTACATCATCTCCCATAACTCCCCAACCACCTGGAACTTTTTCATCTATTTGTCCAATAATAGATGGTTTCCAAATATCAAAAAGTCTAAAGTATATAAAGGCTAATAATCCCATAATAATTATATTTTCAGAAGTTATTCCACAAATAGAAAGGGCAATCCACATTCCTGCAAGTTCATCTATTACAATCTCTTTTCCATCGTGTGCCCCAACTTCTTTCTCATAAATATCTATTTGTTTTACAGCTATTACTGTAATTAAAATTGATAGCATAAATAGTGTTGATACATGTACATATTGAAGTAAAGCAAGACCCATAAATAAAGCTACAAAACTTCCTACTGTACCTGGAGCTTTAGGACTAAGACCACTATAAAAAAGGGTTAAAAAAAGTTTTCTCAAAAGTTAGTCCTTATTTCTTTTTTTCAATACCAAGTTTTTTTCTCTTTTCCCAAAGAGATTTTCTTGAGATTCCTAATTTTTTACTAAGTTCTGTATCTGGATATTTAGATTGATAAGATATAACCATCATTTTTACATAATCATTAATTGTCATGATATTATTTGTCATCATAATCGTATCACTTTTTTGAAATTCAACTTTTGCATAAGGAAAGTCTTCTTCTTTTTCAAGTGAAACAAGAATACATTTTTTATCATCAATTAATTTGTTTAGATTCTCTTTTGAATTTTTCTTTAGACTATGATAATCTGTAAGATACAGAATTCCATGAAATTTTTCATTTACTTGTTTTTGCCAATTATCTGAGTTTAGTGAAATAAACTTCATTTGATAATCGAGTTTTCTAGCAAGTTCAAAAGCCAATTTATCAGCACTAATTTGCGAATTAGTTTCGATTAAAATTGGAAAAGATGTAGGTAATACAGTTCCTGTTGTATCCACTTCGTCAAATTGAAAATTAAGATATTCTCTTAATGTATGAAGTTCTTTTCTAAGTGACTTACACTCTCTATAGTGATAGATTTTTCTTACAAGCTCATCCATAATAAATGGCTTCATAATATAATCTTTAGCACCTTCTTTAATTGGATCTGTTACTGTTTCATCTGATATATAAGAAACAAGAAGTAAAATAATAGAGTCATTATATCTTCGTATGATTGTTTTACAAAGAGCTCCTGGTAAAGAGGTGGATAAAAGAATAATATCATAGTCTTTAGTTAAGTTTTCAATGTTTGGTGTTTCAACAAAATCACAATTATGTCCATCATCTAAAAGTCTTGAAACAACTTTTTGTGCTAAATAAATTTCGCTTTCTATAATCAATATATTCATTATCTTTTCCAGTTATAATATTTTAATGTAGCCACTGTTTGAACAGCAACACCTTCAGCTCTACCAATAAAACCAAGCTTTTCTGCTGTTGTAGCTTTAATATTAACAAATTGTTTTTCCAAGTTTAAGAGTTTTGAAATTGTTGTTTTTATTTCATTTTTATATGGATTTATTTTTGGTTTTTGTGCGATTATTGTTAAATCAACATTAACAATTTCATATCCCACATTATATACGAAATGCACAATTTGTTCCAATAAAATTTTTGAATCTATATTTTGGTATTGTAAATCCGTATCAGGGAAAAATTCACCAATATCTCCAGCTCCAATGGCTCCTAATAGGGCATCAATTAAGGAGTGAATTAAAACATCTCCATCACTATGCGCTTTAAACCCATATGGAACATCAATATTAATACCACCTAAAAACATCTTTTTATTTTCTTCAAAAGGATGAATATCAAATCCTGTTCCTGTAAAGAAATTTTTAGAAGGTGCATTTATACACTCTATTGCTTCAATATCTTCTTCGAAAGTTAGCTTTTTACTTTTTAAACTTCCTTGAATATACTTAATAGTTCCTCCAATATTTTTTATTGCAGAACTATCATCTGTAAATTCAATATTTGTATTTAGAGCATTTATTAAAATTTTAGTATTTGAAAGTTGAGGAGTTTGGATGAGTTTTACTTCATCTCTATTTATAGTTTCTTCTTTATAAATAACTGTATCACTTACACTTAATGTGGGAACAATACAATTTGCTTCATCTTTAGCCGAGATTAAATTTTCAATTACTTCTTTTGGAATACAGGTTCTAGCAACATCTGTTACCATTACATACTCTGTACTTACCTCTTTTAAAGCATTTTTCATTGATTCTTGTCTTGTTTTTCCACCTTCTACAAAAGTATAATCATCCGTGAAATTTTTCATATAATTTAATTCTTGTTTGTGGGCAGCAATAATAATCTTGTCAAAATTAGAATAATTTTTTAGTCGGTTTGTAACGAATAACCACAATGGAGAGTTGTCAGTTCTCAACCACTGTTTTTTTGCTTGAAGTGCGAATCTAGAAGAATTTCCAGCACATAATACTATAAGTGTAACATTTGACAAAAAGACCCTTTGAGTAAAAAAGTTACATATTATACTTCAATGTAACTTATGAAACCTTAAAGATCATTTTCTAATTTAAATTTTATAGAATCGATTGATTGAAGTAAAGGTTCTGTATCAAGTCCGTATTCATTAGCTTTGTTAAGTGCTCTTTGAATATTTTGATCTGATAGAGGTTCTCTGATATCAGTTAAAATTTTAATGATTTCTAAAATTTGTGCTTTTTTAATATAATCTTTAGGACAAAGTTCTAAGTCCTCAACAAAGCCAATTGAGAAAATAAGATTGTGACTTAAATTCCAATGCTTAAAGATGTTTGCAGTAATTCTTGCACATGAAAATCCTATAAATTCTTTTTCAACACTTGAAATATTTTTATTAATTGCTAGTTGACTTTTAAATTCTTCAACTTGATCATTATCATTTATAACTTCAGCAATTACAAATTTTCCTGTTTCTTGTAAAAATGCAGGTAAAAGTAAATCTTCTTTTAAATCAAAACTTATTTTTGAAACCCAAGTATTTACTAAATTAGATGCTAAATTAGATGAGAATATAAAATCATCTGTTCCTACTCCATAAGCATTTAAATTTGTTTCCACCAAATTTTGAATAACAGAACCTAATGCAATTGAAATTGTAAAATTAATACCTAATAGAGAAATTGCTCGACTTGGTGTTTCAACTTGACTCACGAAACCAAACATAGCAGAATTTGCAACCCTTAATACAGTTGTAATAATAAGAGGATCTTTTTCAATAATTTTTAAAAGATCTAGAGGTTCCTTATTTGACATTTTTCTAAATTCTTCTAATTCTAAAACAGATTTAGGCAGGGGAGGTAAGGCATCAATCTTTTCAATTATTAGTTTTTTCATTTATTCCGTCCTGGTTTGATACAATTATAGTTTTGATGTTAGTATAATATCAATTAATTGTTTATACTCATCTGTATTAAGTTTTAATAATTTGATTTTATCATCAAATATATTATGATGACCATGGTTTTGTAAATAATTAGCACTTATTGTAAAACTTCCAATAAGTGAAGATTCAAAATCAAAAATTGTTTTTATTTTATTTGATTTATTTTTTTTTGAAATTTTTTGAAATAACTCTTTTATTTTTAGGAAATAAGAGTTTTGTAAATATGAAAAATTAGGTAGATAAAAATTTAATTTATGAACCATTTTTAGAAGTAAAAAAGATGCATTATTTATAAATAACATTTCTTCAATGGATTTTTTTATTGAAGTATTATTTCCAAAATTAGAATGATATGATAACTCATATCCATGTTGGATTCTTTCTAACTTCAAGAAATATTGCTCTAAAATATAATTAATATCTTTTTCTTTTGTCATGCTCTCTTGAATATGTGTGTAATAATATAGTTGTTGCCCAATAAGATTATTTAAAACTTGTATCTCTTCTTTTTCGAAAGGTATAGTGAGTTTTAGCATATTATTTGATTCTTTTAAAATTTGAAATATAGTATTTATTAAAAATCTTTTTTCTTTATTATAAGAAAATAAAATGCATAGTTTTGTAAATAATTCAACTATAAGTAAATAACACTTTAATTTTAAATCAAATGCTATTTTATCTTCAGAAAAGCTATTTTTCAATTCATTCTCATAAAATCTAAAAAGCTTAGAAACTTCATTTAAATTATAGTTATTTTTATGATGAATAATAAAAGTATTGTTTAGTTTTAAATTATTAATTATAGATAATAAATCTTCTTCTGAATTATTTTTATTGGCTTTTGGAGTCTTTATAGATTTTTTTGATGATTCGTATAATTTTTTTAAATAATTATTATTTATCATAAGCAACCTATTCATGAGATAAGTACAATTATATAGAAAGACAACTTATATACGTAATAAATTAAAATTAATGAAATTAATTAAGTTTATATAAATGATGAATGCCTGTGGCACTTAATTAAAAAGTAATTTATTCATTATCATTTTTTTAATATTTGGCATTTTTTTTCTTTAAGGAGTATGCCCAATGATTTGTTGGACCGTGACCAGAACCAATATTTAAAGGGTTACTAATAGCGGCACTTATATACTCTTTTGCTAAAATGATACTTTGTTTTATACTTTTCCCACGTGCTAGTTCTGCAGTTATGCAAGCACTAAAAGTACAACCAGTTCCATGTGTTTGAAGAGTATCAAATTTAGGAGAGCGTAAAGTAAACTCTTCATCTTGAGTAAATACCCAATCTTCACAAATTTCGCTTGTTATATTATTTGTATTACCAGCTTTTATAACTACGACTTTAGCACCCATTTTTTGTAATATTAAAGCTGCTTCTTTTGCACTTTGTTTATCTGTTATATTTATATTTGTTAAAGCTTTTGCCTCATGTAGATTTGGCGTTATTACATAACAAAGTGGTATAAGTTCATCTTTTATAGCCTTTATTGCGTTTTGTTCTAAAAGTCCTACTCCACCTTTTGTTATCATTACTGGGTCTAAAACAAAATATCCAAAATCATACTCTTGAATACTTTCTGCTACACATTTTATGAGTTCACGACTTCCTAACATACCTATTTTAAAAGCTTTGATAGTAAAATCATCAGCAATAGCTTTTAGCTGTAATTGCACAGTTTGTAGTGGTATTGGGTGTATATCAAAAACACCTGTTGTATTTTGTGCAGTAATTGCTGTAATTGCAGTTGTTCCAAAAACACCTCTTTCTTGGAAGGTCTTTAAATCTGCTTGAATTCCAGCTCCACCCCCACTATCTGAACCTGCTATACTTAAAGCTTGTGCTATCTTACTCATGATTTGTCCTTTTATTCAAAACTTATATTGGCATATCTTTCTACAATTTCATCATCTATTTTTGCCAAACTATCAAGTAGGCCAATATAAAACTGACCCGTTTGAGTACTTTCTAGATTTTCTTGTACAATTTGTCCTGCAATGGCATAAGCGGTACAAGCATTTACTGTAAGCTCAAAACTATTTTCACTTAAAGTTAAAAATGCTCCACAAACTGCACTTAAAAGACAACCAGAACCTGTAATTTTTGGGAAAAGGTGTGTTCCATTGACTATTTTTGCTACTTTTATTCCATCACTCACATAATCAATCTCTCCACTAATAGCAACGATACAATTATGTTTTATAGCTACATCTTTAGCTATTTGTGATAAATTTGCTTTTCCTGTACCTGCATCAACCCCTTTTGCACTCCAATTTACGTGAGCAAGGTGCGCAATTTCTCCTGCATTTCCCCTAATTAAATCAAATTTTATTTCATGTAGAAGAGTTTGTACACTTTCTTGTCTAAATGTTGTAGCACCAACACCAACAGGATCTAGTACTACGGGTGTGTTGTTTTTATTTGCACTTTTTCCAGCTTTAATCATTGCTTTTACTTGGGCTTCGGTTAGTGTCCCTATATTTATAACTAATGCTTGACAAATAGCTGGCAACTCATCCATCTCTTCAATGGCACTTGACATAATAGGTGAAGCACCAATACTTAATAAGCCATTTGCTACATAGTTAGCTACAACTATATTTGTAATATTATGTATTAATGGACTTTGTTCTCTTAACTTTTTTAGATAATTTGATTGCATCGGTTATCTTTATTTTAATATTTCTTGAGCATATTCATCTAAATTTGGCAAAGTTTTGATAAGTTTGTTTTGCTTCATAAATTCAGCCATCTGATTATAAACATCTTTATCAAATATAGCAGGATTTTGTGCAAGATAAGGTAATGTGTCACTCCAAGCAAGACGATTCAGCTCATTATTTAACTCTTTTGGTTTATAGCTTACAAAAGCTTCCCAAGATTTTTTAGGATTTTCTTTTAAATATTTTGTAGCTTCTTGTAAAGATTTTACAAAGTTTATGTATTTTTTAGAAGAGGCATTATCTTTGTTTGCTACAACTATAAGTTCATCGTATTTTGGAACTCCATAGTTTTCAGGGAAAAATGCTTTTCCTTCATGCTTCTCTAATTTTAATTGATTTAATTCAAAGTTTCTAAAAGCTCCTATTACTGCATCAACTTTTTTACTCATTAAAGAAGGAGATAATGACCAATTTACATTTATAAGTTCCACATCTTTTGCAGATAAATTTACTGATTTTAACATAGAGTCTAATAATGCTGTTTCAAATCCACTTACAGAATATCCTATTTTTTTACCTTTTAAATCTTCTATGTTATTTATATCACCATTTTTTAACACTACTAAGCTATTAAGTGGAGAGTTTATAAGTGTAGCTATTCTAACTAATGGCAAACCTTCGGCTACTTGCATTTGAAGTTGAGGTTGATAATCTACTGCTAAATCAGCTTTTTTTGCAGCCACTAGTTTTGGTGGCATAGATGGATCCGCTGGTTCGATAATTTCTACTTCAAGATTATTCTTTTCAAAGAAACCTTTTTGTTGTGCAATTATAATTGCAGCATGGTCTGGATTTACAAACCAGTCTAAAAGTAAACTTACTTTTTCTTTATCTGCAAAAGCAGTTGAACTTAAAAGTATTAAACTAAGTGTTATTTTTGATATTATTTTTTTCATATTTTCCCTTTGTTATTTATGATAGGTCTAAACCCATTTGCCAAAAAGATATTTCCATTCTGGTTGCTGTTGTGAAAATATCTTGTATTTTTTCCATTTGTATTTTTGATAAGTTTTTACAGAGTTCTTCAAAAAAATGTGTTGCGTCATTTGCAGAGTCTTGATACTCTTTTGAAGAATACATATTTATCCAAGATTGATATGGGTTGTTTGTTACGCTTAAATTATTTTGAGTGATGAAGTCTGCAACTTTAGCGTAACCTAGAAAACAAGGTATTAACCCTGCATAAAGCTCTGTTAAACCTCCACTTAACCCACAATCAAGCACATATCTAGTGTACGCAATACAAGCGGGTGATTCTTTTTGTTCATAGAGTAAATTTTCATCTATTTTAAACTCTTTGCAATAGTTTATGTGTAGTTGAATTTCATCTAATATGGAATTTAAAGCTTGCCTTGAAAAATTCATTTGTTCAAAATTCTCACTTTTGTACATAGCAAGTGCAAAAGCACGACTATAATGAAATAGATAAATATAATCTTGTTTTAAATAATGTTGAAAATTTTCAAGTTTTAGTGTTCCTTGAGCTAATTCTTGTACAAATTCATGTTTGATATAATTATCCCAATATGGTTGAGAATTTTTGATAAGTTCTTGAGTAATAGTCATGACTCTCCTTTAAATTCTTAACTATAAGAAGAGAAGAGTTTATCTTAAAATAAAGATAGACAAAACTTGAAGTATAAAAATACATTTGCAAAAACAAATCCCTACGCTAGAATTACCTAGATCAGGTCCAGTGGTCGAAGTTCAAAACTTCCTCTCAGCCTATATATAAGCTCCCTATACATTAAGAAAATAAATCTTATCAGAAAAAAAAATTTAAGTCAATTTAATGTAAATGAGAAGCCCAAGGTATAAATTTTTTTGTTAGAAAATCTGTTAAAAAATAAATACCTAAAGTGATTACTACTAGTATAAAAAGTGCAGAAAACATCAAATCTATTTGCATTCTTGCATTTGCATGTAACATAAGATAACCAAGTCCTTTTGATGAACCAACCCATTCACCAATAACTGCACCAATAGGTGCTATGCAAACTGCAATTTTAAGCCCTGAGGCAAGGGAAGGTAAACTTGCTTTAAATCGTACTTTAAATAAGGTTTGTAAAGGTGTTAGTTTATATGTATATGCAAGTTGTAGCCACTGTTTGGGTGTATTTTTAAGTCCATCATAACAAGCCGTAGTTATAGGAAAATATATAATAATCACTGTCATAACTATTTTTGAAGCCATACCATACCCAAACCATAAAACTAAAAGTGGAGCTATGGCAAATACAGGAATTGCTTGAGAGATTACAAGTATTGGAAGTAAATATTTCTCGATTTTTTTAAAATAAAGTAAGGTAAAAGCTGAACCTAGACCAAAAATACAACCGATGATTAGTCCTATTATTATTTCTAAAAGTGTCGTTTGTGTATGTTCCCAAAGTAAGCTGTATTGATTTATTAGTTGAAAAAACACATCTTTTGGTTTTGGCAGAATATAATGTGGTAAATCAAAAATCACAATAACACTTTGCCACAAAACAAATAAAAATATAATAGGAAGTAATACTTTTAAAAACTTTTTCATATTTGACTTTCTTTGTCTTTTTTTTGAAGCTTAGATATTAACTTTTCTTGTAAATTCCATAGTTTTTCATTTGATAATTGATGAGGTAATACTCCTTCTAAAGAAGCCGCTTCTTCTAAAACTACTTGTTGATTTTTTAAAATATAAATATGATTTGCAAGTTTTATAGCTTCTTGTGGGTCGTGGGTTACTAATAGAACAGTTTTATCTTTTAATAAATGACAAGTTAAATCTTGTAGTTGAATTTTTGTAATTGCATCTAGTGCTGAAAAAGGCTCATCCATTAAAATAAAATTTGCTTCTTGCATAAGTGTCCTAGCTAGTGCTACTCTTTGTTTTTGTCCACCTGAAAGTTCATAAGTTTTTTTATCACAGTGTTTAGACATATTTACTTGTTCTAAAAGTTCTTTTGCTTTTTGTAAAGTTTGCTTTTTTTTACTTCCTTTTAGATGATGATAAAGTTGAACATTATCTAAAACGCTAAGCCAAGGGTAGAGTGAGTTTTCTTGACTAAGCCAAGCTATATTTGTACCTTCTTTTAATACTATTTTTCCACTTGTGATATTCTCAATTTCTAAATCAGCTATACATCTAAGTAGGGTTGATTTTCCAACTCCTGAACTTCCAAGTAAGACGGTACTTTTATTTTCGAGTATATCAAAGTTTAGATTTTTAAATAGTTTTTTACCTTTAAAATCAAGGTTTAAGTTTTGTATTTGAGCTATAAAATTATTGTTCATGTGAGTAATAATATAATAAAAGAACTAAAACCAAAGGATTTAATTAACAAATCCTTTTAATGTATCAAATATTAGCATTAATTACTGCAAAGCAAAATAATATTAAATAATTAATCTTCTCTAAATATATTTTGATATAATCAACGAAAAATATTTAATAGGATTTTTATTATGAGAGATTGGCTAGACAATCATAAAGATGATGAAGTAAGAACTCAGATGTATTATGCCAAAAGAGGCATTATTACACCAGACATGGAATATGTAGCAAAAGTTGAAAAGATTGACCCCGAATTAGTTAGAAGTGAGATTGAAAGAGGAAGATTAATTATTCCTGCAAATGTTAATCATAAACATTTAGTTCCAATGGCGATTGGAATTGCATCTTCTTGTAAGATTAATGCAAATATTGGTTCTTCTGCTTTAGCTTCAGATATTGAAGGTGAAATTGAAAAAGTTGATGTTTGTTTAAAACATGGAGCAGATACTATTATGGATTTAAGTACAGGTGGTGACTTAGATTCAATTAGATCGGCTGTAATTGAACATTCTACTGTACCAATTGGAACAGTTCCTATTTATCAAATTTTACATGATGTAAATGATAAAATTGAAAAACTTGATATCGAAACTATGTTAAAAGTTTTAGAAAAACAAGCACTTCAAGGTGTTTCTTATTTCACAATCCATGCAGGATTTTTATTACAATTCATGCCTCATGTAGCAAAAAGAAAAATGGGAATAGTATCAAGAGGTGGTTCTTTAATGGCTGCTTGGATGATGCATTATCATAGAGAAAATCCATTTTACGATGCTTTTGATGAGATTTTAGATATTTGTAGAAGACATGACGTATCTTTATCTTTAGGTGATAGTTTAAGACCAGGATGTTTATTTGATGCATCTGATGAAGCACAACTTTCAGAATTAAAAATTCTTGGAGAACTCACAAAAAGAGCTTGGGAGAAAGATGTTCAAGTTATGATTGAAGGACCAGGACATGTACCTTTAAATCAAATTGAAAGAAATATGAAATTAGAGAGAGAATATTTTCATGAAGCCCCTTTTTACATTCTAGGACCACTAGTAACTGATATTGCTGCTGGATATGATCATATTTCTTCTGCAATTGGAGCTGCTGTTGGTGGATGGCATGGAGCTTCAATGCTATGTTATGTAACTCCAAAAGAGCATTTAGGTTTACCAAATGCACAAGATGTTAGAGAAGGTATTATTGCGTATAAAATTGCTGCACACTCTGCTGATATTGCACGTGGTAGAAAAGATGCAAGAAATATTGATGATGAAATGTCTGATGCTAGATATGGTTTTGATTGGAACAAACAATTTGAACTTTGTTTAGATCCAGAAAGAGCTAAAGAGTATCATGATGAAACGCTTCCTCAAGATGTATTTAAAGAAGCAGAGTTCTGTTCAATGTGTGGACCAAAATTTTGTTCATATAAAATCACACAAAAAATTGTTGAAAATCATGGCGAAGCAATGGTAAACGCTGGATAAAAAGAGTGAATAGTTTCACTCTTTCGGCGTTTACGAGGATTCGATGTGAAATAGAAATCTTTGATTTCGTAATTGAACCGAATGCTCTGAGGAACGCTGGATAAAAAGAGTGAATAGTTTCACTCTTTCGGCGTTTACGAGGATTCGATGTGAAATAGATAAAAAAGTTAATCAAGGTCAAGGTTTTCTTAGGCCTTTTTTTATAAACTTAAAATTATAAAAAATTTAATTAAGACAAAAATTATCATATTTAAACTATAATACGAAAATTTTGAATATAAAATTAAGAGCAACTCCTTGCTCACTTTAGAGTTTGTTTCTTTATAGGGAATTTATTTCTCTTCTTAAAAGAAATTAAAAAATCAAGGTCCCTTAAAAATGGGGACTATTTATAAGGACAAAATATATGGCAACTGTAGCTGATATAAAAGAAGAATTAGGAAAAGTTCTTTATCCAGGTTTTCAAAAATCTATTATTGAATTCGGTTTCGTAAAAGATGTTGAACTTGTAGATAATGAATCTTGTGTTGTGCATTTGGATATTACATCAAGTGCCTCTGAAGTTGAACAACAATTACAAAGAGATATTTCATCAACTTTAGCAGCAATTGGTATTACAACTGCAACTTTAAATTTAAAAAAACCAGAAGCACCAAAACAACAAAGTAATTCTGTTAGTGGGAGTAATATAGCTCCTCAAATTAAAAACTTTGTAATGGTATCTTCAGGAAAAGGTGGAGTTGGAAAATCAACTACAACTGTTAACTTAGCAATTGCAGCAGCAATGCAAGGTAAAAAAGTGGGTATCTTAGATGCCGATATTTATGGTCCAAATATTCCTCGTATGATGGGTTTACAAGGTCAAGAAGTAGCAGTAGTTGGGAATAAAGCGAAACCTTTTAATGCATATGGCGTTGATGTTATGTCAATGGGTTCATTAATGGAAGAAGGTCAAGCTCTTATTTGGAGAGGTGCTATGATTATGAAAGCTATCCAGCAACTCTTAAGAGATATTTTATGGGAAGAGTTAGATATTCTGTTTATTGATATGCCTCCAGGAACTGGTGATGCTCAATTAACTTTAGCTCAAAGTGTTCCTGTAACTTGTGGTGTAAATGTTACAACTCCACAACATGTTGCTCTTGATGATTCAAAAAGATCACTTGATATGTTTGCAAAACTTCACATTCCAATTGCTGGGATTGTTGAAAATATGAGTGGATTTATTTGTCCTGAATGTAAAACAGAATCTGATATTTTTGGAATGGGAACTTGTGATGCTTTAGCTGATCAATATAATACTCAAGTATTAGGAAATTTGCCAATTGAACCTGCTATTAGAGAAGGTGGAGATTCAGGTAAACCTATTGTTTACTGTGATCCTGAGTCAGTATCTGCAAAAAGATATATGATAGCTGCATCTAAACTTATTGCTTATGTTGATGAGGTAAGTGATAAAGCTGAAAATGCTTCAATACAACCAACTACCCCTCCTGGTGTATCTGCTTGTTCTACAGCAGGTGCAGCTTCATCAGCACAAACTGAACAGAAAAGTCATTCTGGATGTGGTTGTGGTAACTAAATAAAAAGAGGTTTTTCCTCTTTTTATGAAATTATTTTTTAACTTGCATTGTAATTAAATTTATTTTTATTGGGCATTACAAGTATAAATCCAATAACTGCAATTATGATTAAATTCATAGCTGTATAAAAATCCAAAGTAGTTAAAAATACTAATAGACCAATTATTGCAATAATTTCAAAGATTGCAAGATACACGAACATCATACTTATATACTTTGTACTAAAAAAATCAAATTCCTCTTCTATATTTTGAAATTTAGTTTTATTTGTTTTATCAACTAATTTTGAATAATTTTTTGTAAAAAAGAAATATCCAGCAATCAAAATTAAAATTGACACAATATGTATTAATGTATATAAGTCAATACCAAGATAAATATTCTTATTTAATATTTCTAAACTATATATAGATTTATAAAGACCTTCTTTTAATATATAATAACAAACAAAAAGATATATTATTTGGGCTCCAAGCATTAAAAACCAAATAAACATAAAAGTATTGAGCTTATTTTTTGATTCAGCAGATAATTCTTCTAACATGGGTTTCCTTTTATAATATAATTTTAAATCTTATCATTTATATAATAAATAAGTACTTTAGTTATATAAAATTAATGTTTTTTAGAGGAATTAAAGGTAATTAATATTATTTGGGAGTTTACGAATAAATTTAGTTAAAGTACTTATTTAATAAATTTTTAAAATAGAAAACCAGAGTTTGATACTCTAGTTTTAAGATTCAGTTCTTGAGTTTTTTTCATCAATTCCTGAAATACCAAATCTTCTAGCTAATTCTTGTTTAACTCTATCTGGATTTATATTTTTACTAGACATGGCTACTAGACAGTGATACATTAAATCAGCTGCTTCATAAATAATCTCTTCTTCGTCATTGTCTTTTACTGCAAATGAAAACTCACCAGCTTCTTCAACAACTTTTTTCAGCATGGAGTTTTGTTTACCCTTTAAAAGTTTTGCAGTATATGAAGTTTTTGGGTCATCATTTTTTCTTGATTCAATTATATGATAAAGAGTATCTATTACTCCATATGTAGAGTTTGTATCGACTTCTACATCTAAAATTTCTTCACCACTTTCTAAGTTAGTAAAAAAACAAGATTTTCTACCTGTATGACAAGCTACACCAATTTGTTCAACTTTTAAAAGAATAGTATCATTGTCACAATCAACTTTAATCTCTTTTACATTTTGAAGGTGTCCTGAGCTTTCACCTTTTTTCCAAATTCTTTGTTTGCTTCTAGAAAAATAGTGTGCTTGATTTGTTTTTATTGTTAAAGATAAAGCTTCTTTATCCATATATGCTAACATTAGAACTTCGTTTGAACTTGAATCTTGTGTAATAACAGGAATTAGATTATTCATCTTTTCCCAATCAATTTTTTCTATTTGCTTCATTTGTTACCTTAAAATTTAGTGCCTATATTAACTTTTACTCCATCAATACTTTTGTTTTCTTTATTAAATTCAACATTTGTATCTATATTTAAATCATCTTCTTTTTTAGCTTTCTCTATTTTCTTTTCAACTGGAATCAAAAGATTCTCTTTTTTCTTATAATCTTCAGTTGTTTTTTGAGGGAGAAGTTTTAATTTGGAATCTAATATTTTTATTTCGGAGTTTTTATTAGTTAAATCAATTTTCTCATTTGTACTTGCTTGCAATAAAAGAAGATTAAATAAGAAAATTGATATAAATATTTGTTTCATCATGATATTCAAAATATAAAGAGTAGTAAAACTACTCTTTATTAAATTATTGATTTATAGCTGTATCTCTATTTTTATCTTTAGTATCAACCCAAATATTTGGAGTTGAACCACCAGGTGTTAAGAAGATTTTAGCATCTTTGTTTTCTCTAAGTGCATCATTAAATTTCCCTTGAATTTCAATTTGTTGCATTTGTAGTAATTTAGGAGTTAAAGAATCAGCAATAATTTTATTTGCAACTGCTTGCGCTTTTGCTTCAATAGTTACAGCATCTGCTCTACCTTTTGCTTCAATTCTATTCGCTTCTGCATCACCAGTAGCTTTTGCAGCTCTTTTTTCAGCTTCTTGTCTAGTTCTTAAAACTTCGTATCTAACTCTTTCAGACTCTTGATTTGCAATTTGAACTCTTTCAATCTGATCTTTGATTTTTTGAGGAAGTACAATTTCTCTTAATTGAACTGATTGTAAAAGAACTGGTTTATCCGCAAGTGAATCAATATCTTTTTGAATTCCTTCTTGAATTTTGATAGCAATTTCATTTCTTTTTGTAGGTAGTTCTTCAGCAGTATAGTTACCTACAACGTTTCTTACAATATCTCTAACTACAGGATTAATGATTTTTTCTTCCCATGATGGTCCCCAGTTAGCAATAGTAGTAGGAGCTCCATCCGCTGTAAGTCTGTATTGAACTGTTAATTCAATAGATACAGGTAATCCTCTAGCATCAAGAATATTGATTGCAGGATTACTTCTAATACTTTGATCAAAACCACCAGTACTTGTTTCAACAGTAGCATAATTCATAAGTCTAACTTTTGTATCAACTACTATTACTTGTTCGTATCCAGGTATTATAATATGAAAACCAGGTCTTAAAGGTTCTTCTGCATATTTCCCTAAAGTCTTTTTTATTCCAACATAACCAGATTCAATTGTTAAAAATGGTTTTGTAATGAATAAAATTGCAACTACAGCAATAATTGCATAAATAAATCCTGCTTTTTTTCCAAAGTTTTTGAAAAATTCAGGTGGCTCGAAAGGTGGTTGATAATTTCCTCCACCTCCATTGTCATTAGAGCCACTTTTTTTATTTTGTTGTTGTCTGTTCTTAAAATAGTCGTTATCTATAGGCATATCTTTTCCCTTAATTTTTTTTAGTTAATATACGTTAAATCTTTTATATATTTCTCATTTTTTCCAGCTACTACATCAAAATAAGCTGATTGTAAGACTTCTGTTATTGGTCCTCTTTCTCCATTTCCAATAATTCTTGCATCAATATCTCTAATTGGAGTTACTTCAACTGCTGTTCCTGTGAAGAATGCTTCATCTGCAACATAAACTTCTTCTCTTGTAAGTCTTCTTCTTATAACAGTGTATCCTAAGTCTTCAGCTAAATCAATAACAGTTGCTTGAGTAATAGATTCTAAAGAGTTATCATTTGGCGGTGTAATAATTACTCCATCTCTAACTATAAAGAAACAAGCTCCTGATGCTTCAGCAATATAACCTTGGTCATCTCTTAAAAGTGCTTCATCATACCCACATTCTACTGCTTCATACTTAGCCATTTGAGAATTTAGATAATTTGCTACAGCTTTTGCTTTTCCCATACCTGAAGTATTTGAGTTTCTTGTCATAGAGGCAATTTTAACTCTAACACATTTTTTCATACCTTCTTCACCTAAATATGCTCCCCATTCCCATGCAGAAATAGAAACATTTACAGGAGCATCTTTATGATAAAGTCCCATAACTCCATAACCTAAGTAAACAAGAGGTCTAATATAAGCCCCTTCAGTCAATTCATTTTTTTGTAATAATTCAATTTGTGCTTTGTTTAATTCATCTTCTGTAAAAGGTACATCAAGAAGTGTCATTTTAGCTGAATTTATAAGTCTTTTTGTATGCTCTTTTAATTTAAAAATTGCACATCTACCATCGTGAGTTTTATATGCTTTAGTACCTTCAATAGCACCATTTCCATAATGTAATGTATGGCTTAATACATGCACTTTTGCATCGTGCCAATTAACAAATTCACCATCCATCCAGATATATTTTGCTTCTGTCATTTATAATATCCTACAATAAATTTTTAGATAATAGTGTATCGAAGATTTTATTAAAATTAAGTGAGATAAAGATTTTAGATTAAAATAAAATAAAATAAGTTTTTTTAATAAAACTAAGAATGCTATTTTAAAATTACTTTTTTATTGTAAAATATTTTTAAAGAAAAAAAAGAGGTTAAAACATGAGTCAACAAGAATTTTGGAATCAAAAATTTTCTCGAGATGGTTATCTTTATGGTAGAAAACCAAATTCTTTTTTAGTTTCATGTTCAAGTAACTTTAAAAAATCACAAAGATTTTTATGTTTAGGTGAAGGTGAAGGACGAAATGCAGTCTATTTTGCTTCAAAAGGTTATGAAGTTGTTGCTTTAGATGCTTCTGACATAGGCTTAAAAAAATTAGAAGCTTTAGCTGAGGAAGAAGAAGTATATGTAAAAACAAGATGTGTTGATCTAAACGAATGGGAACCTTCAAAAAAGTATGGCTCAATAGTTACTTCATATTTACATATGTATAAAAATGAGAGAGAAGCACTTTTTAATAAAATCGAGTCTTGCTTAAAAGAGGGTGGTTTTTTTGTAGGTGAATTTTTTTCAACAAATCAACTTAACTACCAAAGTGGTGGCCCTAAAGATATAGACCTTTTATATACGGTTGATGATTTTTTAAATGCTTTTCCAAATTGCACAAAACACAAAGTAGAAGAGTTAGAAACCAACCTTGAAGAAGGAAATGGACATCAAGGAAAAGCTTACGTAATTAGGGTAATAATTCAAAAAAATTAAATTAAATATTAACTATTTGCAACTAAGTTGCAAATAAGATAAACCTGATAAAATTCACTAAAAAAGTGAATCAATAATTATGAATTTAGAAATATCAAAAATAGCTAATCTTCCTACACAATATGGAGATTTTAAAATACAATCATTTAAAGAAAATGACAAAGAGCATTTAGCAATATTTACAAATACTTTGCCATCAATTCCAACTGTTAGAATTCATTCAGAATGTCTAACAGGAGATGTTTTTAAAAGTATAAAATGTGATTGTGGTGAACAGTTAGATTTTGCTTTAAAAACAATTCAAAAAGATGGTGGAATGGTAATTTATCTTAGACAAGAAGGTAGAGGAATAGGATTGTTTAATAAAGTAAATGCTTATTCTTTACAAGACATAGGACACGATACAATAAAAGCAAATGAGCTTTTAGGTTTCAAACAAGATTATAGAAAATATGAAATCGCTGATGAGATTTTAAAATATTTTAATATCAAAAAAATAAAATTAATGACAAATAATCCATTAAAATTAAACTCTTTAAAAGAAGTGAAAGTTGAAAAAAGAGTTCCAATTATTATAAATAGTTGTGAATACAATTATGAATATTTAGAAACAAAAAAAGAGAAAATGGGGCATCTTTTATAAAGTAAAACCTTTAAATAGGTTTTACTTTTTTTCTTAAAAATTGAAAAATAATTACACAAAACATACAAATAGAACTAACAAGTATAATTGAAGGTCCTGAGCTTAAATCATAAGTATATGAAACTATTAATCCAAAAATAGTAAATATCATAGAGAAAAATCCTGAAACTATCATCATCCTAAACAGAGTATTACAAAATCTTTGAGCAATATAAATAGGAATTGTAAGTAATGCAATTACTAAAATAAGTCCAACTATTTTTATGGCAATTACAATACTAAGAGCTGATAATATTAAGATTAGAGTATAAAAAAATCTAGTTTTTATTCCTCTTAAATTTGCATATTCATTATCATAAGAAACAGCTAAAATATCTCTATAGAAAAATAGTAAAGTTAGAACTATAAATCCTAATAAAACTGACATAAATAATATATCATCACTATTTACGGCTAAAATAGAACCAAATAAGTAACTCATCAAATCAGAATTATATCCAGGTGTTAAATCAACTAATAAAATACCAAAAGACATTCCAATAGCCCAAGTAAGACCTATAATAGTATCTAGGTTTTCTCTTTTTTGATAAGTTAAAATAGCTATTAAAACAGTAATAAATACAGAAAAAATAGAAGTTGATAAAAGCATAGGCAATCCAAAGTAAATAGATAAACCAATTCCTCCATAAGCACTATGGGCTATTCCACCTGATAAAAAAACCATTTTATTTGCAACTATTAGTGAACCAATTATTCCTGTGATGATGCTTACTAAAATTCCTGCAATTAAGGCATTTTGAATAAAAGTATATGAAAGAGATTCTAACATTTGCATTTTCCTAACATCTCTAAAAGTTCAATCTCACAAATATGAGATTGGATATTTTTGAAATCATTTTTCATTTTTGATAAGTCGTGGTAAGTTAATTTTTTATTTATATAAACAGCTTTTGAGGCATATTTTAAAACAACTGAAATATCATGGCTAATTACTACAATTGTAATATCTTTATTTAACTCTTCTAATGTTTGATAAATTTGTTCACAGCCCGTTATATCAATATTTGATGTTGGTTCATCCAATAGCAAAATCTTTGGATTACAAAATAAAGCCCTCGCAATTAAAACTCTTTGTCTTTGTCCTCCTGAAAGATTTGAAATCTTTGAGTTGGCAAAATCTTGCATATTTACTTTTTTTAAAACTTCTAAGGCTTTTATTTTTTCATCTCTTTTATAACCAAAAATTCTTTTTTTTATGTCATTTTGTCCCATCATAACAACTTCAATAACACTAATTGGAAAATTAAGATTTATATTTGTGTTTTGAGGAACATATCCAATATTTGAAATTTCATCTAAAAGCTTGTTTCCAAAGATTTTAATATCACCTTGGCTTATTGGGTTTATTCCTAAAATTAGTTTTAAAAGTGTAGTTTTCCCACCACCATTTGGACCTAGGATTGTAAGAAAATCTTTTTTATTTATTTGTAGATTTATATCTTCTAAGACAAACTCTTTTTCATATTTGAAAAAAAGTTTGTTTATAGAAATTGCTTTATTTGTTGTTTGCAATTGCGTTTGCCATTTTGATTAAATTTTCTGACCAATTTTTTGCTAATGGAGTCTCTTTTATTACTTTTATTTTTAACTCATTTGCTATTGCTTTTGCACTTTTGTCTGAGAATTCTGTTTGTGTAAATATTGCTTTTACATTTTGTTCTTTGGCTTCATCAATAATTTTTTGAAGAATTTTTGGTTTTGGCTCTTTTCCTTCTACTTCTATTGGTAATTGAACTAAGTTGTATTCTTTTGCAAAATATCCCCAAGATGGATGAAATACCATAAATTTAGAATCTTTTGGCAGGGAAGATAATATATCTTTTATTTGTTCATCAGTATGATTTATTTCTTCAATAAATTTTGAGTAATTTCTCTCAAAGTAATTTTTATTTTCAGTGTCAAACTCTACTAATATATCATAAATATTTTTTGCCATAATTTTCACATTTGATGGACTCGTCCACGTGTGAGGATCTTTTCCATGTTGATGCTCATCTTCTTTTGGAAAAGTAGCTATTGCTTCAATATCATTTTTTGCTAAATCTTTAAAGAAATGTTCCTCACCTTCAAATTCTGTTGGCATATGTTCTGTGAAAAATAGATATTTTCCATCTTCTTTAATATCAATTTTAAATGTAGAAACATTTTGTTTTTTATCAAAATTTAATTCATAAAAAGAGTTATTTGTTTCCAATAAATCACTATTTTTTGCAATAGTTGTTCTATTTTTTTCAAATAGATCTTTTGCTGTTTTTTCATAAGTTTCTATTAAATTATCACTTTTTTCATCTGCTTTGATTATCAACATTTTCATTGCTGGATCTGCATAATTACCATCTACTTTTGAAAAGCTCCAATTATATGTACCTTTTTTTAATTCAAAAACTCCAGCCCACTCATAAGGTAATTCTTCCCCTTTGTGTTCATGATTTTCTTCGTGATGGTGGTGATGTTTTGCCATACTTATTAGTTCAATATCTTTTGTCATTTCAATAAATTTCATATCTTTATTTTGTGAGGCAAATTTATCAAGCCATGTGTTTTCAAATTCTAAACCTATTGGAAAATATATTTTTGCATTTGAAATATCTTTCATTTGTGATGGTTTCGGCTCATAAGAGTGTGGGTCACTTCCTGGTTTTACCATTGTGGTAACTTTTACTTTATTTCCTCCTATTTTTTCAACAAAAGTTTGTTGAGGTAAAATACTTACTATAATATTTGTTTGTGCATAAACAAAATTTAATAATAAAAATAATGGGATTAAAAATCTCATAATTAACTCCTTTTTTATTTTTGCAACTAAGTTGCAAATGTAATAATAATAAAATGTACATTAAGCGCAACTTAGTTGCATTTAAAGTCGATGAAGATATAATTGAATAAATTAGATATTCGAAAGAAGTTTGAATGTTTGTATTTTTTAGTTAAAAGTTTAATTTCCTTACTTAACAACATTTTAACGAGAATTTAAATATACTATTAATAATAAATATCAATTAATAGAAGAAAAAAGATAAGATAAATGATAAATAGAATAAATGAATTAATCAAAAAACAAGTATTAATTATAGATGGTGCAATGGGTACTCAGTTGCAACTTGCTGATATAAAACAGAGTGAGTGGCTTTACGAAGGTCAAGATTTAGAGGGTTGTAATGAACTTCTAAATGAGACTGCTCAACATGTCTTAAGAAAAATACATGAGGATTATGCTTCATCAGGTGCAAACTTAATTACTACAAATACCTTTGGAACAATGCCTTGGGTTTTAGATGAGTATGGGATTTCACAAAAAGCATATGAACTTTCAAAATTAGGGGCAGAACTTGTAAAAGAGACTTGCTTAAAATATGAAGATGAAAACAGTCCTAAATTTGTATTAGGTTCAATTGGGCCAGGGACAAAACTTCCTTCTCTTGGACATATTCATTATGATGTGATGTATGAGGGGTATAAAGAAGTTGCAAATGGACTTGCTGATGGGGGATGTGATATTTTCTTACTTGAAACTTGTCAAGATCCTTTACAAATAAAAGCAGCACTTCATGCTTTAAACGATTCTCATCCTGAAATTACAGTTATGGTTTCAGTTACTATTGAACTTAGTGGAACGATGTTAATTGGAACTGATGCTATGACTATTGCAGCTATTATGGAGCCTTTTAATATTTTGTCTCTTGGGTTTAACTGTGGGACTGGACCAAAACAAGTTTTCAAACATGTAAAAACATTAAGTGAAGTTTGTAAATTTCCAATTTCTGTTCATGCAAATGCAGGGCTTCCTCAGAACAGAGGTGGGGTAACTTATTATCCAATGGGACCTGATGAATTTACAGCTTTACAAAAAAACTTTTTAGATATAAATGGAGTTTCATTTTTAGGTGGTTGTTGTGGAACAACACCTGAGCATATTCAAGCTTTATCAAAAGAAGTTAAAGGCGCAATTCCTAAAAAACCTTGTGGATTTTTAAAAGCTTCGTTGGCTTCTTTATTTAATGCTGTTCCTTTAAAACAAGACCCAGCTCCATTACTTATAGGAGAGAGATCAAATGCTACTGGATCAAAAGCTTTTAGAGAGCTTCTAAAAGCAAATGATTATGAAGGTACATTATCTGTTGGGCAACAACAAGTGCGTGCAGGAGCTCATATTATTGATGTTTCTGTAGGATTTGCAGGACGTGATGAAAGGGAAGATATGGATAAGGTTGTTGAACTTTATTCTCAAAAAGTATCACTTCCTTTAATGCCCGATTCAACTCAAATTTTGGCACTTGAAGCAGCTTTAAAACAAATAGGTGGACGATGTATTATTAACTCTGTTAACCTTGAAGATGGGGAAGAGAAGTTTGATGCAGTTTGTTCTCTTGCTAAAAAATTTGGTGCAGCTCTTGTTTGTCTTGTAATTGATGAAGTTGGAATGGCTAAAACAAAAGAAGACAAACTAAGAATTGCAGAAAGAATTTATGATTTATGTGTAAATAGACATGGCTTTAAACCTGATGATTTAGTATTTGATATGCTTACTTTTACTATTGGTTCGGGGGATGATGAGTATAGAACTGCTGGTGTTGAGACTATGGAAGCAATTAGAGAGTTCCAAATCAGACATCCAGAAGTTGGAACTACACTTGGACTTTCTAATATCTCTTTTGGACTTGATATTAAAGCAAGAGCTTATTTAAACTCTATTTATTTAGATTATTGTGTAAAAGCTGGATTGACAAGTGCTATTGTAAATGTAAAACATATACTGCCTCTGAATAAAATAAATGAAGATGATAAAAAAGCTTGTGATGATTTAATTTTTAATAATCAAGAAGATGGTGACCCTTTATTTAAATTTATTGACCATTTTTCAAATGTAGATGCAATTGAAGAACAAAGTGATGAAGAGTATCAAAAACTTGAACAAATAGAGAAAGTAAAAAAACTTCTTCTAGATGGAGATAAAAATAGATTACTTCCTCTAGTTGAAGAATTAAGACATGAAATAAAACCTGAAACCATTGTAAATGTATGGCTAATTGATGGAATGAAAATTATTGGTGAACTTTTTGGTTCAGGCCAAATGCAATTACCTTTTGTACTTCAAAGTGCAGAGACTATGAAAGCAACAGTTGATGCTTTAAATCCATATTTACCAAAAGAAGAAAAAGCTAGTGAAACAGTTTTAGTACTAGTAACTGTAAAAGGTGATGTACATGATGTTGGTAAAAATTTAGTTGATATAATATTAAGTAATAATGGATTCAAAGTAATAAACATAGGAATTAAAGCTGATTTAAATGATTTTATAATTGCAGTTAAAGAACATAAAGCAGATGCTATAGGTATGAGTGGATTACTTGTAAAATCAACTGCTGTAATGAAAGAAAATCTTGAAGAACTTCAAGCTCAAGGTATTGATATTCCTGTACTTCTTGGGGGAGCAGCTTTAACAAAATCATTTATAAATGATTATTGTAGACCTTTATATGATGGACCAATTTTTTACTGTCGTGATGCTTTTGATGGTGTTGTATCTATGCAAAGAATTGAATCAGGACAAACAGATAATACTACTCTTGCTGCTGATTTGATTGATGAAGATGCAGTTGTAAAAAAAGAAGAAAAAGAAGTAATCATAAAAGAAGAAGATGTAGACCTTCCAGAAGCAACTACTTTTACTTTTCCACCTTTATGGGGAAGAGTTGCAAAAAGTGGTCTAGAAGTCAATAAAGATTTAGTCTTTAAATGGATAAATCATAGAGTTCTATTTAGACAAAGATGGGGATATAAAAGAGGAAAACAAAAAAGTGAAGACTTTATAAAACATGAAAAGGAAGTTGTAGAACCACTTTATGAAAGATTAAAAGAAGAGTTTATAGAAAAAGAGCTATTTGATCCAATCTCTATCTATGCATATTATCCTTGTATTGCAAAAGAGAATAAGCTTTATATTTTTAGCGAAGATTATGCTTTTCATTCTGAGGCTGAAGCAAAAAATGTTCCACCTTTAGAAAAAGCTATAAAAGTATTTGAATTTCCAAGACAAAAGAAAAAACCGCATAGATGTATTGCAGATTTTTTTGCAAATGATAGATTAGACGTGGTTGCTTTTACACTTGCAAGTGCTGGGTTAAAACTAAGTCCATATGAAGCAGAGCTTTATAAAGAGAGTAAATTTACAGAATACTATCAAGTTCATGGTCTAGGAGTAGAATTAGCAGAAGCTTTAGCTGAGGTAATTCACAAGCAAGTTAGACTTGATTTGGATATTGTGCCAAAAGAGGGACATACTTTAAATGATGTTCAAATGAAACAATATGTTGGATGTAGATACTCTCCTGGATATGCTGCTTGTCCAGATTTAGAGATGAGTAGGGATATTTTTGATCTGTTAAATCCAGAAGAGTTTGGAATAGAATTATCAGAGACATTCCAGATTCATCCAGAGCAGAGTACCTGTGCAATAGTAGTGCCGCATCACAAGGCAAACTACTACAACATCTAAAAAATCGTTGTAGTACGGGTATTTTTATCCAATCTCTGCGTTGGTATTTAAAATTTCTAGATTCACTTACTAATTGTAAGCTCTTCTACAAATTTTAAATACCGCCTTGACCTTGAATGAAACTTCCCACACTACAATGATTTTTGAGTAATTTAAAATTAAAATAATATCGAGAGAATATGAACAACAATACAAAAGGTATCGTAATAACAGCTTTAGGTGTTTTACTTATGAGTTTTGAATCTTTATTTATAAAGCTAACTTCCATTTCACCTTTCACTTTTTCTTTTTATCTTGGAATATTTATGTTTATTTCAATGCTTTTATTATTAATATTAAAACAAAGAAATATTATAAGAGAGGTAACTAAGACATCTTTTTATATTTTTCTTTTATGTGGAATATTAATGGGTAGTGCAAATATCTTCTTTATTTGGGCAATAAAAAGTACAACTGCTGCAAATGTTGTACTTATCATAGGAACAGGAGCTTTATTTACATCTTTTTTTTCATATTTATTTTATAAGGAAAAAATAAAATTGAATGTTCTTATTGCTTCATTTTTTTTGTTTATTGGTCTTTTTATAATCTTTAATGATAAGTTAGGTGTAGGTAATTTAAAAGGAAATCTTTTAGCCCTATTATGCACAATGACTTTCTCTTTATCATTTGTTTTAATGTCAAAATATACTAAAATAAATCGTGTAGCATTAACTGCAATCACTGGAATATCATTGGCCATAATAGCTTATTTTGCAAGCGACACTATAAGTATTGACTTATATAATCTTGGTGTTGTAGCTGTAATGGGCTTAATTATCACTCCATTCTCAAGAGTTCTAATATTTAGTGGAACAAAGTTTATAAATGCAAGTGAAGTAAGTCTTTTGATGATTATTGAAACAGTTATGGGACCTATTTGGGTTTGGATGGTTTTAAATGAAGTACCAAGTTCTTATACTTTTATAGGTGGGAGTATTATTTTGCTAACTCTAATAGTAAATTCAATGTACATCATGAGAAAAGAATAGCCACTTTTGTTTATTTGAATTTTAATTATTTAATTCCTTTAATTGTCCATTATGACATTTACTTAAAACTATTAAGGCAACTATACTTCCTAATAAAGCTAATCCCATATCACTTTGCGTATCCCAGATATAGCCTTGTGTTCCTAAGAAGGCTTCGGCATCTTCTCCACTAAATATTGCTACCCACCATTCGATTAGTTCGTAAAAGGCTGAAAAAGCTAGGCAAAAGCATATTATGAAAAAGTTTCTCCATTTTGCTAATGGAATGATATTTTTTCTTATCAATATTTCACGGGCAATCATTGCGGGGATAAAACCTTGGGCGAAGTGTGCTATTTTGTCATAATTGTTTCTATCATGATTTAGTAGATCTTTGATAGTGTCAAAAAGAGGAACTTGGGCATAAGTATAGTGACCACCAATCATCAAAATAGACTTAATAGTAAATATGGGTGCATAATCTTCTATCTTTTCTTATAATTTACAAGGTAATAATCAACTAATTTTATCTTCAGACTCTTACGTAATCC
>PKUJ01000038.1 GCA_002869565.1 Arcobacter sp.
AATTTTGAATGTTTCTTAATTCCTTCCTTTTTATGCTTTTTTTAAGTTTATACATTATTATATATAGCATGAATCTTTATAAAGTAATTCTAATTGTTTAATTTAAAGTATATATTAAGAGTAACATTATAAAATATCAAAAAATTTAAAAGGATTAACATGTATAACAGAGATTATCTTTCTCAAGAAACATCTCAATACAATAGCTCGCAAGATTCTTCAAGAGTTGAATTAATGAGCTTTTTAAAAGCTACCTATCAACTTTTTGCTGGTTCTTTATTAGCTGCTACGGCAGGAGCGTATATTGGATTAGATATGGTTTCTACTATTGCAAGCTGGTATTGGGGATTGGTAATATTAGAATTTATATTACTTTTTGCTCTATTTGCTGTAAAAAATAAGCCTGGAATTAACTTAGCAGTATTATTTGGATTTACTTTTATAAGTGGACTAACAATTACTCCTTTATTAAGTAGTATTTTAATGATGCCAGCTGGAGCTTCTATTGTTGCTCAAGCATTTTTAATGACTTCAGTTGCATTTGGTGGAATTTCTATGTTTGCAATGACTACAAAAAGAGATTTCTCAGGAATGGGAAAAATGTTATTTATTGCATTAATAATCTTAATTGTAGGGTCAATTTCAAATATTTTCTTTCAATCATCATTATTACAATTAGGTATATCAGGTGTTGGAGCTTTATTATTTTCAGCATTTATTCTTTATGATACGCAACAAATTATTAGAGGTGGATTTGAAACTCCAATTGAAGCAGCTATTGCTTTATACTTAGATTTCTTTAATCTATTTGTTTCATTATTACAGATTTTTGGAATCTTAGGTAGTGACGACTAGTATCTTGATAGCTTCAGAAATGAAGCTATCAAAACATTTTAATATTAATGACTGATAAAAATACTCTTAGACTAATTGATGCTAACCTAAATCGACTCCGTGAAGGAATTCGTGTTGTAGAAGACATCTTTAGGTATGTATATAATGATAAAGAAACATCTTCAAAGCTAAAATCTTTAAGACATCTAGCTCGACTTGAAAATTATATAGAATTACTTGAGACTAGAGACATCAAAAACGATGTACTAAGAGATTCAATTAAAAGTGAACAAAATAGAAGTGACTTATACTCTATATTGATAGCAAACTTTAAAAGAGCACAAGAGAGCTCTAGAGTGATTGAAGAATTTTGTAAACTAGAATCTATTAAAGATAGTGAAACCTTTAAATATATTAGATATGAACTTTACAACTTAGAAATTGTCTTAACAAAAATCACTTCAAACTCTAAATAGTTTAACTTATACTCTTTATACAGCTTTTTTGCTTTTTTAAAATCCAAGCCTTCTCCACCGCCACTAACACCAGAATTTTTTATATAATCAAATAATTCTTTTTTATTTTCAAATTCCAAATTATAGTTATGGATTTCAAATTCACAATTAAAATTATCTAAAAAAGCACTCTTAATTTCATCTGCTGATAAAATAGGAGATTTAGAATTAGTCAATTCTTGAATTGTTTTAAATGTATTAGAAGTAAATAACACAGCATTTATTTCATTTGTTGTTTTTGAAATATGTCCAATTAGCTTAGATAAATCTTTTGACCACTGCATGGCAGAAGAAGAAAGTACTATATCAAAATGTTTATTTTCTAGAAACTTAAAAAACTCTTCTGAGTCAAAATCATAACAAGAAACATTAACAATCTCATTTTTAGGATGGAGTTTACACATGGAAGAAGAGAAGTCAATAGCAGTATAGCTATCTATATTCCAAGATATATATTTAAAAACTTGTCCAGAACCACATCCTATTTCTAAGATTGTTTTAGGATTGTTTTTTATATCTCTTACTAATGCTTTTGCGGCAATTTGTTGGATAATATTAAAGTTATTGTACTCATTTGCATGTTTTGAGAATTGGTTTTTTATAGACATAGCTATTATTTTAACCTCTTTTTAATAAGTTTTAGATAAAATACCTACCATTTTTTAAAAGGAAAATTAATATGACATCAACACTTTTAATAGTTCAATTTGCTTTAGCAGTTATAATCGTTATTGCAGTACTACTTCAAAAAAGTTCAAGTATTGGTCTTGGAGCTTACAGCGGAAGTAATGACTCTTTATTTGGAGCAAAAGGACCTGGAAGTTTCTTAACTAAAATTACTATGGCCTTAGGACTTCTATTTGTAATAAATACAGTTACTTTAGGATATTTATACAACCAAGAAAAACTTGGAAGTGCAATCGATAGTGTGAAAACAGAATCACTAATTCCTGCAACTCCTGTTGAAACAGCTGCACCAGCAGCTCCTACTGCACCAACAGCACCAGTTGTTCCTACAGTTCCAGCAAGTAAGTAATTTTTTAAAAATCAAATGAAGTATTTAGTACTTCTTGCAAGAACTTCAATCTATGTATATGCAAAAAAACTTGCATATCATAGGTTAATAATATACAAACAAAATATAAACCACAATTTTTTCGATACAAAACTTCTGATAAAAGTTTATAATGGTATAATCAATTTCAAATTTTACGATAACAAAAAATTAATAAAACACACTTAAGGAGAATATAGAATGTTAGAAGAAATCTACCAAGAAACAAAAGAACATATGGAGAAATCTATTGAGTCTTTAAAAAGAGACTATAAAACATTAAGAACAGGGAAAGTTACAACTTCTGTTTTAGACGGTGTAAAAATCAACTATTATGGGACTCCAACTGATTTAAATCAAGTTGGTTCGGTATTAGCAGCAGATGCAACGACTATTGTTATTAATCCTTGGGAAAAAAATCTTTTAGGAGATATTGAACAAGCAATTAATGCTGCAAATATTGGAGTTAATCCAAATAATGATGGTGATTTAATCAAATTATTCTTTCCTCCAATGACTGTGGATCAAAGAAAAGAGAGTGCAAAAGGTGCTAAAGCAATGACTGACAATGCAAAAGTAGCAATAAGAAATGTAAGAAAACATGCAAATGATAAAATAAAAGTTTTACATAAAGATAAAGAAATTAGTGATGATGAAAACAAAAAAGCATTAGATGCAGTTCAAAAAATTACTGATACATATGTAACAAAAGCTGATGATACGTTAAAAGCTAAAGAACAAGAAATTTTAACGGTTTAATTATGAATGTAGCACAGATATATAAAGATGCTAGTGCCCTATTAGAAGGTCACTTTAAATTAAGTAGCGGAAATCACTCTTCATTTTATTTACAATCAGCAAAAGTTTTAGAAGATCCTAAAACTGCAAAATTACTTGCAGAAGCTTTAGCTTCACAAATTAAAGAATCTGGAATAAAAGTTAATGCGGTATGTTCTCCCGCACTTGGTGGACTTATTGCAGGATTTGCACTAGCGACTGCACTTGATGTAAGATTTATTTTTGCAGAAAGAGTTGAAGGTGAGATGACAATAAGAAGAGGCTTCGAAGTTCAAGAAGATGAAAACTACATAATTTGTGAAGATATTATTACAACTGGTGGTTCAGCATTAGAAGCAGCTAAGCAAATTGAAGCTGATGGTGGAAATATTGTTGCTTATGCAGCTCTTGCAAACAGAGGATTTTGTTCAAGAGTTGGAAGCGACTTAGAAGCAAAAGATAATTGTAAATTACCACTTGATAAACCACTTTTTGCCTTAGATGACTTTACTTTTGAAATGTATTCTCCAGAAGATTGTCCGATGTGTAAAGAAGGTAGTGTTGCATATAAACCAGGAAGTAGAGGAAACTAATACTTATGAGTAGATGGAGAGATATCAAACAAAATAGTGCGAAAAAAGAAATTGAAGTTTCTCAATCACAAAAAATTGATAACTCTCTACTCTCTGCACCTATTGGGCTAAGAATTAAAGCATTTGTAGTAGATATGTTTATGATTATGATGCCAATTATGTATGTTACAACATATCTTATTTTAGATGGAAAAGATGACTTCCAGGGTAGTGATGAAGCTAGGTGGATAACAGCTAGTGTATTTGGATTAATTGTAATCTTTTTTTGGGTTATAAAAGGTCAAACGCCAGGCTTTAAAGCTTATTCAATAAAACTTGTAGATAATGCTACAGAAAAAAATGTATCTTTAATTAAAGCAATTCTTAGATATTTTTTGTTTTTAATTTCTGCCACAACTATAATTTTGTCTTTTCTACCATTTTTTAGAAAAGATAAAAAAACAATTCAAGATATCATTACCAATACAACTGTTATTTTAGAAAAACAGTAAATGCTTTTTTTTAAATTATCTGCATTTTACTTTTTCTATTTTGCTGCGGTGGGAGTATATATAATATTTCTTCCAAAGGTTTTACATGATTTAGGTTACAGTGCATTAGATATTGGAATAATCTTTGCCCTTGCTCCTTTAATGAGATTTCTTACTCCATTTTTATTTTTAAAACATATAAGACTAAATCAATTTATTTTTAAAAGTGCTCTGTTTTTATCAGTAATATGTTCTTCTTTATTTTATTTTACTATTGAAAACTTTTATGCATTTATGATAAATAATGCTATCTTAGGAGCTTCATTATCATTGATTCTGCCTTATCTTGAAGTAACTGCAATAAAAATTCTAGGAAAAGATAGATATGGAAAGTCTCGACTTTATGGTTCAATTGGCTTTATGGTGATATCGCTTGTACTAGCGCGATTTTTGACTGAACCATATGTAGCAATTCATTATTATTTAGTTGTTAATATATTGACAGTTATATTTGCACTAATGTTACTCAAATATGATGATGTTAGTCATGATGAAAATATTTCAATGGAAAAATTTTCATTTTTTAAATACTGGCCATTTTGGGTGAGTTTATTTTTTATGCAATTAAGTTTTGGAGGCTTTTATAACTTTTTTACTATTTATGAAACTGCGCATGGAATAAGTTTAGAAATGACTTCTTATCTTTGGTCTTTCGGAGTTATTTGTGAAATAATTTTATTATACTATCAAGCACCGTTATTAAAAAGAAACTTACTAAATATCATAAAATTTGCAGTAGGAATTACTGTTGTTAGATGGTTCTTATTATTTTTATTTCCAGATAATCTAACACTTACATTTTTAACCCAAAGTATTCATGCATTCTCTTTTGGACTGTATCATAGTGCAGTTATTATGTATCTTTATACTCTCTATGAAAACAAAAAACTAGCACAACAATTTATGTATGGTGTAGCATATGGCTTAGGCGGTTTTTTAGGAGCACTAATTGCTGGTTGGCTTTATGGAGAATACTTATTTTTATTTTCTTCAATATTCTCATTATGCTCTTTATTCTTCTTATACAACAAAAATGTTTTACTTAAGACAGCCTAGACAATATCCATAATTAGTGTTTTAATATTTTTCTTCTCTTGAATTTCATTTAATTTTAATCCAGGAATTTCTATTTCCATAAATTGCGAATGATTAGCTATTTTGTTTTTAGCTATCTCTTGAAGAACTTTCCCTCTGTAATAGTTTGCCCAATGAGAAACAACTTTACCATCTTTTATAAACTTAAAAGTAATAACATCAGATTTCTTTACTTTGTAAAATTTTTCATAAAATCCTGCTCTTAAATCAATTACTTCTTCACCAACAAAATCATTCAAAGCTTCTGTAAAATTATCATAATAAAATTTTTCTACATTTATATTAGGCAATTTTGCACCCTGCTTATATTTATAATCGGGGATTAAATCACTTGCATATAAAGGACCAAAAAGATTAGAAAAAATAATTACATTTTTATTTATATAATCTTGAGAATCTTTATCTAAACTATTATATTCTAAAGCATCAAAAGCTACACCATCATACCTATTTATTGCCATCATTGAAGCTTTATCTTTTAAACTTCCTTTATATTTTTTAACATCATCAAGTTTTTTTAATCCAAACCATTTTGACAACTCTTCTATTGAAGAAGAAGATAAAAGATTTTCGTAGATATTGAAAATTTCTTCTCTTTTTTCAAATAGTTCTGGAAAACAAAAATTTTCTTTACAAAAAGTTCTATCATTTCCTCCACTATTTTTTGTCTCGGCTGGAGCTAAAAGTATTTTCATATTATTCTCTTTTTCTAAATTTTAAAGTTATAAATAAGATTAAAAGTCAAAGAAGTCATACATCAAAGCCAATTAAAAAATCTATAATCTCTTGTAAAAATAGTCCCCATAAAGTCATTGAGACTATTATTGCAATAAAGACTGTAAATATAACAGTTAAATGCTTCATCCCAATTAAAAAACCTATTATTGAACCAACAATTGGTCCTGTCATCCAAAAAGGTATAAAGACAAAAATAAAAAGTCCAAACCTTCCATATTTATGGAAGCTTTCTCTATGCTTTTCTTTCTTTTCTTCAATCTTTTTAAAAAAATCTTCTAATGATTTTATTTTTAAAATCCCTTTATAACTAAAAACAAAAAGTGAATATAGCAGTGTGACTAAAATCATCTCAGAGATAATATTTAGACTAATAACTTCCAAATGCGATAATCCGGCAGCATAACCTAAAGATAAGGCAGGAACTCTTCCTACAAAAATATTTGTAAAAAAAATACCTACTACTTTATTTGCAAAAATTGAATCAAGATAATAGTAGCTTACAATAAAAGCAATTAAACACATGGTCATAGATATAGATAAAAGTAGAACTAATCCTTCTTGAGTTTTTAAAACTTTTTTAAAAAAAAAGTTATTCAATAAACTCACCACTATGATATAACCATAGATTATTTACTTTTAAAAACTTGCTTTTTTCTATAAAAGAGACATCAATTGCACCTTGAAATATATTAGCTTTAAAAGTTACATAGGCCAAATCTTCACCATCAATGAAATCTAATATTTCAAGTTTTCTAAATTCACTATGGTCAAAGAAATCATGAATACTTTTTTTCCAAGATTGAGTATCATGCGTAAAATCTGGATTTTCTCTGTGTGTAGTTTTCATTATATATTCAGATACAGTTGAAGCAAAGGCACTATACCTTGATTTCATAAGTTCCAACGCATTTTGTGGTTCTTCACCAAAATGAAATTTTCTACAGCAATTCTTATATTTTTTTTGACTTCCACATGGACAAAATGAGTTTCCTGATATTTTCATAGTAGAACCTCTTTATGATTTATTTGTATTATTATATCAAAAATATTTTTTAGAAGAAAGTGTCTAGTTTTTTAGGACCAGACACTTTAAATTATTTTTTCTTAGCTTTTTTTTCGTCTTCTAATTTTTTAGCTTTTTTTTCTGCACTAGTCAGTTCTTTTGATTTCTTTTCTTTTTTAGTTTTTGTTTCAGCTTTTACTTTTTTCTTTTTATCTTTTGATTGAGATTTAATCTCTTTCTTTTTAGATTTTTCAATATCTTTACTCTTTTTTTCTTTTGATTTCGGCTTTAAAACAGTTTTCCCAGCTTTTATATTAGAAATAATTCCAGGACCAAAACCTTTAAGAGTACCTAAATCATCAGCACTTTTGATTTTATTTGATTTTCTATATTTAATGATTTGATCAGCTTTAACTGCTCCAATCCCCTTAATATTCATCAACTCTTCTTTAGATGCAGTATTTAAGTTAATAGCTGCAAAAACAAACGAAACACTTAATAGTAATAATACTAAAATTCTTTTCATAATTTACTCTCCTTAATTGAATAATGACTAAAATTATATCTAAATAATATAAAAGTTTATTTATATCTACTCAAATTATATAAGAAAAGTAAAATATCTTTATAGTAAATTATTAGTATCTAATGACAATTATAATAAAATCTACAATAATTTTATTAAAGGTTAAAAATGGAAGATTCTAAACTACCTTTGGAACTTGTTTCAAGTTTCTTATCAATTGTAATATTAATAAGTTTACTTTTTAAATATTATCAATATAAAAAGAAATTAGATGTTTTAAAAGGTTTAAATGAGTTAAAAGAACAAAAAAAACTTACTCAAGAAGATAATGAGTTTATAAAGAAAAATTATAAAGACTATAAATACTCATTTGCAAGAGATGAACAAAGATTAAAACTTATTTATCCAGTATTCATTCTAATTGTTGGTATACTTTTGGCATTCTTGCCATTTCAAGAAGCTATGATACACTTAAATGTTGTTGTCGTTGCCTATATATATTTACAAGTTAATAAAATTCATACAAGAAATTTCCTTACTTTTTTGGATGAATTAAAAAATGATTTAAACTAATTTTATTCAACTAAAGGAATATAATGTTCAAGATGTTTAAGAAAAAAAGTGATGAAATAGAAAAAAATAAAGAAATAAAAATAGCTGTTACAGAAAAAATAGAAGAAAAAAATAAAAATCAATTTTTAGAAGCTATGGAAGTTAAAGAAAAAACTAAGGAAGATTTTACAACCACTCAAAGTATAGCAATGGGAATGGATATGAAACATGAAGTTGAAGTTTTTAGTAGAGCTTTTTTTCAAAGTAAAAATTCTGAAAAAATAAAAGCTTACTCTTCTTTACATCGTTTTATGCTCACTATGGAAAAATATGAAATTGATATGATTAAAAATATGACTTATATTGAATTTAAAGAAAAAGAAGAACAAGTATATAATAAAATAAAACTAGGTTTTTCTCAATATTTATCAAAAGGTTCTCAAATAAGTGAAGAAACAAGAAGAGTTATTGATTTAGTATTCTCTGATATTAAGAAACTTCCATCTCGTGGACACAGATATTGGTACTATAAAATTTATATTTGGCAGGAAGCAAAAAAAGAAGACTAGATAATTTTATCTAGTCTATCTCCTCCTAATTATTTAAGATAATCTCAATACAATTCATTAGATTTTAAAAGAATAAACGTAAAATTCCATAAGTCCTTCACAAATATCAACAACTAATAAAGTCAAATCATTTTCTTCTTCCACCGCTCCTAAATGATTGTTTTCAAATACTGTAGATTATTGAACAAGCTCAAAATTTTAACTCTTTTTGGAATAAGATTAGCATTAATAAAAACTGCTCCAAAAGTAAGAAATTATGATATAAATATTACTTGCCTTCAACTCTGTTTCTACCGTTTACTTTTGCTTTATATAAAGCATTATCAGCACGTGCAATAACTTTATCTGTGTTTTCATCATCATCATATATAGATACTCCAAAGCTGGCAGTAATATTACCAATTATTGTAAATTCATATTTACTAATTATTTCAAGAAGAGATTGGGCTACTTTGATAGTGCCTTGAAAATCAGTTTCAGGACATATAATCATAAATTCTTCAACACCCCAGCGCCCTAAAACATCAACCTTTCGTATATTCTCTTTAAATATTTTTGCACATTGAATAAGTACTTGATCACCAACTAGATGACCATAAGTGTCATTGACTCTTTTAAAATAATCAATATCTATAATAATAACACCAAAACTACTTTTAAAGCGAGCACTACGGTTAAATTCATCATTTATTACTTCATCAAGTTTTAATCTATTGAAGACTCCTGTAAGCTTATCTGTTATGCTAAGGAGCTTGTGTTTATTTAAACCTTGAATCATCTGGTTATAACTATCTTTCAATATTAGAAGTTCATTTTCATCTGTCCAATGAAGATTTAAATCAATAGTTTGAGGAGACTGCACATCTTGCTTACGTATTTTAGTAGTAAACTCCTCCAAAGGTCGTCCTAAATATTTTCTTATAAAATAATAGATGATAAACCATAGTGCAATTGTTTTAATGATAGAATTAATTAAAATTAGAATAAAACCGTATTTAACTCGGTCTAATACTAGTTGATTATTTGAGTATAGTGTAACTTGACCTAAAGGTACTTTCTGCTCAAAAGCTACTCCTGTATATTCCATAGGGAATTCATGCTTAAATAATGTATCCGTACCTAAACCAAACTCTTTTTGCTGGGTTACTTTTCCAGAAGAATCATAATAAGTTATCTCATCTTTTTCGTTGAGCACTGTTCCAATTTGTAAATCCATTTTATGATCAATCGATTCAACTTTAATCCCCACTACAATTGGTAAATTGTGCATACCTAGTAAAATAGATTGTAACAATTCTTTATTGTAAGTCCAAACTGAGTCAACAATACCTCGATTAAAAGTAGCTGGCAAGGTTTGAATTTCCTTATAAAATTTAGCTTTAGTATCTTCATACTCTTTATAAAGTTGAACAACTGTTACCACTACTGCAACTAAAAAATAAACGCTGAAAATTGTAGTTAATAGGTGTAATGCAATACTTTGACGAAAACGTTTTAATAGAGAACTGATCATTAAATAATAAACCTTTTACTTAGATTGCCAGTCTTTAATACCATATTTATCAAAAAGAACCTGTAGCCGTCCATCATTTCGCATTTTTATAGTTTCTTCTGAGAGAATTTTAGCATACACTTTTGAGTTCTTTTTTTTTGGTGAGAAACTAGCAAAAACATCAATTACTGAGTCCGTTACTCCAGAGACTTTTACTAAATCTGATTTACCCATTTGAGTGATTTTATATTCCAAAACACTTTTATCTTCAATAATAGTAGTTATCCTACCACTAATTAACATCTCCAACAATCTTTCCAATGGCTTTTCACCCTTCATTGCTAAAACATTATTTGGTTTTGTATTAAGATACCCCATCACAGTTGGATCAACATAGTCATAACCATCAATCACACCAATCATCTTAGCTTGTTTAAGTGACTGGGTTCCTGTATACCTCCATGAAGAGTCTTTAAGGGTAAAAAAGGTGCTGTTGCTTTTTCCAAGTGGAAAATCTGGAAAAATAAAATCAGGTGCTTCTTCTCTAAAACAAGCCATAGTACCATCTAATTTCCCTTCTCGAACCAATTCTAAACCACGGGTATAACTAACTTCTACAAACTCAACTTTATGACCTCTTGCTTTCATAGCTTCAACTAATAGATCACCTAAATAACCAACTTTTCCATCATTTTGTCCTGCTAAACAATCGTAAGGACACCATTCATCTGTAGCTATTTTTAGCGTATCTGAAAACAAATGTAATGGGAAAAGTATACTTAAACTAAATACTACTATACCTGCAAATTTTTTAAAACCGTTCATCTATTCTCACCTTATTAAATTATTTGAATTACTCTTAATTTTTAAATTATATTATGTCTTTTATTTCTTTTATCTGTGCTTTAAGATTAAAGAAGCATTGAAAAAATATCATTCTTGAGAAAACTAGTCGATATAATGGATATCTACATTTATACGTGTGTTCATTTATCTGTAAAAAAAGCTATATAGGAAGGATCAAAGGAACATAATATCATCAGCAACATGGAAGTTATATTTTATAATTACTAAATTTGAAACTCTTTTATACTTTGATGAATATCTATATCATCTCTTACTCTTAGCATCTAGAATGATACAAACTCTAATCCTATTACAAAACCTAAGGCAAGGCAAAACTTTAAAACTATTGAGATAAAAAGTATGCCCTAAATTATGAAATTGGAGATGCTATTCTTTTTGATTTGAGGGAGGAAAGGTGTATGTTTTATTTTTAAAGTAATCTTATTTGTATAATTGGAAAATAATATATTGGATGAAGCTTTAAATATATAATTTAAAAGCTCACTTTTTTGTTCCATAATCCCTTAAAGTTTATGAAACTTTGCAGTTTTCACTTTTTGAATACTTTGTGTAATATGGAAAACTAATATAAGTACTTCGTATTCAAAAAACTAGATTATCTAAGGCAGTTTTTATTATTATCTTTTGCGACTTAATAGTAAAAACGGGTGCATAAAATAGCTCTTAAACTATGGTATATTGGTAGTAAACAAAGGTTAATTTACAAATGGCTGTAAAAAAACT
>PKUJ01000001.1 GCA_002869565.1 Arcobacter sp.
GAGCCAAAAGTAAATGTAGATTTAGAAGTAGATCCAGGTAAAGAAGTATTAGTAGGGACAGCAAATACTCCAACAGTAGATGTAGAGATTACAGATGGAACAGGAACAGTAATTTATAGTAAAACAAATGTGCCAGTAGATGGGAATGGAGAATGGGATTTAACAAACGATCCAGATTTCCAAGCCTTGACATTTAATGATGATGAGACATATACAGCAAAAGTAACAGGAACATTAGGTGTAAAAATAGCAGAAGATATAGATGCAGATGTATATAATGAATTAGATACAGCATATACATTAGAGATATTTGCAGTAGTAGTTGACCCTTTAACAGGTGTAAAAACTTATGTAAAAGAGATAGATTTAGATGAAGGTGAAACAGGGACATATGTTGTATTAGCATCTGATGGTAAAGGTAATCCATTACCAATGGCTGAGCAACCAGGTGGAACTATCTCTGTAAATACTGGGATTGATGCAGACCCTCTTACAGATAACGCTACAAGAGTAGATGATTATACATCTTCTTCAACTATAACTACAACAGTGGGATTAGAATTTAAAATTAAAACAGTTGATGATACTTCTGTTGAAAATGATGAATTATTTACATTAGAATTAGAAGAAGATTGGAGTAGAGCATCAGAATTTGAAAAAATTGGATATGTTGGAACTGTAAAAAGCACAATTATTGATAATGATGATAATGTAAAAGTTGGCGATGATAAAGTTACTGTTTCTGATGAAGGTCTTGTAAATGGGATCAAAGATGGATATATGGAAGCTCCAACTTATACTGGTGCAGATTATACGGATACAGTAGATTCTAATACTGATACAGGAAGTATCACAATTACAGCAAATGGAACAAGTGTTCATACATTAGAAATAGATTTATCAACACTTCCAACAGATTTAAGTTCTGGTGGAAAAGCAATTACTTGGGCCTTTGATAATTCAACTGGTACAGAAAATAAAGCAATCGCAATTGGTTCAACAGCAGATGGTGAAGCTGTAAGAGTGGAATTAAACAGTGGAAATACTGCACTTAATACTAATGGAACTGCACCAGCATCAACTGCTTCATATGAAGTAAGTATTTCCAAACCATTAGATCATCCTGTAAATAGTACAGAAGATACATTTGATTTTGAATTTGATGTTACTTTATCTGATGGTGTAAATACACCTGATAACGGAACAATTACAGTTACTGTTGAAGATGATATGCCTTCTGCTAAAGATACAACAGTAACAGTTGACTTAAATCCAGCGCCAGTAAACTTAATATTTACACTAGATGTTTCTGGAAGTATGGGAACGTATAATGAGTTAGAATTAGCTAAGGAAGCTATTGAAAATTTAGTTAAAACATATGAAGATCAAGGTTCTTCTGTATTAGTTCAAATTAACACATTTGATACAACTGCTACAGGAAATGGTCAATGGATGAATGCAAGTGAGTTAAATACTTTCTTAAAAGGATTAACTCCTTTAGATTGGACAAATTATGAAGATGCATTACAAGTAACTGAATCTAATTTTGTAGCTCCTTCAAATAATGGAGAAACATATGCATATTTCTTATCAGATGGTAATCCAACTGTAGAAATGAATGATAAAACAACATCTGATTTAAATGATGTAACAGAGGGTAATGAACAAGATGGAATTGATGGATGGATTGATAACAGTTATTTAACAAACTGGAATGCATTCTTAGCATCAAATAATATTGATGCAATAGCTGTTGGTATAGGAACGAATGTTAGTGATACTTATTTAAAAATGGTTTCTTCAAATATAGTTAATGTTGATGATCCAAAAGATTTAAGCGCTAAATTACTAGGAACAGTAGTAACAAAAAGTGGAAGCCTAGACTTTGCATTTGGAGCAGATGGAGCAGCAGATGGAACAGGTGTGAAAGCAGATGGAGATAAATTAGCATTTACATGGGGAGATGCAGATTCTGCAAATAACTTAGATGAAATCGTAGCAATAGATAAAGATGGAAACCCAGTAGCCGTAGTTTGGACAGTGTCAGCAGATGGAACAGCGTTACTAGGAAAAGTTGGAATTGATACAGTAATAAAAGTAGAAGCAAAAGATATCTCAACAAATCCAAAATATTCAATTAGTGAATTTGATAAAACATCAGGAATAGTAGATATTAAAATTCCATATACAGTAACAG
>PKUJ01000014.1 GCA_002869565.1 Arcobacter sp.
TTCTAGAAAAAGAGATGTCAGCCTCTTCTATTGCATTTTTTAACTCATTTGCTTTAGAACCAGAAAAACATAAATCATAATTTAGAGATTCATATTTTTCAACTTCCTTGTCAAGGGGAGCAAATTTAGAGTCTTCATCTTTGATCTCTTTATTTAGCTGGAAAATTTCTGATTTTAATTTTTTTGCTTCTAATATAAGATCAAACTTCTTTTCATCTTTTTCTTTTAGATTTTCAATCATTTTTTCAGTCAATAGCAGCTGTTCTTTTTTGTAATCTCTCTCTTCAATTTTTGCATCAACTCCAGCTCTTTCCGTAATAGTTTTATTTTTTAAATCTTGTAGTTTTTTTAAACCTCTTTTTCCAAGGGGAGTAAAAACAACATCATAAGATACTCCATCTACTTGTAAAACTACTGGATACTTAGTAAGAATTGGTCCCATTGTTATGCTCCTACATCCATAGTGTATTCATCATAAAATCCAGCAGCTGTTTGTAAAATTGCGAAATCAAAGCTTAGTTTCGCAAAATCATCAACAATAAGAGGCAAATCCCCAGATGGAGTTATTACTACAGAAGGAATCATGATCACTGGTTTTTTTGGTCCATCTTCATCCCCAATAAATCTTAAACTTCCAGCGACCAAAGGTGTATCTCCCGCTGTGATTTTTGGAATAGTTACGTCTACTGTTGCAGTTGAACCATCTGGCAATTCATCACCAATAACAAAATCTTCAGTTGTAGAACTTCCCAGTAAAAACATAGCCAGATTGTGACTATTTATTTTTTGTGTAGAAAATTTACCAGATGCATCAAATGATTTTGCTACTCTCTCCAACATCTTTTTCATCACGTTATCACGGGAAAAAGCCTCTGCAAATTCAACTTTCTGTGATATTGTTGCTTCTTGGATTTCTCCAATTTCTACCCAAGTAGGATCACCTTCTTTTTTAAATTCGATTTTACCGCCCCCAATATATCTATCTCCACTTGTATACATTATTTATCTCCTATTTTAGTTTTAGTAGCAGGTTTTACTCTTCTCACAGAGGGAGAAGATCCCGCTTCTAGTTTCACTACTACTTCTTCTAAAAGTTCAGTAGTTTCACCAACTTGTACTGTCTTTTGATTTGGTCTATTTAAAGGTTTAAAAGCTATTACCTCTGTCATTTTTTCACTCATCAATTTCTCCTTATTTAAGTTTTATTTTTCCAAACATCCATCTTAGACCAAAGGTTGCTGTAACGATTCNGGTTGAAACCAAGGAAAAAAAGCAGCCACTAAAGGAATGGAAAATAAAAGCGTAAACCATTCGTCTTTCCAAGAATGCTGCATATTATTTTGAGCAGCAGTATCCCAGTCAGCTTCTATTTGCTGACCTGATTTTGCAAGCTCTAAAGCTACATCCATTTTTTTAAGTCTTACTTCATGATCTCGTTGTAAAACATTCTCTTCATTTTGCACAGCTAAAGTCTTTCTTTTTTGCCATTCAACTATTGGCTCTTTTGCTATATCTGCTATCCATTGCAACGGATTTAATTTGCTTAACAAGCTCATTGTGCCCCTCCTATTAATTTTGAAAGCATCTCCATGATCTTTGTATTTTGTTCTTTAATTTCTCCAACCGTCTCTTTTATTTGCTGTCGCTCAGATTTATAGAGCTCAACAGAGACAAAACTATCTCTAGCCGTAGCTTCTTTAATCATCTCATCACATTTTCTATCTATAGTTCTAAGCTCTGTATATACGAACTCTTTGAAAGCTTTAAAGTCTTCTAATCTTTCTTTATTATTTTTCGATTGAAACTTTAGCGTCCAATAACCACCAGCAAATGAAAAAACAAAACCTATAATCATAAATATCTCTTTAAATCCAAATGTAAATTCCATCTTTAACACCTACTTATATTTTTACAATTACACTAATCGCATAATCTTCTTTTAGAGTCTTATTATCTAAAAAAGCCACACTTCTTATATCTACAAATGCTGGTTCATCAGTCAATATTTTTGTTAATTCATCAAAAAGCTCTTCATCGTTTGCATCTTCTTTTTTAACTGTTACCCCAAAAGTTAACTTTTTATCAAGTCTTGTATTTGTAGCTCTCTTAGCTACAATCACTTTATAGTCATCAGTAAAATTTTTAACTACATTTTCTATAAGCTGTTTAGCTTCATCTTTTGTTAAATTGCTAACCATCCTATTTCATCCTTATTTTCTTCAGTTACTTTTGTAAGTGCAGATTCTGCACGATCTAGCCAATACTCTTGAAACTTCTTTACATCTTTAAAAGTCTCAACAGACTCGGCATATTCTTCTGCTCTATCTTGCATATCAACCCATAAAAGAGGAGCAAGGTAGTAAAGTGTTTTACTACCTATTACTTCTAGTTCCTGTGTCTCATCTTCAAACTCTTCAGCTTTATAATCCCATGTAGCTCTAGCCAAATGTGGATTAATAGAGGTTTCCCCAATAGTTAAAGGAAATAAAGTTTTTAGATTTTCAACAGTTACTGCCACTTTAGATCCTAAGCTGTCACGACTACATCAATAGTTTTAGTAGAAGTACCATCATCTACTGTCAAAGTTGTTACACCTACTGCTACACCAGTAGTTAAGATCACACCAGTAGCACTATCATAAGTTACTGTTGCAACTCCAGGATCATTAGATACTACTGTCACACCAGAGACTCCATTACCTGCTGCACTTTGTACAGTTCTTTGTACATTTGCACCAACAGCTACATCTACTGTATATCCAGTAATAGTAAACTCAGTTATTGTTAATAAAGTTACATATTTATGCACATCAAACTCATAGTCAGGGAAAACTACGAATTTATATTTTAAGGCAGATTCATCATTGTCGTACCATCTATTTCTTTTTACTCTAGAAGAGATACCAAAGATCATGTTTTGCAGGGGAGTTAATAGATATTCTCCATTTGTTAAATCTGGACTTGTTTCAATAGGCATATCCATAAAAGATTTTTTATCAGCTTTTAGAAGAGTCGCGAGATCTTGATATTTTTCAGCAATTTCAAACTGATAGTCCATATAATCAGCACTACTCATTAAAATAGTAGCACTACCTTTTACATCATCATGTGCATTTTTAACTAAATGTTTTAATCTATATAAGATAGAATTATTAGACGATGTTGGTTTATTTACTGTTCCCGATTCTCTTGCAATTTGAAGCCAGCCTTTAGCTAATTCAGTAAATGGAGCTTCATGATCATCATTGTCTGCTGTTCCTACTACTCCAAGATATTGCAAATCATTAGAAAAGATAGTAGTAAATGATTCAAACTGTTCTTTTTCAAAGTTTGTATTATCTTGATTATCTTCAATCGCTTCATCTAAGATCTTTGCATTTAATTCCACCCCTTTTGTCATGTCGAGATTACAACCAATTTTCCCAAGCTTTTTAAGGTTTGCATCAGGTGCTTTTGTTCCAGATTTATGTCTTGTTAACATTCCCTTTGCTGCATCCCAGCCACTTCTTTCTTTTGTAAGTTTCCCAGTTATATCAGTGGTTACTTTGCTAAGTAATGCATGTGAAGATACAATTGTACTTACAAAAAGCTTACCTTGTTTTGGTGTCAGTGAGCCACTAAGTGTTGCATCAGTTGCACTTAAACCACTTTTCAAAATGTTGTTTAGTGTTAAAATCCCGTCCATTATAAAATTCCTCCAATTGAATCTTCTTTCTCAACTGGAACTCCAGCTGGGTTATCATTTTGTTTACTTTTTTTAAGTGCCTCTTTTGTTTCATTGTTACTTTTTTCTAAAGTCTCAACTTTCTCCTCTAAACCTTCAATCTTAGTTGTTAAAGGTTCCATTGCTTTTTCTAAAGCAGCTTGAAATTCTTCTGGACTCATATCTTCACTATCTCCTTCTTTTTTAGATTTATCTATTTGCTTGTCATATCCAGCATTTACACTAAATCCCACATAGCCAAAAACTTTTTTAAGAGCTTCAACTAAATCAGTTACTGTTATCTTGTCAATTGCTTTATTGACACTGTCATCTATATCTTGAACTTTAGTTGCCGTTCCAGCCATAGAGATACCAGCTATATCTCCATCTTTAACACCTTTTTTAAGCTCTTCATCTTCAAGCTTAATAGCAACAGCCCAAGAACCAATAGGCTCATCAGGGAAAACTGCATCATTCTCTTTAATAATCCAAGATTCAGCTACAAAAGCTTTTTCATTTTCAAAGCTGTGATCTTTATCTACATTTGCAGTGTTTTTTGATTTCATAAATCCATATGCAGCTTTTACTATTTCATCTGCAGTTGTATATTCATCATCTGTATCAACAGAATTTGGAGCATATACAATCCCATAGATAATCCCTTTTTCTTCATCACTCTTTTTAATATCAATAGTTACACTATGCAAAGGATCATTAGCAGATGATTTATAAATGATCTCTTTTTTATTTGCACCAGCTTTTACTAGAGATATATGAGTAATATTGATATCCGTAAGCATCTTTGGCACTTGCTCTCCTTTTAGTTTTTCTATTCTTTTTCAAATTAATATGGCAATTGTATATGTTTTAAAAATGAAAAACACTCTATATACATATATGTAGAGTGAATTGCATTTTTTTTTATATTAAAATACTTGTCAATATTAATTACAACTTGTAAAGCCCATAAACTGGTTAAGTTGTAGTTGTTGTATATGTTGTAGGGGAAAAGAGGAATATATGGAAGTAGCTATATCTAAAGGTGTAAAAGAGTCAAAACAATATGTTGATAGAGATGTATTACTAAACAATGGGATAATAGAACCATTTATAGATTTTAATGGCTTATTGGCATTTTACTATTTCAATGTTTATCATCAAAGAGCTATCAAACTAAAAGCAGCTTTACTATCTCAAATCCTTGAAACATCTTTAGATAAACACTTACCCTCAACAGTTTTTGCAAAAGACTTATTATATGCTTTTGCTTTAGATGCTGAGATTTATGGAAATGCTTTTTTAGAAAAAGCTGGAGGTGTTAGTGATTTTTATCTACATCATATTTTAGGATATCAAGGAAGATTAAATAAAAATAGAGAACTCTATCAAGTAAACTCAGAGTTCAAAGATATCAGGCTTGATGGATATCATTTTAAGTATCACTCACCATCGGTGAAGTATTATGGAGAACCTGATTATCTTACAACCTTAGAACAAATAGATACTAATAAAAAAGCAGACAAATACAACAGTACCTTTTTTGCAAATGGAGCAAGACCAGGATTTGCAATTAACTTTGAAAACTCAGCTCCAAGCCAAGGACAAATTGATGCTTTTAAAACATTCTTTGGGACTAACTACAAAGGGTATGAAAATGCTCATAAATCTATCATGTTTTATACAGGTAAAACAAAAGAGGGAGAAAGTCCTGCAAAAATACACCTTGACAAACTTGATAGTGTAGAAGATATGAGTTTTGAAAAGCTTAAGAGTGTAAATAGAGATGAGATTATAGCTTCCCATGGAGTACCTCCAAGATTGGTTGGTATTATTACAGCTGGTCAACTTGGAAGTGGAACTGAACTTATAGATCAGCTTCACGCTTTTAATGAAATAGTAATAAAACCAAAAGCAACTCATATTGAAAGCTTTTTTGAAAACATAGGAATCAAACTAAAAATAAAAGAGTTAGATGTAACAAATTTCAAAGATGATAGTGATTTAGTCACTAACTTAGTGAATAGTCAAATTATCACTCATCAAGAAGCAAAAGAGATTTTAGGTTTAGTCTCACACAAAAAAGGCTCATAATAGTGTTTAAAACCTGTTTAAAAACTCTAAACTATTTTTATTCGATAGATTTATCGATTAATATAAAAAAAGGCTAAAAATGTCTTATTCTCCAGAGTTAAAAACACAAGCTTTAAATCTAGTAAAAGCTGGAGTTTCTATTACGGATATTTGTAAAGACCTTGAAATAAAAAATAGAGCGACCCTTTATGGCTGGATAAAAAAGTCAGATGATAAAGATATCAATGGGGAATCTATAGATGGATTGAGAAAACAAATAGCTACTCTAAGCAAAAGAGCACCTACAGAAGCAAATAGCAGAAAGCTTGCAATGCTTACAAAATCTTTAGAAAGACTAGAAAAAAAATCTAAAAAGATACAAAAGAAAGCAAAACAAAATATAATCCATAGTAAAGATGTGCAAGTGTACAGGGATAAGATGTTACATCCCGATTATGGTTTGTATGGATATCAAAGAAGATTTATACAAGATACTAGTAGATTTAGAGTATGGCTTAAGAGTAGACAAATAGGTGCAACATATGGTTGTGCTGGAGAGTGTTTAATTGAGGGTATGTCAGGAATGGATCAGTTGATACTCTCTGCATCTGAAACTCAAGCTCTTAAGTGGTATAGTGAGATTCAAACCCATGCTGAGAAACTTGGCATAATGCTAAAAGGTTCTAGTTCTGAGATAAAACTTCCTAGTGGAGCTACTATTTATATCTTCGCAAATAACTTTAGAACTATCCAAGGATTCTCCGGCTCTGTATGGATGGATGAGTTTGCATGGTATTTAAATCCTAAAAGAATATGGGAGGCTTTTATCCCTTCTATTACCTCAGTTAAAGCAGGAGAAACTAAAGCAAGGATTACAATTCTATCAACTCCATTTGAGCAAGATAGTTTATTTCACAAACTTTGTTTAGATACTAAAAAATACTATATGTTTTCTAGACATACTACTACAATATATGATGCTGTTAAAGATGGCCTTGATGTAGATATCCAAGTATTAAGAGACTTATTTGAATCTGATTCTTGGGCTATGATGTATGAGTGTGTATTTGCAGATGATAAAACAAGCTTTTTCCCTATCTCACTTATCAAATCTTGTGTTAGAGACTATATGTACTATATGCCTCCAGCTAACAATGTATTGTGGTCGGGGTATGATGTGGGTAGAGTTGCAGATATTTCTGTATTGTCTGCTCTTGATAAAGTTGAAGGAAAATATGCACTTGCTATTCAAGATTGTTTTGAAAGAACAAAATTTGAAGCACAAAAGACAGCCTTAAGAGATCATTTAAAATATCATAAAAAATCAAACCTTAGAATAGATATGACAGGAATAGGAAGAGATATAGCAGAAACTATGGAAACAGAATTTCCAAATCAAGCAGAAGGTATATATTTTACAGCCTCTTCAAAAGAGATGATGGTATTAAACCTTAAAAAGATGTTTGAGGATAAAATGATACTTATACCAAATGATCCAGTTCTTATTGCAGATATCCATGCAATCAAAAGAAAAGCTGGACAAAAAAGAATGTTATATGATGCAGATAGAAACTCTCATGGTCACGCAGATAGATTTTGGAGTTTAGCACTTGCTGCTAAAAAGTTGGATATTTTAGGTAGAGGTGGAGAAGATGATAATAGCAAGGGTGGGGCTGTTATATCTTAACCCCTTTACTTACATTTCATTAGCAAAAAAACTAATTACTAACAGTCGCATCTCTTAAAGCTTTTTCAACATCTTTAAAAACTTGATCTCCTACATCATCTGCCATATCATCAACAGCTCTATTGAAGCCACCACTAGACAAGTATGCACTTGCTCCAGATTCTAAGTATGGATCGGCTCTCATTCCTGCAACACTTTTTTTAAGTCCAAATGGAGTTTTTAAAGCTTTTTTATTTTTTGGAGTTATTCTTTTTTTCTTTGGACCAAATAGACCAGTTCCAGTATGAACAAAGATTGCATAAGGTGCTAACTTTGTATTTCCTATGCTTACTTCTAAATCATCTAAGTTATCAGTAAAGACTTGGATATCTCTTTTTAGGTTTCCTGTTCTATAAGGTGCTTTATCTTTTGCTTCATTTGCAACTTCACTTCCTATTCTATATAAAAAGTCTTTTATAGGTTTATTTATATCATCATTCATATTTAAACCTCTCTTGGATGTATGCAAAGGCATCTATAAAAGTTCCTTCAAAAGTATCTGTACTTTTCCACTCTTTATCTTCTAAGATAAATACTACAAACTCAGCCTTTTCTTGAAAAAGATAAAAAGCTTTTGTATTTTGAAATTCCTCTTTTCTCATAGGAAGAGGATTATAAATCCATTGTATTTTTCCTTCTACTAACTCAAATTCTGCAAAAAATGTATTAGTCTTACGCTCTATTTGTTGCTCTGCTGAAAGATTGTTATTAGCTTCGATAGTAAACCCGTTTCCGATTGAGATTGTGTATTTTTCCATTTTATAATTTCCTTTTTATCTAAATTTGCATTATCTTTAAAATAGTTCTTTCGTGGCTCCTTGAAGATAGTATATAAATAATCTGCATCAAAAACCATAAAGTATCCATTTGATGATTTAGCTACAGTTCTATTACCATACACCTTATGTGGTGAAATTTCAATAATACTATTTAACGCACTTATAATATCTTTTTTAGGTACATTTCTTTTAGAACTGCTTGAAGAATGATTAATTGATGCAAAATCTACTCTTCTTTGAACTCCAGTTTTATCTATATGAGTTATTATGTCATCTTTTTTCTTAGATGCATACTTAACTTTTTTACCCTCTATCTCATCTTCACTTAACCAAACTGGAACTATCTCAGTTCTACATCTAAAGTGGTAAGGTGGAAGTCCAAAGTTACTAGGTAACTTTCCAAAATGAGGCTCACTTTTCCATTGTGCTGCTTCTTTTTTCTCACTTATATTTTTAGCTGCTAATACATTTGTAACTTGACTTTCAAGATGTGAAGATTCTATAATTTTTCCATTCAATGATCTACATATATCACTTGTCTTATTATCTATTCTAGCTTTAACTTGAAAGTGTTTTACATTATACTTTAAAGCTTGGTTTACCCTTGAGATATTTTGAGATTGATTTATTATATGATCTGCAACTCCTTCAAAGTATCTTTCATCTGCTTTTAGTATAGTATCAAACTGCTCTTTAAGAATTGAACTTATTTCTTCTCTTGTAGTTTTACCTTTAAAAGCATCCTCTATCACACCCTTTACTTTATCTTGTGTATTTTGTGAGTATTCAGTTCCAACCCAGTAAAAGTTTTTTCTCATACTCTCAATAGCTGCTAAATCTGTTTTATCAAACTCAAACTTAGTACTTGGAGAGTTTATTATAGATATTCTTTTATAGATATCATCAAGCTCTTTTGTGTCAAACGATATATTTAGATCAGTTAGTTTACTTCCTACTATAGAAAGTAAAACCTCTTGGCTTAAGTCATCATAGTTTTTATTTATATAAACAAACAAAGAGGATAAAAAATCCTCAAGCTGATCCTTTGCAAAACCTGATTGAGTTTTGATAAACTCATCTATAAGTTCATCGACTGTTTTCTTCTTGCTCAGGTTTGATTTTATTAGTTCCGTTAAAAGTTTCTTTTGCATAATCTTTCCAATATTCATCAAATTTTATTGCCTCTACCGTTTGAAAGGAGTGTCCACACTCGCAACACTTCCTAAACCTTTCGTTTTCTATTCCTGTAGTAGTACCTACAACTTTTGTTTTTCCTGCACATTTTGGGCACCACATCAGACACCTCCAAGCTTTTGAAGTGCTATTATGATTTTAGTTGCATCTATTTTAGTAATATCTATTTTATGCTTTTTAATAATTTTAAAAACAAAACTATCTAAAGCCTCTTCACTTTTTTCTCTAGCATTTTCATACCAAAGTTCATATATCTTTTTTATTTGTGCAGAGCTTGGTTTTGAAAAGGGAACATCACTCACTTTTCTTTGGCAAAAGTCCAACAGGCTTTTAAGTTCATCAATAGTAAGTTTAGTAGTACTATCAACTCCAAAGCGACTATTCATAAAATCTCGTCTCTGTTCATCATCTTTAAATACATCTTTTTTTGATATCTGAATCTTTTGGATTAAACTCTTTTTATATTGTTGTTGTTTTGATGTCATATATTTCTCCTTTACAACAACTACAACAACTACAAGAAGCCTATTTTGTGGATTGTTGTTATTGTTGTAGTTGTTGTAGCTATAAACTTTTATAGATTTTACTATTGCCTTTTTCCTCATATGTATAAAACTCATTTGCAAATTTATCAAGCATTGCTCTAGTTGTTTTATCTGCACTATTACTTCCAATTGCAGTCAATAACTCACCTTGCTTTATTCCAGATTTATGTCTTGCTAGAGTAGAGATAATTTTTTTAATAAAATCATCCTCGGTAGGACTCATTTTAGATGTTATTGGATCTGCTCTTGTCATTTCTAAAGTATTTGTATCTATTTTAAATATACAATCTTTAGTTCCAGCCCGCTCCTTTGTATCTACGAGTTCTACAATTACATATTTACCCATTACAGATTTAAGCAATCTTTGTTTAAACATTGCATCTGTAGAATTTTTTATATTATTGCTTCCTTCATAATTTTTAGCATCTTTATTAGAGTGTGCAATACAAACAAAAGTCATACCAGCATCTCTAATTGTCATCATCAAATCCATCATATACATAGCTTTAGAATCATTTTTAACATCAGTTAAATTTCTAATACTATCAATCAACATAGACATACCTTTATATGCGTGATTTTTACATCTTTCAGGTCTTGCAAGTTCTTCCAATAATTCAAGAGGAGTTGTTGTTAATTCACTTCTGTGTATGTATTTTAAATTTGGAAATCTTTCTATAAGTAATTTATCAACACATCTTTGTTTTATCACAGGCAGAGGATTATCTATATCTAAATAATAAACTATATCCATCAGACCATTTTTTATTAAGTGTGCAGCTACGCCATAAGCTGTCCATGTTTTTGCATTTCCACCATCACTATAAAAAATAGTTATCATCCCTTTTGGTATGAAATTATCAATAAGAAATTCAACCTCTTCATGTAATTTGTCGGACGTTAATGCAATTTCATTTAAAAAATCAATCATCTATTCTCCTCTTTAGCTTTCCTAAACTACTATCTAACCAGATTTTAAGTGTCTCTTTTTCATCGCTATCGACTAAATCTATCAACTCATCAAAAGGATGTTTTCTTTTTAGTTCTACGAATAAGACCTTTAGAAGCCATTTATTCAACTTCTCTTTATCTTCAGTTGTTACCTGTTTTAAAAAATAGTTATAAAACTCTTCAAATCTTTCAAAACTATCAACATTAGCAGTCATGCGTTCATATGCTTCGTACATCTTTTTATCTTTTGTATCTACTGCTAAATTATTATCCATTAAATATCCTCTTCAGATAGATTAAAAGTTTTTAAAGTAGCCTCTCTAAAAGATACACCATTATTTGATATTTTCATCATTACTTTGTATTTTTTAGGATCACATATCTTTGATATTTGTAGTCTATTTTGATACTCTTCATCTGATTTTCTTTTCTTTGTAGTTTCAAAAGCAAAACCCATAAGACAATACTCGCAACCACTTCTTTTGTCACCTTTGACAAATACACCATTTATCCATCTATCATAATAATTCTCTGCAAATCTGATATTGTACTTTTTAGCATAGTTCCAAATATCTTCCTCCGTCCAAAAGCCTATGGCCCTGCATACACTATCTAGCATATAACCATATTTTGTTATATGACTTTTCCTTTGAGCAGATTCAACAGCCATTAAACCTGTAATAGGTTTAGAGCCTGTCTCTTTTTGAAACCTTTCAGCTGGTTCATGTTTTAGAATAACACAACACTTTGAAGTAATTGAAAAAGGTTCTTCTATCAAAAATTTCCACTTTTTAGCCAATACTTGCCTAGGTAAATATCTACCTGCAGCGGTAAAGCCTGTAGTGTATAAGTTTCTTATAGTTGCATTCTTTTCAGTTGGATGCTTCATTGCATTTATTTGTTTACAAACTGTTTTACTGGCCATAGGAAAGCCATGTTCTTTCATTACTTTTATAAAAGATTTTTTAGGAAAAAGAGTATGTACATTTGGTGTTTCTTTTACATATTCGATTATCTCTTTTTTCTCATTTGTTGTGTTATTAAATACTGCTAAAGTATCAGGAAACATAGACCTAGTCATATGTAATACTACGCTACTATCTTTCCCTCCACTGTAAGCCACATGGATATTCCCATTATTCTTTTCATAAAACTCTTTTATAAGCTCTTTAGATTTAGCTATCTTTTCATCCAAAGATAAAGCCTGATCTAAAATCAATTGTTCTGGTGTCATTATAAACCTTTCAAATAATCTCAATAGAGCCTACTTAGATAAGTAGGACTCTCAAAAACTATTTAATCTTGTCATTGTTCATTTTTCACTATTCACTATTCACTATTCATTAGCTCTAAAGCCACCACCTCATTAAATTAATCGTTACCATCAATAATGCTCCTCTACAATTTAAAATATACAGCCGAGCAAAACAGAACAAAACCTAAAAACAATATAAATATAGTAAATGAGTTATCCATCAATAATGCTCCTCACTTCCATACCCAACTTTTTTAAACACTTCATCGGGGTTAATGTTGTTTTCCATATCATCTTCTATATATTTTCTTACTTTTTTAAGATTATTGATTACAACATCAATAGCTTCAACATTGATGAAATAAATCGCAATATCTTTGCTGTCATCAATAAAAGGAATCAATTCATCTTTTGATAATTTTTCACCTACTTTTTTTGGTTTCCCTTTATGAGGGGTAATAGCTAGAGCATAAAAGTTTCCTCTTATGGAATTTTTACCTTTACAAGCACTAACTTTAAATTTTCCATTTCCTAATATAGGATTTTCTTTTTGTTCCATATTTTAAACTCCTCTCAAATACTTTAATGACATATCAATAGCTTCACAAAACCACTTAGTCAAATCTCCATCATGAAAACACTCACTAGCTCTTAATAAATCTTCATCATTGTCTATAAAGAAA
>PKUJ01000010.1 GCA_002869565.1 Arcobacter sp.
AATTTCTTTTCATCTTCTAGTTTTTTTGCTTTTTCTTCTTCTAATTTTTTTAATCTTAACTCTTCTGATTTCTTTTCTTCTTCAATTCTTTTTTCTTCTAATTTATCTTTTTTATTTTTTTCAGAAAGATTTTCTTTTAAATTATTCTTTTTATATGATCTCTGTGTCCAGACAATCTTTTGAATAAATGGTTTATTTTCTTTTATTTTTGCAGGTAAACTTGATATTGCATCTAATGCCTTTTTTCTTGTTGAATAAACACCATATGTAACTAAGATTTTTCCACTATTTGATATTACTAATATTGTATTATCTTCTATTTTATTGTTTTTTACAAATTTCTTTGCTAATTTTATATTACTAAATGAAGCTAAATTTGTTGTATAATAATTCTCTGATGCATTTAAAAATTTACTTTCAAAGCTATTATCTAACTTTTTAACTTTATTTTCTAATTTTTTAGCTTTCTCTTCTTCAATTCTTATTTCTTCTGCTTTTTTTAGTTCTTCTTGTTTTTTTGCTTTTTCTTCTGCTAGTTTTTTTAATCTTAACTCTTTTGATTTCTTTTCTTCTTCTAATTTTTTAGCTTTTTCTTCTTCAATTCTTTTTTGTTCTGCAAGTTTTTTAGCTTTCTCTTCTTCAATTCTTATTTCTTCTGCTTTTTTTAGTTCTTCTAGTTTTTTTGCTTTTTCTTCTTCTAGTTTTTTTAATCTTAACTCTTCTAATTTCTTTTCTTCTTCTAATTTTTTAGCTTCTAATTCATCTTTTTTATTTTTTTCAGAAAGATTTCCTTTTAAATTATTCTTTATATATGATTTTTGTGTCCAAATTATCTTTTGTATAAAGGGTTTATTCTCTTTTATTTTCTCAGGTAAACTTGATATAGAAGTTAATGCTTTTTCTCTTGTTGAATAAACACCATGTGTAACTAAAATCTTTCCACTATTTGATATTACTAATATTGTATTATCTTTTATTTTATTGTTTTTAACAAATTTCTTTGCTAATTCCATATCACTAAATGAAGCTAAGTTTGTTGTATAGTAATTCTCTGGTGTGTTTAAAAATTTACTTTCAAAACTACCATCTTTTATCTCTTCTTTTTTATTTACTGACTCTTCTATAATCTTTTTTTCTGATTTAAGTTCTAATTTTTTTTCAATTTTGTCTTTTTTTGTTGGTAAAATTTCTTCAATTTTCTTTTTTATTTCTTTTAATTCTTCTTTTTCTTTCTTATTAATATCATCAATATTTGGTCTTTTTGTTAAGATTAATAAATCATCATTTTTATCTACTTCTTTTATTTTTTTATTTTTTTCAGTTTTATTAGATAATTTTTTTGCTTCATTTTTAGATAAATTAATATATTCATAGGTAATTGGTTCTTCTTTTTTTATATTTAAATCGATATTTTCTTTATATTGTTTTTTTACAAGTGAAATTTTTTCCACGATAGGATAAATATTATCATTTTCTAAAATAAAACTATTTAATTTACTCTCTAAAGAAGCATAATTAGAATAAACACCAAATACAAGCTTAATAAGTCGTCCACTATCTCCATATCTAAAAAAGAAAGATTCTTTATATATTCCATTACTTTTAATAAATTCTTCAAGTTTTTCTATGTCAGTAAAAGAAGATAAATTAATTGTAAAATCATTCTCTTTAGAATTTAAGAATTTATTTTTAAATTCTTCATCTGTTTTAAATTCTTCTTTTTTAACAGCTTGTCTAATTTTTTCTACAATTTTAATTTTTGTCTTTTGCTTTTGAACTTTAATTTTTAAGCCATCAATATATTTATTGTATAAAGTTTTTATATCTTTAACTTTTTTGATTTCATATTTCTTATCTAGTTTTTTTGATTTTAAAGCTTTTAAATATTCTTCAGCTTCCGAAATAGTTTTAAAATTGTTATGGGCAACTCTAGTCTCAATATTATATTTCTTTACAACATCGTATGAAAAAGAGTTTGTATCAAGATTGTTATTTTTAATAAAATCGAAAGAATCATATATATTGCCAAAACTAGAAATTTCTATCATAAAACTTTCATCATCAAATTTAAGGAATTCTTCTAAATATTTATTAATATTTTCATTCATTGATGTTTTAGGTAAAGGGATATTTTTTATTTCTTCTTTTTTTACTAAATCTTTTTTATTAAAATCTTCTAATTCTTTTTTCTGCTCAGATTTTAAATCAATATCTAGATTGTCCCCATCTTTTGCAATTATAGATTTTTTATAATCACTTTTTGTAAAATCAATAAACTTTGGGTTTTCAGGATCTACATCAAAAAATGATGATAAGTCACCTGTTAGTTCAAGAATATTAAAGAAATCTGTAATATGACTTTCTTCATATTTCACAAGTTCAGTTTCTGCCGTATTTAATTGTCTTTGACCTTGAAGTAATGAAGATAAATCCTGTTCTCCAAGCTTAAATGCATCCCAATAAGCACCTACCATTTTTCTTGAAGCTTTTACTTCTGTGATTGTACTTTTTAAAGCTTCTAATACAGAAGTTACAGAAGTATGAACTTTTGATAAATTCCATTTTAGTTTTTTCTTTTCTTCTTCTAATCTGTAATTTAAATCCCTAATTTTACTATTTACTTCTAATACTTTATTTTTATCTTTTCCACCATTAAATATATTATATGAAAGTTTTATTTTTCCATTTATATCTTTCTCTTCAACTTCTAAATCTTCTGCATCCATAGTTTTTTTATAAGATAACTCAAAATCAATTTTTGGTTTAAATGATGCTCTAGCTTTTCTTTGAGAAAACTTTTCATCCTCAATACTTTTATAATAATTTATTAATCCTCTATTATTTTCTAAAGCTCTTTTGTATAATTCATCAAAGTCAGTAATACTTACATCAAAATTCTTTTCATATGGTAATGTTTTTTCAAAATTAGTTCCAACTATATATTCATAATATCTTAATGACTCAACAAATTTTGAATTTACTTTTACAAGTTTTGTCATTGCATTTGCAACATTTGCTTTTATTGAAGTTAAATCCCCAATTGATGCCGCACCATTATCATATTTTATAGTTACTATTTCCAAAATCTTTTTTAATTTTTTCATATTTCGTTCATTTACCATTACTGAACGATTTGAGAAAACAACTCCAAAGTAGGCTTTAATAGCTTTTTTCACTTCTTTATCAAGAGTAATTTTATATTGATTTTCCGCTACTTCTAATTTTTTTCTAACACTTTTTACGTTATTTAAAGAAGCTCCGCCAGAATATAAATTTTGTCTTAATACTAATTTATAATTTTTATCTTTGAAAAACTTGAACCTTTCACCCTCTAATGAACCAGGTTCAGTTCTTGTTCTCCCATAATTATATTCAGCATCAATTGTAGGATAAAAATCTGCAATTGCATTTTTAAGTTTTAAGTCATATTGAATTACTTTTTCTCTTGATGACTTCAATAAATCACTATGAGCTAATGTTTCTAAAACAGCATCAACTAATTTAACTTTTTTATATTTTGAAACATCAATAGGTTTATTAAGTGAAGATATTTTAGGAGATTTAGAAGATGAGAAATCACTAACTCGTTCTTCTTTTTTTATATTTTCTAAAGGTCCTTTATTACCTTCTATTCTATTTAAATTTGTAGGTGCAATTAAATTTAAATTTTTATCTTTATCATCAAGTGCATTTAATGATGTAAATATAAACAATAAAGCTAATAAATATTTCAATAAATTATATCCCACTATTTTTTCACCCTAATAATTAAGTATCCGTTTTTTTCATTTATTTTTTCTTTTATTTTTGTACTTGCAAGTAAATCTACTCGTACATCTTTTTTGTCATATCCTATTTTTCTTATTAAATTTCGAACACCAATAGATCTTGCAAGTGAAATCTGTTTTGCAATTGTAGCACTAGCCTGTCCTTGAACATCAGCTGCAGTTATCATTATTTTATGTTTTTTATATTTTGATTTTGTATTTTTTATAAAATCTTTTAATTTTTTAGTAATTTCATTATCTATAAATATCTCATTACCTTTAAATGTAACAATAAAATAATCATCTGCCATAATTGTTGTTTGTTTTGATTTTTTATCATCATCTTTTCTATCAGCAATATCAATACCACCTGATTCTATTTGTGATTCTTTTTTCTCTTTAGCTTTTACAGTTTTTTCTTCTATTATCTTTTTTAACCTAATTATTTCTTGTTGCATTTTCTGCATAGTAACAGGAGGGCTAGGTTGTTTTTCAGTTGGAGCTTCAGTAACAGACTCAGTTTTTTTTGTTACTTCCTCTTTTATTTGGACTTCTTTTGGATTATCATTTAATATTAAATCATCTGTAGCAATAGAACCAGTATATGAAACTTTATATTTAAATTGTGCATAATAACCCAAATTTACAAGAACAACCAATAAAAATAAAAGCATTACAAGAATAACCGATGAAAAGATATCAACGAATGATGGCCAAGGGTTAAATTCTTCTTCACATCTATTTGCCATATACTAAAAGACCTACTCTACTTTTTTTCTAACTTATCAATTCTATTGTTTAAAGAACTGACTAACTCTATTAATAATTTATTATTCTCTTCTTGAAGAAGAAGACTTTTTTTAACTGTTCTATGCTCTGCTAAAATAACATTTGAAATTTCTTGTAGGGATTCTTCCATCATAGAAGCATTTGAAAATTGATTGACATTAAGTTCTCTTAGATTATTTACAACACTTTCAAGTAAAACTGACTCTTTTTCTGTACTTCTATTTGTATTTGTTAAGTTTTCAGTAATTAGATTATAAATATCTTCAGATGATTTATTTGATTTTTCTAACTTGTCTGTAAAATCTCCCATAGTATCAACAAAAACATCTAAAAACCCACCTTGCATATTTGTTCCAGCTGAGGATGAAGAACTAGATTGAGTAATACCAATTTGAGAATCATGCACTTCATCAAAAACATCTGATGTTTGAGAATCAATAATTTTCCCTTTCATCCAATCTTCAATGTCATTCATAAATGCAGCTTGATTTCTAGTTAATATGTATTGCATTACATTTAAAATAACAGCAGATGCAACACCAAACAGTGAAGAAGCAAATCCAATTGACATACCACCAAGTGGACCAGAAAAGCTTGTCATTACTTCTCCAATATCAATATCATCTCCACCAAATGATAAAATAATTGCACCCATCTCATCAATAGCAACAAGTAATCCAGTAAATGTACCAAAAAGCCCAAGCATTAATGATGTTCCAACAAAGAAACTTGTATAACCTTTTTGATTAAAAAATTGTTCACTTAACCAAGCTGTTACATCTTTTGCTTCATTTTGTGTAAAATATAAAACGCCTTTTTTTGCTCTTTTATTAAACATATGAGCAATAGTTGCAGGGAAAATACCAGTGATTCCTTGTAAATAAAACTCTAAAGCTTGCCCTTTTTTATAAGCTAATATTCCAAATGTACCAGAAAGCATAGTAAGTTTAATTGCTGATTGATAAAGGATTAATAAACCAATAGCAAACATCGTTAAAATAGCAATATTAAATGTTAATGTTGCCATAAAAAATGATGTAATTAAATCTATATTAGAAAAAATTAGAAAAACTAAAAAAAGAATAAATATAAAATATATTTTTAGTATTTTTATCCGACGCATCTGTTTTCCTCTAAAACATGAATAGTAATATTGAAATTACTAAACCAAGTGCAACAGTTGTCACAGTTTTTGTCATGTTGTCAACAATATTTACAAACGCTCCACTACCTTCTACCGCTTCTCCAAGAACAATTACACCAATAATATTACCATTTATATCAGAAATTTTTTGTGCAGCTCTAAAATAAGTATCATCAACAGAATAACCTACTTCTAGCATATTTTTATAACCTTCTTTTTCGGATTCGATAATTTTCGCAAAAAATTGACCATCATACTTTAACTCTTCTACATGTACAGTATCAATAACTTCTCTGTATTTTCCATTTCTTGCTTTTATAGATAATTGATTTAACATTCTTTCTTCTAATAAAAATAAAAAAATCATGTCATCTCTTGCATATTCAGCTTTAAATTCGTGTAATTCTTCTCTTAACTCAAAAATACCAATTAATTTATCATCTTTGATTATTGGATTTAAATAAACATAAAATATACCATCTTGTAATACTTCTACTCCAAAGATCTTACTTTTTGAAGAAATTACTGAATTTACACTATTTCGGTATTGGTTTACTTGATTAAGTATTGGATAAAAGCTAATTTGTAATGTTTCAAAACCTACTTTTTTAAACTTTTCATTATAACTTGATATTTTTTCACCAATTTTAATTAAATTACTTTTTTCAATATCATCGATTAACGTAGTATCAGATTCAACTGGTAATAAAACTTTTTTTAAAGTTTGTTCTTTCTTGAAAACCCTATTTTTAAAGTTTTTCATATAATTTGTAGAAATATTATTATATACATCTTTTGAAACATTTTCAGTCAAATGAGTAAGAATATATAGACATAAAAAAATACCTGTTATAGAAAGTACTGCAAGTGTTGTAAACCACAAGCCTTTCTTTTTTTTCAAATCTTTTAATAAATTTTGAAGAAACTTAAAAAAACTAAACATACTAAACCTCTGGATTGTAACTTAAGAATAAATTATACTATCTAAAATTCACTTTTAATTAATTAAATAATTTGATAGTTTATCAAAAATTATTAAAAAATAATCAATTTATTGTTCAATTAGAGCATTTTTGCCTATATTTTTAAGAGGTTTAATAATATATTGTAGAATAGTTTTTTTACCAGTCAAAATATTTACATTAGCAACCATTCCTGGAAGGATTGGTAAATCAGGAGCAAACTGGTTTGCATCAGCTTTTACTTTAACTAAATAAAATACATTTCCATTTCTATCCTCAAAAGAATCAGGTGAAATTGAAATCAATTTTCCATTTAATAATCCATATTTTGAAAAATCGTAGGCAGTAATTTCAACTGAAACATCTTGACCTGACCAAATTAGCGCTCTATCAGAAGTATTAACCCTTGCTTCAATTGTTAAAGAATCCTCAATAGGCGTGATTTCAGCCATTTTATCGCCAGCTTTTACAATACCTCCAATAGTATAAAAATACAATTTATTTATAATACCATTTACAGGAGAAATAACATCTTTTCTAAGCTCTCTATCTTTGTTTGCTTTATTTTTTTCTATTGCTTTATTTATTTCTGCTTTTATAACTGAATATTTTTGTAAATGTTTAGACCTAATTTCTGATTTTACAGTTTTAATTTTTCCTCTTGCTTCTTGTATCTCTTCTTTTATAATTGGTATATTATTTCTTGTCTCTGATAATTTTGTGACAATACTTTGTTTCTTTGATAGTTCACCTATGTATTCTTTTTTTGAAACAACTTTCTTTTTATATAAAGATTCAAGAATTTTCATATTTGCTTGTGCAAGATTTAATTCTAAACTTAAATTTTCAAATTTTGTTTGTGCTTCTCTCAATTTATATTTTTTTTGTTTTAATTGATCTTCAGCAATTTTAATTTTTGTCTCTCTATTTTTCAAATCTTCATTAAATATACGTTTTTCATTTTCTATAATATCTGGAATTTTATCTGTGAATTCTTTTGGAAAAGTTATTGTTTCTTCTTCAGCAATTGATGCTTGTAATCTAAATGCACTAGCTTTAAAAGCTAATAAATCTATCTCTTTTGATTTTAAATCAGCTTTAAAAAATTCATTTGTAAGAGTATAAATCACTTGACCTTTTCCAACAGTATCTCCTTCTTTAACTCTAATATTAGAAATAATACCACCTTCGAAATTTTGTAATATTTTTGTTTGTCCAGAAGGCACAACTTTCCCTACACCACGAACTACTTCATCCACTTCACTTAAAAAAGCCCACGTTATAAAGGCAATAAAAAATAACATAATAGGAACAACTGAAACATAATAATTCCATCTTGTTTCTTCAAATAACCTGTTACTCATATCTTATTTACCTTTTTTGTTGTAATGCAGCTAATACTTTGTCCTTTGGACCATCAGCAACTATTTTTCCATTATTTAAAACTATAACCCTATCTACTAGCTCTAAAGCAGCAAATCTATGTGTAATAACAATAAGTGTTTTGTCTTCTAATAATTTTTTCACATGGGTAATTAAAGTTTTTTCTAAACCTACATCCAACCCTGTTGTAGGTTCATCAAGAACCATAATAGGAGGATCATTTAAAATTGCTCTGGCTAAGGCAACCAAATGCCTTTGTCCAACAGATAGATTACTTCCTCTCTCCCCCACTTGTAAACCATCACCTTGTCCAGATTTTTTAACTAATTCATCAAGTCCTGTTAACTTGATTAAATCCATTAAACGCTCTTTACTAATAGGATTGGCTATTTCTATATTTTCTTTTAAAGAACCTGAAAATAAAAATGGTTCTTGAGGCATAACTCCAACATTTTGACGTACTTCTACTGGATGTAAGGTTGATATTTCATGTCCATCAAGATATATACTACCACTAGAAGAAGTATCAAGACCAGTAAGAAGCCTTAAAAAAGTGGTTTTCCCTGCTCCTGTTTGACCAATAATACCTACTTTCTCACCTGAATTAATTTTTAGAGAACAGCTATCGAGGGAAGCATATTTACTATTTTTATAAAAGAAACTTACATCAGAAAATTCAATATCACCTTTTAATTTACCTATTCCAATTTCCACATTTTTTTCATTTTCAAGAGGCAAATGCCAAAATTCATTAATATTATTAAGAGATTCTTTTATTTCTTTAAATCTTATTACCATCATCGAAGTTTGAATAACTGGAACCATAGCACGGCTTGAAAGAATTGTAACTGCAATAAGCCCCCCAACAGTAAGATTTTTATTTGCAATTTCAAATACACCTACAACAATAACTGCCATAGTTACAAATTGTACTACAGTTTGAGATAAGTTCATTGAAAATACATTTAAAGACTGGATTCTATGTCCTATATTATCTGTAACTGCCACTAAATTACGCCAATTGAATAGTTTAGTTGCACTTGCATTTGAAAGTTTAATTATTTCACTTCCTTGTATAGTTTCAACTAAATAGCTATTTTTTGATTGTACATTTTCAACATTTTTTTTACTTAAATTTGAGATTGGTATTTGCATGATAACATTAAAAATAATAATTAAAATAGCTACTATAAAAGGTACTGCTGCAACAGCCGGTGAAATTATAAATATTACTAAAATTGCAATAAAGAAAAATGGTAAATCAATTACTTGAAGTATTGATTTTGTTGCAAAAAAATCTTTTATTTGACTCAATTCTCTAAAAAGATTTGCTTTTGAACCAACTAACATAATATCATATTCTGATTTTATATTAAGCATTCGTTTCATAAGCTCTTCTTCTAAATAAACGCCCAGCTTTTTACCAACTTTTTCAATAATATGATTTCTAACACTTTTAAAATAAATATCAAAAAGAAGTATTATAACTACTCCAGAAGCTAATACAAATAGTGTTTCAGTAGCATTATTAGGAACAACTCTATCATAAACACTCATAGTAAAAAGAGGAACAGCCAAAGCAAAAATATTGATAAAAAATGTAAGAAATCCTATTTCTATATATGAACGCCAAAAAGTCTTAACAGGATCCCAAAACCAAGATTTGGATCTATTAGCATCTAACATTTTCTCTTTTTTTGCATCTCTAAAAATTAGAATTGCTTTTTTGAAATGTTTTAGGAAACTTGGATTTTCTTTTATTTGTTCTTTAGTTTTTGGATTAAATAAATAGACATCTCTATCTTTTTTTATATAAATAAAAGGATTGTCATTTTTATCTAAAACAATACAAGGGAAAAAATGAGAAGGAATATCTGAAGCATCAATCTTCTTTTCTATTGCAGTAAGTCCAACTTCATTTGCTACATCTATAGCTATTTCACTTGTAAATCCTTCTGGGGAAGTAGCTGAAAGATTAGATATTGTTTCAAGTGAAATATCCCCAAAATAAAAGTCTAAAATATATTTTAGTGCAAATAATAATGGAAAGTCTTCTCTTTGTTTTTGTTCTTTTAATTCAATATTTTCTTCATTATTAATTAATTCTTCCACTATTTACCTATTTTCATTTTATTTTGATTTTAAAATTACTAAAAATTTTATCATAAATAGACTGAAATACGCTTTCCCAGACTCTTGCTGTTTTTTGTCTAAACAGTTTTGCACTTGGATACCACGGCGAGTTTTCACCTTTATTTCCCCATCTCCAGTCTGGAATTTTTTGTAAGGGAATCCAGACAGGTACATCAAGAGCACCAGCTAAATGTGCAACTGAGGTATCTGAAGAGATGACTAAGTCAAGCTCTTTCATCAAACTTGCAGTTTTAGAAAAATCTGTTAATTTATCTGTCAAATCAACTATTTTATCTTCAAATCCAAGTTTTTTAATATCTTCATTTTCAGGTCCTACTTGAAGAGTATAAACAGTTATTTTATCGCTATTTATAAGTGGCTCAAAGTATTTTAAATCAAACACTTTTCCATCATAACTCTCACCTGTAACCGAAGCACTCCAACAAATACCAATATTTAAGTGACCTTTTTTACTCTCCATTTCAAACTCTCTATCTTTTGTTGCAAAAAGATAAGGATATTGTTTTGGTAAATCTTTATTTGATTTCATATCTAAAAGCTTTGGCATACTCATAATTGGTAAGTGGTAATCAAAAGAAGGTGTTGCTTCATTTCTATGGGTTAACACATCAATTTCATCAATACATTTAAATAATTCTTTTAATTCATCTCTACATTTTACAGCTATTTTACATGGAAATTTCTTTTTAAATTCTGGTAAAAATCTAATAAACTGAATAGAATCACCAAATCCTTGCTCAGAATGAAGAAGTATTGTTTTATTTGTTAAATCTTCATTTCCACTAAACATTGGTTTAGAAAAAATATCTTTGTTTTTGATAATATGAGGAATCATTTCCTCTTTTTTAAATCTCCACTCATACTCATTCCAACCATTTTTATAATCACCTTTTGATAAATACATAGTTGATAGATCAAAATGCGCATTTACAAAATTTGGGTCAAGTTCTATGGCTTTTTTATAAGAATCTATAGATTTTTTTACCTGTCCTAAATATTTATAAGAGGTACCAACATTTGAATATGCATTTGAGCCATTTGGTTCTAATTCTATTGATTTTTCATGTAACTTAGCTGCTTTTTTATAATCATATAGTTTATTGTAAACATTACCTAGATTAGTGTAGGCACCTCCATTTTCAGGCTGTTTTTCTATTGCAATATTTAAAGCTTCAATTGCTTCTGCATATTTTTTTTGTTTATTATAACATGCTCCAATATTACTATACAACTCATAATATTTTGGGTCAATTTTCAGTGCAATTTTAAATATTCCTATTGATTCTTCATATTTTTTTTGTTTGTATAAAATCACTCCAATATTATTTACCGCTTTTGAAAAATTTGGATTAATTCTAACTGCTTCTTTATATGCTTTTATAGCTTTATTATTATCACCCATTGATTCATATACTATTCCTAAATTATTATAAGCACTAAAATTTTTGGGATCTCTTTTTATGCAATCAATAAATGCAATTACTGCTCTTTTATAATCTTTAATTGCTTTAAATGCATTACCAAGGTTATTATATGTTAAAGCATTTTCTGGATTTAATTTAATTGCTTTTATATAATAATTTATTGCTTCTTTATAGTTACCTATTGCTTTTGTTATTACACCAAGATTTCCTATAGCTTCAATGTTATCAGGTTCATTTTCTAATACTGTCAAGTATAAAGATTTTGCTCTTATTAAATCATTTTTTTTGTATGCAATAACTGCATTTCTTAATATATTTTCTAAATTAATATTATTTGACATTTAATTATTCCTTTATTATTATGGTACGTCAATAAAATCTATTGTTAATGTAGTATTACCTAGATCATAAGTTTGACCTTCAGATGCAGAGTTAGTATTTCCATCATACACTGTATCATCTCCACCACCAAGAACATTATCTCCACCAACATCAGTAAATTTAATTAAGTCTGCTTGAGAACTATTTAATTTTAGAGTAAGATTATTCCCACCATCTGTCCATGATTGAATTAAACTATCACTCAATTCAAATTCTATTGTTGAGTTATCAGTATTTAACGTTAATCCTGAGATATCAAGTGTTTCAATATTACTAAAGGAAGCACTATGACCAAAATTTTGATCAGAACTTATACTTGTACCTGTATTACCTGTAAGATTAGCTTCATCACCAATAGTTTCAGTAGCAGTACCACCATCAATTGAATACGAATCAATATTAGTAAAATCTAAAGTAAAATTATCATCGCCTCCTAAACCATTTATAGTAGAAGGTTCATCTCCACTTAAAGTAATAGAATCTGATACACTTGAAAGTTCAAGGTTTTCTAGGGCTATTACATTTGTAAAATCTAAATCACCACTTACTGCGTCATTAAAAGCTAAGGTATCATTAGTTCCACTACCAAAATCAAAGGTATCATTCGTATCAAAATTAGCAAAATCAATATTAAGAGTATCATCTCCTCCACCAAGATTTATATTATCATTTCCTGAACTAATATTAAATGTATCAGAAGATGAAGTACCAGTTATAATTTCATTTCCAGTTGAATCATTAATTGTTAAAGAATTTGAAACATTAAAGGCAGTTAAATCTAGGGTATCACCACTATCTACATTAATTGTAGTTGCATTGCTTAAAGTTATTGTTCCTGTTCCATTATCACCATTTATAGCATTTAACTGTGATGAACTTAGAGTTGCATCATTCAATGTTACATTGTAATCAGCTACTGTCGTAAAGTTTGAACCTGTATCATTTACTAGCTCTAATACATCAGAAATACTACTACTTGATATAGTTGTTACATTTGATATATCTATATTTCCAGTTCCATTATCGCTATTTATTGTTTTTATATCAGCTGCACTTACACTTGCATCTAATATTTCAATAGAATAGTTTGAAGCTGTAGTGTATATTGCACTTGAATTATTTACAATATCTAAAGCTTGTGAAATTGAACTACTTGTTATATTTGTAACATTTGACATATCGATACTACCAATTGTATTATCATTTGCTAGTGAAACTATATTTGCTAAAGTTGAACTACCATCAGATAATTGGGCAGTTAAACTATTGTCTGTAACTGTTGTTATTCCACTTGAAGCAAGTGCACTAGTAATTACACTAATCGTTCCAGTTAATACAGTAATTGCTGTAGCATTTATTGCCGTGCCAGTTTTAGTATCAATAGTATTTAAATCACTTGCAGATGTTGAAACTGCAGACATATTTATAGTTATTGCATCAGAGTTTGTTGTTGTAAGTGTAGTTAAAGTTGAAGCATCTCCGGTATCAACTGTTGCTGTTACAACTCCTACAGCACTATCTGCATTTATATTATTAATCTGTGTTACACTTGCTGTTCCACTTATTTCAACTGCTAAACTTCCATCATTTACTAAAGTTATGTCACTTGATGCTAATACAGTTTGAATATCTATAGCATTTCCTGTTAATACACTAATATTTGAAGCATCTATAATTTCAGAAGTTTTTCCATCAAGTGCATTTAAATCACTAGCAGCTGCTGAGCCTGTAATTGTCAAGCTTAAAGCATTTACTTGCGCACCGGCATCATTAATATTAGAATTTAAATTTGCTGCTGTGTCTGAACTTACTGTTGCGGTTACAATTCCACTTGTTGCATCAATAATAGTATCTATATCATTTGAACTTGCAATGTCATCAACATTCACTGCTTCATTTCCAAGTCCTAAGTATTGAGATATATTTGTACTATAAATATCTACTAATTCTGAAGTATTCCCATGAATTCCTGATAAAATGTTACTTACATCTATAACTTGATTCGTAGAAGCATTTAAGGCAATTAAATCAACTGCATCTGTTTGACTACCACTATCATTTACAGTAAGTGTTAATACATCATTTGCATTTTTGTTAGTTAAATTTGTATTTAAATTTATTGCAGTATCAGCTGTTACTGTTGCAGTTACTGCTCCACTTGTATTTCCTAAAACTGTATTTATATTTGTTGCACTAATTTCATTTGTAATTGTAACTGTTTCATTTCCACCTAACACGCCACTTGTAAGGGCTGTATTAACTTGTGCAAAATCAACTGCATTTGCAGTTATAGTTGTAATACCACCATCACTTAAATTATCAATAATTGCATTGATTGTATTAAACTGTGTTGCATCTACACTTGCATCTGCTAGTGTTGCAGTATAAATATTATTTGCATTTACATCAGTTAATGTTAATAAAGTTGAAGCATCAGTTTCGCTAATAGATGTTGTAACTATTCCACTTGTATCACCATCAAGTATATTGGCATTTGCTACAGATATAGCTCCGGTGATTGTTACAGCTTCATTTCCATCAAGTAATCCTGGAGTTGTTAATACAGTATGAACATCAGAAACATTTGCAGAATTTTCTGTAAGAGCAGTAATAGAACTTGTTGTAAAAAAATCAACTTTTGCATTAAGTGCTAAAAGGTCACTTGCATCGACACTTGTATCTGTTGTTGTAAATGTTATTATATCATTTGTATCAACATGTGTAATTATATTTAAGGTTGTAGTTACTGCTCCATCACTAATCGTTGCAGTTACTATTCCACTTGTTGAATTTACTATAGTATCTAATTGTACTGCACTTATTGTACCACCTGTTATATCAACTGTTTCATTTCCATCTAAAAGAGAAAGTCCAGAGCTAACAACAGTATCGATATTAGTTGTAGCTGCATCTTCTACAAGTCCAATAATACTAGAATAATCAGATACATCAATTTTTGTATTTAAGGCAACTAGATCACTTGCATCTACACCAGTTGTATCTGAAGATGTAAATGTAATATTATCATTTACATCTACATTTGTTATTGCATTAAGTGTTGTTGTAACTGTTCCATCTGTAATAGTTGCTGTTAAAGTACCACTAATAGCACTTGCCACATCATCCACATCATTTGCATTTACATTAGCATCATTTAAAGTTATATTTCCTGCTCCACTTAAAACTGAAGTTTTACCATTTAGAGTACTAAATGTTGTAGTTAAAGTAATACCTGAATCAACTACAATATTAGAATTAGCAAAATCTCCACTAAATGTAGAATCTCCTGTAAACTCTATTGTCTCATTTGAAGCTGTATCTAAAGCTAAAATAGAAGTAAAATTTGTTGAGCTATCAGAACTTATTTCAACAACTGCACTTCCTGCTCCACTAACTACAACTGTTCCTGCTGTTACTTGCGTTTCACTTAAAGTTACAGTTCCATTTGAAACTTTGATTTCATCAATAATATTGTTTGTTCCATTTATATTATGAGCTGTTAAATCAACGCTGTTATTTACAATTAAATTAATTGTTCCCGTTCCACCATTTGTGATACCTGCAAAATCATGGTCTGAAGATGTTGTACTTGCAACAATATTTAAAACACCTGTACTATTTGTATTTATAGTCATTGTTTTATCATCAAGTTCAGTAGCATTAATAGTTGCACTTTCTCCATCTGATACAGAGATATTTTCAAAGTTTAGTAAAGTAACACCAGATAAATCAACTGTTCCACTTAAAGATAAGGTATCTGTTCCTGCTCCAGCATCCAAAGTATCGATATTTGTAGTACCTGTATAATTAAATGTATCATCTCCACTTCCAGAAATTATTTTTTCAACATTTTTTAAAGTATCGATATTTGTACCATCATTTACTGTGATATCATTTGTATTATCAATAGTTACAGTTACTGCTGTACTCAATCCTGTATAATCAATTGCATCACTGTTTCCAGCACCATTAAATGTAATATTATCAATTGCAGTAGTGTTTAAAATATCTGCATAAGATGAACCTGTAAAGTTTTCAAAACTCTTAAAGTTGTCAGTTCCTACTCCTGCTCCATTAGTTATACCATCATTGTTAATTAGGTTAAATGTTACTGCGCCCGTTGCACTACTAACACTTAAAGTATCATTTCCCAATCCACCTAATAAACTGTTGTCATAAATATCACCTTCTACAACATCATTTCCATCACCCATTTGAATATGTTCAATATTTGAAACAGTATCACCAACTACACCACTTGCTGTTCCATCAGCCAAATTAATATTAATATCGCCTACTACATCAGTGTAATTAATCCAATCTCCTGTAGCTTCATTACCTTCACCACCATTGATATTATTAGTTCCTGTTCCTCCATAAATAGTATCATCTCCTGTTCCACCTAAAAGATTATCATCTCCATCATTACCTGTTAAGATGTCATTTCCTGCATTTCCTATAAGTGTATTATTATTTGAATCACCTGTGATTGAATCAGAGGAACTAGTTCCTGTAAGATTTTCAATATTTGTTAAAGTATCAGTTCCATCGATAGTAACAGTTGCAGCTCCATTAATCAAAGTTACATTTAAAGGTCCTGTTGCAGTACTATAATCAACTGTATCACCAAGAGCATCATCTCCCCCATCAATAGTATCATCCCCTGCACTTGTTATAAAAGTATCGTTTCCTGTTCCACCATTTAATATATCATTTCCTAATCCACCATCAATATAGTCATTATCAGCGCCACCATCAATAGTATCATCTCCATCTAAACCATATAAAAGATCTGAACCAGAATTTCCATTAATTTCATTGTCTAAGCTCGAACCATAAATAGTATCTTGACTATTTGAACCAGATACATTTTCAAAACCATTTAAAGTATCATTTCCTTCTCCTGTTGCAGTTTGTGCATTAATTGAATCATGAACAATTGAGTCAATATTTATATTTATACTGCTTATTGCACTGTCATATACAACCCAATCTTCTAAACTTGTATCAGTTGTAGCATTTCCGCCATATAAAGTATCATCTCCTATCCCACCTTCTATTCTATCAGCACCATCACCACCACTTAAATAATCATTTCCAGATAATCCTTCAATCGAGTCATTTCCTGCTAATCCATTAATTGTATTATCAACATTTCCAGTATCTGTACCTATTATTTGGTCATCTTTTGAACTACCATTTACATTTTCAATTCCAGTTAATACTTGATTATATGCATTTCCTCCAACGCTAAATACAGCATTATCTTGAGAGTTTAAATCTACATAATTATCAATTGTATTATCATCAGCTGTTCCATCAATTGTTATTTCAGAGAAATCAATTAAATCTTCACTTCCACTATCACCTTGTAGTTTATCATCCCCTTCAGAGATATAAATAGTATCATCTCCAGTATTTCCTATTATTGTATTTTCAGAGCTACTTCCTCTAAATATATCGTCAAAAGTAGTACCATTTACATTTTCAATATTTGTGATTGTTTCAGTATTTCCATATGAATCAGTAGAACCATTTATTGTACCATCAAGTCTAATATTCACACCTTGTGTACCACCAACAAAATTAAGTAAATCAACTTCTGTTCCACCATTTATTGTATCATCTCCATCATCATCATAAATAGTATCGAGACCACCATCACCATTTACATTATCAGTACCTGTTCCTGTATAAATAATATCATTGCCAGTTCCACCACTAATAATATCATTATCAGCTCCACCATCAATATAATCATTTGAAGAACCACCATTAATTACGTCATTACCAGCTTCTCCATATAAAGTATCATCATCTGATTCTCCATACAAATTGTCATTCCCTTCTCCACCATAAATTAAGTCAGTGCCATTATTTCCATAAATAGTATCAGCTCCACCCATACCTAGAACTATATCATTACCTTCATATGCTAGAATAAGATTTGAACCTTCATCCGCAACCATAGTATCTGCTCTATAAGTTAAATAAAAAGTTTCAAAATCTGAATTTGTACCATCTTGATAAATATAATCAGTTTGTCCCGTACCATCAGTTATTTGATAAAAAGTATAATCTCCGTCACTTAAAGTATCCAAACCACTTATAGTTAAATCTGTAGTTGTATAAGTAACACTTAAATCTCCAATATTATCATTATTAGTATCTATATTTGCATTTTGAAGAATAATAGTAGAACCTTGAGTTGAACCAATATTATGTCTATAATCTAAAATATCTGTTCCTTCTCCACCAATTATAGTATCACTTCCATAATTTGCAGCAACTCTATCATTTCCAGCACCTAAGTCATATATATCATCGCCATTTCTTCCTAAAACATGGTCATTTCCATCATACATTATAAATGTATTATCAGTATTAGTTCCCCAGATAGTTCTACTTGAACCAGTTTGTTTATCTATAATATTTTCGATATTATAGATTCCATCTGTACTAGAATTTAAATCTACATTAACTGTATAGTATTCTAAACTTAACCAGTCACTTCCACCTTGACCATCTAAATAGTTATTCCCAACAGAATTAGAATGAAAAATTGTGTCATCACCCTCTCCTGCTAATATAGAATTATCTTCTGAATCATTTCCACCTAAAGTATCATTCTGAGCAGTTCCAATGATATTTTCAATTTGAGTAATTAAGTCAAAATCTGTAGGTGTATCAATATTTGTAACACGTGTATAAACTCCATCTAAACTATCATTTGCACTATCTAAAGTGTATGTAGCATCTGTAATATTTCCATCTAAATCAACAATAATTCCACTTGTAGAACTTGAATAATCAATCCAATCTTCTTCTACATCATCAACACTATTTATAGTACTTCCACCAAATAAAACTGCTTTATCAAAATTTCCTGTAATAGTATCAATACCTTCTCCTGCAAAAACAAGATCTTCACTTGTATCATTGCTATCTGTTCCTGTATTAATTGTATCATTACCGGTTCCACCATAAATAGTATCAAATCCAGCTCCACCATTTATAATATCAATTCCTCCATATCCATAAATAGTATTATCATTAGAATCACCTGTTAAAATATCTCCATAATTTAAAGTCCCAATAATATTTTCAATAGAAGTAATTGCACTTGATTCTGTATTTCCATAACCATCATCATTTACAGTTGAACTTGATAAATCAACATTTACTGAAGCACCTACATCATAGAAGCTAATTGTATCTTCATCTGCTCCACCATCATAACTATCAACTCCAGCCCCACCAATTAAAGTATCATTTCCTGCACTTCCAAGTAAAATATCATCTCCACCAGAACCATCAATAATATCATTTCCACTATTTCCATCAAGAGAGTTGTTATTATCATCTCCGGTTAAACTATCATCATAAGTTGTACCTAAAAGATTTTCAATGTTTGAAATTGTAGTTGTTCCAAGACCTCCAGAGATATTACCATTTTGCATAGCAGCTGTTACAGATGAACCTAATGCTTCAAAACTTAGCCAATCTCCCCCACCTGTTCCTGTGTTGTGCGTTCCACCATTGATAGTATCTCCACCACTTGTAGCTATGATCGTATCATCTCCAGCTCCAGAGCTTATATTGTTCCAACCATCAGTTCCTTTGATCGTATCATTATAATTTGACCCAATCACTCTTTCCACTGCAACGACATCATCTTGACCTCCAAAACCATCTTCCATAACTTCGTGAGCTACTGGATCATTATCTTTGTCACTTCCATTTAAATAAACTTCAACTCCAACATTTGCATCTGTAAAATCTATTGTATCTGTTCCATCTCCACCATCAATAACATCATTTCCTGCTTGTCCACGAATAATATCATCTCCACTTTCACCATATAAAGTATCATCACCAATTCCTCCATAAATAGAGTCATTTGCACCTTTACCATAAATAGTATCACTATAATCAATACCTAATTCAGCCGTACCGTTAAATCCTATAATTTCATCAACATCAGCAGAACCAATTAAAATTTCAAAATGATCTTTTAAAGTATCAGTATTAGTTCCAATAGTTACCGTTCCAAAATCAGAACTTGCACCACTTCCTAAATTTACAGTTATTCCACTTGATGTCACTTGTTCATAAGTTAAAGTATCGGTTCCTATTCCACCTGTTAGGATATTATTTCCTTCACCTGAGTAGACTTTATCATCACCTGCACCTGCATCAATAGAGTCATCTCCTAAGGCGTCAGATTGATTTATAATATCATTTCCAGCTCCACCAGAGATAAAGTCCGCACCAACTCCACCTTTTAAAGTATCATTTCCAAGTCCACCTTCAATAGTATCAGAATCAGAACCACCTAAAATAGAATCATCTCCATCACCACCTTGAAGTAAATTTATACCAGCAACACCTGTAATTGTGTCATTACCTTCACCACCGATTAAAGTATTAGCTTCACTACTTCCTCTTAAGAGGTCATCTCCATTTGTACCAATTACAATTTCAATATCAAAGATAGTATCCACAACTGCAACAGCAGTATTTTGATATCCATCATCACTAGCTTGCCCTAAACCTAAATCAACAATAACTCTATTTTCACCAACATTATTTACATCAATATTACTAAAGTCTAAAGTATCTGTTCCCTCTCCACCAATAAATGAATCTACACCTTTTGAAGCTATAAAAGTATCATTCCCTTTATATCCATCTAAAATATTCGTCTCAGAGAAATCATCACTACCTTTGATAATATCGTTATTTTTAGTCCCTATAATATTCTCTATACCTTCAAGATTATCATAATTTCCTGGAGTTCCTATTACTTTTACTTCTTGTTCATTATTAGTTGTTGCATCACCATCATCTAGTGATAAATCTACATTAATTGCGCTTACATTTGTTAAATAACTATAATCTACTGTATCATTTCCACTATCAGTATGAGTTCCAGCATTTACACTTCCACCATAAATAAGATCTCCATCAAGTCCACCTAAAATAGTGTCATTATCACCTTGACCTTGAAGAACATCGGCTCCTAATCCACCGATAAGTAAATCATTTCCACCATTACCTAACAATGAGTTTACATTTTCATCACCAACTAAAGTGTCAGATAAAGTAGAACCTATAATATCTTGAATGTCATATAATCTATCAGTACCTTCACCAACAGCTGTTTGAGTTCCTAAAGTTGTAGTGCTTTCATTTGATAATTCAATTGTACTATCTGTTGAAGATAAGTTTAAAAGAATAGAGTTTGATGATCCTGAATAATCAACCACATCTCGGTCACTATCTGTACTTGAAACATTTAAAACATTACCATAAATATAATCATCTCCAGAACCACCAGAAAATGTATCAGCTCCAGTTTGACCAATTAAAGTATCACTTCCTGCACCACCAATTAAAGTATCTCCTTGTGCTCCACCATCAAGTAAATTATTATTATCATCTCCAATAATAGTATCAATTGAAGCTGTTCCAATAATATTTTCAATGCCATCAATATATTCAGCATTTGCAAAACCATCATCTTGAACTCTATATGTTGCGCTATTACCTATGGTTTGAACAGAAGTTAAATCAACTTTTATACCTTGAGTACCATCACTATAATCAATGGTATCTGAGCTTCCAGCTCCACCATCAATATAATCTACTCCTTCAAGTCCTTTGAAACTATCATTATCAGCTCCACCAAAAAGTGTATTATCTTTATCATCACCAGTAATATTATCTACTCTATCAGTACCTATTACATTCTCAATTTGTCTTAATGTATCAGTTTTACCGTTTGATAAAGCTGTACCTTCAGCAGCATTAGCGCCATTATTGTCACTATCTAAATCAACCGTAACTCCATAAGCTAAATCAGAAAAATCGGCTGTATCAACATCAGCTCCACCATCAATAACATCTGCGTCTGCTCCACCTCTAATTGTATCATTACCTGCACCTGTTATAATAGTATTTGATAAGGCATCCCCATATATTGTATCATTACCATCTCCAGCAATAATATTTTCAACACCATCTAAATACTCTGCATTTCCATAACCATCATTTTCAACTCTGTAAGTTCCAGAACTTCCATCTGTTTGAGATTTTGTCATATCAACAATTACTGTACTTCCTGCTGCACTAAAATCAACCGTATCTGTACCACTACCACCAATAAGTTTATCAGCTCCATCTAAACCAACTAAATAATCATTTCCAGCTCGTCCTTCAAGTGTATTATCAGTATTACTTCCAGAAATATAATCACCCTTATCTGAACCAATAACATTTTCAATATTTGTAATAGTGTCTGTTCCATATTCATTATGAATTCTTTGCGCACCTGTATTTGATAAATCAATTTCAATACCTAAATATGCATCTGTTCCACTTGAATCAATTCCAGCACCATCTATATCTCTATTATCACCGGTATCATCATTTATTGCAATAGAGTTATAATCTAAAGTATCAGCCGTTCCATTTAACGTTCCACCATCAGTATCATCACCATCGATAATATCATTTCCAGCTCCAGCTATAATATAATCGTTTCCAGCTCCACCTTCAACTACATCATCCCCTGCCATTTCAGAGATAATATCATCTCCTGCTAAACCTTTAAGTGTGTTAGTTGCATCATTACCAGTAATATTATCAGCATCTCCACCTAAGTCAGAACCTGTGATATTTTCTATACTACTAAAAGTATCGGTACCTATTGAAGAACCAACAGCAAATGAATTTGCAATATTTGCCTGAACAGATGAACTTTCATTACTATAATCAGCAGTATCACTTCCATCATCACCTACAAGGTTGTCATTACCAGCTCCACCAATTAAAGTATCATCTCCAAGTCCACCTTCAAGGGTATCAACTCCTGCTTCACCATCTAAAGTGTCATTTTCTGAGCCTCCATATAATAAATCCGAATCATCTCCACCTAAAATATGGTCAACCCCAGATCCACCTATTAAAGTATCGAATCCAAGTCCACCTATTAAAGTTTCAGTTCCACTTGCATTTGCTCCACCATCAATATAATCATCACCTGCTGAACCATCAATATAATCTGTTCCTGCATTACCAATTAAACTATTGCTATCAGCATCACCAATTAAAATATCATTTAGTGATGTTCCATATATATTTTCTATATTTACAATGGTATGGTCATTTATAGTTCCATCAACAGTAACATTTGTAACCGTGCTATCATTTAATGTTACTTCTACACCTGAAGTTGTAACAGTAAGAGAACTATAATCAATAGTATCACTTCCTCTTGTGGTATCTACTTCATTTCCACCATCAATAACATCACCTGTAAAATCTGTACCATCAAAAATATCATTACCTGCACTACCAAATAAAATATCAGCATCTGCTCCACCAGTTATTTTATCATTTCCATCTCCACCATCAATATAATCTGCTCCAGCAGCACCTAGAAGAGTATCATTTCCAGCCATACCTAAAAGAGTATTTGAAGCAGTATCACCAGTAATGGTATCATGAGTTGTACTTCCTGTTACATTTTCAATATTTTGGATTTGGTCATTTGAATCACCAGTTACATTTACAGTTGCAAGTGTTGCACCATTTAAAGTTACGTTTATTGCATTGTTTTTTGAACTATAATCAATAGTATCACCATTGATTTCATTTGTATTAGCTCCACCATTAATAATATTTGATACTCCACTTGCAGTAACAAAATTATCATCATATGAAGACCCCACAATATTTTCTACTGTTGTTAAAGTATCAACTATTCCACCATTTTCAGTTGCAGTTCCTGCTTCTAAATCTACACTTACACCAGCTGCATTATCGTAATCATATCGTACCTCATCGATTCCAGCTCCACCAATAAGTGTATTAACTCCTGAATCTCCAGTAAAGGTATCATTATTTCCAGTACCTATTACATTTTCAATATTTGAAATTAAATCTTGATTAGTACTATCTATAACAACTGTTGTTTGATTACTTCCATCAAGAGTCACAATTAGCCCATCATTTGCAGGGTCAACAGTTGTTGTAATAGCTGAATAATCTAAAGTATCCCCAGTAGTATCAGCTCCACCATCTATTACATCAAGACCATCATCTCTATTTAGGTAAAAAATATCATTACCAGAATTTCCAGTCATAGTATCAACACCAGCTTCACCATAAAGATGATCATCCCCAAGTCCACCATCAAGAGAATCTGAATCAGCTCCACCATAAAGAGTATCTGATCCTGCACCACCTAAAAGAGTATCTGCTCCAAGCAAACCATAAAGAGTATCATCTCCACCCAGTCCACTTAATGTATTAGTTTCATTATTACCATTAATGGTATCACCCTCAAGATTTGATCCAATAATGTTTTCAATTCCGTATAGATAATCTGTTCCTTGATCAGCACTCACTGCTGTTCCTTCAGCATCACCATCACCCAATGTTACAGTCATTCCTTTAATTGCTTGAGAATAATCAACTGTGTCTGTTCCACTATCAGTAGTATCATCTCCACCATAAACATAGTCTGTGCTATTATCTGCTTGCACAAACGAAATGGTATCATCTCCTACTTCACCAAATATTGTATCTGCTCCTAATCCACCATTTAAAGCGTCATTTCCAAGTCCACCATAAATTGTATCATCTCCAGATTCTCCTTCAATAGAGTCAGCATCAGCTTCTCCATACAAAATATCTTTTCCATCTCCACCATATAAAAGATCTAATCCATCTCCACCATAAAGAATATCATCACCAGCTTTTCCATCTAAAGTGTCATTTCCACCCATACCTTGAAGATTATTATATGTAGCATCTCCGGTGAAAATATCTTTTTGATCTGTTCCAATTAGATGTTCAATTTGGGTAATTGTATGTGAGGAACCTTCATGATTTACTGTTACAACTGTTGAAGCTCCAAGATCAATAGTAAGTCCAGAGGTGCTTAAACCTTGATAGTTTACTGTATCGTAGTTATCTCCACCTATTATTTCATCCCCATTTTCTTGACCATCAACATTAACTATAAATAAATCATCTCCAGTTCCACCATTTAAATAATCTGCTCCTGCAGCACCATTTAATGTATCACTTCCACCTTGTCCATACAATGAGTTATCTGCATTACTTCCAGTAATTGTGTCATTTTCAGTATTAGAACCTTTAACATTTTCAATTCCATATACTGTATCTACCTCACCACTACTTCCTACTGTAACAGTTGCACCTTCACCTAAAGTAGTTATTATTCTAGATTGAGAAGTATAATCAATCATATCATTTGTACTTGTATCTGTAGATGCATTCCCACCATAGAAAGTATCATCTCCACCGTTTCCTACAAAAGTATCATCTCCATCTTCACCTTGAAGTATATTTGCTACATTACTTCCAGTTATACTATCATTTGCACTTCCACCAATAGCATTTTCAAAAGAGCTGATAATATCATTATCTGTTACATTAACATATGCGGTTTCACTACCTAAATCAACAGTTACACTTGATGTTGCATAAGAGTATGAAACTGTATCATTTCCAGAACCTGTTCCATCTATTGCATCTCCATATAATTTGTCAATTCCAGCTTCACCTGAAATAGTATCATTTCCAGCATTTCCTACAATGGTATTTGAATCACTATTACCTGATAGATTATCATTAGCACTACCAGATAATATATTTTCTACATTTCGTACTGTATCATTATCTCCACTTGTAATAGTTACAGTTGCATCTGTATCTGCTCCGGCCAGATCAAGGCTAATTGAATTACTTACTATTTGATAATCTAAAGTATCTAATCCAGTTCCCCCATCAATAATATCTGCTCCATCATTATTATCACTTGCAATTATTAAATCATCATCTATTCCAGTGTTAATAACATCTGCTCCATTATATGCAGTTACTGTATCAGCTCCGGCTTGTGTAGTAATGATATTTGCTACATGGCTTCCATTTACAATATCAGCAGCATAATTTGAACCAATGACATTTTCAATTCCATAAAGAATATCATCACCTTGTCCTTGATCTCCACTAGCTCCATCTGAAAGACCAACTGCATCATAAGTTCCAAATTCATTATCAACAGCAAGGTTTGTATCAAGAGTAATTGTGAGGTTTTCTAATGCATTTGTATAATCAACTGTATCATTTCCACTATCATCTGTTGCATCACCACCATAAATAACATCATCTCCAACTCCACCAGTTAGAGTATCATCATCTTCATTTCCATATAGTGTATCATTTCCAGATTCACCTAATAGTGTATCATTTCCTGTTCCACCATACAATTCATCATTACCTGCTCCACCTAAAATATAATCAGCTCCACCATTTCCTAAAATCGAATTATTAGCTTCATCTGCTTGAATAATATCAGAATCATTAGTTGCAGAAATATGTTCTACATTAAGTAGTGTATCAACTCCAGCTTGACCTTGAACCGTTACAGTTGAAGGATTTAAAGTATCAAGGGTTAGTTCAATACCATTATTTCCACCTACACCATCTCCTGTAATTACTGAATAATCAGCCCAGTCATTAACTCCTGCTCCACCATCATATCTATCAGCTCCATCATCACTCCAAGCATCCATTGTTCCATCATTATTGGAATCAGTTCCAGCTATAAAAGTATCACTTCCATCACTTCCTGTTACTGTATTATCTTGACTTGAGCCAATAAATGTATCATCTAAATCTGATCCAATAATATTTTCAATAGAAGTTATAGTATCAATATCTCCTGTTACAATTGTTTGTGCTGCAACTGTACTCAAGTTTACATCTACTCCATTAGTTGTATAATATTCATAAGAGATAGTATCAATGCCATTACCACCATTAATTATATTAGTATAAGCACCCTCTTTCATTTTGATAGTATCATTAGCTTCACCACCAATAACATTTTCAATATCTACAAGTGTATCATTACCTATTCCTGAACCAGTTGCAGTTCCAGTATCAAGATCAACACTGACATTGAGTGTTTCTCCTGCATAAGTAACTGTATCGTTAGCAGCTCCTCCATCAAGATAATCATCTCCAGCATCACCTCTTAGAGTATCATCTCCTGCCATACCTTTTAATGTATTATTAGCACTATCTCCACCGATTTGATCATTACCAGCTGTTCCAATAATATTTTCTATATTTACTAATGTATCGTTTGGTTGAGCAACTCCTCCATCACTAACACTTACAGTTCCATTTACTGATAAATCTACAACTATACTATCATTGCTTTGATCTAATCTATTACTATAGTCAACTGTATCTCCATTTACCTCAGCAGATTCACTCACTCCTCCATTAAAGATATTTGCAACATCATTAGCACCATAAAAAGTATCATCATAATTTGAACCTATAACATTCTCTATATTTGCTAACTTATCAAATCCTTCTGCAGCTCCAATATTTTGTGAAGTAGTTCCATCATCTCCTAAATCAACAGTGACACTTCCGCTTGCATAGCTATAATCAACAGTATCAACTCCTGCTTCACCATCAAGGTCATCATTATTTTGACCACCGATTAATGTATCAGAACCATCTCCACCTCTTAAAATGTCATCTCCAACATCACCATCTAAAGTATCATCTCCAAGTCCACCATAAATAGTATCATCTCCACCTTGTCCAAGTAAATAATCATTTCCAGAAACACTATTAGCTAAATCATCTCCATAGATAATATCTTTATCACTTCCACCTTCAATATAATCATCTCCAGCATCTCCATAGATTGTATCAATTCCTGCATTACCAAATAATCTATCGTTATCACTTCCCCCATCAAGATAATCTGCACCATCTCCACCTGTTAAAGTATCAAGACCAGCATTACCTAATAGTATGTTATTGTTTATATCTCCAACAAGAGTGTCATTTGCACTACCACCCGTTACGTTTTCAATATTTACAACACTATCAGTTGTTCCATTTCCTAAAATTACATCTGAAGCAGTTGAACCATTTAATGTAACATCAACTGATATTGCTTCTGCACTGTAATCAATAGTATCACTTCCATCATTACCATCAAACTCATTATTAATGGTAATATCTGAAATTAAAGTATCATTGCCTGTTCCAGCAACTACATTTTCGATACTTGTTAGAATATCATTATCACCAGTTGGATTAGCTCCTTGGCTTAAATCAATAGTTAAATTATCACTATAATTTTCATAACTAACTGTATCATCTGCTCCACTATTTCCATCTATCTCATTTTCAATATTTTCTACTAAACCACCATTTGATTTTAAAATAATTGTATCATTTCCTGTAGACCCAGTAACATTTTCAAAACCACTTATTGTATCACTATCATTTACATCAATTACGGCAGTATTATTTTGAAGATTAACAGTAACTCCAGATGAATCATAAGAGTAATCAACTCTGTCATTATTTCCAGTTCCACCATCAAGATAATCTAAACCATCTCCTCCACTTATAGTATCATTTCCAGATAATCCAATAAGAGTATTTTTATTAGAATCACCACTGATAGTATCATTTCCAGCTCCACCAGTAATATTTTCTATGTTAAATAAAGTGTCTGTTGCAGTTTGAGTAGCAATACCATCATTATTTGCACCATCTAAATAAATATCAACATTTCCAGTAACTAAACTTGCTTCAATTCTATCATCACTATCAGTTAGTCTTGAAGAATAATCAACTGTATCACCTGCGGTTTGATGATTTCCACCATAAAATTTATTGTCATTATTTTCATCAGTGATAAAGGTATCATCATAATCTGAACCCAGAGCATTTTCAATATCAACTAAGGTATCTGTACCTAATCCTGCTCCTACATTTACAGAACTCCCAGACATATCAATAGTAACTCCTGAAAATGCATCTGAGTAATCAACTGTATCTCCATTTGTTCCATTTGCTCCACCATTGATATAATCATCTCCAAATCCACCTTTTAAAGTATCATCTCCATTTTCACCATATAAAGAGTCATTACCTGCATTTCCATTGATTTGGTCATTTCCATCTTGTCCATAAAGAGTATTAGCATCACTATTTCCACTAATAGTATCAGCACCTTGTGAACCGATAATATTTTCAATATTTTGGATTTGATCAATATCTGCTGTTCCATTAATAGTCAAGTTTGCAAGAGTATCTGTGCTATTTAAAGTAATATTTATCTCATTCCCGACACCAAGAGCACTAAAATCAACCGTATCAATATCTCCGTTTCCATTGATTTGATCAATTCCATCTTGTGCACCAGTTAAAATAAATAGGTCTTGTCCCGCTCCACCCTCTAGTAAATCTGCTCCATTTCCTCCTGTTAAAGTGTCATTTCCACCTTCACCTTTTAAATAATTTCCTTGGGCATCACCAATGATTGTATCATTACTATTAGTACCAGTAATATTAACTATTGAATATAATTTATCTGTTGAATCTGCATTTGCAAAATCAACATCACCAGATGCTGCACTATTGAGTTTTAAAACTTGTGCATAACTATTAGTTCCATCAGAAGTTGTATTACTTAAATCAACATATATTTTTCCAATATTATCATTGCTATAATCAACTTTACTATAATCACTATCTAAAATATGAGTACCACTTGAATTTAATGTTCCTGAGTAATATACATCATCTCCATCAGTTCCATAAAACTTATCATACCCCTCAGCTCCTACAAATGTATTATTTGAAGAGTTTCCAGTCATTGAATCGTTATTATTTGAACCAACAACTACTTCAATATCTATTAAATTATCAACTCCACCATCACCATCATTTGTAACTTCACCTGCTGTTACACTCATATCAACTATAATTGGACCAGCAGCACTTCTATAATCTGCAGTATCAATATTATTTCCACCATTTAATATATCATTTCCGGCAGCTCCATAAAGTGTATCATCTCCATCACTTCCACTTAAAGAGTTATTCGCGCTATCACCATTGATTGTATCATTTGCACTTGAACCAATCACATTTTCAATATTAACTATCGTGTCATCTGCATATCCAGTTCCAGCTCCACCAACATAAACCGTACTATTAGTTGAATCATCTAAAGTTACATTAATTGATTGAGAAATAGAACTATAATCAACAGTATCACTTCCTCTACTAAGATCACTTTCATTTCCACCGTCAATAAAATCCGCTCCATCATCAGCATCTTCTAATACTTTGTCTCCATTTGTATCAATTCCTGCTTTAAAGGTATCATTACCTTCTCCACCAGTTAGATAGTCGTTTAAAGCATCACCAACAATGACATCATTTCCATTAAGCCCAATTAAGGTATTAGATTCTTCATTTCCACCAATATAGTCATTTTGATTTGTTCCTCTAATATTTTCAATATTTTTTAAATAGTCATCACCAATATTATTAATAGATGCTTGAGCATATCCTGTTAATCCATCTACGTTTCGTAAATTTATATCAAGTGTTCCAGATTCTGATGAAAAGTCAATACTATCTCCTATAGTGTCGTGTGAACCACCATCAAGATAATCAATTCCTGCACCTCCAGATAGTGTATCATCTCCACCTTCACCATAAAGTGAATCTGCATCATTTTCACCATTTAAGATATCATTTCCAGCTCCACCATAAATAGTATCTTCTTTATCCCCACCTAAAATAGAATCATTACCTAATCCACCATACAATAAATCTTTTCCATCTGCTCCATCAAGAAAATCATTTCCTGCTCCACCATCAAGAGTATTAACAAGTCCATCACCAATAATGTTGTCATTTCCTGCTCCACCAATTACATTTTCAACATCTTGTAATGTATCATTTGCAACTCCAGTGATTGTTACAGTTTTAATTTCTGAACCTTCAAGTTCAACACTAATATTTCTACTTGTATCAGTAATACCACTATAATCAGCGGTATCTCTACCTGTACCACCAATTACTGTATCACTTCCATTGTTAGCTTCATTAGTTCCTAAAATAAAGGTATCAATATTTTCTCCACCATCAAGTTTGTCATCTCCTGCTCCACTGTAAAGTGTATCATTCCCAAGACTACCTAATAATGTATTTCCTGAACTACCTGCTATTAAAATATCATCATTATTTGAACCAATCGCTGTTTTAAAATTATATATTTCATCTTGTTCATCGCCTAAATCGGTATTGTTTCCACTTCCATCATAAGTAAAACCATCCCCATCTAAATCTGTGATTGCACTATTATTCCCTAAATCAACTCTTACTTCATACGCAGAACTTTGATATGATAAAGTATTTCCAACTGAAGTTGAACCTTCTCCATCTAAATAATCTTCTCCTAGTCCACCATCAATAGTATCATCACCAGCTCCACCAAGCAGAGTATTTATTCCACTATTTCCAATAAAATCATCACTTGAACTCGAACCAGTTATATTTTCTATATTTCTAATTGTATGATCATTTACACCTGAAAGTTGAACATCAGAAGAGATTCCACCATCTTTTAATTCAACAGTAATCGCTGCACTTACATTGCTATAATCAACGGTATCACCAATTCCAAGAGTATTAGTACCTCCATCAATTACATCTGCAGAAGTTTCTCCATCTCTTTGAATAAAGATATCATCTCCACTATCTCCAATTAAAGAATCTGAACCTGCTCCTCCATCAATAATATCATTTCCAGCACCACCTTCAAGTTGGTTTGCATTTGCATCACCAGTTATAATATCATTATTTGAACTTCCTATTACATTTTCAATGCTATTGATTGTATCACTATCTAATAATGTAGTTCCAGTGTAAACTTCTGTACTAGGAGTTGAAAGATTAACTTCTACATGATAAGAAGCATTTATAGCTTGATAATCAAGTGTATCAGTATTTCCATCCCCATTAATTACATCATTATTTCCATCTACATCACTATCTTTTATACTAAATACATCATTTCCTGTGCCACCATTAAGTTCATCAATTCCATCACCACCACTTAGAGTATCATTTCCTTGTCCAGCATCAATTGTATTATTTGAACTATTTCCAGATAAAATGTCATATTTATCTGATCCAATTATATTTTCAAATCCACTAATAGTATCTATTCCATCATTGATTGTATTTATAGTATATGGTGTTGCGCTATCACTTAATGTAACTGTAACACCAGAGGTATCAGATGAATTTGCATTTGCATATGATAAAGTATCAATTCCAGCTCCACCTACTAAAGTATTATTTGAACTATCTCCTTCTAATGTATCATCATTTGCTGAACCTATAAGATTTTGAATATTTTCAAAAGTATCAGTATCTGCTCCAACAACTCCTGATCCAATAATTGCTCCCCTTGATAATTTTGCATTTACTGCACCCTCAATGGCATAAGAAACGGTATTATTACCATCTCCTCCTAAAAATTTATCACTTCCAGCTCCACCTAAAAGTAAATCATCTCCCAATCCACCATTTATTGTGTTTGCAAAATCATTTCCTATTAAGGTATCATTATTATTAGATCCAACAATATTATCAAAATTTAAAAGAGTATCATCTCCTTCAGTAGAACTACTTGCATGTTGAGCAGCTATATTTTCTACATTTCCATCGAAATCTATATCACTATTAATTAATGAGCCTAAGTTAATTGTAACATCAGAAGTCGCATTTGAATATGATACAGTATCGTTATTTCCACTATACCCATCAAGAATATTATCTGCACTATCACCTTCAATAGTATCATCGCCACTACTTCCAATAATATTTTCAATATTTGATAATTGATGATCATTAGGACTACTTCCCACAGTAACATTAGCTAATCCAGTATCATTTAAATCAACAATAACTCCATTTGTTATGGCACTATAATCAACAGTATCACTACCTCTTGACGTATCAGCTTCACTTCCACCATAGATTAAATCTCCAGTTGTATCCCCTGAAGCTGCAGTTTGAATAAAAATGTCATTTCCAGCTCCACCAAACATAGTATCAGACCCTGCATCACCTTGAATAGTATCATTACCAGTTCCACCTTCTAATGTATCATCATTTGCTCCACCAGCAAGTGAATCATCTCCTGCTTCACCTTTTATAGTATTAGCATTTGCATCTCCAATAATAATATCAGTTAATTGGGTACCTATAACATTTTCAATTCCACTTAAAGTATCCTCTTCTTCACCAACTTCATGCAATTGTAAAGTTGTGAAGTTCCCACTCGTTGCACCATTGGTATCAATATACGCAGTTCCAGCGCCGCCAACTAAAGTTAAATCAACTCCTGCATCATTTCTAGAACTATAATCAACTGTATCACTATCAGCTCCTCCGATTAAAGTATCATCTCCTAAACCACCAATTAAAGTATCATTTCCAGCTTCACCATCAAGATAATCATCTCCTCCAAATCCAGAAATTGTATCATTTCCAGCTCCACCTTTTAAACTGTTTGCACTATCATTTCCATTTAAAATATCATTACCTGAAGACGCTACTAGATTTTCAATATTTACTAAAGTATCTGTTCCATTTGATTTTGTAACGCTAATTGAGTTGTCAGTTTGAACATTAACTGTAATTCCATTTAAAGAAGTATAATCAACTGTATCTCCAGTAGTATCCGCTCCACCATCAATATAGTCATCTCCACCACTTGCAAAAATAGTATCATTTCCAGCTAAAGTTTCAATGGTATTATCTGAAATATTTCCAGTAATTGAGTCATTTCCAGCTCCACCTTCAACATTTTCTATATTTTTTATAATAAGATCGGCTCCATTAACCCCATCAGTATCTTGTGCATTTTCATCTGATAAATCAACGGTTACTCCTCCACTGGCAGGGACTGTGTAATCAAAACTTACAAAGTCTTCATCACCTTCTCCTCCATCTAAATAATCTGCTCCACTATCTGATCCTATTCCATATAAAGTATCATTTCCTGCTCCACCAATAAGAGTATTTTGTCCAGTTGTACCTTTAAGTTCGTCATCATAAATTCCACCAATAGCACCTTCAATAGAGACAAAAGTATCAGTACCTAATCCTGCACCAACTGGGGCAGGAGTAGTTAAATCAACAGTAATTCCCGCATTTGCATCAGAGAAATCAGCAGTATCGATTCCAGCTCCACCATCAAGATAATCATCACCTGCTCCACCTTTTAGAATATCATCTCCAGCTTCACCATATAAAGTATCATTATCCACTCCACCATCAAGAGTATCTTGATCATTTCCACCATATAAAGTGTCACTTCCAGCTTCACCTTTTAATATATCATCGCCATTTCTACCTTCAAAAGTATTATTTGAACTATTTCCAGTTAGTTTATCAATATCATTTGTTCCAATAATATTTTCAATATTTTCGATTGTGTGATCACTTGGTTGTGAACCAACTTTTACATTTGATTTACTAGTATCATTTAAAACAACTTCAATACTTTCAGATAAAGAACTATAATCAATTGTATCTCCAGTAGTATCAGCTCCACCATCTATTTCATCACCTGTAAAGTTTGTACCTACAAAAGTATCATTTCCATCTTCACCATAAATATAATCGGCATCTGCTCCACCATCAATTTTATCATCACCCGTTCCACCTTTAATAGTATCTATTCCAGCTCCACCATCTAAAGTATCATCTCCACTAAAACCATCTAAAACATTGACATTATCATCACCAGTTATATTATCATCAATTTGTGAACCAGTAATATTTTCAATCTCATAAAGGCTGTCTTGTTCTCCTGAAATTCCAACAGTTGCCGTGGCACTTCCTGCATTTAATGTTAAAGTTACAGCTTCAGTTCTACTACTATAATCAACTGTATCTCCAGTACTTAAATTTGTTCCACCTCTTAGTTCATCATCTCCTAAACCACCACTTAAAGTATCATTTCCGTCTTCACCATAAAGGGTATCAGCATTAGCCCCTCCATTTAGAACATCATCATTAGCCCCACCTTTAAAAATATCAACTCCAGCCCCACCTGTCATTGTATCCTTATAGTCAGTTCCTTGTATCTGTTCAATATTTTGTAAAGTATCAGTAAAACTATTAGTTTTATCTACACTATTTCCTGAGCTAACAATAATTCTTTGAGAGGCATTTGAATAATCTGCAATATCTGTATCATTTGAGGTAGCATCAACTCCACCATTTATAATATCATCTCCATCACTTGAGAAAAATCTATCACTTCCTTCATTTCCATCTAGGCTATTATTTGCACTTGACCCAGTTATAGTATCATCTAAAGTCGTAGCAATTATATTTTCAATATTTTTGATGGTATCACTATCACCTGTTACAATTTCTTGAGAAGCAGTTGTTCCAAGATTAACAGTAATAGCGTTTGTAGTGTAATTTGAATAATCAATAGTATCAGTACCCTCTTTTCCATCAACAGTATTTGAAGTTGTTCCACTTGCCATAATAAAGGTATCATTGTTGATACTTCCATTTGCATTTTCTATATTATTTAAAATATCTGCATCATTCCCATCATTTGCAGTATTAGTTGTAAAATTTACAGTAACACTATTGCTTCCACTATTTAAATAAGAATAATCAACAGTATCACTTCCAGCTCCACCATCTAAGGTATCAACTCCTTCATTTCCTATAAGAGTATCATCTCCAGCTTGTCCATAAATAGTATCATCTCCAGCTCCACCACTTAAAGTATCTGCTAATGTTGTTAAATCTGAAACTCCTAAATCTGCATTTCCAATTTGTTCACCATAAATAATATCATTTCCAGCTCCACCAGAAATAACATCTTTACCTTCCATTCCTTCAAAAGTATTTACAATATTATCATCACTATCACCAATAATCGTATCATCATTTTTTGAAGCTCTTATATTTTCAATTCCATACAGAGTATCAACTGAAATTCCATTATAAGTTACTTGTCCAGTTTGAATTGAAGCTGTATCAGTTCCAGAGTTCATATTAGCAATAATTCCAAAATCTGAAGTTATTTTTGAATAATCAACAGTATCAATTCCCAGACCTGCTAATGTATCACTGTTATTTTCATCAATTGTTAAAGAATCTGAATCAATATCTTCTCCACCTATTAATGTATTATTTCCAGAACTTCCTCTTAACCAATCGTTTCCAACTCCACCTTTTATTTGATTTCCATCTGCATTTCCAATTAATGTATCATCACCTGCACCACCTTCAATATTTTCAATATTCACTATTTGAAGGTTACCTGCTGCTCCTGCATTTTGATAGGTATCAACTACACCATCAGCATCATCAAAAGCATGACCACTATCAGTTGCACCATAAGTGAGTCCAAGATTGATAGTTACATTTTGAGTTTCATCTTTTATATAACTATAACTAACAAAATCGCCACTAGTTTCACCACCTTAACCACCATTTATATAATCATATCCAGAAGAAGCTCCACCTCCTTGAAGAGTATCATCTCCTGCATTTCCTAATAAAGAGTTCGCTCCACTTGTACCTTTTATCGTATCATTAAATGACCCACCAATAGCACCCTCAATAGAATCAAAATAATCACTTCCTAATCCTGCTCCAATTGGAACTGCTCCAGTAGCACTTAAATCAATATTAACAGAACCATTAGCGTCAGAGAAATCAGCAGTATCAATTCCCTCTCCACCAGATAAATAATCATTTCCAGTTCCACCTTTTAAGATATCATCTCCAGCTCCACCGTCAAGATAATCATCTCCATCATTTCCTACTAGAGAATCATTTCCTAAATCTCCTTTTAAAGTATTATTTGAGCTATTACCTTTTATAACATCGTCATTTTTAGAACCATCTATATTTTCAATATTTATTAAAGTATCATTTCCAACTTCTGTTCCACCACTTAAATCTGTTGCACTATTATTTGATAAATCAACGTTAACTCCAACATTATTAGAAATATAAGAATAATCAGCTTTATCTCCTACTGCTGTATTATTCCCTCCATCTAAATAATCATCGCCTAATCCACCTTGTAAAGTATCATCTCCATCATTTGAGATAAAAGTATTATTATTATCATCACCGATTAAGGTATCATTTCCACTACCTGTTGTAATATTTTCTACTTCTTGAATATAATCATTATCTGTTCCATTAATTTTTACTCTAACTGGATTTCCGCCATTAAGAGTAACTGCAATATTATCAGACTCGGCACTATAATCTACAGTATCACTATCTGCTCCACCATAAATGGTATCAATACCATCACCAACTGAAGATATAAAAGTATCATTTCCTGCATCTCCAAATAAAGTGTCACTACCTAAGCCACCAGTAATAGTATCATTACCATCTCCACCTCTTAAGATATTATCATTATCATCACCTACTAAGATATCATCACCACTACCACCAATAACTTCTTCAATATCTATAATAGTATCGGTAGTTGTAGTACTTCCATTACTTTTGATTACAGTTTGTGACGATAAATCAACATTTACTGATTGTCCAACTAAAAAAGAATAATCTACTACATCAGTAAATGTAAAACTATTTTCATCTGTTAGGTTTTGAGGTGCAGCACCTCCTGTTGTACCATTACCAACAGTCAATTCTGATTCTAAGTATATATATGTTCCATCAGAACCTATTGTTCCTAAGTCTAAAATATTTGAAGCATTTTGAGCATTAAATTCATTAATAATATTACTAATTTGTTTACTTGCATTAGCACCAGTTGCTGAAATAGTAACACCTCCAACTACAAAAGATATAACACCTGTTGAAGTTATAGTAAATCTATGATGTTCTGAATTTTTACCACCATTTAAAGTATCATTTCCAACACTACCAAATAAAGTATCTGAACCAAAGCTACCTTTTATAGTATTATCTTCATCATTACCTTTTAAGGTATCATTTCCATAACCACCATAAATATTTTCAACATTTGAAACAACCATACTTCCTTGAGTACCAGTAGGTTGGGATGAAGTATTTGAAAGATCCAACGATATACTTTCTGTTGTAAAACCAAAGCTAATTAAATCTGTTCCCGTTCCCCCATCAATAGTATCTTCCCCACCTGAACCATCAGTTACACCAAAACCAACTAAAGTATCATCACCACTTCCACCTACAATATTATTTGCACCAATAGTTCCAACTAAATTATCAGCTCCACTTCCACCAATAACTCCTTCAATTGAATCAAAAGTATCTGTTCCTTGTCCAGGGGCTACTTGGGTTGGTGCTAAAGATTTTAAATCTACATTTAAATCTTGTGTTACATCACTATAATCAACAGTATCAATTCCAGCTCCACCAATAAAAGAGTCATCTCCTGCTCCACCTTTTAGTGTATCATTACCTAATCCACCATCAAGGGTATTATCTTCTGCATTACCACTTAATGTATCAGCAAAATTTGAACCAATAATATTTTCAATATTTACAAGGGTATCAAACCCTTCTGTAGCACTAATAGATTGTTGAGCAGTGTTGCTTAAATCAACAGTAACACCCGTAGTTGTTGCAGAGGAATAATCTAGTGTATCTCCAGTAGCACCTACTCCTGTAGTATTTGTACCACCGTCAATATAATCATTTCCAGCTCCACCATAAAGAGTGTCATTTCCTTCTTGCCCTTTTAAAGTATTATCAAGAGAATCACCTTTAATTGTATCATTAGCACTTGAACCAACCACATTTTCAATATTAATTAAAGAATCTTTATCAACTCCATTTTCTTTTAATTTTGCTTCTTGATTACCTTTTAATTCTATATTAATACTATTAGATCTTGCACTATAATCAATAGTATCGTTACCCCCATTTCCTTCAAAAATATCATTACCATCACTTGCTATTAATAAATCATCACCTAATCCCGAATCAATACTATTATTTTGACTATTACCACCTAATGTATCAGCAAAGATTGAACCTTTTATATTTTCAATATCTTTTATAGTATCTTGCTCAGATCCAATTGTAGCAGTAGCAGTGAATCCTGTTTCAGCTAATGTTAAATTTACACCAGTTGCTGCATCTTCATAATTAACCTCATCTATTCCATTTCCACCATCAAGGAAATCATTGCCTTCTCTACCTTTTAAGGTATCATTTCCTTCAAATCCATAAAGTGTATTTGCGCTTGAATTACCTTGAATTAAATCGTTATAAGAACTTCCTTCTACATTTTCAATATTTTTTACTGTTAATTCACCAAAACCACTATCTTGTGTAGTTGTAATTGCTAAATCTAAACTAATAGCATTAGGACTATCTGTAAAAGTTAATAAGTCATCATTTCCACTTCCACCATCAATATAATCCTCTCCTATCCCTGAAATTCCACCTGTAGAAATTGTATCATTTCCCGCACCACCAACTAATGAGTTTGCATTTGAATCACCAGATAAAGTATCATTAAATGATGTACCTATTAAATTTTCAATATCAATAAGAAGATCATTCCCTGCGTTTATTGTGTCTTGTGATACATTTGGAGTTTTTAATGTTACTTCAACTCCACCAGTAGTTACATAACTATAGTTTGCTGTATCTTCACCTTCTCCTCCATCTAATTTATCATCACCTTCTCCACCAAAAAGTGTATCATTATCAAATCCACCAAATAAAGTATCATTTCCTTTTCCACCGAAAATAGTATCATCATTCTCTTTACCATCTAAAACATTATTTTCATCATTACCTGTAATTTCATCATTATAATTAGAACCAATTACATTTTCAATATTATAAAGTCTATCTGTACCATTTCCACCTCTAGCTCTATTTATTGATAAATCAATCTCTTCTCCTGAATTAGCAGTTGAAAAATCAACAGTATCAATTCCATCTCCACCGTCAATAGTATCGTTCCCCGTATATCCTACGATAAAATCATCTTCAGCAAGAGCATTTATAATATTTGCACTAGAATTACCTTTGATTGTATCATTATAATTAGAACCAATAACATTTTCAAAATCATATAAAGTATCTATTCCGTCAATACCTGTTGCACTTCCAATACCAGGGTTATTTACATCATCTTCTAGAGAGATATTTACTCCTTGACTAGTTGCACTTTTAGCATGTTCATAACTAACAGTATCTAATCCTGTTCCACCTATTAGTAAATCATCTCCTAATCCACCTTCAATTGTATCTGATGAAATACCTCCATCAATAGTATCATTACCATCATTACCAAATAAAGTATCAGCCCCTTTTTCACCTTTTAATATATTTATTCCATTATCACCAGTTAAAATATCATTATCTTGTGTTCCAGTAATATTTTCAATATTTGTTACGCTATCTGTTCCATCTCCGGTAACAACTCCTGTTAAAAGATTTGCATCTACCCCAATATTATTTGTATTATCAATTGAAGAAAAATCTAAAGTGTCATTTCCATCTCCCCCATCAACAATATCATCTCCAAGACCAGAAGTTATAATATCATTTCCAGTGTTTCCATAAATAACATCATTGGCAATACCTGTAGTAACCGTATCATTGGCAATACCACCATTTATAGTATTTTCAATTGTTTCCGAACCCAAAATTATATTGTCATTTATATTTGTTGTGATTACAAATCCACTAGTTATATTTAGCCCACTACTATTTGTAAAAGAATTAAATAAATACTCTTCTGGATTATTCAAATCAGTTACTTCTTTTACATTTACACCATAACTTTTTTCAAAATCTAATGTAGTTTCTACAGGAGTTATTATCGTATCTTTATTTTCTTCTGATACATTATCTAAATTAAAAATTGATTCTGCTTGTACTTTTAATTCAAAATTATCATTAGTTTGATTTCTATTAATTGAAACTGTAACTTGAATATTTCCAGATGAATCAAAAGTAAAACCATCAATAGCCTCAGTATCTGGATTATCTCTTTGAATAACCCAAGTTCCTCCAGAAAGAGTTCCATTACTTACACTAAATCCATCTATAGGCAAAGAAGTTCCTAATGTAATTTTTTCAACTGCAAAACCTTCTGGCTGATTAGGATTTAAAGTTATTGTTCTTGATATTTTATTTACATCAAAAAGATCACTATTATCTGCATTTATTACTAAACTATTTGCTTGTACATTTGTAATATTTGAATAATCAATTAACTCTGCGTTTGTTTGTTTTACTATAGCAGCTCTATCAATAGTTGTATTTGATTTAGGATAAATATTATCATAAGAAATACCTCCACCACCTTCTACAGTTAATACAGAACCTAAAGTAGTATCACTTAACTCCGTATGCTGAATGTCAATATCAAATGATAAAGTTGGTTTTATACCTTCAGTTACTGATTCTTCAGTTTTACTACTTGAATTAGTACTTACTTCATCTTCATTACTTTTAAATGTATTTTCAATAATTTCAGGTGCTTCTATAGGTGCAATTTCAAATTCTGCATCTAATTCAGCTACATCAGGATTTTCATCTGGAGCTACTTCAATTTCTTGTATTATTACTTGAGGAGTGGCTTGAGGATTATTTTGAGTTGCATCTCCCTCTTCATTTTCTCGGGCAGTATTATCTGGAATATTAATTTCAGCATTTGAAACTAAAGAATCAATAGGCAAGGAATTGATTTCTTCAACTTCAGATAAAATATCTCCTAAAGAGAATTGTTTACCAGAATTACTTAAAAATCTTGGAGGAGTATCATTGTATCCCATTAAGGCCATTGATACAAAAGTAAAAGTACCATAATTTGGTATATCAATTACAATATCACCCCCTACAAGTTGATATTCTAAATCTTCAAAATTAATACCTGGTATTTTAAATTCGACTAAATCTCCAGGTCTTACATATACCGAAATATTTTCACCTTCTTCAGGTTTGCTTACTACTCGTACACTTTTATTTTGATATTTTATATACTTATTATCCGTTGCCATAATAATTTCCTCTTAATAACACAAATTAAGATTATTATATCAAAATAGGCTTGTAAAAAAAAGTTATTATATTTATTTAATAGATTTATTTATGTAGAACTACATAAATAAAGTACAGTAGTCTATAATATAGTCTTAAAGAGATATAAAAGTTAAATAAACCAATATGTACTACAACATATTAGAATCAAAAAAGAAGTTTAATAAATAGCCTAAACAAAAAATTATTTTTGAATTCTATTTCATATTAAAAAATGTATTTTTTGTAACAATAATATATTTTTTTTCTAAAGATGAGTCAAATTTTTCAGAAGTGGCTTTAAGTTTTCCATATGATAATTTTGCCATATCTTTATCTTCCCAAAGTATTTGAACAAAAGTAACTATTTTTCTATCATAAGCAATTAAATCTATTGTATTATTATTATCCCACCAGCTTCCAATTGATAAAGGTTCGTATCCAAAAATTTCTTTTTGTTTGTTATTAATAAACTCTTTAATGCACTTTTTATAACTTAAAAATACAGTTTTACTAATAAACTCGTCCTCTATTTGTTTGCTTACTTCTTTTATATCATTTAATTGTAAAGCTGTAAGATTTGGATAAATATATGAAAACCAAAATTTTAAAGTATTGTCAATAATATCATATCTTCCAAATTTAGAACTTTTATCATCATCTGCCACAGGAACAGTTTTTTCTATTATCATCATATCAATAAGTTTTTGTAAATATCTTGTCAAATAAGTGGATTTAACGTCTAAAGAATTAGCTATATCGCCTATTTTTGTATTACCTTTTGAAATAGAGTGTAAAATAGAAGAATAAGTTCCTATATCGCTTATATCGTTTTTTAAGACCCTAATACCATAATCAAAAAGATAAGAATTTGTAGATAAAAATAAGTTATGTATATTTTCTGTAAAATCTATCTTTGGATTATAATACTTTAGATTTGAAGGAGTAGTTCCAAGTAAAGAGTAAACATAAAGTTGATCTAACCTATTCATTTCAGGAAAGAACTCTTTTATGGAGATAAAATCTAAATATTTTAATTGAACAATCTCATTTGAGATTCTTTTAATATCAGAGTCATAAGAATCATTAAATAAATTTGAACTAGAAACTAAAATTTGAATATTTTTATTTTTTAAACTCTTCTTCCAAAATTTAATCAAATCACTTAAAGCATTTTTATCAACTTTTAAAATATTTTGAAAATCATCCAATATAATCAAAAGTTTGTTTTCAATATTTTGTCTATCAAGTAATTTTAAAACATCTAAAAAGGTCAAAAAAGGATTTCCAGAAATATCACTTTTATGAAAGTAGTTGTTTAGTGTATTTCCCATTTGAGTAAAAAATTGAGTTGGAATCATCTCATAATTTGAAAAATAAATTTTGTCTTTCTCTTTAGAATATTCATGCAGCAAAGTAGTTTTGCCACTATTTTTTGTACCAAACATAAAATCTACAGATGAATTTGCTTTGTTAAAGCTCCTATTTAACTGCTCTAACTCTTTTTCTCTTTGTAAAAACATTATTAATATCTTTTTATAAATTTCTTAGATTATACTTTATCTTATCTTATTTTTAATACTTTTCTCTTAGATATTTTATAAATACTTGAAGAAGACTTTTCATTGAATTCTTTATTAGAGTATACTATTACATCGCTATTATTATATGCAAAATCAAAATCAAAAGCTTCCCCTGTCAAATTTGCAGATGTTGAATATAGATTAGAGAACTTAGATATAAAAGAATAAAAAGAATCATCTTTTGAAATAACTCTAAATGATTTTAAATTTGGATAAATAAAAGTAGATTTTGTAGAATAACGAACTCTTTTCCTAAAATTCTTAGGAACTCTAGTCATACTATTTAAAGTTTGAAAAGAATCAAGAGTTTGTAATATTTTTTGGGCATTAGGTCTTTGTTTTATAGAAGATAGTTTCTCATCGTCAAGCGATGAGAAACCAACTGTAGTATCTGTTTGGACTAAATAAACTAGTTCTTTATCCATTAGTCATTTAAAAATTCTTGGATAGATTTAACACCCATTCCATCTTTTTGTTTTAAAGCTTTCATAGCTTCAACACAAGCAAGTGCCGCAGCAGCAGTTGTAACATAAGGTATGTTCTCTTTTAAAACTGCTCTTCTGATATTTTTACCATCATCTTTTGATGACTCTTTTCCATCACTAGTATTTAAAGCAAGTGCAATTTCGCCATTTGTAATTGAGTCAGTGATATTTGGTCTTCCTTCAGAAATTTTAAGTACTTTCTCACACTCTATTCCAGCATCAGTAATAGCTTTATGTGTTCCACCAGTTGCAACAACTGTAAAACCTTCATTTATTAAGCCTTGTGCAATTTTAGGTGCGAACTCTTTGTCTAAATCACAAAGAGAAATAAATACTTTACCTTCAGTAGGTAAATCATTTTTTGCAGCACTTTGTGCTTTTGCATAAGATGTACCAAAATTATCAGAAATACCCATAACTTCACCAGTAGATTTCATCTCAGGTGTTAAAATCATGTCTGAACCACTTAGTTTATTAAATGGGAATACAGCCTCTTTAATAGCTATATGATCTTTTAAAATAGGTTTTAAGACTCCATTATCTTCCCAAATTAAATCTTCATTATATGTTGCAAGTGCTTCTCTTAAACTTTCACCCCACATAACTCTAGTTGCAACTTTTGCTAGTGGCATACCTGTTGCTTTTGATACAAAAGGAACTGTTCTTGAAGCTCTTGGATTAACTTCGATTAAATAAATTTGACCTTTATGAATTGCATATTGAGTATTCATAAGTCCTACAACACCAAGTCCTAAAGCCATAGCTTTTGTTTTTGTTTCAAGCTCTTTGATAAGATCAGGAGCAATTGAGATAGGAGGTAAATAACAAGCAGAATCACCTGAGTGAACTCCAGCTTCTTCAATATGTTGCATAATTCCACCAATATATACTTCTTTTCCATCACAAATACAATCAACATCAAGTTCAATTGCTCTATCAAGGAATTTATCAATAAGAACAGGAGCGTCATTTGACACTGAAACTGCTTCATCCATATATTTTTTTAACTCAGATGTAGAATAAACAATTCTCATTCCTCTTCCACCAAGTACAAATGATGGACGTACAAGTACTGGATAACCAATTCTTTCTGCAATCTCGATAGCCTCAGTTACTTCAACTGCTGTACCATTTTCAGGTTGTAATAATCCTACTTCATCAACAAATTTAGAGAATTTTTTTCTATCTTCTGCTAAATCAATAACTTCAGCTGTAGTACCAATAATTTTAGCTCCTGCTGCTGTTAAAGCATTTGCAAGTTTTAAAGGAGTTTGCCCACCAAAGTGTACAATCACACCATCTGGATTCTCTTTTTCAACTACACTTCTTACATGTTCAAAATCAATTGGCTCAAAGTATAAGATATCTGAAGTATCATAATCAGTTGATACAGTTTCAGGATTACAGTTATACATAATTGTTTTAATACCCATTTCAGCTAAAGCAAATGAAGCATGTACACAACAGTAATCAAACTCAATACCTTGACCAATTCTATTAGGTCCACCACCAATAATCATTACTTTTTTTTCAGTACTTACAGGTTTTTCTACCTTTGGTAACTTAGAAATATTTGTAGTCGAATAAAGATAAGGAGTCAAAGCTTTAAACTCAGCGGCACAAGTATCAACTTCATTGTATTCAAAATCTACATCAAGTACTTTTCTAGCTTGATATACATCTTCTTCAGATTTACCAATTAGTCTTGCAATCATTGCATCAGAGAAACCATTTGATTTTGCATTTCGCATAGCAAATTCATCGGATAAAATTGAAACATCAATTGATTTTTCAATATTATACATCTCTCTAAATTTACTTAAAAACCATGGATCAACTTGACAAAGATCGAAGATTTCTTCGTTTGTTAGACCTTGTCTCATACCATCCATCAAGTATTGTAATCTATCACAGTTTGGTCTTCTAATCTCTTTTTTAATCAATTCTAAATCAGTAGAAATTGAATCAAATCCTATAAGTCCAGTTTAAAGTGAACAAAGTGCTTTTTGAATTGATTCATTAAATGTTCTACCCATAGACATAACTTCACCAACTGATTTCATACCAGTTGTTAAAGTAGAATCTGCTTTAGGGAATTTTTCAAAAGTAAATCGTGGTATCTTTGTAACAACATAATCAATAACTGGCTCAAACGATGCAGTTGTTCCTGTAATATCATTTTCAATTTCATCTAAAGTAAATCCAACTGCAAGTAATGTTGCAACTTTAGCGATAGGATAACCAGTTGCTTTTGATGCAAGTGCAGAAGATCTTGAAACTCGAGGATTCATTTCAATTACAATCATTCTTCCAGTTTTTGGACAAATTGAAAACTGTACATTTGATCCACCAGTATCAACACCAATTTCTCTAAGAATTGCAAAAGAAGCATTTCTCATATTTTGGTACTCTTTATCTGTAAGTGTAAGAGCAGGAGCAATAGTAGTAGAGTCACCTGTATGTACACCCATTGGATCTAGATTTTCAATAGAACATACGATAATACAGTTATCTTTTTTATCTCTGATAACTTCCATTTCATACTCTTTCCATCCAAGCATTGATTCCATAATCTCAATTTCATTGACAGGAGAAGCATCAATACCTGCTTCTGCAAGAGCTTTAAACTCTTCCATATTATATGCAACACCAGAACCACCACCGGCAAGAGTAAATGAAGCTCTTGAGATAACAGGGAAACCAATTTCTTTTGCAACTTTTATCGCTTCTTCAACAGTATATGCATTTGCACTTTTTGGTAAATCCATACCAATTTTTATCATTGCGTCATTAAAAAGTTGTCTCTCTTCGCCTTTTTTAATTGCGTCAGGATGAGCACCTAAAAATTGAATACCTTCAAGCATCCCTTTATCATACATTGATGTTGCAACATTTAGTGCTGTTTGTCCACCCATAGTAGGTAAAATAGCATCAATATTTTCTTTTTCAATTATCTTAGCAACAACTTCTTCTGTGATTGGTTCAATATATGTTCTATCAGCAAACTCTGGATCAGTCATAATAGTTGCTGGATTTGAGTTGATAAGAACAACTCTATATCCTAACTCTTTAAGTGTCTTAGTTGCTTGAGTACCTGAGTAATCAAACTCACAAGCTTGTCCGATAATAATAGGTCCTGATCCTATTAATAAAATAGATTTTATATCTTCTCTTTTTGGCATTTAAAGTTCCCCGTATAATTAAATATTATTAGTTTAAAATTTGGATAGTGTATCTAAAAAGTGCTTAAGAATTCGTTAGACCTAAGCTAATGAAAAAGAAGAATTAAAAGTTTAGAAAATCGTTTGTAATTTGGTATCAAAAGATACCAAATTTAATTTGTTGGAAGATTGAATTTTTTAGTACTAATTACACCTTCATCATCAAATGACAGATAATATAATACATCTTTTTTAACAGATAATCCAGTCAAATATCTAATAGCAAGATTTGCTTGAAGAGAACCAATATGCATAACAATTGGACAAGCAATACCATTTGGTTTTCTATCATTTATTTGGAAAACTGCTTCATAAGAAGCTTTATCAAAGAAACAAACCTGACCATGGAACTCTTCAACACTTCCATATATCCATGGTTGATTTTTGTTCATGCAGTATTCATTTATAGCAGCTCTTGTAGGAAGATTATCAGTAGCATCAATCAAAATATCAAAGTCCAAATCTCTTTTAGCAAACTCTTCAAAACTTTCTATATAAGCAGTAGCTTTTGTAAATGGACATCGAGACTCAATAAGCTCTTTTAAAACTTCACTTTTAAATTTGCCATCATCGCCAACTTTAAATCCAATTTGTCTATGAATATTGTGAACCCCAACTTCATCAAAATCAACTAAAGCAAACTCACCAATCCCCGAAGCCCCAAGAGCAATAGCCAAAGTACAACCAAGCCCACCACTTCCAATAATAGCTACTTTTTTACCTTGAAGAGAATCTTGTGTTTCTTGTCCCCAAAGTTTTATTTGTCTGTTAAAATATTCGTTAAATTCTTCTTGCATAATTTATTCCTTAGTGTATTACTTTAGATTATTATTTTTATATCTTTTTATAATAATAGCAGATTTTCTTTAAACTATTATGACTATCACGAGCAATTTTGTATATAATAATATTTTTTATTCAAGGACAACAATGAAACAAACTCTACTTTTGCTCTTAATTTTTTTGTCTTGCTCAAATATACAAGCAGAACAAAATGATTATGAAAAATTAAAACAAACAATCATAACAAAATTTGAAAATCAAAAAGCAAAACAATGGGCAGAAAATGTCACAGGCGTAAAAACAAACTTGAATACAAAAGATAAAGTAATAGCTATAACAATGGATGCCTGTGGAGGCAAACATGGAATGTCCTACGACAAAGAACTAATCGCTTTTTTAGAAAAAGAAAAAGTACCAGCTACACTCTTTATAAATGCAAGATGGATAGATAAAAATCTTCAAACATTTATAAACCTTGCTTCCAATCAACTCTTTGAAATAGCAAATCATGGCTACTTACATAAACCAGCCTCAACTAGTGGAAAATCAATCTACAAAATAAAAGGAACAGCAAATATAAATGAACTAGTAGATGAAATAGAATTAAATGCAAGAAAAATAGAAAACCTAACAGGAAAACGACCAAAATACTTTAGAAGTGGAACCGCTTATTATGATGAAATAGCAGTAAAAATAGCAAATACCCTAAATCACGAAGTAATAGGATTCTCAATACTAGGAGACAAAGGAGCAAGGTTCAACGCAAAACAAGTTGAAAATGCCTTTTTACAAAATAAAAAAGGCAAAATAGCAATAGTCCATTTCAATCATCCAAAATCAGGAACCAAAAACGGTATGAAAAACGCAATTTTAAAACTAAAGAAAAAAGGCTTTAGATTTGTTAAATTATCTGATTATGAGTTGATTTAGAGTTTTTTTTCGCTCTAAAAGTTTAGGTTTTACTTTTAAAGTTTTTACAGATTTTAGTATCTTTTTATATTTTAATTAGTCCATTTAGAATTATATTTTCAAAACCTGTTTCATCTGCATATTGAACACAGTCAATGGCACAATCAATATATTGTTTTGGAGTTATTGTTGAATAATCAATTGGTTTATACCCATTAAATATTACTATCATGTCAAAAAACATCCTTGTAATTCTTCCATTTAATTCATAAAATGGATGCAAGGCATTGAGTTCACATTTATAATAAGCTAATTTTTTAGCAAATTCTTCTTTGGGTCTGTTTTCAAAATTTTTTAAATAATTATCTTCTTTTAATTCTTCAAATATTTTTTTAGAAGATGACTCTACAAAAGCACCTTGACAAAATATACTCTCACCTTTTGCCATATTAAAATCTCTATATACACCAGCCCAATCATAAAGTGATACAAATGTTCTTTTATGTAAGTCTTTGAAATAGTTTTCATCAAGAATTGTTTTATCTGTTAATTCTTCATAAAAAATATTATAAGCATCTTCTATAAGCTCTTTTTCTATTTCATGGATAAGTTCACTATCTCTAATATCAAACTTGTTTTTAGGTATATCAGTACCTTCATAGTAAAAGGAATTATTTTTTAGCTGATACTTTGATGCCATACTTTTCTCTTACAATTTTAACTTCATCTTTTACTTTTTTTGAGGCTTCAGAATATCCCTCAATATTTTGAGTTGTTTCTATAACTTTTTTTAAATTTTCTTTATCTAAAATTCTTTTAGTCATTAATACTCCTTTAAAACTATATTATATCAAAAAATCTAATTATACTCAGGTTTTGGTTGGGCTACTAATAAGTCATTTTGATTATCTTTATAATCACTATCTTTCACACTTATTTGTCCGTTCATAAGCATTGGAAGAAGCCAATCTCTAAGTCTTGATAGTTCTTGATTTTGTTTTAAGTTTTTTTGTTTCATTTTATGCAATGAATCTATTTTTTCATAAAACTTTTGATTAATATTTTCACTTGGAATTACAATAAAATATTTCTGTGTAAAAGAATCAAACAATAAATTTTTAATACCACTCGTTTTACCTTCCCAACCAAATAAAACGCTATTATCATATAAATTATTCCACATATAAATGAAATAATAAAGATGTTTTTGATTTTCTAGAGAAAATGATTTACAAAAATTTGAACATATTAAAGGATTATCAAATCTTGTTATAGTTTCATCAATAACAAATGAAATTCTTCCTGTCGATTGAGTTGGACTACCTCCTGATATTTCAACAATCAAATCATGAGATTCTAAAATTTTATTTGAGTTTTTTTCTAAAATAAATCTTTCTGGTGGATTTAATCCTCCTGAACCATTTAAACCATTTAAATCAGCACCTCTAATACAAGAAACCTTTTGAGTATAATTTCCTTCTTCTTTTTCTTTTCCCCAATCGCCACCTTTATTATTTCCAATAAATTGTGAAATTGCTTTAGCTTCCCACCCCTCAGGAATCTCTCTTTTTAATTCTTTACTATAAATCATCTTTCCACCTGATGATTTATAAGGTTTTCCATTCTCATCGGGAAAATCAAACTGCACAAACCAATATTCATAAAAAGTTTTTGCCATTGATTCTAATTCTTTATTGATTTTATTGTTTAATTCTATTTTTCTATTAATATCTGAAATACAATCAATAATACTCTTTTGTTCTTTACGATTACTAGGAATCAATACTTGTAGATTAAAAAGTTTGATTTTATCTAATTCACCTTGTCCTGTACTTCCATCCATAAAAGTTTGAAGCTGTTTTTCATAAGAAAACAGAACATAGTTTAAACATTTAGTTTCTTCATAAGAACTACATCTTAATAATAAAATATGTGAATCTATAGTTAAAATTGCATCTTCAGGAATATTTTCGACAAATGCACACCTTCCTGCTGTACCCTGACCTGTAGAATTAATTAACAAGTCACCTTTTTGTACTATTTTATTTTCTGAAATTTTTTGTTTTTCATCAACATATCTAGCTAAAGAAAAATCTATTCTATTATTTCTTATACATTTTTGATTTAAAACAATTATTTTACTTTTTTCAACATATTTAGGTGTAACCCCTTTAATAGAAAAAGTAACTAGTTCTCCAACTTTTTTATATTTATCCATGCACTAAATCCGATAATTGCTTCTTTATCTTATCTTCTAGTATATTAGATTCATTAAACATAGATTCTAAATTATCATTATATTTTTTCATTTTAGCATTGAATTCATCATTTGTAATATCAACATACTCTATCTTTATCTCAAAATATTGACCTGCACTAAAAGAGTAGTTTTTTTCTTTTATTTCATCATAACTTACTACTACAGATAAATCATCAACAATATCTTTATTATTAAAAGTATCAATAATTAAATTTTCTTCTATTTCAGAAAGTACTGTTTTCTGATTTTTACCCTCTTTTACCTTTGTTCCTAAATTTGAAGCATCAATAAATACGACATCTTTTTTATTTGACTTATCTATAAAGGCTATAGATACATTTGTACCAGTTGTAGCAAATATATTACTAGGCATAGATACTACACCAGCTAACATTTTTTCATCTATAAGCTTTTGTCGTATCTTTTTATCTATACCTGCTTGCGCAGTTATAAAACCTGTAGGTACTACAACTGCTGCTTTTCCATCATCTTTTAAACTATAGATGATATGCTGCAAAAACATACTATATATAGACATAGACTCTTTTTTCTTTGCTGGTATTTTGGGAATACCTGCAAAAAATCTTACACTATTATCTTTTGTATCAAGAGCATCTCTATACTCACTAAAGTCTGTTTTAAAAGGTGGATTTGAAACGATATAATCAAACTTTTGTAGATCTTTCCCCTCTTTATGATGTGGTTCTAATATTGTATTACCTTTTATCACATTTGATATAGAGTGAATAAGATTATTTAAAACAAGATTTAGTCGAAGAAGGCTTGATGACTTTTGTGATATATCTTGAGAGTATATACTACACTTATTTTCTCCAATTGCGTGAGCTATATTCATCAATAATGTTCCAGAACCTGCACTTGGATCATAACAACTCACATCTTTAACATCCCCTCGTACCAAAATAGATGCCATGATTTTTGCTACTGCGTGAGGTGTATAGTATTCTGCATACTTACCACCACTATCGCTATTATAATCTTTGATAAGATACTCAAATATAGTTGCATAAAAATCATACTTTTGATTAAAAATTGGCTCAAAAGAGAAATGAACTAGCTTATTTATAATCGCTTTACAAAAGTTATCTCTTTGGGAGTCATCTGTTATAAATTCACTTATATTATCAAAAAGCTTTACTTTTGCACCACTGTTTGTTTTAACTGCAAATATTTCATTGTTGTCTCTTGCTATACTTGATAGTGTATCATCAAATGTTTTTGCAAAGTCCTTGGAGTTTTGTATATCAAAAAGATGTGTTATAAGATACTCAGGTTGCAGTCTTGCAGCTTTTGCCCCTAGTCTTCTAAAAAGCTTTTTTCTCTTCTCTTCACTAAGTGTCTTAAATTCACTCTCCCAAGACTTATTATCTTTTAAGTTTTCATCTATTTTTTTTATCTCATAAGCAAACTTATCATTTAAAAATTTGTATAAAAATACTTGGGTAATGATTTTAAATTCATTACCATCATTTCCCAAACCATAGTTTGCACATATACTTTTTAAAGTGTCTATTAAATCTTTTATTTGTTCTTCAAATTTTACTGTTGTTACCAATCAATTACTCCGTTGTATTCGTTTAGATACTCATTTACTACAAGTTTATTTATATAGCTAAAAGCATCTTCATTTAATTCTATTTTATTGTTATCTTCAAACTCTTCTTCTACTATTGGTTCTGTTTCAAATATAAAAAAACTTTCACTATTTTTTAATATCCCGCTATTGTTTAGTACCATTTCATCAAGGCGAAGTTTTACAGACTCTAAAGCAGAAAATATCTGAGTTTGTTTTTTTGAGATATTTCCTTTTTCATTTAACCTTTTGTGTATCCTAGCGTATTTTTTATCGTTTTGATATTTATCCCTTAAAAGCTCATTGTTTCTATTTAGTTCTGTTATATTTTTATGTATCTTTGTAAGAGTTTTAATATTTTTATTCATTTCACTTTTTGATACTTCATTTAAATTTTTACCTTTAAAAAGTCTCTCTAGTTCCTCTTTTAAAGTTATAAATTCTGGATCTTTTTTATCGAAATTACTTTCTAAAGATTCCCTTGCTTTTCTAAGTATATCTTTTAACTCATCAGCAAGTACAAGTTCCTCTTCAGATAGTTTTGTAAACTTAAAAATAATATCTTCCAAAGCTATATTTAAAAGGTTTGATGAATCATCAGCTTTTAATAATACTTCCCTTTGATGTAATATATTTAGATGATTTGAAGTTTCCCTGTAGAGTAAATTTAACTTTTGGAAATCTAACTCTTCTAATAGCTCTTCATAACCAAATAGTCGAATAATATTATATAAGTTTTTAGTATTTGCTAAAACTCTTTTAATATCTTGCATCTTTTTTATATCATCTATTTGACTTATTTGTTTTGTAAAGTTTTCTGCATCTAAAGTATCAAAACTAAAAAGTACTTCTCGTATCTCTTCTATCTCTTCTAAAATCTCTTCTTTTGATTTAAAAAGAGATGTATAATACTCCATCTCATCACCTAATTCACTTTGAAGCTCATCTAAATATGCTTGATTTGTATTATCAAACTCTTTTGAAATATCAGCAAAGTCAACCACATATCCATATTTGAAATTTTTATATGTTCTATTGACTCTGGTAAGAGCTTGTAAAAGTCCATGATCTTTAATCACTCTACCTAGGTATAGTTTTTTTAATCTTTTAGCATCAAAACCAGTTAAAAGCATATTGTAAACAAATAAAAAATCTATTCTACCTTCTTTAAAATCTAGTATCTTTTGTTTTCTCTCTTGTTTTGTTTCAACATCATGTAGGATTAAAGCAACTGTTTTTACTTTACTATTGTCTTTTTTATTTTTTCCATACTGAGACTTGGAACTTGAAACTAACTGGGCTTTAGATGTATATTCTGAATTGTTTACAGAATCTTTTGGAGCGTATTTTTCTTGAAAAATCTCATACATCATTTTTGCTTGTGGTGAACTATTACAGATAACCATACCACCTATAGAATCATCATCTAAAAGTAATCTTGCTTTTTCAAAATCATTGATTATATAATCTAACATTGGCTCAACAAAACGATGATGTGCAAATACATCTTTAGTTTTTAAATCACCTTTTTGTATCTCTAACTCTTCTAATGTTTTTTGTAACTGTAGTTTATAGCTTGTTTCTATCTCTTCTCTTATTAGTCTTAAGGTATACCCATCTGCTATAGATTTGTTATAATAATACTTATGGATATAATCACCAAAAAGAATTCTTGAGTTATACTTATCACCTAAAAGTGGTGTTCCTGTAAGTCCTATTTTTATAGCATTTTCATCTGCTTTTATTAAATTTACTAAAAACTTACCGGTAGGTTTATAACTTCTATGTACTTCATCTAAGAAAAATACTCTTTGAATATTTATATCATAATTTTTTGTTTCAATAACTGTTGGATCATCTTCAAATCTTTGGATATTTACAACTGTAATCTCTAATTGTCCCATATCATTATGAATTGCTGTAGTTTTTTTAATATCTTTTGCAAACTCATCACGAGAATTTATAATATGAACTTTTAATCCCCTAGAAGTAAATTCATCTTGTGCTTGTTCTAATAAGTCTATCCTATCAACGATAAAGTAAAATTTTGGAATTATGCGTTTTTCTTGATAATAGTTTGTTAGATATTTTACATTGTAAAAAGCAAGTGCGGTTTTCCCACTCCCTTGGGTATGCCAAATAATACCTTTTTTTAATCCTTCATCTAATTTTGTACTAATAGCTTTAGTAGCAAAAAGTTGAGGATACCTCATAATGTGCTTTTCAAACCCGTCTTTTTTTTTCACATAAGCTATCGCATATTTTAAAAGAAAGGCTAATCGCTCTTTCTCAAAAAGAGAGGTACAAAGTCTATTTGTAGGTGTATTGTAATTTTTATTTGTTTGAAACTCTTTATTATCTTTTATAACATGATAGTTTAAATCTTTTAAAATAAAAGTTTCAAGTTCATCATCCTCATCTTTTAAAAGCTTTGCTACATTTAGCTTCTCTTCTTCTCTAAAGTAGTTAAATTGAGGTTTAGGGGCAGGTGTTGCATAAAAGGCACCTTCTAAAGGTTCAATTGCATTATCATCATATTCCATATTATTTGAAAATACCATTAGTTGAGTAAGATTAAAAAACTTTCTAAATTTTTTATTTTGAAATCTTTTATAAATTCTATCTCTTTCTGCTAAAATTCCTTTTTCATTATTTGGCTTTTTAACTTCTATAAATATAAGTGGTATTCCGTTTATTAAAAGTGTTATATCAGGTCTAAATTCTTCATCACCATTTTTGTAAGTAAGTTCTGTAACTACGTGAAAAGTGTTATTATTAAAATTTTCAAAATCTATTATTTTTATATTTGAATTTTTCACTAGTCTCTCATAAAAAGCTTTTCCCATATCTTCATAGTCTATAAATTCTGAAATTTCATTTTGAAGCTTTTTAGTATCTAAGTCTTTTATATCTTGATTTATGTTTTGTATACTAGTATTAAAAATATCTGTAAATATATTTGTATTTATATCCCAAATAGCTTCTTTTAAAGAAAGATATTTATAACCTAAGCGGGTAAGATGTAGTATGGATGGTATTTTTACTCTTGTATCTTCATTGTATTTCATTTATTTTCCAAGGTATTATGAATTTAAGAATATTATTTTACTGAAACATAGTAGTGATACTAATAAAATAAAAGGTACTTTTATAAAATCAAAAAAGAAAATGTCCTTATCCCCTCAATTCAACATCTGCAATCGTTAAATTGTTGATTTTGATTTGCGTAATCCTCAAATAACTGTTTGAATGATAAAAAATATACTGGGAGCATATTTTCATGAGTTTTATTTGAAAGCAAATCACAATCATAAAATTTAAGAAGTCAAAGACCGATGAAGCCGTTGAGAGTTTTCTTTGTTACTTTCTTTACGGTTAAAGAAGAGTAAAAAGCGGAAATCGCAGATTTTCAAGAACAAAATTCTTACCATTAAAAAAGAGTAAAAGCGAAGATATTTATATCTTCAAGACCCAAACAAAAATTGACAAACCAAAAAATCTCAGATATAATACTCTACAATTATCCTTCGGGACTACTCACCTTTTATAAGGTGAGGTTAATAAATTACTTCATCTAGGTGAAGCTACACCCTTAAGTGGGAGTAAATCAAAGGGAGCTTAATTTTAAGCTCCCTTTTTTATTATTCAAATCCAAGATATTTAGCTATAAACTTTTTTATATTTGAAATATCATTTTTATTTAATTGAGGATGCATATATTCAAGTAACCTTTTTGTGTTTCTTTTTTTACTTCATTCCATTCATCAAAAAATTTATCCATCACAAAACACCCTCTTCTTTCAAACTAATAAAACCATCACTTGTAAATATCACATGATCAAGAACTTCAATACCTAGTATTTTTCCTGATTCTTTTAATCTTTGGGTTACGTTTATATCTTCAGGACTTGGTTTTAGTATTCCACTTGGGTGATTGTGAGCCACTATGATACTAGCACAGCGTTTTTCTATGGCGTGGGAGAATACTTCTCTTGGGTGAACTAGGCTTTGGTTTAGGGTTCCTATTGTGATAATTTTTGTCTCTATTAGATTGTTTGCTCCATCTAAGTATAAAGTTAAGAAGTACTCTTGGCGTTTGTCTTTGTATGGTTTTAGTTCATCAAAAACATCACTAGCACTATTTATTTTATAATTTTGTGTATCTATTAGGTATCTTTTTGAAAGTTCAATTGCAGATATTATTTGAGAAGCTTTTGCACGACCAAGTCCATGTATTTTTAGAAGTTTTTCTAAGTCTATGTTTTCAAAACTTGAATCAAAAAACTTCTCTATTTCATGAGAGAGTTTTATTACATCTTTACCTTGAACACCACTTCCAATTAGCACAGCTATTAGTTCATAGTTCTTTAATGCACTTAAGCCATATTTGAAAAGTCGTTCTCTTGGTTTGTCTATTTTGTTTAGTTGATTTATTGATTTCATAATTTACACCTTAATTTGACATTAATATTTATCTATGTTATAATCCAGTCATAATTCGCCTACGGGCACACCCACTTTTTTAAGTGGGGCCAATCAACTCTTTTGATTTTTTAACAATCTTATTAAAATCATTTTTATTTATCATTCCTATTTTATTCATCAATCTTTTTACACTAAAAACTTTTATTTGTAAGATTAAAGCACTTACTTCTAAAATATTTTTTTCTTTATCTGTATAAGAAAATGAATGAAAATAATTATTTGATTCTCTTTGTGTAGTGGTAGTAGGTATTCCTAAAAATAAATCACTTGTGAGTTTTCTTAAGATTATTACAGGTCTTGCAAAATTTTTACCTTTGCCATTTTGCTCAAAACCAATATTTTGTCCCATCTTAGCCCAAAATATTTCTCTTGGTTTTATACCTAGTTTTCTTCTGTTCAAATTTGTATCTTTTTTGATTTGATTCCAACTGTCAAAAATTGAATTTGTATCAGGGTGAGTATTCATAAACTTCCTCCACTATTTGGAAGAAGTCTATCTGTTTTTATTAAGTAGTATTAAAAATATAACATTTTGCAATATTTTTTTAAAAAGGTTCGTTAGTTGTTTTCTCTTGCGTTGTAAATATTAGTTTTGCTTCATCTAAAAGTTTTTGTGCTTCATCTAAATCTGCTATTCCATTTTTATAAATATCAAGTGAATCACTAAGTGTTATTTGTGGGTTTGCAAGTTTTTCTAAAAGCTCTTTTGCTTTTTCTATTTTAAGCTCAAAGCTTATTTCTTCTTTTTTTTCTTCACTCATTATTTATTCTCCAATATATCGACTACATAGTCATCAAATTTTTCTACTTCTACTAAGAAAGAGTCATGTCCAGATTGACTTTCAATCATTTTATATGTCATTTGCTCTTCACGTCCAAGTTTTATCATAATATCTCTTATCTCTTCCATTTCCTCTGGGAAAAATAACATATCATCAGAAAAAGAGATTAGGTGTAATTTACTTTTTACTTTATCAAAAGAGTCTTCTAGTTTATCTTTATTTCTTCCTGCATCGAAAATATTCATTGTTTTACAGATATACAGATATGAAAGTGGGTCAAATATTTTTGGAAAACTATAGGCATTGTATTCCAAATATCTTTCAACTTCAAATCGTCCAAAAAGTTCATATAAACCATCCGTTCGAGAATACTCTCTTCCAAACTTTTGATTAAATAAATTTGGACTTAAGTATGCAATTAGTCCTGCCATTCTTCCAATAGCAAGTCCTGGTAAACCCCGTGCTGCCAAATCATCTTTTTTATAAAATCCATCTTTAAAAGCTGGGTCATGGCGGATTGATTCTATTGCAATTTTATTTATGGCAATTGCCCATGGTCTAGTATAAGCTGTTGTTGCCATTGCAAAAATATGTTCTGCAAAATCTGGAAACTCTATAGAATAACAAAGAGCTTGCATACCGCCCATAGAACCACCTACTACGGCTTTTGCATTTTTGATTCCTAAACTATTATAAAGTCTCATTTGAGCTTTTACAATATCTGAGATTGTAAGAATTGGAAATTTTAGTCTGTATTCTTTTTTTGTAGATGGATCAATACTCAAGGCATTTGTAGAACCAAAAGTACTTCCTAAGTTGTTTGAACATATTACAAAATATTTTCTTGTGTCTATTGCTTTTCCATCACCGATTAATTTATCCCACCATCCAGGTTTTGCTTCATCAGCATATCTTCCTGCCACATGATGAGAGCCTGCTAGGGCATGACAGATTACAATTACATTTGATTTATCTTCATTTAGTTCGCCATAAGTTTCATAAACCAATTCAAATGATTCTAAAATCCTACCACTTTCTAAATATAAGGGTTCATCAAACTTTGCAACTTTTGTTTCTATCTTCAATCTCTATCCATTCTAAAATATTTATGCAATCCTATCGAAATGTTAATAAATAATTAGTTAACCTTTAGCCTTAAATATCCAAGTCTTCAGGCGGAGTTTTCATGATTTTTTGCCAAGATTCATCAGGAGACCATTCTTCAAATACTTTCATATCAATATTTTCAAATGGAGTATTCAAAATATACTTATGGTAAACATACATAAAAGCTGATACCCGATAATTCATAATACAATGAACCCATACTTTTTTATGTGAAAGAGATGAAAGAATTTCTAAAAAATCTTTAAGATTTTTTGTTGTTGGTTCCAAAAATTCAACTGGAATATGAATATAATTCATTCCTAAAGTAGTTACAATATCATCTTCATTTTCTATTTTTCCTTCACTTTGAGCAACTGCAAGATTAATTACAATTTCATATCCATTTTTTGATATTTTTTCAAACTGTTCTTTAGTTGGTTGTCCAGAAGTAGCTATATTGTCACTAACTTTGATGTAGTTTATTATATCTTTCATCTATATCCTTTTCAAATATTTAGATTAATTCATTCACTTTTTTTAGATATTTATGTTTTAACTCTTCACTTATAAAAGAAGAAGAAAAAGAGTTTTTAATAAGTTTGATAATATCATCTTTTGATAAATCTAAATTTTCATATAGATTAATAAAATTCTGATTTAAATAACCTTTAAAGTAAGCGGGATCATCAGAATTTACAGTTATATTTAAACCAAAATCTAAAAGCTCTTTTATATTGTGTTCTTTATAGTTTTCAAATACTTTTAACTCAATATTTGAATTAGGACAAACAGTTAGAGGAATTTGTTCTTCTTTTAATCTCTTCATCAATTCCTTTGATTTTATAGCTTGTACTCCATGGTCAATTCTTTCAATTTCCAATAAATCTAAAGCTTCAAAAATATATGAGACATCAGCTTCTTCCCCCGCATGAGCCACAAGTTTAAAGCCCTCTTCTTTTGCTTTTTTAAAAACCTCTTCAAACTTTGAAGGAGGATTTCCTAGCTCAGAAGAATCAAGTCCAACTCCTATAATATCATTTTTGAAAGCTAATGCCTCTTCTAAAGTTTTTTGAGCATCTTCTTGTGATAAGTGTCTTAAAAAACACATTATTATATGTGAAGTGATTCCATACTTTTCTTTTGCATCTTCTAAGGCTTCTTTTATTCCACTTATAACTGACTCAAAAGATATTCCTCTGTGAGTGTGAGTTTGTGGATCAAAAAAGATTTCAGTATGGATAATATTATTTTCAACACATTTTAAAATATAAGCGTGGGTCAAATCATAAAAGTCTTGTTTTGTTATTAATACATTTGCTCCGGCGTAATATATATCTAAAAAGCTTTGTAAATTTGTAAAAGCATAGGCTTTTTTTACATCTTCAATATCTTTATATGGTATCTTTATTTTATTTCTTTTTGAAAGTTCAAACATCAACTCAGGCTCCAAAGAACCCTCTATGTGTAAATGTAATTCTGCTTTTGGTAATTTTTTTATTAAGTCTATCATTCTCTTTCCAATTTTATTTTCATTTTCCATGGTATTATACTATTAAATTAAATTATTTATATTCGTTTTAAGTCACTGTGGATAGAATATTGAAAAATTAGAGGCAATTAACATGATAATGGCAAAATCAAAAGAAGCGCAAGAAGCTTATAACTTAGTAAAAAACTTACAAAAGAGATTTGTTTATAAATTGGATTTATTAAGTTCAACAATAGGTGAAGATAAGCCATTTGAAGAAATTACTTGGCTAAGAGATGAAGGTCTGCATGGAGGAGGCAATAGATTTGAGTCAAGAGACCATATTTTATTTAATGCAGCTTCTGTAAATGTATCACAAGTTCATTATGACGATGAGCCTTCAAAAAAACTTCAAACTGCAAGTGCAATATCAACTATAATACATCCTAAAAATCCAAAAGTTCCGTCAATTCATATGCATATTAGTTTAACCCAATTAAGAGATGGAAGTTCTTATTGGAGAATTATGGCCGATTTAAATCCAGCTTTAGCAAATAATGGAGATGAAATATTTTTTAATCAAGCTTTAAAAAAACTATCAAAAGATAAATATGAAGAAGGTATAAAACAAGGTGAAAAATATTTTTATATTCCAGCTTTGCAAAGACATAGAGGAATTTCACATTTTTATTTAGAAAACTATAAAACAGAAAATAAAGAAGAAGACTATAACTTTGCTAACAAGTTTGCAGAAGGAATCATCGATACTTATGTAGATATTATTTCAAATGCCTTCAAAAAAAGAAATAGTTTTAGTGTGTATGATATTAAACAACAACTTGATTATCATACTTTATATCTCTTTCAAGTTCTAACACTAGATAGAGGTACAACCTCAGGACTTTTGGTTCATAATCAAAATGACCTAGGAATTATGGGTTCCTTACCAATTCATATTAATAAAACTCTTTTAGCATCTTGGGCAGATAAAGTTGAAGCTCCACAAGATGAGTTAGTAAGAAACTTAAGTGAAGTAATCGATGAAAAAGGTCAAATAGATAGTCAAACAAAAGAAAAACTTGCTCAAGTTGTAAGGGAACATTATAAAAAATATCCCGAAGCTTTGAGCATGCAAGCAAGTGGAAATATTATTCCACCTACTGTTTCAAATCATAAATAAATTAGAATTTTTTATTAAGTTTATTATAGTTAAAAATTCGTATGATATTAATTATAAATTACAAAAGGAGTTCTTATGAAAAAATTGATATTAGGATTGATGTTTTCTTCTGCAATTTTACTTGCAAATGGTAAATTTATTACATATGAAGTTGATGGTAAAAAATATGAAGGATATTATAGTTCTCCTTCAAAAGATGCACCTTTAGTATATATGGTTCATGATTGGGATGGATTAACTGATTATGAAGTAAAAAGAGCAGAAATGTTAAATAAAATGGGTTATGCAACTTTTGCAGTTGATTTATTTGGAAAAGGTATTAGACCAGAAGAAACATCCCAAAAGAAAAAACTAACTGGCGGATTATATAAAGACAGAGGAAAAATGAGAGCCCTTTTAGTTGGAGGATTAGATACTGCAAAAAAAATAGGTGCAAATGTTGATAATGCAGTAGGTATTGGTTACTGTTTTGGAGGAGCTGCTATTTTAGAAATGGCAAGATCTGGAGCAGAACTTAAAAAATTTATTCCTTTTCATGGGGGACTTAAAACTCCAGAAGGAGAAGATTATTCAAAAACTAAAGGTGAAATTGTAGTATTCCACGGTAGTGCAGACAAATCTGTGAGTATGCAAGATTTTGCAAAATTAACTGATGAGTTAGAAAAAGCTGGAATAGCTCATGAAATGCACACTTATAGTGGAGCACCTCATGCATTTTCAGTAATTGGTTCAAAAAGATATCATAAAAGAGCAGATGAAAGTTCTTGGGCTAGATTTAGCGAAGTTTTAGATGAAACATTAAAAAATAAATAAAGGGTTTTTCCCCTTTATTTATTTTTATCTAAAACTGTAAAAAATTTATAATAATCAAAGATAAAGCTGAAAATATAAGTATAAATCCCATTGTCATATTAAATACTCTTAATCTAAGTTCTGTATTTAAAAACTTCGTAGTTTTATCTCCTAATACACCCCAAAAAGAGAGACACAAATAACATACAATAAAATATAAGATTATAAAAATTATAAGGTTTGTTTTATTACTTGCAAATAAAGAGACCCCAGCAATGCAAGCTAGCCAAGCCTTTGGATTTAACCATTGCAATAAAAAGCCTTCATAAAACCTCAATGTTTTATTACTACTTTGCCCATCTAAAGAAGATATTGAAGTTGCAATTTTGTAGCCCATATATATTATAAATAAAGAACCTACTATTTCTATATAAAAAAGAAAATTTGGACTTGACAATAAAAATTTTTGAAACCCAAAGGCTATTATAACTAGAAGTAAAGTAAACCCAATAGTAGCACCAGATATAAAAGCAAAGGTTTTTTTAAAACCATAATTTATACCAGATGAGACAATCATCATATTAACTGGACCAGGGGATATTGACATAACAAAAGATAAAGATAACATAGAAAGAAGAATAGCAAAAGTCATAAAGTTTCCTAAAGTTTAAATATTTAGGAAAGTATATAAAATTATGAAAAAAAGTTATTGTACAAAATTGAGTCTATACTCTTTTGGTGTAGTTGCAACTATCTTTAAAAAGTTTCTATGAAAATGACTTTGGTCAAAGAAGCCACACTCCAAAGCAGTATCAACAATTGAGTAACCTTTTTTTAGTAACTCTTTTGATTTATTTATTTTTAAATTTAATAAATATGAGTGAGGTGTCATATTCATTTGATTTTTAAAAAGTCTAATAATATAAAAAGAGTTTAAGTCAAATTTTAAAGATAAATCTTCTAAAGAGATATTTTCTTTATAATTCTCTTCTAAAAAAGTAACTATCTCTTTAAACTTTTCATCTACTAATATTTCTTTGTCTTCTTGTAAAAATAGAGCAAAAAATTCCATAAAAAAGTTTATTAATTCATTCTCTTTTTCTTCATATGTGTAATCTAAAAATAGATATTCGCATAAAGATATATATTTATTATAAACAGATTCATCTTCTAACAAATCAGAAGGTACAGGTACAAAACTATCTATTTCACTATTTACTAATTTTTGTATATTCATACACCAAGAAGGGTCAAGATACATCATATAATATTTGTTTAATATTTCTGTGCAAGAATTACAAGAGTGAACAGCATTTGGATTCATGATGCTTAACATATTTTTATCCAAAGTGTAACTTTTATCGTTGTTTGTATAAATACTTACACCCTCTTTATTTACTCCTAAAGAAAAAGTACTGTGAAAATGTCTTTTATAATGTTTGTTTGAGTTTGAATATCGAAGTTCTATAAAAGGTAGATCTTCATTTATAAAAGTTTTAGTAAATACTTTATTCATAATGCTCCTAAACAAACCCTATTTAATAAAACGAATAATATCTAAAAAGTCTATTTTAGTAAAGCAGATTTATCTTTATCAATTTTTAGTTATAATTGCAAAAAAATTAGGATAAAACATGAGCAAAGTTACAGAACTAGAAACACTATTAAAAAAAGATATTATGATTGAACTTGAAGAATCAATTGAAGATTTAGTTTCAAAAGTTAAAAAAAAGAACAATGATAAAGCACTAAAAGAAGAGTTAAAATATATGAGAGATGTTCAAGCATATTTTGATGATGTTTTAGTTGATATTGATAAAAAAATACTTACAGAAGATGATGCAGAAGAAATTTTAGATGCCTTACAAGATATGAAAATAGAAAATCAAGAAATTTAAACAGTTTATACTTGACTAAATCACTTTTATTTATAAAAACTTAAATTTATTTTCTAATAAAAGTGATATATCTACTATTTATACTTTTACTTATATAATACAACCAATTTAAACTATATTAAATTAGTAGGAAATAAAATGTTCAATTTAGAAACTTATCAAATAGTAAACATATTAGGCTTAATAATAGGTCTTGCTCTAGGAGCAATAGCCCAAAAAAATCAATTTTGTTTTAGTGGATCAATAAAAGATTACATATTAACTAAATCTACAATGAGAGGATCATCTGTAATTTTAGCAATGATAATCTCTATTGTATCTACCTATGTCATTGCGTCTTTTTATGAATTGGATTTAACTGAAACTCCCTATTATAAAGAAAATATAAACTATTTTGTAATAATCCTTGGTGGATTACTATTTGGTATAGGAATGATGTTATCAGATGGTTGTAGCAATAGACACCTAATCAAATTTGCTCAAGGAGATATTAACTCTCTTATAGTTTTAGTATTTATTGCTATCTTTGGTTATTCAACTGCAAAAGGATTGTTTGCTGAAATTTTCAATCCAATAATAAACAACCCTACTTTGATTGAATGGTCTTCATATATTGGAAATGTTAGCATGAATATCTACTTTATAGTTGGAGTACTAGTTCTTCTATTAATTTTTATTGTAAAAAAAGCGAAAAGATTGTTATCACTTTGGGATGGAGTTTTAATCGGTCTTCTTATAGCTGCTTCTTGGTTTGTAACAGGTGTAATTGGAGAAGAAAGTATGGAAAGAGTTATTGAACTATCTGGTATTACTTTTGTTTATCCAACTGCAAAAAGTATGGAATTTTTTACATACTATCAAATTTCAGAACTTAACTTTTCAATCAGCTTAGTTTTTGGTGTTATTGCTGGAGCTTTTTTAATGTCAAAACTAAATAGAAGGTATAGTTTTGGATGTACAGCAGCAAAAGGTCAACACAAAGTAAAATATAACATAATAGGTGGAAGCTTAATGGGAACAGGTGGAATTTTATCTATTGGTTGTACAGTTGGGCAAGGACTAACAGGTATGTCAACATTAGCTTTCGCTTCTTTAGTAGCAATTGTTTCTATATTTGTATCAGGAACCATAACTGCAATTATTCTAAACAAAAAAAGTAAACTACCAATGTGTTTTATCTTTGAGTGGAAAGATAATGCACCAAATTATCATATTTAATTATAATAACTTCTTATAAAAAGGATATTTTTGAAAAGAATATCCTTTTTATTATTTACCATAAATGAATATTCATTTATAAGTTTTACTTATATAAAGTGCTACATTATGTAATAATTATGTCAAAATAGCTTAAATATACTTTAAAATTTTTTACAATTATTTATAAATTTGCTAAGATTAAGATGCCTATGAATCATTCCTAATATAAGGAGTTCTAATGAGAATTTTGCTTTATGGATTTGTTATTGGTTTAATAATGCCAATAATTGGAATGTTATTGTTTTTACAGTTTTCTCAAGCTGTAGGAGATACATTGTTAATTCCAATGTATATACTTGCAGGTATATTCGAGGAACCATTTTGGTATCTAAGTTTAGGGCAAAAAGCAGTTTTATTTGCTCTATGTGGAATTTTTTATTCCTTTTTTATTGGGTGTTTACAAGTTTCACCTAATAAAAACTAAAGTCAAATAAATTGCGTCAAGAGACATCTTGATAAACCCTATTGATTCTTAGGCTATTTTATTTTTATATTCCTACACAACATTGATCTTTAAGAAGAGCAACTACTTCATTTAACACTTCATAATTTGCAGTACAAAAAAGTGTTCGTCCCTCTCTTCTTTGAATAACTAAATTTGCAGACATAAGTTTTGTAATATGATGAGAAAGAGTTGAACCTGGAACATTCAGTTTTTCTTGAATAGTACCTACAGGAAGACCTTCTTCTCCAGCTTTGACTAAAAGTTTAAAAATCTTAAGCCTTGTAATATTTCCAAGCTCAGCTAAGCATTTTGATAATTGTTCATCATTCATACGCTATCTCCTTTTGATAAAATTATTATACCTTATGAAAAATAGATATTGACTAAATATCCACACCCTATTGCCATTGTAAAAACTGCAAAAATAAATGCCATCATTATTGGTAATTTAAATATCTTTTTAAGCATTATCATTTCAGGTAAACTAGCACCTGCTCCTGCAACTGTAAGGGCTAAAATAGAGCCCATATTTACCCCACTATCAATTAATTCAGGTCCAAGCCCAACCATTGTTGAAGCTCTAATATATAATGGTATTCCTATAATAGCTGAAAAAGGTACTGCAAATATATTATCATTTCCAGCATACTCTTTTAAAATAGTATCGGGAACAAAACCATGAACAAAAGCTCCAATTCCTATACCTATAGCAATATATGGAACAAAAGATAAAAACTGTTTCCATGTTAAAAGTACTATACTTTTATTAAATACTTTTTCTTTCCATGACTTTAAATCCTCTTTTATTGGCATATTACAAGAACTATTTTCTTCTGAAAAAGTATTAACTTTTGGTGTACAACAACTGTTTGTTTGCTCTTTTTTTATTGAAAAAACAGCCTCTTTTGGCTTTGTTGCAAAACTTGGAGTATTACTCTCACAACAAGAGCTTTGAATAATAGGTTCATCTCTTTTAATATACTTCTCAAATCCAAGTTTTTCAAGAGTATAACCAGCACTTAATGAAGCAATAAATGCAACAATTGAATATATAACTGTCACTTCAAGTCCAAAGGTCATAAAAAATACAATAACTACAATTGGATTTAAAAGTGGAGAAGTAAAAAGAAAAGTCATAATAGGTCCAAATCCTGCTTTTGCTTTTATCAATCCCATTGTCAAAGGAATAGATGAACAACTACAAAATGGCGTTATACTTCCAAGTCCTGAGGCAATAAAATATCCGCTTTTATTTGATGATAAAATTCTTTGAACCTTCTCTGGGTTTAAAAGAGTATTTAAAATTTCTACCAAAAATGATACTGCTAAAAATAGAACTGATAACTCAATAAATCCAAAAATAAAAAAACTCAATGCTTCTTGAAAATTTACTAAACTCATTTTTAATCCTTTATTAGTTCTATATTTCTAAATATATAGAATTATTTCACATGATAACTTAAAAGAATCTTTATATTTCCAGAAATATAGAAATATAATAACAATTGACATATTAATTAGATTGATTATTTAATTAGAAAAGTATTTGGACTACTTGCAAAAAGTTTTTTAAAGTTTCTACTAAAATGACTCTGGTCATAAAATCCTGATTTAGAAGCTACATAAGATATAGTATTGGTATTGTCTAAGAGTAGGTTTTTAGACCTATTAATTTTTTCATTAACCATAAAGGCATGGGGACTTAGTCCAAATTCTTTTTTAAAGATTCTACTTATATAAGTGCTGTTATATCCTGTATATGATGATAAATCTTCTAAAGATATATTTTCATCTAAGTTATCCAACATATACTCTTTTGCCAAAGATATTAAACTTTTATCAATTTTATTAAATAGTTGTTTGCTTTCTTTAGGAATATTTGCACTGAATAAACTTGAAATAAATTTGGCTATCTCTTTTTCAAAATTATAAAAGTTGCTATTCTTCTGTATTTTTTCACATATTTCTATAAGAGTTTCATATTCACATTGATTATTAATCATATTTCTATCAAATAACATAAATTGATTATCTTGGGTTATATTTAACTTTTTTTGCAAATTAATACACCATTTTATATCTAAATAAAGAGTATAATAGCCTATTGTTTTTATCTCACTCTCTTTTGAACAATGAACCTGATATGGATTAAATATTGCAATCTTGTTTTTAAGAAGGACCTCTGGAGTGTTTTCTTTTATAAAGTCAATATTAACTTTTCCATTTTCAAGACAAGATATACTTAACATATCATGAAAATGTTTTGAATAATTAGAAAAAAATTCTTTACTATAATTTAATTGAGCAAAGGTTTTACCACTATTTGTAAATAAATGTTTTATTCTTTATCCTTTATTTCGCCAGAAGTTTAACTATTTTTTTATAAAAAGTTGATTTTATACAAGACAAGTTTTTTTATTTTATATAAAATTGCACTTATGAATTATAAAGAAACATTAAATAAAGCACTTCAAAGTGCTTGGATTATTTTAAAGCTTGTAATACCTATATATATCATTGCTGATATTTTATATTTTTACAATACTTTATCATATGTATCATTTTTAGTAGAACCATTTACAAGTATGATGGGACTTCCAGCTGAAACTTCATTAGCAATCATTAGTGGAATTTTTTTAAATCTTTACGCAGCAGTTGCCTTTGCCGCTCCACTAGAACTCACACCTCACCAGTGGAGTATTCTAGCCGTATTTCTTGGAGTTTGTCACTCCTTAGTAGTAGAGAGTGTAATTATGAAAAAAATTGGGATATCAAATATATACTCCTATTTACTAAGATTTATTGCTGGGTTGTTTTTAGCATATCTGACATACTTATTGCCATCTTCTTGGTTTGATGCAACAATTAGCGAAGCAGTATTTGAAAAAACAACTTATGATAATTTTCAAAGTCTTATATACGGGTCATTTACAAGTTCTATAAGCTTAAGTATTAAAATTATCGCACTTATAACTATTTTGATTTTTATAATGGATTTTATAAAAACAAGAAAATTTATACTTGAATCTCAAAAAAATGTAAGTAAAAGTTTTTCACTCACAGTTGGCATATTTTTAGGTATAACTTATGGAGCAGGAATACTTATAAATGAAGCAAAATCTGGAAGCATAAGCAAAGAAGACCTTTTTTATATAGGTACTTTTTTGATGATATGCCATGCAATTATTGAAGATACACTTTTATTTGTAATATTTGGTGCAGATTTTACTATGGTTATAGTTATACGAACTATTGGAGCTATTGTGTTATCCTATCTATTACTAAAAATATATCAAAAAAGGACCAAATCATGAGTATGATGATTGTTGCAAAAAATAAAGATATTAATCCATGGATACAAAATTTTAAAGAATATAATAAAGATATTGATATACAAATATATCCAGATATTGAAGATAAAGATACTATAACTTTCGCGCTAGTCTGGTCAAAAAATGATATTGATTTTACACAATTTAAAAATCTAAAATGTATTAGTTCTATGGGTGCAGGTATTGATCATATTCTTTGTAATACAAGCATATCAAAAGATATTTATATAACTAAAATAATTGATACTCAACTAGTAAACTCTATGTGGGAATACTTACTTACATCTGTAATGAATGTAGTTACCAATCATTACAAATATATCTTTCAGAAAAAAGATAAAATCTGGAATATTATTGATTCAATAAAACCTATTAAAGATACAACAATAACTCTACTAGGGTTAGGTCAAATAGGAAGTTATGCAGCACAAAGTTTTGCAAATATGAACTTCAAGGTAAAAGGATATTCCAGAAGTAAAAAAGAGATAAAAAATGTTACAAGCTATACAATACTAGAAGAATCCATCAAAGACTCCGATATTATTATCAATCTTCTTCCACTTACAAAAGAGACTGAATATATTTTAAATAGTAACTTTTTTGCAAAAGTGAAAAAAGGAGCTTATATTATCAACGTAGGAAGAGGAAAACATCTTAAAGAAGAAGATTTACTTCAAGCTATAAATGAACAAAAACTAAGTGGAGCAACACTTGATGTATTTGACAAAGAACCATTATCAGAGAATAGTCCTTTATGGAATAATGACAAAATAATTATTACACCCCATAGCGCTTCTATCACAAATCCACAGTCTGTGACAAAACAAATTATGACAAACTACAGTATAATAGAAAAAAAAGGTATTCCTCATAATATAGTTGATGCTAAAAAAGGATACTAAAATAACAGGGAATAAATGAACTGGCTTGCACATATATTTTTATCTGAACAAAGTATTGATTTTCAAATAGGGAACTATCTTCATGACCCTTTGAAAGGTAGAGTTTGGGAAGGAGCTAGTGAAGATTTGAAAAATGGTATGAATACACATATGCTAGTTGATTTATATACTGATTCACATTTTATCGTCTCCCAAAGCAAAAATAGATTAAGAGAAACAGGATTACTTAAATCAATTGTTATTGATATTACCTACGACTATTTTCTAACAAAAAATTGGAATAAATTTTGCAATATTCCCTTTGAAAAGTTTACTCAAAAATTTTATAAAGATGCAACAAAAAGACTAGATTTTATGCCAACAAATGCTAAAGAATCTGTAAATAAATTAATCAAATTTAATATTCTAAATAAATATCAAAATACAGAACATCTTAAAAAAGCATTTGAAAGATTTGATAAAAGATTATCAGAGAAACTTCTATCTAGGGATTCTGCTAGTAGTTATTTTGAAGCTGTTTATAAAAATATAGATTTGTTAGAAGATGATTTTTTAATATTTTTTCCTGATCTTTGTATTGAGGTTAAAAAGAATATTAATTCAGAGAAAATAAAACATTGGAGAATCTAAGATTCTCTTAGTTTTATAAAAAGTTTACTTATTTTTCTTTCTTGAAGCTTTGGCCATTTTTGCTTTCTTCTTAGCCTTTGCTTTTGCCAAATTTAGATTTGCAGCTTTTCTTGCATTAATTACTTGTTCAGTATTATTTTTATCTTGAGAAAAACTTTTTTCACCTGCGTTAATAGTTTCTCTTATTTTGTTAGCAATTTTACTACTCTTTTTTGTATTTACACTAGAATTATTTAATTCAGACATGATTCACCTTATATTGTAATCTTGGGATTGTATTTAAATTTTGTTAAAAAAGATATTATACCAAAAAAATATCTTTGAATTTTACTTGCAAAATACTAATATTAGTTCTAATCCCTTATATCCTCCAATAATAAGCCAAAGAAATAAAATAGTAGCTAGATAAAATGGTTTAGCACCTACTGTTTTAAACTTAGAAATATGCGTTTGTAGACCCAAAGCTAACATCGCCATAGTTAATAAAAAAGTATCAAATTCATTAATAAGAATTACATTTTCTTGAGCTATAAAACCAAATGAATTAAATATAATCACCACAATAAATAAAACTGCAAACCAAGGTATTACAATCTTACGCTCACTTCCCTCTTTTTTATTTTTAAAACCTGTAAAGGTTAAAACAAGTAAAAAAGGTGCAAGTATCATCACTCTTATCATTTTTTCTATTACCGCACTATTTGCAACTTCCATACCTATAGCATTTCCTGAAGCTACAACATGTGCCACTTCATGTAAAGTTCCGCCTAAAAATAGCCCAAAATTATGAGCACTTAAATCAAAAACTCCTATCTGATATAAAAAAGGATATAACAACATAGCTAATGTCCCAAAAACCACTACTGTAGAAACTGCCACAGTACTTTTATACGCAGGAGATTTTAAAACTGATTCAGTAGCTAAAACAGCTGCTGCTCCGCAAATAGAACTTCCTATTGTAGTTAATATTGCAAGTTCTCTGTCCATTTTAAATATTTTTGTACCTATAAAATAACCAATAATAAAAGTACTAATTACTATAAAAAATGCAAAAATCAAACCTGAAAAACCAACTTCAAGTAAATTTTGCAGAGTCAATCTAAATCCATATAAAATAATTCCAAAACGCAAAACTCTTTTTGTACTAAACAAAATAGCCTCTTGCAAAAATATCATATATCTACTTTTTAAAATATGAGTTAAAATTGTTCCTAAAAAAATTGCAATAATCAAAGGACTAATACTCAAATTTTTTATAACTTCTACATTTGCAATAATCATTGAAATAAGAGTCAATAATATTATAAACAGTAGCCCTATTCCTAGTTTTTTATCAAATTTCATTTTCTACCTTAAACTTTTTTTTGAGTATAAGCTTTTTTATTTAATTTGTAAAATATATTAATTTTAATATAATGATTAATATTTTTAATAAGGCTTATTATGACACTAAAAGAATTGCATTTTTTTTACTCTTTATGTGAAAATCCACAAGTTACAAAAGTAGCAGAACAACTAAAGATAAGTCAATCAGCAATTTCACTAGCTATAAAATCTTTAGAGCAAAAACTAGGAGAAAAACTTTTTGACCGAATAGGTAAAAAACTTGTACTCAACGAAAGAGGCAGATATTTCAAAGAACAAACATACAAGCACTATTTAGCAATAAAAGATGCTCAAACGCTTTTTCAAACAAATAAACTAGCAGGAACACTTAAAATAGCTGCAAGTAAAACTATCTCAAACTATATAATGCCAGATATATATTTTGAATTTTTATGTCTTTATCCTGAAGTAACTATTGATATTGATTCTATAAACTCTACGAAAATAATTGATGAAATAGTAAAAGGTGAACTAGATATTGGACTTATTGAAACAAATCTTTCTCACTCAAATATCATCAAAAAACATTTAGCTGATGATGAACTTATTATTGTAACTAGCGATGAAAACTACCCAAAAGAAAAATTTATTGATACTATAAATAAGCAATGGATACTAAGAGAAACTGGCTCAGGTACACGAGAAATATTTATTGATAGATTAGGTGAATTAGCCAAAGATATTAATATCTTTATGACCTTACACAGTTTTCAAGAAATAAAAACAATAGTTTTAGATAATCCAAATACCATAACAGCTATATCTAAAGTAGCTGTACAAAAAGAGCTTGACGAGAAAAAACTTTTTCAAATCAAACTCAGAAATATAGAGTTTAAACGGGAATTTTCTTTGATTTATAATAAAGAAAAATCACAAAATTTACTCTTTGTGACCTTTATTGAGTTTTTAGAAAATAAGTTTAAAAATATTATAAATAATTAATCTCTTGTTAAAAGTATAATTGTAGCAATAGTAGAGATAACAATACCAACAAAAACCTTTAAACCAATAAACTCACCTTCAAAAATAAAAAGTAAAAATGCAATGGCAGCTGGATTTAGATAAACATAAGCCATAACCTTTTTAGGACCTATACTTATGGCTGCTTGTTGATATAAATAAACAGTAAGTAAAGTTGCTCCTATTATTAAATAAAGCATATAATAAAACAAACTACCACTTAGTTTTTCCCATTGTAAAGATATATCCATAATACCAACAGCTAAACCCATCCAAATAATTCCGCTAGTAATTGTGCAATATACTAAAACAATTAACTCATCATCATCTTTATGTAAAAGTTTTGTACTAATAGAATATAAAGCCATAGAAACAATTGCAAAAAGAAATATAATATCACCTTGACTTAATGAAAACTTCAAAAAAAGTTGCAAATCACCTTTAAACACAACAATACAAGTTCCAATAATCCCCACAAGATAAGTTATCAACTGAACAAAGCCAATCTTCTGTTTTAATAAAAAGATTGCAAGAATGGCAGTAAGAAGAGGAACTAAAGTAAAAAGAGTACCTGTATTAAGTGCAGTAGTACTCTCTAAAGCCTTAAAAAGTCCAATAAAATACAAAGAGTAAAAAAGCCCTATTATTAAACCTCGTGGGAATGTTTTTAAAACCTTATTTCGGTAATTTTTATTAAAAAAGATAACTGGTGCTAAAATAAGTGAAGCGAAAACAAAACGACATAAAGTAAGAGAAATAGGATCAATAACCCCTGATAATTTTTGAGAAGCGATAAATGAACCAGCTATTAAAAATGTAGCAAATATTACTAAAAAATGTGCTTTTATATTTGAAGTCAAAAAAATCCTTTAAAAAATATTTTAGTATTCTAATGAAAAAAATTTAATTAATCCTTTACATATGTTGATTTTTACTAATAATTATTTCAACCTCTTACGTATCCTACTTAATTGAGTAGGTGTAATTCCTAAATGATTTGCAATATGATGAAGAGGGATTCTTTTTTCTATATCTGAGTTTTTTTCTAAGAAATTTTTATATCTAGTCTCTGCATCATCAAGGATTAAAGATATCTCATTTTTCTCTTTTACAATTACCCAGTTTTTTTCCAAATAGTTTATATAGAAATTTTTAAATTCATCATTTATATCTATTAGCATTTTATAGGCTTTGAAATCTATAAAAATAAGTATACAATCCTCTAAAGCATCAATACTAAGATAAGAATCCTCATTTGTAAGCAAAGAAACCTTTGAAGCTGAAAAATAGTTTTCACTAAATAGATTTTTAGTATAAATAGCACCCTCTTCGTTTAAAAAATAGGTTCTTAAAATACCTTTACAAATAAAATATATATATTTTGCTGGGGAATAAACATCTTGTAAAACTTCCCCTTTTTTTACCTTTTTTATAAAACAAATATCTTTAAAAGCTAAAAAAGCCTCATCACTAAAATTATGATACTCTTTACACACAACTCTTAGTTGATTATAATAAAACTCTTCATCTATATTATTCATTGTTTACTCATATGATTTTTTATTTAATACTACACAAGTTTTACTAAATATAAAACTATTCAAGGGTCGCTATTTCTACTTTTATTTTTCTGGAACTACTTAAACCTTTTTCATCAACTACTCTTACCACAAACTCTCCAAGTCTTGGTTTCCAAAAGAAAGGTTTGTTTGATTGGCTAGTACCTACAAAAGATTTATTTACATACCAAAACGCCTTATAGGAATCCCCATCTAAAATAGCTGTAAAAGGGATTGTAGTATTTTCTATTTTATCAAGTTCAAGTGTATATATTAAGCCCTCTGTAGGTGATTTAATAATTGGTTCTAAACTTTTTTGGGTGTTTTTTGTACATCCACTTTCATATGGAGGCGGACTTATTTTTTCTATTCCAGCCATTTGAAAAATCTCTTTTATATCACTTGGCCAAAACTCAAAAACTTTCATTTTTGTTTTTCCTTTTTCTGCCTTGCAAGCCCTTAGACCTGATTTTATATTTATTGGAATTTCCCTATAAACATTTGAAACTTTTATGGGTGATACTCCTGGTATAAACCAAGACTTTTTAACTTTTGGACATAATTTACTAGGAAGAGTTCCTGTACTAGAACAAATATCTACTTTTTTTATATTAAGTTTTTCAGGGGATTTATCATTTTCAAACACATCTTTTTCATCTAATGCTTTCATTATATTAAAAAACAATGGTGCTGCAACTTCACGTCCAATAAAGTTTGCATTTGAACTTCCATCAAAATTCCCTATCCACACAACTAAGATGTGTTTATTTCCAAGTCCTACACTTAGAGCATCCCTATAAGCAAATGATGTTCCAGTTTTCCAAGCATATTTTTGCTCTTTTTTGTGTAATCCAATAAAATCTATTTTATTTACTGCTGGATTTTGGCGAAGCATATCAAGGGTTAAATATGAACTCTCCTTTGAAAGTAGTTTTTTATTTGTTTGGTTTTTATCACCTTTTACCATCTTAATCTCTTTTAACTCTCCCTTATTTGCTAAAATACCATAAAGCTTTCCTAACTCAAGCAGTGTAGTTTCCATTCCACCAAGAGCGATAGACATTCCATAATGGGAAGATTCTTTCATCTTTGATATTCCTGCATTTTGTAAAAAACTATAAAAACTTGGATTTTGAAGTTTTGAAGCTAAACGAACTGCTGGTACATTTCTACTAGTTATAAGTGCCTTTGTTGCACTAATAGGTCCTAAAAAAACACGATCATAGTTTTCAGGAGTATAAGCTCTTAGATGCAAAGGTGTATCTTTTAATAAACTATTGGGATGGATAAGACTTTGATCCATAGCTAGGGCATAAACAAATGGTTTAAGGGTTGAACCTGGCGAACGCTTAGCTGTGACTCCATCAACTTGACCAGATATCTCTTTATTGTAAAAATCAGCTGATCCAAGCCAAGCTTTGACCTCCATACTATTTTTATCAAGAAGAAGAACAGCAGCGTTTAAAACCCCTTTTGTTTTATTTTTATTTATCCACTTTTTTACCTCTTTTTCAATGATATTTTGTTTATTCATATCTAAAGTTGTTTCAATCACTCCAGAGTTATATCTATCTGATTCAAGATAATCTATAAAATGAGCAGCATAAAAAGGGGTATCCTCTCTTGTATATATATTTAAAGCTAGCTTCATCCAAATATCACTATTTTGTCTCTCTTTTTTAGTTAATCTCTCTTTATAAATCTCATATAAATCATCTCTTGCCTTAATCATATTTTTATAGCTACTTTTATTTAGAGGATTTCTTTTTGTAGGATTTTGTGGAATAACAACAAGGCTTAAAGCTTGTGGGATATTAAGTTGGGATGCTTTTTTATGAAAATAAATTTGACTTGCGGCTTCAATACCTTCGATATTTGCCCCATAAGAAACACTATTAAAATAAAACTCTAAAAGTTCTTGTTTTGTATAATGATGCTCTAACCATAAAGCATAAAATATCTGTTGTATTTTTCCTAATAACTTATAAGATTGTAAATTAAAAGCTACCTTTGCAACTTGCATTGTAATAGTTGATGCACCAATACGTCTCTCTTTTGTAATATAAGTTGAGACAAAAGCACGCCAAAGTGCAGCAAAATTTACTCCAGGGTGGGAATAAAAATACTTATCTTCATATAAAAGAGTTGCATCGATCACATGCTTTGATATATTTTTATAAGGGATCCACAATCGATACTTTTCATCATCTGAAAGGGTAAGTCTAAGTTTTTTACCATTGGCATCTTTATAAAGTGTTGAGTAAGTATGCCAAGAGAGTATTCTTTTTTCAGGGACTTTACTATATTTATATATAAAATATCCTCCTAAAAAAAGGAGGATAATCAGCAATAAAATTAGTTTTTTCAAAAATTATTTGCTTGTTTTAACTTTTATTTTTGATGCAGCTGTATGTGATACAATATCTGGGTCATACATAGAAACAGCCAAAGCAGATGGAACAGTAAACTCACCAGCAGCAGTTGCTTTAACCTTATAACGAAGTTCTGTCACTTTATTAGAAAAGCCTGCATAAAAAACAACACGATCTTCTCTTATATCAACATAATCAGATCTCCAATATGAATTCTTTCTTGGAACAGATTCTCTAATAACTTCGAATCCACCAGGAAGAAGATCAATAAGTGCCACATTTGCTATATAAGATTTTTCTGTTGAACGAACCTTTATAATCACTTCTATTTCATCACCTTGTGTTACATCATTTACAATATTTCCTTTTTTATCAACATACTCTTTAAATATCTCAATACCTTTTGAAAATGGTTTTGTATAAGGAGTTTTATCATAACCTGACTGTACCAATTGATAAAATAAAGGTGATTTAGACTCTATTGTTAATTCTGGTTCATCTAAAGGAATATTTGCCTGCATAAAAGGTTTAAGTTTTGTTTTTGGCAGTGCAATTTTTTTCTTAGCTACAATAAAAAATTCTAAATCATCTTTTCTATATTTATTCTCATTTTTATTTGAGTAAGCACTTAAGGCAAGTGTAGTATAAGAAGCTGAAATTGTATTTAACTTTCCTTCAATAAGAGGTTGTAAAAGGGGCATAATATTCTCATCAACATCTAGCTCAATATTTGGAAAATGTGTCGCAACTAGATAAATATATTGTGCATTCATGGTTAGATTAGATTGAAAATCTGTGTATCCTGAAGCGTATGAAGGATCAAACTCTTTTATCAATTTATCTGCTATCTTAATTTTTTTCAACAAAATATAAGAAGCTGCCATATATGCAGAAGTGATATCTTTTTCCCAATTTGTTTTAGTTTTTTGAAGTTCATCATGTAAATCAATAAGATAATTTGTTGCAAGCTCTTCATTTCGGATTAGAAGATAAATAGCTAAAGCTCTACGACGAGATTCTTCTATGGAACTAGTACTTTTTCTTGCAATTTTACGAAGATAATCCATACCACCATCATATAAGTTTTTTGGCATTTTAGATAAAAGTGCATTGTTTTTTAGTTCTGTTAAAAAATGCATTGCATAAAGGGAAGCAAAATCATTAACATAATCAGAAGATGGCCATAGAGCAAATCCACCATTGCTTAATTGTCTAGTTTGAAGCATAGAGATAACCCTATTTACTTTTGAGTCAATATTGATATCTTCATATTTAGATGATTTAACTAGTGACAGCCAAGGAAAGGTTTGAGAGATAATCTGCTCTGTACATCCATGGGGATAAGAGCTAAGATAATCTGTTAATCCACTAGCTAAAACAAAAGGTGAATTTGATGCACTAAGTGTTTTACTTGCCAATTGGGGATAAAGTATTCTATCTGATTTTATAATACCAATATCTTTTTTGTATCCTGTTTTAACTATTGTCTCATAATTTTGTGCAGGTCTAATACTCAAAGTTGCACTTCGTGTTTGGAAATAATTCCCATTTTTAGCCATAAAAGATATCTTTCCTTCACCTAAAGAATTTTTAGCCTTAATTTTAAAAGTTACTTTATCTTCATCCCCTTCAGAGATATTTTTAGTAATCATTTTTTGTGAAATAAGTTCTAGATTATCACTTAAATCAATAGAGATATCAATAGGAAGCTCTTTGCCACTTCCCTCTATAGAATTACTTACACCAACAGTTACTTCAAACTCATCATTAGGTGCAGCCATGGTAAGTACATTTGGAGATAAAACAAAAGGACCACGAACTAAAGTTTTTGTAAAGCTAGAACCCATAGCTTCATTGCTAACTGCCACAGCCATAACTTTTAATGAACCACTAAAAGTATCAGGAACAATAAAACTTGTCTCTTTTTCATCGCTATTTGCATCCATAATTCCAGACCAATATACAGCTGGTTTATCAAGTGTACGTTGAAAAGGATTTAGATTTGCCCCTAATGCCTCTTCCATAGCTTGAGTACCACCACCAATACCTGCTGCTTCAATATAACGACTAAATTCAGGCAAGATAAGATCCAACATCTGATATGTTTGAACATTCAGTGCTCTTTTTTTTAGAAAATGTTTTAAAGGTTCAGGAAGTTTATATTTTGCCACTTGAAGAATCCCTTCATCTATGGCATAAACAATAATTTTTGATTTTCTATCTGTTTTATATTTAATATTTAGTTTTTCACCTGGTTTTATAATTTTGGGGGTATTTAAATCTATTTTAATACGACGTTTGTCTTTATTTATATTAAACGGTACGATTGCATATGATAAAGGTGAAGTAAATATCTCCTTTGAGTTAATAGAGCGAACAAAGGTTACATTAACATAGGCATTTCCCTCTAGGCCTTCAGGAAGTCTAATCTTTTGAATTGAACTCTTAGTTGTGCTTATAAACCATTTATGAGCATGAACATCATCACTTTCAATAGTGATAAGTCCTGTTCCAATATATGGAGAAACTATGTTCATCTCAATTATTTCACCAGTTTTATAAGTCTTTTTATCTAATTTTACAGATAATTCCGCATTTTTTTCTAAAGCACCTGTCATATTACTTTTTATCGCAATATGATAATCTACACTAGAAAGAAGTTTTCCATTAGAATCTAAAATATTTAGAGTATAATTACCACCTTTTTTTGTATCTAATTTAAGCTTTGTACCATTTGTTTCAATAAAAAACTCTTTAGTTGATAAAATATTCTTTTTTACTACTGTTTCATATCTATATCGACCATCTTTTTGTTTTGTTAAAACTGATAGATTTTGATTTTCAAGTAGTTCTAATTTTAAATTTTTTAGATTTATTTTATTTAATTTTGAATCAACAACAATAAAATCAAGAGTTCTATCTTGGTCTTTTTTAAGATATGAAAAATCCCCATCAGCTTTTACTCCTATCATATAATCTGCATCAGAAACCAAAGTTGAAGTGTTTGCACTAACACTTCTTCCCCCATCAGGTTCAAAACCTTCTGCATTAAAATCTACACGAAACTCCCCTCTCTCATAAGGTAATTGAACATCAAAAGAGGCATGACCTTTATCGTCTGTTTTTATATCATTGAAATTTATATTCTTATAATGACGTATTTTTTCATTTAAATGAGCAGGGATAAATTTGTATGATTTAAATTTTTCGAAATGAAATGCCACTGGGACAATACTTGCATTTGCACGAATATTTCTATTTTGTGCAGGAAGACCAAATAGATTAGAAAGGCTTACTTCTACTTTCAAATCTTTTATTTTTCTCCAACCTAAAGTGATATCAGGAGTAAATTTAGTTTTTATCTTCATAGTATCTGGTTGAAACTCTTCAACAGAAAAATTTGTTCCACCTAAATAAATCTCTTCTTCATATTTTGGTGATTTTCTAATAGGAAGATATACATTGTAAGTATAATAACCTGTTGAACTTACTAAAGAGGTTGCCATATCAATCTCAAAAAATCCACTTTTATCTAAAGAAAAATCTTTTTTATATACAAGTTTGTTACGAGCATCAAAAACCTTTGCTCTTACTACTGTCCCACTTTCAAGGTTAAAATCACCTTGTCGTACAATAGAAGCCACATGAACACTCTCACCTGGACGATATATGCCACGATCACTAAATGCATAGGCAGTTAATTCATGTTGTTTATTTTCATTGTATGAACTAACTCCTGCAATATCAAATTTAGAATAATTTATATTTCTACCAAAACCTTGATAAGGGATAAAAGAGAGGTCATTTCCTTTTCTAGCAACAATTACAGTTGGAGTTTGGGCATTTCTAAAACTATCTAAATTAAAAAAGCTAAATCTTCCATCAGATGTTGTATATCCAGAACTAACTGCTTGCCCATTTTTCCCTAGCACACTTACTCTTACATCCTCTATAGGTTTTCCAGATGATATTGATTCAATGAAAACATCTCTACTTCCATCACTTGCTTTTTTTACAACTATTCCCATGTCTGTAACAACAATAAGTCTTTTATCTTGTAAATAATAATCTCTTCTATTTTTTTGAATATTATAATCTTGAACCGTAACAAAAAAGATTCCACTTCCATTATTATATATATATTTAGATAAATCCAATGAAGCAAAATTTTGCTCTGTGGGATCGGTATTTGCCAATGAGATATACTCTTCTAACTGTTTATCAGTAATATTTTCAGAATTAAAAGAATAAGTATTAAAAATTGGAGATCTTATATCTCCTCTTGATTGAGATATTAGATGATTTATCTGTTCATCTTGCAATTTTTGTACAGTAACTTTTAAACCTGACAATCCCCTAACTGCAAAACTAAGCTTTTTTTCACCAGGTAAAGCAAGAAGTGAACCTTCACCCATGATTTTCAACTCAGTAGGATAAGAGGGAATATTTCTTTTTACTTTAATATCACGACGAAGTTTAAATCCATTGATAGACTTCATACCTTTTTTAAGAGTAATATATACCATACCATCAATAGGTATTTTAGATTTCAAAAAATAATCTTTTGAAGATTTTTTCTCAATAGGCAAGATGATTATATCTTTTTCATATATTTTACTATTAATAGATTTATCTCTTGCTACCACATCTACTAAAATATTATTTGAAAACTCTTCAAAAGATATAGCATCTGTTAATGATATATGAAATATTTGTTCTGGCTTAGCATCCTTATTTGTAACTATCGAATAATCTGCATTATTAAGCTTTAAAAAACTATATATATCTGGAATAAGTATTTTATCTTCTTGTGGCTCTTGAACTAAAGCTTTTCCTAAAGTGGTTTGCACACCTTTTTCTAACATAAGGGTTAAATAATGCTCTTTATCTGTAATAGAGATTGTATTTGAACGTAAATATGCAGTTTTAAGATTTGCTTCATAAGTTAATTCATAAGGGATAATTTGAGAGTTTGATTTATCAATAAGTTTAAGATTTTTTGCTAAAGATTCTTTATTTACTGGGTGGGTAAAAGTGATTGTTGAAAAAATATTATGCTCTTTTCCACCTGCAATATCTTGTTCTAAATTGATACTTTTAATAGAAGCTTCAAAAGGTGGAGTTTTCCATTCTAAACTATTATTAGATAATTTTAAAGAGTTTTTATCAAATAAGCTTTGTTGAAAATTGACAACGAAATTTTGATCAGCTGGCCAATCTTGTTTAGGAATAAAACTAATTGTATTTTCATTTATCCATTTCCAACTACCAGAGATTGCAGGTAAAAGAGAAATACCTTTTTTTGCCTCTTTACCTATTAGATTTATAGGAGCAATTGGCGAACTCATTTGTTTCTTATAATTTTTATTTTTAGTATCAGCTACATTGTGGAAAGTTATACTTAGATTGTCAGGGGTATTATTGTATGTTATAGAGGGGAAAGATGTTGAGTCAATATTTAATGATGCTTTTTCATCAGGATAAAAATACTTATAAGCTAAACCTCCAAGGGCAACAAAAAGAATTAATCCTAATACAACAATTTTATTTTTGATATTTTTAAATGAAAATTTTTTATCTAACATAATCTCTCTTTAATTTTTTATAAATAATACTGCAAATTATATGAATATCATATTTATTATAACTTAGTTATATTTGTTTCATTTTAAAAATACTCTTTAAATGCTTTAATATCTTCTCTTGTTAAAGAGACTTTTTTTAATTGATTTTTTTGTAAAATAGGATTCATCAAAGCATTTTTTACATTTATATGTGGGATTCCAACCAAATGAGCTATTTCATGAGCTAATACAGCTTTTAATTCACGAAGGTTAGAGAAGCCATATATTTCAATTTTATTCATATTAGTAGTACGCTTTTGCACTTTTACTTTCTTACCTGCTTCATGATAAGTTTTTAATTCAACTTTTTGAAAACCAAAAGTTCTACCTTTTATATTTTTATAATTTCTTAACATTCCCACAAGTTTATTCTTTTCCATATTATATTTTTGTATTAAATCATTAAATTTCGTAATTTTTTGTTTATATTTATTTATATCTTTTTTTAAACTTCTTCTATTTTTATTTAATATTTCTACTTCTCTGCTAAATTTTTCTTTCTCAGATTTTTCAAAAGTTTTAATTCTTTGATATTCATCATTTGTATAATTTTTTTTCTTATTTATCTTATCAATCTTATCATTAAAAATTCTTAGCTTTCTATTATATAAATTATTTTGCCTTTTATATCTTTCTTTTAATTTATTTATTTTTTTCAAGTTTTTTTAAAATGATTTGCTTAGATTATCTATCTCTTTTTTCTTAATCTCTAATTTTGAAATTTTACTTCTAATTTTTTTTTCAAGATTTGAAGGGGGTAAATAAATAATATCAATATCTTTCCCAGTACTAGAGTAATTAAAAATATTTTTTTTAAGTTTTGACTCAAACAAATGTTCTATTTCTTTTATTATTTTTCGTAATTTATGCTTTGTAATTTTATGTTTATAATGATTATCTATTTTACCAATACGTACTTTTTGAAAAGATGCAAATGACAAATTTGATAAGAAAAGTGTTAAAAAGAGAATTCTTAAAATCATAATGTATTCTAATAAAAAAGTTATTTATCATTGCTTATTTTAGCAAGAAATTATAATTTTTTTAATTTTTTATATCCTAATCTAATAAGCTTTAACAATGGTTTTCTATATGACTGAAATACATATTTTTTAATTTCATATGCCACTAATCCACTTACATGAAATAAACCAGCAATATTTCCTGCTGCATATTTCCCTCCAAGGGCAATAAGAATACCATCAAGTTTGGGGTCACACTTGACTAATCTTTTTTTATTTATCAGATTAAGTACATTTTTCCCTGCATTTGTACCACTTATTCTAGCAATTGTTACATTTGGAGGCATAATCACATCTTTTTTATTTCTAATTTCAGCAGCATCGCCAATTGCAAAGATATTTTCATATTTATCACTTTGCATATATTCATTTACTATAATTTGACCTCTACTATTTTTTTTAACATCTAATTCCTCAGTGATTTTTGAGGCTTCTATTCCCCCTGTAAAAATTAGAAAAGAGTGATAAATTTTTGTTCCATTTGAAAGGTAAGCAAAACCATCTTCACATTTTTGTAGTTTTGTATTTGTAATTACATTAATTCCTAAGGATTTTAACCTTTTATGAGAAATACTAATTAACGAAGATGTTAAACCAGGCAATATAGTATCTGAACTACTAATTAATGAAATTTTTAAATTATCACAAGAAAAATTTCCTCTTTTAAAAAACATTTTAGAGTTATATGCCATTTCAGCAGCTATTTCAACTCCAGATAAACCAGCTCCAACTACTACAATATGAGTGTCATCACATTTTTTGGCTTCATCTTGAATCTTTTTAAATAATTGATTTTCAAAACTTTGTTTAAAAAACATTGCCCAATTCAGTTTTTTAATATCATGTGCACTATTAAGACCTGGAATACTAGAAGGGAAAAAAGTTCTAGTACCTGCTGCCATAAGCAAATAATCAAAATCTACAATCTCTTGTTCTTCTGTATATATCTTCTTATTTTGTTGATCAATTTTTTTTACATTTAGATTTTTATATTCTAAATAGTTGTGATTAAAGCCCATGCAAAGAGTAGTTAAATCAATTGTAACGTCTGCTATACTAGATTTATTTGCTATTAAATCATATACTTCTGGTTGTAAGTTATGAAAGGTATGTTTATCTATAAGTGTAATCTTTATATTCTTATTTTTTATAAGTTCTCTTAAAGCATATATTCCAGCATATCCACCACCTATAATAACTACTTTATCCATTTAAATATTCCTTCTGGTAATTAAGTTATAGGATTATATATAAAAATTATAGCCTCCATATAGCGATTATATAAGCTTTGATTCTAATAAAGCTTTGATTTTTATTTTATCTTCTTCAGAAATTATAAAATGTGCATTCATTGATAAATTTGAAATATCTCCTATCAATATATTATCCTCACTATTTTTAAATAAATAAATTCTTGAACCAGAAATTCCACCAATAGAAATTTTCAATGAAGAATCATCAAGTTTTTTTAAATACCTAGAACCACGTGAAAAACCTATATAAACCTTTGCTTTTGGTAATTGAAAACCTGATAAATTTTTTTGTTCAGAATCAATAATAGTATAAGAATATGAGTTAATTAATTAAATTATAGAATTATCTATTTGTTCATGCTGTAGAAATGTTCCTGAAGATGGATTTCCTTTGATATAGACTATATCAGGATTAGACATAAAGACTCTCTTTCTTAAAATCAGTATTATAAATAATAAAAAATTTATATAAAAGAATTATATCAGAACTTATTTAATGAGGAAATCTTTGCTAAAAAACCGATGCATGATTAATACATCAGTTTTTTAATAAATTCCTTAAACAGTAGTAATTGAATTATGAGGATATTCTAACTCACGATTTTGAAAAGAAAGAATTAATGGATTAACAATAACGCCTTTATCAATATTTATAGCTTTTCTTATAGTTTCATTTTTTTGCCAAGCATCAGGACCTGCAAGTACAGTTGGCAAATGAACAATCATCGCAGCAGAAATTGAGCGTGTTGCACTCTCCCAAAGATAACTTGGTGTATGATCAACTGCGTAATAACTTATAGTTTTATATTTAAATATTGGATTTTTAAATGTAGTTGGTTTAGCAAAAAAGAAACCCATTCCTTCATCACAACTAACATCTATAATTAAACTATTTGGCTTTAGAAAAGAACTTTCTGATTCAATTACAAAATTAGTGGGCTTGTCACTATTTTGAAAAGTTCCATTAACAATAATATCTGCTTGGCTTATTAGCTCTGATAGAGGTTTTGTACTACCATCATGGTTTTCAACTATCATTCTTGATTCATTATTATTTCCTGGTCTAATTTTTACATAATGACAATCAAGTACTTCTTCTCTAACCTCATGGCTATCACGTTGAATACAAATAGTAATATCTCTAAAACCATGTGCCTTTAATGCATATATTGCACCACGACTTACTGCACCAAATCCAAAAATAATTGTTTTTCGTTGATTACCATAATGTCCATCTATTCCTTTAAGTTGCAAGGCATGTAAGATTGCACAATAACCAGCCATTTCATTATTTTTATAAAATGAATGACGTCCTATATGACCATCAGAAGCCCAAACAAACATATCTTCAAAAGCGATAAGCGTTTGTTTACGATCTAGTGCAGCTTGGGTAATATCTTTTTGTTGTACACAATGTACATATCCCCATAATGTGCCACCAATTTTTAATTCTTCTAAATCTTCTAAAATTGGCTTTGCAATAATTACAGAACCTAGTTCTGCTAATAACTCATGCCTTGATGCAACACCTGCTGTTTGAGAAGCTATTTTTTCATCTGGGATACCAAAAGGTTCCCCATATCCTTTTTCAAATATTAGTTGTTTACGAATTAGTTCAGGAATACGAGATAAATGTTCTGGGTGAATAGGCAAACGCCTTTCATCAGCTTTTCTTGAAGTACCTATGACACCAATTTTTAAATTATTCATTCTTTTTCCTTTTTATTAAAAAAATAATATAATTGACTTTATGAACGAATGATTTATTTTCGAATATATGCCTACAGCGATACGGTAGTCTTTACCTGAGTGTTGCAAAATTTGTATTATAAAACTTTGTAAAAATGACGGAGATATTTACAGTATAGCATAAAGAATCGCTTTAAAGATTTTTAATTTTATTTAATATGAAAATCTTTTCTTAAAAGAAATAAAAGTACTTTTCTAAATATTTTCATAATTGGATATATAAAATATTTAAAAAACTTAGTATCTAATAATATAATTTTTTTAGAACTTAATTTATTTAAATTTATTATAGCCTCAGAGCCTTGAAGAATTACCCCATCAATTTCTACAATAATACCTTCATCAATATCAAAACCTTTTTCTCTAAATAGTCTTGTTTTTTGAGGAACTTCTCTTGCATTGTATAAAAATAAATTGTGTCTATTTTTTAATAAATTATATTCTGCATAATAATTACAAAATGGACACTCTTTATCAAAATATATATTTATATTTTTTTTCATATTAAACTGCTATTTCCAAAGTATATCTTTTATTTTTTTATAATTATACACTAACTATCTTATTGAATTTTTCTTTATAGATTAAAATACCTACTAAAATAAAAACTACATTTTTTACTATATATTGACCTACTAAAGTAAATGCATATGGTGCTTTTGTAAAACAAAGTTCAGGTAAAAGAAATAGAGGTGTAAAAGTAAATACCATATGAATAAAAAATAAAATCAAAGCATATCTTAAATAAATACCAAATACTAAACCAATACCAACAAAGACTTCCCAAACAGCTAATAATTTTATAGAAATTACAGCAGGAATTAAACCAAAGAATAGTATATCAATAGTCTTTGTAGCCAAAATTTCTGCGGGACTAAGTTCAGGAAAGAACTTTAACATGCCATACCAAATAAAAATTATACCTAGTGAAATTCTACTAAGTATTAAAATGTTTTTCATTAATTCTCCTTAAAAAAAAGAATTATACATTTTTTTATCTTTGATTTTGATAATGACTATTAATAATATAAATAAAATCCAAATAATAAAAAAGAATCCTAATTTTAGATATAGTTACATATCAGAAAATAAAGGTATAAAATAATGGCAATAAAAGAAAATCAAATAGTTACAATGAATTTTGAGATTAAAATAAACGATGATATACTAGAAAGTAATTTAGATGCAGAACCAATTGAATTTACATTTGGCTCAGGGGAACTACTAGATGCCCTAGAAACAAGAATATCAGATATGAACGAAGGTGAAGAAAGAGAAGTAAACATAGTTGCAAAAGACGCTTATGGTGAATATGATGAACGATTATCAGAAACACTTCCAATAGCAGATTTTGAAGGAATTGATTTAGAAATTGGTATGGTTCTTGAAGCTGATGGAGAAAATGGAGAAATTTTTAAAGCAACTGTTACAGATGTGACAAAAGAAGATGTAACTATTGATTATAATCATCCTTTAGCAGGATGTAATTTAGATTTTACTGTTATAATTCAAAAAATTGTTTAATATATATTCTAAAATCAATTTGTTAAGATTAAGAGTAAATACTAGAAATTATTTACTCTTTTCTTTCTCTATTTTTTTAACTTTAAAAAATCACCATCAATAATCATCAACTTTACACCATTTTCAGTGATTGAACGATGAGAGCTTAAATCATCTGAAACAACATATGACATTCCTGGAGTTAGAATTGATTTGGTACCATCTTTTAATTCATTTACAACTTCACCTTCTAAGCAATAAACAATATGACCTTTTTCACACCAATGGTCAGCAAAATAATTTTTTGAATATTCAACAATTCTAATTCTCAAACCATCAAACTCAATTGTCTGCCAATATGCAAAACCTGTTTCACCTTTGTGTTCTGTTTTTGGGATATTACTCCAATCAATTGTTTGAAAAGGTATATTTTTATTATTCATGATATTCCTATTATTAGTTTTTTATTTCCATTTTGGATCAAAAGTAACTCTCTCTCCATCATCAGTAGTATACTCTTCTAAAGAGTTCTCTTTAGCTTGAATTACCATATATATCATTGTATCATCAGATGAATTACGAATGCCTCTCACACCTTCTGGTGCAACTCGTATTACACTACCCTCTTTTATATCGAAGACTTTTCCATCCACTTGAAAAAAACCAAAACCTTTTAAGATAATATATGTTTCTTCATTTTTATAATTAATATGAAAATAAGGCTGTTCACTCTTAGGAGCTAAGGAATTAAATGAAATCTCAGTACCAGTGGATTTCGTAGCTTCTTTTAAAAACACTTTACCTTCTATTTTTTGTTTGTTAACTTTATGAATAAGAGAGTATTCCATTAATTCATCTAAATTACCTAAATTTACTGCTGTATAGTTTACATCTTCTGCTAGTTTCGCAATCTCTTTCATTTTCATTCCTTTAATTCTATTTGACTATTTAGTCAAGAAAAGTATATCAAAGGATTATAAATTCTTCTTTAAAATATTAATTTATATTTATTTTGAATTTCTCAACATTTCTAAACCTTCTTCACTTATCATTGTCACTTCCCATTTAGGAGAAAAAACAAATTTTACAATACAATCATCCACTTCTTCAATATTTTTTACAGTACTAATAATCTCATCAGTAAATGATTTAGTACTATTACAGCGGGAGTTTAGAACAGTCATTTCGATATTTATCTGTATATCTTCACTGCACTTTTCTACATCGATTTTATAAATAAGTCCCAAATCATAGATATTTATAGGAAGTTCAAGGTCTTTTATAGTTTTCAATTCTTGAATTACTTTTTTTTCTATTTCATTTTTATTAAATATTTTCATATGAGGCATTATGCTTTGGCTTTTAAATAAGCTATTGCCCTAGTAGTTAATTCTTCACTATAAGAATTAATTTTGTAATGATTAGGACTCCAAGCTTTTATAAAACGTTGAAAATCTGCCCATGCAATGGCAAATAATGGTCTCCATTCTCTCTCAATCTGTATACTGTCAAGTTTTGGATGGTAGTGTTCTATTGCATCTTTAAATGCTATGAAATAAGTATCTAATATCCAAGATTCCATTTGGTCACAAACTTCTGGTTCAACAGCACTACTAATAAAATAAACTAAATCTTTCATCCCCGTACCATGCCCTACATATTGAAAATCAACTGCGGCACATGTAGTTCCATGTTCATCAAAACAAAAGTTTGCAATCTTTGCATCACCATGAACTATTGTTTTATATTTAATATTTTTTAGTTCATTATCTATATGTATTGCGTATTTTTTCAATTCTTTGTCTTCTAGTATTTCAAACTCATCAGGTCTTGTATCAAGATGCCAATAAGTCCCTATCTCCCAAATTAATTCACTCTTTGTATTTAAATATTTTGCATGAAAATTTGCTAACCAATTAATAGAAGATATCAAATAGTTTCTATGACCATGACATGTTGTAATATTAAATCCTGCCATAGCTAAGTCTTCCATAACTATAAGCCATTCGTTTTCAGTTTGAAAAGTTTTTAAACCTTGAGGAATACGGCAACGATTATCTATAATTTCACTAAACTCTTTGTACCAATTTACTTCTACTTCATAAGAATATAATTTTCTCTGATGAGAAAAATCTGTATTCCATCCTTTTGGATGTTTTGAAGCTTTAGGAAGTTTAACATGCTTGATAATAATAGTTTTTTTAGTAAATTTTAGACGAACAAGTTCCCCATAACCACTCCACAAACGTTGAATTATAAAGACAGAAGAAAGAACACCTAAGTTAAGTTCATCACCAATCTCTTGATATAAAGAGTAAATAAGTATCTCCTTTTGTCAAAATTAGTCCACTCTATTATTTGAAGACTAACTTTTTTTATACGCAGTATTATACTTTAAATAAAAGTAAATTTCAAAATCTTAGATAAAAAATTTAAGAATAAATTATTCAACAGTTTTTATATCTACAAGCTCAACAAAACAATCTTTTTTATGTAGTTTTCTATTACTAGCATCTTCTTCCGCTAAAGTAACAATATCTGCAAAATCATCTTTTAAAACAGTAAAAAAATAGTGTTCTTTTATTGTCTCAAGTTTAAATTTGTCATTTAATTCCGAATCCATCTTAACATCAATATTTCGATACCCTTTTGCAAACTCATTTTTAATAGCTTTAACTATTTTTTCATTCTTTAAAAGTTCATCCAAACTAATAGATAAATTTAAATCCTTTTGATTGACTACTTTATACGTAACCTCAATATTTCCATTCACAGCATTTTCCTTCTTTTCGATTGTAATAACCTCTGTTTTATTTCAAAGAGTATACAGGAATAAAAGATATAGTGTTAAAAGTATTACAGATTGTAATAAGTTTTATGATAAATTCTCTAATTCAAAAGGCTCTACATGAGCATTATATTGTTTAAAATTGTTTATAAAATGTAAATAGTGCTCACTTTCATAATGTTTATTTAATGCCTCTTCATTTTCCCATGAATCAATTACTATAAACTCTACAGGATTATTTTTTGTTTGGAAAACTTCATACATTAGGCATCCATCCTCTTTCTTACTATCTTTAATAGTTCTAATAAGTAAGGCTTTTAGTTCTTCAATACAATCTTTTTTCGCTAAAAATATTATTTGTCTTGTTATAGTCATAATTATCTCTTTAATTAGTATTTTTTCGTATTTTAGTGAATAGTTACTTTGTTTTAAATCAAAGATTCATTATGCATTACCAACGAGTGACCTTGGGAACGAGGAAAAAAAAATATTACAATTTTATTAATTTTACATAATAACTGCAATGGTTCACATTTATCTGAATGTTCTTTAAATTCTTCGCTTTCACAGTCTCGATAATCAAAAAATGAAATACAACTTCTTAATCTAAAGAAACCATTTTTTTGATGACCAAATAATGATTTATATTTTAAGTCTTTATTAAATAATAAAGCTTTATCATTAATAATGCTTTTTAAATTACTGTAATCAGTTACATGAAAAACTTTTCCATATAACATTTTAAAAAGTTCATTTTCTGTTTTTATTGTTTCTATTAAATTAATATTTTCCATAAAAAACTATACACTAATATGATTAAAAGTGATGTTATAAATATATAAATTAACTATTTTAAAAAAGGTTTAGAATTGACTATTTTTTTAAATTTCAAGGCAAGAGCAAAATTTTTTGTGGGAGCTTACATAAGGTAAGTGAGTAAAAAAATTTCTGCGAACAACGCAGAAATTTAGAAAAAGAGGCTGTTCTAAACCTCTTTTTTTATACGTGGTAGTTTGGTGCTTCGTTTGTTATTGTAACATCATGCACATGAGACTCTTTAAGCCCTGCACTTGTAATTTCTACAAACTCTGCTGTTTCTTGGAATGTTGGAATATCTTTACTTCCTAAATATCCCATAGAACTTCTTAATCCACCTATCATTTGATGAATAATATCTCCAATTGTTCCTCTATATGGAACCATACCTTCAATACCTTCTGGTACTAATTTATCAGCAGCTGTTCCTTCTTGGAAATATCTGTCAGTACTTCCTTTTGTCATAGCTCCAATTGAACCCATACCTCTGTATGTTTTAAATTTTCTACCTTGGCTAAGTACAACTTCACCAGGACTTTCTTCTGTTCCTGCTAAGGCACTTCCCATCATAACAGAACTTGCACCTACAGCTAAGGCTTTTGCAACATCACCTGAATATCTAATCCCACCATCGGCAATGATTGGAGTTCCAGTTTTAGCGCCTTCTGCTGCACACTCATCAATAGCAGATATTTGAGGTACACCAACACCAGCAACAATTCTAGTAGTACAAATAGATCCTGGTCCAATACCAACTTTAACTCCATCTGCTCCGCAAGCGATTAAATCAGCAGTTGCTTCTGCAGTCGCAACATTTCCAGCTATTATTTGTACATCCAGTTCAGCTTTTATTGCTTTAACTGTATCTAAGATACCTTTTGAGTGACCATGAGCAGAATCTAGTACTAAAACATCAACTCCAACAGCAACAAGTGCTCTCGCTCTATCTATTTGCCCAACACCAATAGCAGCACCAACTCTTAGTCTTCCAAACTCATCTTTAGATGCATTTGGATATTCTCTTTTTTTGTTAATATCTTTTATGGTAATAAGTCCAATTAATTTATTGTTATTATCTACAATTGGTAATTTCTCAACTTTACTTGCATGCATAATATCAGCAGCTTCATCTAAAGTAGTTCCCTCTTTAGCAGTAAGTAATGGCATTTTTGTCATTTTATCAACAGTTTTTTGAGTAAAATCTTTTGTAAACCTCATATCTCTATTTGTCAAAATACCTACTAAAGTATTATCATCATCAACAACAGGAACCCCAGAGATTCTGTAAGAAGCCATTATATCTTCAGCATCTTGTATTGTTTGATCAGGTTTAATTGTAATAGGATCAATAATCATACCTGATTCAGATTTTTTTACTTTTTTACATTGTAAAGCTTGTGTTTCAATATCCATATTTTTATGAATAATCCCAATACCACCAAGTCTTGCCATTGCAATTGCAGCTTGATATTCAGTAACTGTATCCATAGCAGCAGATATAAAAGGAACATTCAATTCTATTGTTTTTGTTAATTTACTTTTTAAACATACCTCTTTTGGTAAAACTTCTGATTTTGCAGGTACCAATAAAACGTCTTCAAATGTTAATGCTCTTTTTCTAATTCTCATAATATTCCTTTCTATTATTTTATATAATTTACAGCTTTTTCTAATGCTAAAGCACCATCAAACATAGTTTGCTCATTATAAGCTTGTCCAATTAATTGTAATCCAATTGGCATACCATCCTCATCTTTATCAACGGGAAGTGAAATTGCAGGAAGTCCTGCTAAGTTTACAGATATTGTATAAATATCACTTAAGTACATTTCAAGTGATGTTTTAAAACTTCCAAAATCAGGTGCAACAGTTGGTGCAACTGGAGAAAGAATCAGATCTGCATCCTTAAAAATCTCTTCATATTCATCTTTAATTAAATGTCTAACTTTTTGAGCTTTTATATAATAAGCATCATAATAACCAGAACTTAATACAAAAGAACCCAGCATAATTCTTTTTTGTACTTCTTCTCCAAATCCTTGAGATTTAGTTTGGATATACATATCTTTTAATCCAGCCTCACCTTTTCTATTCCCATATCTTACACCATCAAATCTTGAAAGATTTGCAGATGCTTCAGCAGTTGCAACGATATAATAAGAAGAAAGAATTTTATCTGTATCTAACATATTTTTGTGAACAATTTCATGTCCTGCATCTTCGTATGCTTTAACAGCTTTAAGAAAACCTTTTTTAATTGCAGGACTAGCTTGTTCTACAAAGTTATCAATAACTGCTATTTTAAGTTTTTTATCTGAATTTAGTTTTGGAGCGACTGCTTCATAATCAATATTTGCAGAAGTTGAATCCATTGGGTCATGCCCAGAAATAATATCATATAAAATTGCAGCATCTTCAACATTTTGAGTAATAGGTCCACACTGATCAAGTGAAGATGAATAAGCTGTAATTCCATATCTTGAAACTCTTCCATAAGTAGGTTTCATTCCAACAACACCACAATAAGCAGCAGGTTGTCTAACAGATCCACCAGTATCAGTTCCCAAAGCAGCTACGGCTAAACCAGCAGCAACAGCAGCAGCACTTCCACCAGAACTTCCACCTGCAGTTTTATTTGCATTATGTGGATTTAATGTTTTTCCATAACAAGAAGTATCAGTTGAACTTCCCATAGCAAATTCATCCATGTTTGCTCGACCAAATGGACTAAGACCTGCTTCTCTTAAATTTTTAATAACTGTTGCATCATAAGGACTTACATATCCTTTTAAAATATTACTACAACAAGTAATACTCCACTCTTTAACATTTATAATATCTTTGATTGCAATTGGAATACCTTCACCCGAAGTCGTAATATCTGTATTTGTTAGTTGCTCAACATAAGCACCAATGTTACTCTCTTTTATTTTTGAAGCTATATCTTCTCTTAATTTTGTTAATTCATCACTATTTAATTTTAGTGCTTCTTTTAGGGTTATCAAATGTTTCTCCTAAGGATTTACGTATAGTACATTGCGCGCTATTATACAAAAAATTTTATTAAAATCTGGTAAATTATTTTTGATTATAATTATAATAATATAATTGATGAAAGAAAGTAAAAAAAAGGGACAGGTAAAATACCTGTCCCTTTAAAATGTGTTAAAAGCTAACGATTAAACGAAAGAAATGAATGCCATTGGTGTAGCATCACCTCTTCTGATTCTTGTTTTAACAATTGAAGTATATCCACCAGTTCTTTCTACATACTTTGGTGCAATTTCATTGATAAGTTTTTTAGTAGCTTCTTTATCTTGTAATGCTTGAAAAACAGCTCTGTGAGTGTTTAAATCGGCATTTCTAGCAGTAGTTACTAATCTTTCAATATATCTTCTTAACTCTTTTGCTTTTGGAACAGTTGTTTCAATCTTCTCTCTAGTAATAATTGCAATTGCTAAGTTTTTTAACAATGCTTTTCTGTGAGAAGAAGTTCTGTTTAATTTTCTATACCCGTGCTTATGTCTCATATCAAACCCTTAAATTATGCTTTAAGTTGCTCAAGCTTTCTTCTTAAAGCTGATGCAACGTTTTCTGGAAGTGTATTTTCAATTGGGAAACCTAGAGATTCTAATTTTTCTTGGATTTCATCAAATGATTTTTTTCCTAAATTTTTAATATTTTTTACTTCTACTTCACTCATTAGTACTAATTCACCAAGGAATTTAAGTCCCGCTCTATCTAAAGAGTTAAAACTTCTAGCACTTAAGTTTAAGTCATCAATTTTTACAATTAAATCTTTTAGTTCAATTGGCTCTTCACCTGAATCACTAACTGTTACTTCCGATAAATCAAATACTTTATTAAATACTGACATTTGAGAGTACATAACAGAAACAGCTTCTTTAAAAGCAGTTATTGGAGTAATTTGTCCATTTGTTTGTACATGAAATACAGCTTTTTCAAAGTTAGGATTATCTTCAACTAACATTTTTTCAATATCGTAAACTACTTTTTTTACTGGTGTAAAGAAAGCATCTAATGGAATGTAATCTGGTCCAACAATATCTCTAATATCTTCAGAAGGCATATAACCTATACCTCTTTGAAGAATAACTGAGAAAGTTAAATTACAATCTGAGTTAATAGTCGCTAAATGTACATCAGGAGAAACTACTTCAACATCAGAGTTGATTAAGTCTTCACCTTTAATCTCTTTTGGTCCATCAAAAGAGTATTCAACAACTACTTGCTCTTCATCGCCATTAATTTTAAATTTAATATTTTTAAGATTAATTATAAAAATAGCTATATCTTCAAGCATTCCTCTTAATGAGTCAAACTCATGTGAAGCACCTTCAATCTTAACTGCAATTGGAGCGTATCCAACTGAGCTAGAAAGAAGAAGTCTTCTTAAAGGGTGTGCTAAAGTTATTGCAAAACCACTTTCAAATGGATATGCTGATATTTTAGCTTCATTATCATTGATAGCTTCTATCTCAACTTCTGTTGGTAAAAACGGTGTGTCTGCAAATTTTTTCATAGCCTACCTTGCTTATTATTTAGAATATAACTCTACGATTAATCTTTCTTCAACAGGAATAACAACTTCTTCTCTAGTTGGGATTCTTGTAAAAATTCCGAATACTTTATCTTTATCTACGTCAACCCATTCAACCATACCAGTTTGGTTAGTTAATTCTAAAGCTCTTACAACTTGAGGGTTAGTTTTAGATTTTTCTTTGATCTCAATTTTTTGACCTGCTTTAACTACGTAAGAAGGAATATCAACTTTCTTACCATCAACTAAAACGTGTCCGTGTGTTGTAAATTGTCTTGCATTTGCTCTAGTTGTAGCAAATCCCATTCTATAAACAACGTTATCTAATCTTTGCTCAATTGATGTAATTAAGTTAGATCCTGTATTACCTTCAGATGAAGCAGCTTTTTTAAAGTATTTTCTGAATTGTTTTTCAGAAACACCATACATAAACTTAGCTTTTTGCTTTTCTCTTAATTGTAATCCATACTCAGAAATTTTAGTTCTTCTTTGTCCGTGTTGTCCTGGAGCAAATGGTCTTTTTTCTAAAGCAGATTTTCCGTTAAGTCTTCTTTCACCTTTTAATCCAAGGTCTGCATCAAGTCTTCTCTCGATTTTTTCTACTGGTCCTCTATATCTTGCCATAACTGCCCCTTACACTCTTCTTCTTTTAGGAGGTCTACAACCATTATGTGGTAAAGGAGTAACATCTTTAAACCACTTAACAGAAATACCTTCAATAGCTCCAACAGCCTTAACTGCTGTATCTCTACCTGAACCTGGACCTTGGATTTTAATTCCAACGTTTTTAATACCGTGTTCCATTGCTTTTTGCATTGCATCTTCAACAGCTGCTTGAGCTGCAAAAGGAGTAGATTTTTTACTACCTTTGAAACCTAAGTTTCCAGCTGAACTCCACGCAATTGCATTACCAGCAGCGTCAGTTACAGTTACCATAGTGTTGTTGAATGATGCTGCTATGTGTACGATACCGTCAGCAATATTCTTTTTTACAACTTTTTTTCTAGTTACTTTTCTTTTTGCCATCAGTTATCCTTATTTAGCCGCTGCGCCAACAGTTTTCTTTTTACCTTTTCTAGTTCGAGCATTAGTTTTAGTCTTTTGCCCTCTACAAGGTAAACCTTTTCTATGTCTTAACCCTCTGTATGAACCTAAGTCCATTAAAGATTTTATATCCATAGCAACTTTTTTTCTAAGATCACCCTCAACCATATAGTTTTTTTGGATTTCTTGTCTAATTGTCGCTGCTTCATCTTCTGTTAATTCATGTGCTCTTTTATCATAAGAGATACCAGTTGCATCTAAAATTAATCTTGAGTTATGTAAACCAATTCCAAAAATATACGTTAACGCATATTCCATTCTTTTTTTGTTTGGTAAATCAACACCAGCAATTCTAGCCATGCTTATCCTTGTCTCTGTTTATGTTTTTTAGTTTCGCAAATCACTCTTACGACACCTCTTCTTTTGACAATTTTACATTTGTCACACATCTTCTTTACTGAAGCTCTTACTTTCATAAGTCTGTCCTCTTTTTGTGTTTTTTGCCACAATCCAACAGGCATGAACATACTATCAATGTTCTTCCCGAACTATCCATGCCAACTCTTTATAAAACACAAATATTTTATAAAAACTTCTTTGGTGGTTGGAAAAATGGAAACGGATTATAATTAATTTTTGCTTAAATGTTGTTTAATAAGTAATATCTTGCATTTATATATGAAAAATCAACTAAATTAATAAGATTACTTTTTTTTAAATTCTGTTATAATAAGATTATAATATTATTAATTACTGCAGAAGTTATTAATACAAAAGGTATTAAATTAGATGGAAATAGAGAATTTAAAAGCGGTTTATATAGATGATGAACCTGTAAACTTGATGCTAGTACAAGCATACGGAATGGAATTTAACCTAAATATTAAAACATTTGAAGATTCTGAAGAGGGACTTGATTATATTTTGAATAATGATATTGATATAGTTTATACAGATTATATGATGCCAAAAATCGATGGTATAGAATTAATTAAAAAATTTAGAGAATTAAACCAAGAAATTCCAGTTGTAGTTATAACAGCAATTGGCGATGATCAAGAATTAAAAATAAATGCATTAGAAGTTGGTGCAACAGACTTTTTGACAAAACCAATTGATATGACTGAATTCAAAGCAAGAAGTTTAAATCTTCTTACTCTTAGAAACGCCCAATTAAAACTTAAAGATAGAGCTCTTTTACTTGAAGATGAAGTAAAAAAAGCAACTAGTGAGATACAAAAAAGAGAGCATGAATCTCTTATGGTATTAGGACGTGCAGCAGAGTATAAAGATGCTGAAACTGCTAATCATACCATGAGAGTAGCACACTATTCAAAGCTATTAGCTAAATACTATGGATTAGATGAAAATTATCAAGAAATAATTTTCTATGCTTCTCCTTTCCATGATATAGGTAAAGTTGGTATTGCAGATGGGATTTTACTAAAAGAAGGTAGATTAACAGAAGATGAATTTACTATTATGAAAAAACATGTAAATATTGGTGGTGAAATTTTAAAAGATACTAAAAGTCCATATTTAATTGAAGGTGCTTTAATTGCACTAAATCATCATGAAAAATACGATGGTTCAGGATATCCAAATGGTTTAAAAGCAGATAATATTCCTCTTTGCGCACGAATAGTTGCCATTGCAGACGTTTTTGATGCTTTAACTTCAAAAAGACCATATAAAAACTCCTGGTCAATTCAAGAGGCAATAGTATTACTAATGAAAGAAAAAAATGTTCATTTTGATCCTAAATTAATTGATATATTTATTGAGCATATTGATGAAGTAAAAGAAATTTATAATGATTTTCAGTAATCAATTAATTAATGTACAAATAGAGAAAAGTGAAATACCTTGGCTTAAAATTTTTACAAATGAAAAAATAAAAGAACTTTCATCTTGCGATAATCAAATAAAACTAGAAATATTTAGGATTTTAGACATTATTGAAAAAGAAATGTTAGATTATTATGAACCAGAAAAAATAAATATTGCTTCATTTGGTAATTATGTACCACATGTACATTTTCATATAATGGCAAGATTTAAAGAAGATTCATATTTCCCAGAACCAATGTGGGGAGAGAAGCAAAGAGAATCAAGCTTAAGACTTCCCTCTTTTGATATTTTCTGTCAAAACATTAAAAAACTTTTAGAAGAAGACTCTTAAGAGTCCTCTTCATATACTTTTCTTATTTCTTCTACACAATTTACTAATTTTTCAAGTTTTTCTTTATAATTTATATCTATACCATCTTTTGCTGATAATTCAATATCTTTAGTTATTTCATAAACATTATTTATTTTCAAGTTACCTGACGCACCTTTTATTTTGTGAGAAGTTTGTTTTATCTGTTCTAAATCTTTTTTTTCAATATGATTTTTTAGAATATCAATATCTTTATCTATTGAGTTAATAAAAGTTTTAAGGATTGTCTTAAATATTGGTAATTTTAAGCCTAAAGCATTTGCAGAATCTTCTATTGAATATTCAAAACTCTCTTCTTGATAACTAACTTCGTTGACACTTTCTTCTTTTGCATCACTTTCAATTTTTATATATTTATTTAAAACTGCATCTAACATATACTCTTCAAAAGGTTTTGGAATATATCCATCCATTCCCTCTGCTAAGAATTTTTCTTTATCCCCTGCTACGGCATTGGCAGTCAATGCAATAATTGGAGTATGTTCTAAATTATTCTCTTCTTCATATTTAATAATTGCATGAGTAGCCTCTACTCCATTCATAACTGGCATATTTATATCCATAAATACAATATCATAAATAGCACCAGATTTTATTTCATCTAAGGCTAATTGACCATTTTCAACCATTTTTGTTTTAATATGTTTTTGAGCAAGCATAGCTTCCATAAGATGTTGATTTACAGGATTATCTTCTGCAACTAAACATATAGCATTTATATTATGACTAAAATCCTGTTCAATTATTAATTCTTCTTCAATGCCAGGATTTAAAATATCTACAATAGCATCATAAAGTTTTGATTGATTAATAGGAGATTTTATAACCCTATGTTCATTAGTTGTATCAATTTTTTTCTCTTCATAATGACAGATAAAAATCATAGGAATATCAATTTTTTCCATATCTAATGTAATTAAGTCTTTATATCTTCCTATTACAAGAGAATAGTTATTAATAAGACTAGGATCATCAATAACCTCTGGTTCACTATAATTAGTTAAGTATTTTTTTACAATTCCAAGTTGTGAAGTACAATCATATTCGTAACAAAAAATTGCTATTTTAGAATGTACATCAATTTGAGGATAAAGATTTTTTGATTTTTGATATTCTAAATCTAATTCAAAATGGAATTCACTTCCTTTATCTTCTTCACTATCAAGTTCAATTTTAGAACCCATTATAGAAATAATATTTGTACTAATACTTAAACCTAAACCTGTACCACCAAACTGTCTAGTTACACTAGAATCAGCTTGAGAAAAAGGATCAAAAATTGCTTTTTGTTTATCTTTTGGAACACCTATTCCTGAATCTTTTATACTAAATAATATTTTTACTTTTGAATCGCTTTTTTCTACTAATTCAATTCTAATATTAATATCACCATTTTTAGGTGTAAACTTAATTGCATTTCCAATTAGATTTGATAATACTTGTTTTATCTTAAGTGGATCACCAATAATCGCACTTGGTAATTGAGGATCAATAAAGAAAAGAATATCAATATCTTTTTCACTTGCCTTTGCAACAAAAAGTTCAATTGCTGGCTCAAATTCTTGAAAAGGGTTAAATCTTCTTCTCTCTAATTCAAACTTACCACTTTCTATTTTTGATATATCTAAAATATCATTGATAATACCAAGTAGTGACTTTGCACTACTATTAATAATATCGACATATCCTTTTTCTTTTTTTGGAATTTGTGCATTTTCTAAAAGTTTGGCAAAACCTAAAATACCATTTAAAGGAGTTCTAATCTCATGGGACATAGTTGCTAAAAATATAGATTTTGAAGCTTCTGCTTCTTTTGCTTTTTGTAAAGAATGGATATGCTCTGTAATATCAATACTAAAAGAAAGGAACTCTAAAATATTTTCATCAGAATCTAATATAGGGACAATAATCGAAGAAGTATAATACTCTTTATTACTTTTCTTTTTATTTTTAATTTCACCTGCCCAAATTCCTTTACTATTAATAGTACTCCATAATTTTTCAAAGATTTCATCATCCATATCTCTATGTTTGGTGATATTATATTCTTTACCAAGAATTTCAGATTCTGAATATTCAGAATTTTCTAAAAATTTATCATTTATATAGGTGATTATTCCATTATTATCAAATTTTGAAATTATTGCCGAAGCATCAACAGCTTTTTGATACTCCTCTAATGATTTATTTGAATATTTCAGAGTATTAATTAAAGATTTTGTTTTTTTATCTTTATTACCTAGATAAAGAATTAGTTTGTTAACTTGAATAACAAAATTATCTATATCACTATTATCAAATTTTTTATTAAAAGATTCGTATTGATCATTTTCAATTTTATCGAGAAATTCAGTTAGTTCTTTCATTGGCATTTTTACAAAACGATTACTTACAAATACAGAAATAATAACAAGAGTAATCAAAAGTAAAGTCATATAAAAAGCCATAAAACTTTTCATTGCAGGAGTCATAGTTGACCCTAAAAATATATCCACTCCTACGTATAAACTAACAATAAAAATAAAACCTGTTAAGATTACAGGTATTAAAATCTTTTCTAAAGTATCAACACTCTTCATATATTACACTCCACATTTAGTTGATTAATTATATCTTCTAATACTATTTCAGCATCATCAACTAATGGTTGACAACCACCAGCTGCTTCATGACCACCACCACCATGTTTAAGCATTAATTCACCAATATTAACTGCACATGTTTTATTTATAATTGATTTTCCTACACTATAAACATGATTATGTTTGTCTCTTCCCCAGTTTTTATGAATAGAAACATTTACTTTTGGGAATAAGGCATAAACTAAGAAACGATTTCCAGGATATATTATTCCTTCATCCAAATAATCAACCACAACTACATTACCAATAAGTTTAGAACAATGTTTAAGCTGCTGTTTAAATTCTATTTCATATTTAAAATATAATTCAACTCTCTCTTTAACATCTTCAAGCTCCAAAATTTCTTCAATTGTGTGATCCTTGCAATAATCAATTAAATCCATCATAAGTTGATAATTTGAAATTTTAAAATCTTTAAATCTTCCAAGTCCAGTTCTACTATCCATCAAAAAACTTAATAAATCCCAACCTTTTGGTTCTAAAATATCTTCTTTTGAAAATTGGGCACTATCAGCTTTATTTGAAGCGGCCATAATATCTTTAAAAAATGGCGGGAACTTCTGGTCTCCTCCATAATATTGATAAACAACTTCAGCTGCACTAGGAGCAGAAGAATCTATAATGTGATTTGCTTTTGTAACATTTCTAAGTGTTTCAGAATAATGGTGATCAAAACATAAATGAACCCCTTCTACATAAGGAAGATTTGTTGTAATATCATTTGAGGATGTAGGAACTAAACCATCTTGCATATCTTTAGGATGAACAAAAATTATTTCATCAATTATACCAATATATTTTAACAATGTTCCACATACTAAACCGTCCATATCACTTCTTGTAATTAGCCTATATTTGTGTGAAGTCATGATTCCTCCATAATTATTGAATATTCATAGATTTTATCATAAAATTTCTAAAAAGAATAATTTAGAATTATATTATTTTGAAGATTTAAAAAGCTAGAGACTCGAAGAGAGTCTCTAAAATTATTTATTTATATTATTTGCAATAATATCACCCATCTCAGATGTAGTAACAACTTCTTTAGCATCGAAAGCTGCTAAATCTTTTGTTCTAAAACCATCTTTAAGAGCTTTTTTAATTGCTGTATCAATTTTATCTGCAGCTTCAATTTCACCAAGAGAATATCTTAACATCATCCCTGCTGATTCAATTGTTGCAATTGGATTTGCTATCCCTTGACCTGCAATATCAGGAGCAGAACCATGAATTGGTTCATAAATTGCAGTCTTATCACCAGTTGAAGCAGAAGGAAGTAAACCTATTGAACCAACAACCATAGAAGCAGTATCAGATAAGATATCTCCAAATATATTTCCAGTTACAATAACATCAAACTGTTTTGGGTTTCTTACAAGTTGCATAGCCGCATTATCTACATACATATGAGAAAGTTGAACTTCTGGATAATCTTTAGAAATTTCTTCCATTGTATCTCTCCAAAGTTGAGAAACTTCAAGAACGTTTGCTTTATCAACAGAACATAATCTTTTATTTCTTTTCATTGCTAATTCAAATGCTTTTTTACCAATTCTTACAATCTCAGGCTTTGTATAGACCATTGTGTTATAAGCAGTTTCTCCATCATTTGCTCTTGGTTTTCCAAAATAAATTCCACCAATAAGCTCACGTACTACCATAATATCAACACCTTCAATAACTTCAGGTTTTAAAGTTGAAGCATTTACTAATTCATCATAAATAATTGCAGGTCTTAAGTTCGCATAAACACCCATTTTTTCTCTGAAATTTAAAAGTCCAGTTTCAGGTCTTAAGTCTCTTGGTAAAGTATCCCATTTCTCACCACCAATAGCACCAAAAAGACATGCATCAGAATTTAAAACACCTTCAACTGTTTCATCAGGTAAAGGAACACCAGTAACATCAATAGCAATTCCTCCCATTAAATATTCTTTGTATTCTAAAGAAAATCCACAAGAATATGAAACAGCATCTAATACTTTTATTGCTTCGTCAACAATTTCTGGACCAATTCCATCACCTTTGATAATTGAAATATCATATTTTTTCATTAGTTTTTATCCTTCATTTCAGCTTTTGCATAATTAATTAATCCGCCAGAAGCAATTAATTCTTGCATAAAATCAGGGATTGCCGTAAATTCATAAGTTTTATTTGTAGTATCATTTATTACAAGACCTTTATCTAAATCAATAGAAATTGTTTCCCCTTCTTTTATCTCTAAAGACTCAGGTAATTCAAAAATTGGTAATCCCATATTAAAAGCATTTCTATAAAAAATTCTTGCAAAAGATGGTGCAACAACAGCTGCAACTCCAGCAGCTTTTAATGCAATTGGGGCATGTTCTCTTGAAGAACCGCATCCAAAGTTTTCTCCAGCAACGATAATATCGCCTTTTTGTAATTTATTAGGAAATTCAGGGTCCGCATCTTCCATTACATATTTTGCCAAATGCTCAGGGTCTGAACTATTTAAATATCTTGCAGCAATTATTATATCAGTATCAATATTTGCTCCAAAATTCCAAACTTTTCCAGTAATCATATTCATATTGTTTTTCCTTATTTACCATACTTTATTTAACTCAAAAGTAATTATATAATTTTTTTCAGAAAGGCATTTTATCTAAAATTTTAAAAATAATAGATTAAATATAAAATATTAATCATTTTTTTAGCTATTTTCGGTATAATATCCGACTATCTTTAAAACAAAAGAGGAACTTCCATTTATGAGCGCAAAAGATTTAAATAAAGATATTGAAACAACTGTAAAAGAATACAAGGATTCAATACTAACATTTGAAAAACTTATTAAAATCTTTCCAAAAGCTCCATCAGCAGCACATATTAAAAAAATTTTAGCTTTTATTCAACTATATAACGTAACGTTAATTAGTTCGCAAGAACAAGCAAAAAGAATGAATGCTGAAGAAGCTAAGAAAAAAGAAGATTTAATAAAAAAATTAAAAGAAAACGACGATGATGTATTTGATCTTCTAAAGAATAAAGAACTTTTAGAATGGTCAAGATCAGATTCACCAGTAAGAATGTATCTTAGAGAAATGGGTCAAATTCCACTTCTAACAAAAGAAGAAGAGATAGAAATATCTAAAAAAATTGAAATGGGAGAAGATGTAATTCTTGATGCCATTTGTTATGTTCCATATTTAATTGATTTTATTTTAGAATATAAAGAACCTCTAGTAAATAGAGAAAGAAAAGTAAAAGAATTATTTAGAAACTTTGATGATGAAGATTCAGATTCAAATGATGATACAGATGAAGTAGATGATAGTGAAAATGATTCAGCAGATGATGCAGATTCTAAAAAAACTAAAAAGCTAGATAAAAGAGCTGAAACAATTATCGAATCATTTAAAGTTTTAGAAAAAGCTAAAAAAGATTGGCTTAAATTTCAACTTAAAGAAGAAGCAAAATCTGATAGTGAAACAGATCAAATGTTATTTAATCTAGCAATTGCTTTTAAGAAAAAAATATTAAAACAAGCTCTTTTAGATTTAGGTCCTACTTCAAAACTTATTACAGAAATTGTAAAAGCTATGGAAACAGCTCTTAAATCAGATACAGGATTTGAAACTGAACTTAAAAAATTAGAGTATAAATTACCATTATTTAACGATATTTTATTAAAAAATCATCAAAAGATTTTAGATAACATTGTAAATTTATCAAAAGTTCAAATTACATCTATGGTTCCTGAAGCAACTATGGTTTCTACATATATGGAAATTAAAAAACTTTTCCAAACAGCCGAAGCTTCTAAAGGTGGCTTCGATTTAGAACCAGAAGAACTAATTGATGTACTAGAACAAATTAAACGTGGTAAAAAGATTACAGATGAAGCTAAAACAAGAATGGCTAAATCAAACCTTAGACTTGTTGTATCTATTGCAAAAAGATATACAAATAGAGGTTTACCATTCTTAGATTTGATTCAAGAAGGTAATATTGGTCTAATGAAAGCCGTTGATAAGTTTGAATATAAAAAAGGATATAAATTCTCTACATATGCAACTTGGTGGATTAGACAAGCAATTTCAAGAGCAATTGCAGATCAAGCTAGAACTATTAGAATTCCAATTCACATGATTGAAACGATTAATAGAATCAATAAAATCATCAGAAAAGGTATCCAAGAAAATGGTAAAGAGCCAGATGTTGATGAAATCGCAAAAGAAGTTGGACTTCCTGTTGATAAAGTTAAACAAGTAATTAAAATTACTAAAGAACCTGTATCTCTTGAAGCACCTATTGGTTCTGATGATGATGGTAAATTTGGAGACTTTGTACCAGATGAAAAAGCCCCAACACCAGTTGATAACATTATGAAAGAAGATTTACAAGGTCAAATTGATCAAATTTTAGCACAGCTTAATGAAAGAGAACAAGCAGTTGTTAGAATGAGATTTGGGCTTATGAGTGATGCATCAGATAGAACACTAGAAGAAATTGGAAAAGAACTTTCTGTTACAAGAGAAAGAGTTAGACAAATAGAATCAAGTGCTATTAAAAAGTTAAAGCATCCAAAAGTAGGTAAAAACCTTAAGAATTACGTTGAAAGTTAATAAATAATGGATTTTTTCGAAGCATGGGTTGAATTAGATTTAAACCCAATTATATCTTTCTCTTCATCGGGAAAGATTATTTACTCAAATCAAGAAGCTCAATTTCTATTAAGTAGAATTAAACAAAAAGAGCTTTTTGATTTAGCTCTAAAACATGCTCCTCAGTCTTTTGGTGTAGAAACTACTTATTTTGATTTACCTATAAAAAACTACTCTTTTTATGCAATTACTGTAAAATATGACAATGAAGATGAACTTCATATGAAACTTTATAAAAGTGCGATGGTAAAAAAAGATTCTCAATTAAGTACAAAAAATACAAATATTACCAATATATTCACTCTTGTTGATTTAGCAATTTCTACAAAAAGAATTAAATCATCAACAAAGTTTATTAAAAACTATGATCCATCTATTCCCGAATTTAAAATAAATGCTAGTGAATTTATAAAAGCTTTAAATCTTATTTATGATGTATTTAATCTCTCTGAAATGATAACAACATCAGTAATATTAAAAATTGGTGAATATATTAAAATTGAAGGTAAAAAACACTCTATTATAAGTGTTGAAGTTTTATCAACTAAAAAATGTAATACAGAAGTATTTATCTATAAAGATGAGAATGCTTCATTTATAATTACAAAAGACGAAGATAAAATAACTATTGATCTTCCTCTGATTTTAAAGTAGTATTAAAAACAAACTTAGCAGCTAACACTGATAGTGGGACAACACCAAGTCCTACTAAAAAAGGTATTGGTAAAAATAGTTTATTGTTATTAAGTGCAAAAAAACCAAAAATCAAAAATCCATATCCGATTATTCTGTAAATGGAGACAAAACCACCTACAGAAAACAATGTATTTTTAAATGTGTTTTTCTTTACTTTACTTTTTTCATCTTGAATTATCTCTTTTATTTTTTCAGGAGTTAACTCTTCTTCTAGTATTTCTTCATATTCAGTATATAAATCATATGGATCATCTATTTCATCAACTTTATCTCTATCTTCATATGTCATACTTTTTGATGTATCCATATTTGAAAGTCTATTTTGAATATTTTTTTTATATGAAATAAAAGAGGCAATAGTTATAAGTAAAGAACCTATGAAAGCCACTTGCGTATTTAACATCCATGTTAGGTTATGGAAAACCATTGAATAAATAATCAAGCAAAGGTTTGTAATAAAAAAAACCTTTGCAAAACTAATAATAGTATTTTTAGTCCTCATCGTCGTCGTAAGACTTATCTCCATATTTTGCTCTATGTGCATATCTTGGATCGTTTTCTAAACCCTCAAACTGCTTTTGAGCTCTTTTATATGCTTTATATATATTTAGTCCAGCAGCAGCTATTCCCCAAAAAATTCCAAGCCATAAAGTCCAAGAATAACCTGTCCATTCCTTAAGTCCATATCCAATTGCAAAACCAATAAGCATTGCAGCAACAATAGATATACCTAAAGATAAATTATCAAGTGCTTCAACTTTATCTCTATGTTTTGGTATTTTTTTTTCTTTATCTTCCATATTTTTCCTATTTTATAAATATGTACAACAATAATCTGTAATTTCTAATACTTTAATATCAAAACTACAGTTTGCTGGAACTTCAAAATATTCACCACCATTTATTGTTTCCCAATTACTATCACCACAAGCAATTAAGATTTCAACTTTTCCTGAAATAATCTCCATATGCTCTGCATTTTCAGTTTTAAATGTGTATTCTCCAGGCATCATAATACCTAAAGATTTTTTTACACCATCTTCATCTGTGAAACTTCTACTTGTAACATTTCCATCAAAATATACATTTGCTTTTTTTACTAATTCTACATTTTTTATAATTGGCATCTTTATTCCTTTTTTATAAATCTTTCATTACTTCATCAGCAGAAGCAATACATTCATCTATCATTTCATCTGTAATTACTGTTGACATAAACCCTACTTCATATTGAGAACAAGCAAAGTAAAAACCTTTTTTAATCATTTCATGATGAAACTTTGAAAATCTATCAAAATTACAAAACTTTGTAACTTCTTTAAAATTTGTTGGCATTTCTTCTGCAAAAAAGTATCCAAACATAGAACCTCTTGTATCTACTTGAAGACCTATATTGTTTTTATTTGCAACAACTTTTAATCCATTTACCAATTTAACTGCTTTTTTATTTAAAGCTTCATAAATTTCTGGATTTGCTTTTAATTTTTTAAGAGACACTAACCCTGCAGCCATTGCAACTGGATTTCCACTTAAAGTACCTGCTTGATACACAGCACCATCAGGAGATAAATGTCCCATTATTTCTTTAGTTGAAGCAAAAGCACCAACAGGCATACCTGCACCAATTACCTTTCCAAAAGTAATAATATCAGCACTAATATCGATAAGCCCATGAGCTCCTGTTAATGAAGCTCGAAAACCACTCATTACTTCATCTAAAATTAAAAGTGTACCATGTTTATCACACAATTCTCTACACTCTTTTAAAAATTCTGACGAAGCAGGAACTAGTCCCATATTCCCAGCTATTGGTTCAATAATAATACAAGCAATATCATCTGATTCTTCAAAACATTTTCTTAAATTCTCAATATTATTATATTCACAAACTAAAGTATGTTTTGTAAAATCTGCTGGAACTCCAGGAGAACTTGGTGTTCCAAAAGTAGCAAGACCAGAACCAGCTTGAACTAAAAGAGAATCAGAATGTCCATGATAACACCCTTCAAATTTTAAGATATTATTTTTATTTGTAACACCACGTGCTAATCTAATAGCAGACATTGTAGCTTCTGTACCAGAACTTACAAATCTTACTTTATCAATATTATCATACATCTCTACAATTTCAGCTGCTAGTTCTGTTTCTAAAACACTTGGTGCTCCAAATGATAAACCTTTTTTTACAGTTTTAATTACTGCATCTTCAATATCACTATTACAATGTCCAAAAATTAATGGTCCCCAGCTTTGAACAAAATCTAAATATCTATTTCCATCTATGTCAAAAAGATAAGCACCCTCTCCTCTATCTATGAATGGTGGAGTTCCACCAACTGATGTAAATGCACGTACTGGTGAATCAACACCACCTGGGATAACTTCTTTTGCTTCACTATAAGCTTTTACTGAATTTTCAAACATTTATTGTCCTATAATCTAATTATTTTATTATTCTACTTTTATTAAAAGCAACATTTTACTACAATTGCGTTATGAAACTCATTATACTTGCATTTATTTTATCTATATCTTTACATCTTTTAATTTTTTCTCCAATTACAGAGAAAAAAGAAGAAATAAAGGAGTCACCTTCAACTTCTAAACAGATTAATAAATCAGAAGTACATTATGTAAGATTATTACCAAAAGCTACGGTACCTAATGTTATTCAAAAAAAAGTACCAGCTAAAAAAGAGATTATAAAAGAAGTAAAAACAAAAAAATATGTAATAGTAAAAAAAGAAAAAATCATTCCACAAAAAAAGAAGAAGGTAGTTAATAAACAAAAGAAAACTATTTTAAAAACTAAAAGAAAAAAAACATTTACAAAAAAGGTTCAAATAAACCCCCAAGAGAAAAGAAAAACCATAGAAAAAAAATCTCTTGAAAACTTTTTTTTAAAGAATCCTGAACCATTAGATAGAAATATGTTAGATGCCATTACTCAGGAGTATTTAAGAGTTTATGGAAAAGAGTATGACTCTTTTACAAAAGTACAAAAAGTTTTTTTACAAAATAATCTTGAAACATTTACAAGAATTACCCAAAGAACTCTTAATCGATTGGGATATCCAAGACTTGCCGAAAGATTAGGATTAAGTGGTTCAAATATAGTAGAATTTATTTTTTATCCAGATGGAAGTATAAGTGATTTAAAACTTTCATTGAAATCAAGACATGAAGTTTTTGACAAAAGAACAATTGAACTTATTGAATTTGCATATAAAGACTATCCAAGACCAAAAGAAAAAATAAAAATAAAATTTACTGTTAGTTATAAAATCTATTAATTTATAGCTTTTTAACAAAAAAAAAGTACAATACAAAAAATTTATAATATATTTCAAGGTAACAAATGTTAACAGATAAAATAAGAAATAAAGAGAGTGGTATTATTCTATATGGAATTACTCCTCCAAAAATAAATCATACAGAAGAAGAAATAAAAGAGATTGCTCAAAGACATATAGATAGAATCTCAAAATTAAATGTAGATGGATTAGTACTATACGATATTCAAGATGAATCAGATAGAACAGATGAAAAAAGACCATTTCCTTTTATTAAAACAATAAACCCATGTGAATATTCAAAAAACTATTTACAAGAGTTAAAAACCCCAAGAATAGTATATAGAGCTGTAGGAAACTATACAAGTGAAAGATTTACTGCTTGGTTAGAAGATACAACTCAAAGCCAAGTGCATTCTGTATTTGTAGGAGCAGCTTCCCATGAACAACAAAACAATATTACACTAAAAGAAGCCTATGCGTTAAAAAGAAAAGTAAATGATAACTTATGTCTTGGAGGAATTGCTATTCCTGAAAGACATATGAAAAAACATGATGAACACTTAAGAGTTTTTTCTAAAAAAAATAATTCATGTGAATATTTTATAACTCAATGTGTTTATGACTTACATGCAGCAAAAACTTTTTTAACAGATTATGCGAAATATGCAAAAGAGAATAATATTGAAGTTGTTCCAATTATTTTTACACTTACTCCTTGTGGTAGCTCTAAGACATTAGATTTTATGAAATGGCTAGGAATAAATATTCCAAATTATTTAGAAGAGGATTTAAAAGAATCTGGTGATATATTAAAAGAATCAGTAAAATTATCTCGTGATATTTTTGAAGAACTTTATAAATATGGATTAAAAAAAGGAATTCCTGTTGGCTGCAATATAGAAAGTGTAGCAATTAGAAAAGCAGAAATTGAAGCTTCTGTTGAACTTCTTGATGAAGTTAAGGGGATAATTAAGAAGTATTCTTAAAGTTTTTATTTTATGAAGTTGTCTTGCGAAACTCTTTACAAAAGTGACATCTAGTCACTTTTTCCAGTCAGATATTCTCAGGCTTGTCCAAAAATAATTACAAACCTTCCGGCTTCACCAAAGTCTGAACCAAATAACTAGCCACGAACTTTTTGGATAGATGTTGAGTATCACACCAACTAAAATAAAATGGTATTAAAAATACAAAGGTCATTATCCCCTATTCCCACATTTGAGAAGCCGAATGTTTATTTATTGTTTCGGATAAGTTTTGTAACTGTTTGAATATAACAAATATACTGGGAGCATATTTTTATATGAGTTTTACAAAACAGAAACAATAAATAATAAACGAGGGAAGTTTCACCTTCGAAACTCTGAGGGTTGCTTTTTGTTTTACTTTTTGCCAACAAAAAGTGAAGAAGCGGAGACCTTTAGGTCTTCAAGAGAGAGCATATTTTGTTAAACTATTACAATTTACAACCAATATCATAACACTTTGATAAGATATCAGCTGATTTTCCAATATCTTAACAATTAAATCATTTAAAAAATTATATCAACTATATAGATTTGAACAAAAATATATCACATATTATAATATATTATTTAAAATAAATACCAAAAGCACCTTATTAAAGGGCTTTATGTTAATTTAATATCTTATCATTAAAAATGTAGTGATATTAGGTAATTTATATATTATTTATATATAATGTATTACTAATAAATAGTTAGGTGAACAAAAATATATGAATGAAACTGCATTTGAATCAATAAAGGCTTACGGGAGTGGACAGGGCTTTGAACTAATAGAGCAAAAGGATACATTTACTATTCAGTTCAAAAGAGAAAAACTTCTATTTCGTGTAACAGTGGCTTTTAATGTACTTGAATGGTTTTTGGACATAGAAGATATGTTGTCAGATCTTAAATTTCATGATTGGGGTGATTATGTCGGATATGATAAAAGACACAAAGAAGAACTCGCATTGGAAATGATTGATCATCTTCATCGTCTATTCCATGCACTTTTAGAAAAACAATTCCGTTTACAAAAAGGAAGAACGTTCTTCATAGCAAGCGATAAATGTGAGTGGCTGATTGATGGAAAATGGATTGAATTTAATTATGGAGACACCTAACAAACCAAAGGAGAGCAATCAAAAACCGCGGGCGGCTTTTTGATTGCTCATTTTAAACGTTATATCAAAGTATCCATTTTTTAGAAATTTAGATATACCAATTTATGAAAATAACTAGATAAATTTAATTTCTGGGAGATAAGATAGCTAATTTTAAAGAAGGTGACGTTATACAACTGAACTCAGGTGGTATAAAAATGATAGTAAATTATGTTGTTAGTACTGAAGGAGAGCATGATGATATGTTTAAAATTAGTGGCTATAAAGATGTTGATGTTAGCTGTGAATGGTTTAATAATAAAATTGGAGAGAAATAAATATATAAAAAATATTGACATTGTAAATACATTATGATAAATATGAATGGAATGAAGAAAAAAATAAGCTAAACCGACAAAAATATGGAATCTCTTTTGAAGAAGCAAAAGAGGTTTTTGATGATGCACTTCAAATATCTAAACTAGATAAAAGGTTTAGTTATTTTGAAGAGAGATGGATTACCGTTGGTTCAACAACAAGACATAAGGTTTTGGTTGTTGCCAACTTATTCTTTACAGATGAAGGTGAAGAGATAATCAGAATAATAAGTGCTAGAAAAGCAAATAACAAGAAAGAAAAAGTTATGAAAAGTGTTGAAGAAAGAGCAAAATTTGATAATTTTGAATTAGAAGATAATTATGATTTTACAAATGGTGTAAGAGGTAGGTTTTATAAACCAAAAAAAGTACCTACATCAATGAGATTAGATAATGATATTTTATTATTTTAAAAAAAAGAAGCTAGTGAAAAAAAAATAGCATACCAAACACTAATAAATAATTTACTAAGGGAACATATGCAAATGTCTGGACTAACAAGTCAGAAAAAGTAGCAAGGCTATACAGCGATTATTTTGAACTTCTAAACAAAACTAAATATAATCGTCTTGTAGCTTATTTCAAACGTTAAACAAAAACTAGGAGAAAAAATGGCACTAAAAATACAAGTAATAAGAATACTACTACCATTGTTAATAATCTTTTTCAGCGGTTGTAGTCAAATAAATGTTTCTGAAGTTTTAAATGATCCAAATGCAGATGTTAATACACATACTTCCGATGGTAATGCGGTCTTGATGTATGCAATGGTATCAGCAGATGTTAATGAGGTAAAACTATTGATTAAGAGAGGTGCTGATGTCAATGCAGTAAATAACTTAGGAGAAACTGCCTTAATGGGATCTACTCAAAGGGGCAATATCTCAATCACTAAGCTTTTACTTGATAATGGTGCAAAAGTAAATGTTGAAACTCATAAATGGGGTATAACTGCTTTTATGATTGCTGTTTATCATCAGCACTTTGATATAGCCAAATTACTTTTAGAACATGGTTCAGACATTAATCACCAATCAATAACTGGCTTTACAGAACTTATGTACTCGGCAGAAGGAAATAGGATAGAATCAACAAGATTTCTCATACAAGAAGGTGCAGATCTGGATATTAAAGATCATCTTGGTCAAACCGCATTGTCGATAGCTAACAAAGAGAAAAACGAAAAGATAATTGAACTTTTAAAACATGCCAAAGAATCTCGATAGCACCTATACCTGTAAATCAGTTAAAGAAAGAAATATTTGACCTTGCGGCTCAAATATTTCTCAACTCAAACGTTATATCAAAGGAAAAAAAATGAACAATATAAAAATAATTGTACTCATAAGCATTTTGTTCAATTTTGCACTAGCACAAGATAAAGAGTTAGAAACCATTTTTGAAAAAATAAAAATCAATGGAACAATTGTTTTATCATCATTAAATAATGAAGAGTTTATACACAACGATACAAGAGCCATAAAAAGATATATTCCAGCATCAACTTTTAAAATACCAAATACACTTATTGCTTTAGAAGAGAGAGCGATAAAAGACGAATATGAGATTATTAAGTGGGATGGTAAAAAAAGATTTTATGAACCATGGAATAAAGATCAAACTTTACAAAGTGCTATTGCAATATCATGTGTTTGGTGTTATCAAAGATTTACAAAAAAAATAGGAAATGATAAATATTTATATTGGTTAAAAAAAATAGATTATGGTAATGAAAAAACTGGTTTAGATGTATCTACTTTTTGGTTAGAAGGTAATCTAAAAATATCAACAGTTGAACAAATAGAGTTTCTCAAAAAATTGCATAAAAATAATTTACCCTTTCAACAAAAATATATCGATATTACAAAAAAAATATTAATTGTTGAAAAAACAAAAGATTATACAATAAAAGCCAAATCAGGATGGTCAGGTAAAATAGGATGGTATGTTGGTTATGTAGAAACTAAAAACAACATTTGGTTTTTTGCATTAAATGCTGATATTAAAAAAGAAGAATTAAAATATAGAAAACAAATTGTAATAGAAAGTTTAAAGATAAAAGGTATTATATAACAAATCAAAGTAGCCAATAAATTATTATCCTCGGACAATTTATTGGCTCATTTTAAACGTTAACATCTTATAAAATATAAATTGACTTTTTAATGTAATTACAATATAATTACAAAAAGGAGTTTACTATGACTACACTTACAAAAATTGGAAATTCACAAGGAATCAGAATTCCTAAACCATTAATAGAACAAGCACATCTTGAAAATGTAAACTTAGAACTGGAAGTTTTAGAAAATGGCTTATTAATAAAACCTGTAAATAATACAAGTAGAAGCACATGGAAAGAAAATATTGAAAAAGTTATTTCTAATCATAAAGGAGTCGAAGACGAAGGTGTTTTTGAAGACTTACTTAATGATAATGACTTAGAAGACTGGCAATGGTAGTAGATATCAAAAGGTTTGAGATATACTTGGTAAAGTTAAATCCTACAGTTGGATCTGAAATTCAAAAAACAAGACCATGTATTGTAGTATCTCCAAATGAGATGAATGTTTTAAAAACAGTCATAGTCGCACCTATGACTTCTAAAGGTTTTGATTTTATATTTAGACCCAAAATAAAATTTGAAAAGAAAGATGGCTTAGTATTATTAGATCAAATTAGAACAGTTGATAAAACAAGACTCGTAAAAAAACTCGGGAATGTTGATGAAACAACATCAAAAAAGATTTCAGAAATGCTTGTTAATATGTTTGAATTATAAATAAATGAATAACAAAGCAGTGGAGCCCATAAATTACCCTGCGGCAATTTATTGGTTCATTTTAAACATTATTCTCCACTATTTAACAGTAGATAAAACTAACTCTCTCAAAGTCTTACACGCAACTGCAGTTGAAACTCCGCTTGCATCATATTTTGGACTAAGTTCAACCACATCCATACCTACTACATTTTCTAAATTATTTAAAATAGCTATTATTTCCATCATATGATGAAAGTTTATTCCACCTGGCTCAGGTGTTCCAGTTCCAGGAAATACTGCGGGGTCTAATACATCTAAATCAATAGTAATATATACAGGTTTGTCTTTTAATCTTTTAACACAGGATTCTAAAGTATTATATGTAAATTTTTCCAGATGAGTATGTTTTTTTGCCCATTCAAACTCTTCTTTTAAACCTGAACGAATACAAAATTGATTGATTTTTCCATCACCAACTTGGTCATAAATCCTTCTTATCACAGTTGCATGACTTAAAGCTTCACCTAAATAATCTTCTCTTAAATCTGTATGTGCATCAAAATGAATGATATTTAAATCATTATATTTTTTTGACAAAGCTTTAACAGGAGCTAGAGAAACTAGATGTTCGCCACCAATCATAATTGGAATTTTATTTGCATCAATTATCTCTTGAACATGTTCTTGAATCATTCTTAAAGCATTTTTTTTATCACCAAAGGGAAGTTCTAAATTTCCATAATCAAAAAGTTTTAAATCTTCCAAATCTTTATCTAAATATGGACTATAACTTTCAAGTCCCCAAGAGTCTTCTCTCATTGCACTTGGTGCAAATCTAGCTCCTGGCTTAAAAGATGTAGTACCATCAAAAGGTGCCCCAAATAAAACTGCTTTTGATTCTTCAAAACTGTTTTCAAAACCTATAAAATTAGAACTTTCTGCTATCACGATAATCTCCTCTCAAAACTATACATATCCATAAATCTAAATGCCAATAAATTTTCCAAAATTGCAATTAAAACAATAAAATTAATAAAAGAACTGCCCCCGTAAGAGAACATGGGTAAAGGAAGTCCTACAACTGGGGCATATCCAATTACCATCAAAATATTAATGCTCATATCTAAAAATATCAAAAGGCCCAATCCGGAGGAAAAGGCGCGAATTACAAAATCATCATAAAAATAGTAATTCATGGATAAAAGATGCAATATCAATAAACCATAAATAAAAATTAAGCCTATCGCACCCAAAAAACCATATCTTTCAACAAAATATGCAAAAATAAAATCACTAGTAGCAATTGGCAAAAATTTTAATTGCGTTTGGGTTGCTTCATTTGTATCTTTACCTGTTAAGCCACCGTTTCCAATAGCAATAATTGATTGCTGTACCTGATAACTTGGCTTCTCTGATAAAAAATCTTTTATTCTTTTTTTCTGATAATCTTTAATTAAATTTGTATAAATAAAAGGAGAAGCTAAAGCTATTGTGACAAAAATAGTAGCCCATATTCTCCAACTCACTCCAACAATAAATAAAATCCCATATCCAACTAAAAGTAATACAAGAGCTGTTCCTAAATCAGGTTCCTTGGCAATAAGTACAAAAGGTAATAAAATATAAAAAGAAAAATATGCAAAATCTTTTAACCTATACCCCCCTTTATCAGGCTGTTTTGTTTGTATTAAATAACCAAGCATCAATATAAAAACAGGTTTAAAAAGCTCACTAGGTTGTATAGTTAATCCCGCGATAGGAATAGATAACCATCGTTTTGCACCAAGTCTTGTTTCACCAAAAAATTCCACCGCCAATAAAAGTATAATCCCTAACCAATATAAAAGTGGAATAAGTCTAATATGTCTTCTTATTGGCAATATAAATACTATTAAAAAAGCAACAATTGATACAGTAAAATATACCAACTGTTTATTTGCTAAAGCTGTATTAGTTTCACTAATTAATTTGTATGAAAGTAATACCAACGGTAAAACAAAAATTATTAATAAATAGTCAAAATGAGATATAATTCTCTTATCAAATAAACGCATAGTGAAAGAGTATCGAAATATGGATAAAAATTTTATTGTTCAAGAGGTAAATCGTTTAGATAAATTCTTAAGTCTGAATATTGAAGCTTCAAGAAATCAAATAGAACAACTAATAAAAAAAGGTTATGTCAAGGTTAATGGCAAACAAATCGTTAAAACTGGACTAAAATTGAAAGAAAATCAAGAGATTGAAGTCTCTTTTCCCCAAGCTGAAGTTTCAAAAATAAAAAACGAAGAATTTATTATTGAATCATTAGGTGATAAAAAAATTGAAATTATTTATGAAGATGATTATATTTTAGTATTAAATAAACCATATAATCTAACAGTCCATGATGCACCAAGTGTAAAAGATGCAACCTTAGTTGATTGGTTAAAATTAAAAAATATTTCTTTATCTACAATCAGTGGAGAAGAAAGACATGGTATTGTTCATAGACTTGATAAAGGAACTAGCGGTGTAATGGTTGTTGCAAAGACAAATGAAGCACATACCGGACTTGCTAGACAGCTTGAAGATAAATCTATGGGAAGATATTATTTAGCAATAATTGATCTACCATTAAAAGATAATGTTATTATTGAAAAACCAATAGCGCGTAGTCCAAATAATCGTCTTAAAATGGCAATAGTTGAAAATGGTAAATCTGCAAAGTCTGCATTTTCAAAAATAGAACTTTCAAATAATGAAAAATATGATTTAATTACTTGTAAACTTTTCACAGGAAGAACTCATCAGATAAGAGTTCATCTAGGTTCGATAAATAGGCATATACTTGGTGATAATTTATATGGATTTAAGGGCGAATTAAATACAATAAATAGATTTTATTTACATGCATATATTTTATACTTAACTCATCCAATTACAAATGAAGAAATGAGTTTTAGTGCAAAGTTAAGTGATGACATGCATGACTTTTTAAAAAATAATTTTAATATGGAGAGTGTAAATGACAAAATTGATGAAAATAGCATCATTAACAGCTTTAATTTTATTAGTTAGTGGATGTACTAACCAAGTAAATTTAACACAACCAAAGGTACCAAAAATAGATGAATCACTTGAAGTAGTTGATTCTACATCAATAAGATCAATTCCAGATATGAATGCGGTAGCTTTTGAGTGGAGAAAAGTAGATGATCCAAGAGTTATTGGATATCATTTTTATAGAGCAAATATGCAAGAAGAAGGTACTAAGTTAAAATTAATTGATACAATTAAAAATAAGTACACAACACACTACGTAGATGTAGACTTAAAACCAAATACAAAATATGTTTATAAAATTTCAGCAGCGACAGATGGTGAACAAGAATCAAGAACAACAAATGATTATGTCGTATCTACCCTGCCTAGATTTGAAGGAGTTAGTTTTATTCAAGCCATTTCAAATCTTCCAAGACAAATAAAAATTATATGGAGACCTCATTCTAATGAAAGAGTGAAAGCATATAAAATAGAAAGAACTAGCCCAGAATCTACAGAATGGGAAAATCTAGATACAATTGAAGGTAGATTACAAGCAGAATATATTGATGAAGACTTAGATGATAATGTAATTTATAATTATAGAGTAACAGCCATAACATTTGATAATATTAGCTCAAGTGCAAGTGCTATAGTAAAAGCTCAAACAAAACCTCTTCCTTTAGGAATTTTAGGTCTTAAAGTTACAAATAACTTACCTAAGAAAATAGCTTTAAGTTGGCAAGCTTCTGATTCATCTGATGTTATTAGATATAATATTTATAGAAGTTCAAATTCTGACAGTTTTTTTAGAAATATAAAAGCAGTAAATGCTCAAACATTTCAAGTTGAAGATTTTATCAATGAAGATGGAGAAGTATATTTTTATAAAGTAAGTTCTGTTGATAAAGATGGATTAGAGAGTGATTTAAATATAAATTCCACTATGGGTGCAACTTTAAGCAAATTAAATAAACCAATTATCACTTTAGCACAAATTCAAGGTGAAAGAGCTATTTTAAATTGGCAACCTGGAGATAATAGAGCAGTATCATATAATGTTTTTAAAACTATTAAAGAAAATTTTTTCAAAAGTAAAACAATTAAATTTGAAGGAATTACTAATTTAAGATATGAAGATAAAGATATCATAAGAGGAGTAGAATATAGTTATGCAATTCAATCAGTTGACGAATTTGGAATTGTATCTGCTTTAACTAATAAAACAGAACTTGTATTACCAAAACAAAAAGAATTGAATTAATATATGCCTCATATAGTTTTTAATAAATATAATAAACAATTAGTAACGCCATCTAAAAAGGATGATGTTACTTTTAATTTTCAAGCAAAGTCATACAATTTTACTCAGAAAGAAAGAAATACTGAATATAAAATTAGTGTCACAAAAGATAATAAAGAGTTTTTATTAACCCTAAAAACAAAAGATGAAAACTATCTTTTAAAAGCAGATAAAGTTACAAGAATCACTCCTGTACAGTTGATAAAAGATTCTTTGAATAGTTATGTTTCTTCAGTAGAAGGAAATATTATATTCTCAAATACACAAGATTCTTCACTAAAAGTTAAACCTGACCAAGAACACTTAAAAGATATTGATTATTTTATAAATGATTTTAAAACTGATAAAGAGATTCAAATAGAGATTGGGTTTGGAAGTGGAAGACATTTACTTCATCAAGCAAAAGAGAACCCAAATATTCAATTTATTGGATTAGAAATTCATACTCCTTCAATAGAACAACTTTTAAAACAGGTTAAAATTCAAGAACTTGATAATATTTTAGTTGTAAATTATGATGCAAGATTATTTATGGAATTTATTAATTCAAATAAAGTGGGAAGAATATTTGTACATTTTCCTGTTCCTTGGGATAAAAAACCACATAGAAGAATTTACTCAAATGATTTTATAAATGAAGCCTTGAGAGTTTTAAAGCTTGATGGAAATTTAGAATTAAGAACAGATAGTAGAAAATATTTTGAGTATTGTACTGATTTGCTTACAAATTTAAATACAGGAAGAATCACTATAGATATAAATAAAGACTTAGCAATATCTAGTAAATATGAAGATAGATGGAAAAAGCAAGGTAAAAATATTTATGATGTAGTTCTATCTTGTAATCAAATTGATGAAGATATTAATTTGGATTATGATTTTAGTTTTAATGAAGATATTGAATTTGATGAAATTATAAAGACTTTATCTACTAAAGCTATAGTAAAAGATGATTATTTTATTCATGTAGAAGATATTTTTGTAATAGAAAATGAAAAAAACTCAGGATTAATTCAAATTACATTTGGAAGTTTTGATAGACCTTTAAGTAAATATATTTTAATTAAAGATAAAAAAGCTAAGTATTTTCAAGACTTACCTCTTCCAACAAGTGCAAATATGAAAGCCCATAATAAATTAAAAGAGATGTTAGCATAATGATTAGAGCCAAGAATATATACCTTTCTTATGATGAAAATAAATATATTATCAAAAAAGGTAATTTTTCAATTAAAGAAAGAGAATTTATATTTATAGGCGGAACAAGTGGTAGTGGAAAATCTACTTTACTAAAATCATTTTATGGAGATATTCCATTAAAACATGGGAGTCTAACTATTGCAGGACAAGAAGTTTTTGGAATTAAAGGGAAACCTCTTAGACGTTTAAGAAAAGATATTGGAATTATTTTTCAAGATTATAAACTTATAAAAGAGTGGACTATTGAAGAGAACATAATGATTCCTCTTAAAATCAATGGATACTCTCACGATATTTCAAAAGAACAAGCAATTAAATTGTTAGCCCATGTAAAACTCTCCCATAGACAAGGTTATTATCCAAATGAACTTAGTGGTGGAGAGCAACAAAGAGTTGCTGTGGCAAGAGCCCTTGCACATAATCCAAAGATAATTATTGCAGATGAACCTACTGGAAATCTAGATGATTACTCAGCTGATGTTGTATGGAATTTACTTAAAGGGGCAAATGAACAATTAGGAATTACTGTTGTAGTTGTAACTCATAGAGTACCAAAAAACTTCGGTATTAGATTTAGACAATTATCAATTGAAGATGGAATAATTTATGAAGTTTCTTAAAAATACTTTTGAATTTGTTGTTCCATTAACTGCAATGTTGCTCTCTTTTATAATTTATCTTTTTGCAACAAATATTCTGCATAACTATAAAATTACTATTGCGAGCGATTACTCTATTGTAATAATTACAAATACGCCTCTTATAAAAGAAGATATTACACAACTTGCAGATATTAGAGTTGAAAGAATAATAACTTTAGAAAAAGACAAAATTATTACAAATATAAAATCTAACTTATCATCATCATCTATTGATTTACTAAAAAGAAAACTTCCGCATTTTTATAAGATAAAACTTGAAGTTTTTCCAACAACATCAGAGCTTGAAACCATAAAAAATCAGTTATATGAAAATAAAAATATACGAAAAGTAGAAATCTTCTCTAAAAATCACAATAGTATTTATTTACTATTATTATTGCTAAGTCAAATAAGTTTTATACTCTTTACAATTATTACTGTTTTTGCAATTATTATGATTTCAAAACAGATAAGAATTTTGTTTTTTGAACATCATGAAAAAATTACAATTTTAAAACTTCATGGTGCTTCAATATTATATAGCTCATCAACTATTTTAAAATATGCAATTTTTAGTTCTTTAATATCATTTTTACTTGTATCTGGAATTTTTATTTATTTAATTGAAAATATTGGTATTTTATTACCAAGTGATTTAGAAGATATTGTTGTTGTGAGTTTAACAGTGCAAAACTCCTTAATAAAAGTATTTTTACTCTCCTTTGGTATTTCAATACTAACAATACTTGGGGTATTAATCAAATACAAAATGAAACATGACTAAATATTTATTTTTAATTTTTTTAATTTTTTTATTTGCAAATGCCTCGACTAAGAATATTGATAAAAAAATAAAAAACAATCAACAAATACTTAAAATAAATGAATCTGTTAAAAAGAAAACTGATTGGCAAGTCAAAATTCTTGCAAAACAAATTTCAAATCAAAATAAAGAATTAACTAATTTAGAAAAAAATATTAAAATTGTTAATGTAGATATAAATGAACATGAAGTTCAATTAAGAGAAGCTAGATTAGCTTTAAATTCTCTCCAGAAAAACTCTAAAACTTTAATAAAAGAAAAAAGAGAGAATGAAGAACAGATTGTTAAAATTATTATTGAAGATTTTTCTTCATCAATTGCATTAAAACTTGCAAGTGAAAGTACCCTTAAAGAGTTAATTGATTCAGAAATATATACAATTCTTTCTCAAGGTTCAAAAGATGAAATTCTAAAACTTAATAATAGTTATGAACTAATAACACAAAACAAAAGAGAAAATCAAAATAAAATAAAAAACATAAGTGCTTATATTGAAAAAAGAAAAGAAAAGAAAAAGATTTTAAATAGTTTAAAAGCTAAATATTCAAACTCTTTAGCATCATTAGAAAGAAAACATAAAGATTATCAAGAAGAATTAAAAAACACAATAAAAAAACAAAACTCTTTAAAAGATTTACTTGGTAAATTAAATATTCTAAAAAAAGAAGAATTAGAAAAAGAAAAAGAGAGACGAATAGCTAGAGCTAAAAAATTAGAACGTAAAAAGAGACTTGAGGCAGCCAAAAAGAATAGAAGAAAAAAGGGTAAAGGTACTGCCGATACTGTTGAAGATAACTATGCTGTTGATGATACAAGAAATAATAAGTATGCTAACAATATTGATGTAGATGTTAGAATGATAGGTTCTTCAACATCTGGAATTAAAATATCCAGATATAAGGGCAAGAAAACTATTTCACCTCTTGATTCATTTAAAGTAGTAAAAAAATTCGGTACATATTATGATCCTGTTTATAAAATCGAACTTTTTAATGAATCTATGGTATTAAAAACAAATAAGCCTCAAGCAAAAGTAAAATCAATTTTTAGAGGTAAAATTGTATATGCAAAAAAAGATGCAGGGATGCTTGAAAATGTTGTAATTATTCAACATCCAAATGGACTACATACTGTATATTCTCACTTAGACCAAATTTCTCCATCTTTAAAAGTTGGACGTTGGATTAAGAAAGGTTATGTTGTAGGAAGAGTTAATGATACTCTAACATTTCAAGCTACAAAAGACGAAATGCATGTAAATCCGAAAGATCTTTTTAGAATATAATTCTAATAAAATATGAAAATAAGCGTAATAATCCCCACATATAATAGAGCGAATTTTTTATTATCTGCAATAAATAGTATTAAATCACAAACCTATAGAATTGATGAAATAATTGTTGTTGATGATGGTTCCTCAGATAATACAAAAGAAGTTTTAAAAAATCAGAATATTAAATATATATTTCAAGAAAACAAAGGTGTTTCAAGTGCTAGAAACAGGGGAATAAAAGAATCCAAAAATGATTGGATAGCTTTTTTAGATTCTGATGATATTTGGGAAAAAGAAAAAATTGAAAAACATATAAATATTCATAAAACTAATCAAAATATTTTTTGTTCTTATACAGATGAAACTTGGAATAGAAATGGGAAAACTATAAAATTAAAGCCTTATCAAGAAAAAGAAGAACCAACTTTCTTAAACTCTTTAAGACTTTGTAAAATTGGTGTTTCTACTTTTTTTTGTCATAAAAATATTTTTGAAAAAGTTGGATACTTTGATGAAGAACTGTTAGTCTGCGAAGATTATGATTTATGGCTTAGGATATTAAAAGATTATGAAATAAAATATATAAATGAAAAACTGACACTAAAAAAAGCAGGTCATAAAAATCAACTCTCTTTTGAAACTAAACTAATTGATACCTATAGAATAAAATCCCTAGAAAAACATCTAAACTCTAAATATAAAAAAGAAGTTCTAAATGAGCTAATATACAAAATGGAAATAGTATTATCAGGAGCAAAAAAACATGGAAATACTATATTAGAAAAACAATATACTGAAAAACTAAATAGTATAAAATTAAGTCTCATAAAATGAATTTAGCTAGTTTTGATTATATCAATGAAAAAGATAAAGAGTTAACAGAACTTTTTATCAATTCAAAAAATATAAAAAAATATATCCTTGGTATAAATAAACTCACAAAAAGTGTTTTAAAATTCGTCGAAGTAGATGGAATTATTGATGATTTTACAAGAGTTCAATCATCAAGAAAAAAAGAAATTCTTAAAATAGAAGATGTGCCAAAGAATTCAATTATTCTTTGTGCAGTTATAGGAAGTCCACTTGAAGTAAAAACAAAACTTGACAAATTAGGATATAAACATTTTAATTATTTGGCATTTATTCGTTATACAGATTTTGATTTAGTTCACCCTCCTTTTATCATGGATTTTAAGAATGACTTTTTAAAAAATGAAGAAAAATATCAAAAAACATATGATCTTTTAGAAGATGATAAATCAAAAGAAATTTTTACAAAAATATTAAACTTTAAAATGACATTTGATTTAAATTTTATGGAAGGGTTTACAAATAATCATGAAGAGCAATACTTTGATAAAGATATAATACCCTCTATAAAAAATATCAGCTTTGTAGATGGAGGTTCATATGTGGGAGATACCTTACCTACAATTATTAAAAACTTTCCAGATTACAAAAAAATATATTGTATTGAACCAAATAATTTGCATATAAATATTGCAAAAAGAAATTTTCCAAATCAAAGAGATATAGAGTTTATAAACACAGGACTAGGAAATAAAAAACAATTCTCTAAATCAAATAATAAAAAAGATCAAAACAATTGTGAACATGATTTTCAAGCTTTAAACATAGATACAATTGACAATTTAATAAAAGAGAGAGTTGATTTTATAAAATTGGATATTGAAGGTGCAGAACAAGATACTATAGAAGGAGCACAAAATACAATTAACAAATATCATCCTATATTAGCAATTTGTATTTATCATAAAGCAGAAGATTGGTATAAAATTCCTGAAAAAGTTTTAGAGATAAATAGTAATTATAAATTATATCTAAGACATTATATGGAAGGTATATACGAAACTGTTATTTATTTTATTCCCAAACGATAATCTTAAAAAATAAAAAAGTAATTTTTTATTCAATAACAATTTCTCATGACAAAATTAAGCTTTAATACTATAGAATAATCGGTTATGAAGAAGGGACTTTAAATGAAAAAAAATGTTATTATTTTTAATTCAATTATTTTAATTGTTTTAATATCCTTAACTATCACAATATTAAGTTTATATAATTTAAGAACTGCTGGAATAAAATCAGCAATACATAATGCAGAATCAATCTCAGAAGTAGTAAAAAGTGGATTAACAAGTCATATGATTAATGATAATATGAATCAAGTAAAAACTTTTATGAATAGTGTTGCAGATATTAAAAACATAGAAAAGCTATGGCTAGTAAGAAGTCCACTAATAAATGAACAATTTGGAAATAAAAATAGAAATATAGCCCGAGATAATTTAGATAAACAAGTATTAAATACTGGAAAAATGGCTTATGAAGTTGATGAAAGTATTACAAAAACTTCAGTTAGAGTAACAATCCCATACAACGCTGTTGCAGACAAAGGAATTGATTGTTTAAAATGTCATGTAGTTAAACAAGGTTCGACATTAGGTGCTGTCTCTTTAATTTTGGATATAAGTGTAATAAAAGAAATTGGAATAAAATCTTTATATATAATATCATTTTTGATACTTATAACTGTAATAGGATTTCTTCTTTTTAGTAAAAAAATTTTAACTCCTTATTTTTCTCTATATAATAATTTTAGAATCAATATGAGAGATGCTTCAAAAGGAAACTACAAAGAAATCATCCCTTCTTCTTTGATATCAAAGGAAATGCGAGATATTACAGATGATTATAATAAGCTTATGGTTGTATTTAAAGAAACAGTAGAAGATATCGAAAAAAAACTACAAGGGTTTGTTGGTCATAAAGTTTCAAATAATAAACATAATCCTTTAACTGAATCAAAAGATATTATTACTAACCTTTCAGACCTTTACCAATTTAAAAAACAAGTAGAATTAGATAATACAAAAGAAGAAATATATGCAAGAATTTCACAAATATTTTTAAATAAATTTAATATAAAAAAATTCTCATTTATAGAAATTGATTCTCTTAACCAAAAATCTCAAAAAGTGCAAGAAGTTGGTAGCTCATTTCATTGTAATAAAATTATGGAAGAAAGTCCAGAAGAATGTAGAGCTTTTAGAACAAAGCATGATGTCGTCTCGATTGATTTTCATAACTCCTGTCCTTATTTTGAGAATAAAGAAAAATCTTATTATTGTATAAATATCGATATTACTAAAAACTTACAATTAATTATTAATTTTGTTTGTGATTCAAATGAAGAATTAGAATTGTTAAAAGATAAAATTATTTTTATAAAAAGTTATCTTGCTGAAGCAGCACCTTCTTTAGAAGTAAAACTATTAATGGATGCATTAAAAGATTCGGCATTTAGAGATGGATTAACAGGACTTTATAATAGAAAATTCTTTGAAGAAAATTCTAAAAAACTTATTCCTCAAGTTCTTAGAGAAGAGATTAATATTGGTGTTTTAATGCTTGATATGGATCACTTTAAAGCAGTTAATGACGAATATGGTCACGATATTGGAGATAAGGTTCTAAAAGAGTTATCTCGCATATTAACTGATACTGTTAGAGAATCTGATGTTGTAATAAGATATGGTGGAGAAGAATTTGTTATACTTTTAGTTGGAGTAAAAACAGAAGAAGATGCATTAGCCGTAGCTAATAAGATTGGTAAAAGAGTTAGAGAAAATGAAATAGATGTATATGCTGGAAACAAACTTAAAAAAACAGTTAGTTTAGGTTTATCAATGTTTCCACAAGATTCAACTTCATTTGATTCTGTAGTTAAAAATGCAGACATTGCACTTTACGAAGCTAAAAATAGTGGGAGAGATAAAGTTGTTAGATTTACGGAAGAACAAGTTTCAAGTGTTGATTTATTCTAAATAATATTTAAGATAAAAAAGGGAAAGTAAAATACTTTCACTTTTTTTATTCAGTTTTTATTATATATAATTAGTGTAAGTCAGCGTTTAGTTTAACTTCTCTAGTAGATCTCATAGCAATTGTTTGTCCATTGCTAGAGTTAACTCTAAAGTGAACTCCATTAACACCTAAGAAATCCATACCCTTCATAGAAGTCTTAATATCTTTATCTGGATTAATCTCTTTAATTGCTGCAACAGCTTTTTCAGATAATGCAATTTTAGTACCAGGTAAAATAGTAACACCAGCATCTAAGATACAAGAATCACCAATAGCTGTACCAGTACAAGAATTAGCACCTAATAATGTATTTTTACCAATTGAAACTGGAACTCCATCAGTACCTGAAAGAACACCAAGAATAGAAGCTCCACCACCAACATCAGAACCAGCACCAACTACAGCAGATGAAGAGATTCTTCCTTCAACCATAACAACACCTTCTGTTCCAGCGTTAAAATTAATATATGCAGCACCAGGCATTACTGTTGTACCAGCAGCTAATTGAGCACCAAATCTAACTTTTGAAGTTTCTAAAATTCTTGTATTATCAGCAGGAATTACATGAGATAAGAATCTTGGAAATTTATCTACCATAGTAACTTCAGGATATCTACCAGTTAATTTTAATGAAATTTCATTTTCTCTTAACCAATCTAATTCTAAAGGTTCATTTCCAATCCATGCACAGTTATGTAATTTTCCAAATACACCGTCAAGATTTAAAGATCTTAAAGCAGCTTTTCCAGTTGAAAGAGCATATAATTTTAAATATGCAGTTTCAGTTGATTGAACATTTGTATCTTCAAAAATAAATACAACTTTATAATCATCAGCAGTAAAACCAGAATCAATTGGTAATGATGCTAATTGAGAAACAACTTGAACATTTCTATGTTCAGCACCTTTTGCTTCAGGGATATATGGTCTAAATGATTCAATAGCAGTTGTTAAAAATACATCACTAACGTCACAAACTAATTCAGACTTTGAAGTATCAACATCACATCCAGCTTCTTTTAATGCATTTAAAAATACTGCTGCACTACCATTATTTTCATTCCAGTTTACTACAGGAAATGTTGCTTGTAAAATTTTATCAGGATTTAATTGTCCTCTGTCAATTCTTGCAATACCAAATCCAATTGGATTTCTATACCAAGATTGACCTTGGATATCTTCAACTAATTTTTTAAAATCTTCTTTTGTAAAAGCCATTATTGTTCCTTAAGTTTTTCGGGATTATACTCTAAATTTGATAAAGATTTATTAAAAATTTAATATTAATAAATAGTATCCATGTCAATAGTTGCCATTGTAGAATCTATAGAGTGCAGAGCTATTAATAACTCTTTAATATTAGAAGAGCGAAGAATTATTTCATATCTATACCTATTACTGATTTTAAAAATTGCACACTGCCCAAAACCAACAACTTCTATATTTTTATTTTGTTTTAAATGATAAACATATTTATCTAGTTCATCTTTTACTTTTAAGCCATTTGTATGAGCAAAAATTACTTTTGCCATTTTCAAATATGGAGGGTAAAGCCCTTCTCTAAACTCTAATTCACTCTCTAAAAATTCCTGATAATCACACTCTTGTAAATAATAATCAAAGAAATCTTCATTTTGCGTTTGAATAATAACTTCACCCTCACCTTTTCTACCACTACGTCCAGCAATTTGAATTAATAAAGACAAAGCTCTTTCTCTTGACTTATATGAATTCATATTTAAAACGGAATCAATACCAAGAACAACTGCAAGTTTTACATTATGATAATCGTGCCCTTTAGAAAGCATTTGTGTCCCAACTAAAATATCAATTTTATTTTTATTAAATTCATTTAAAACTGCTTTTAATTTTGTGTCTGTTCTTATTTCATCCCTATCAAATCTTTTTACTACTTTTTCGGGAAATAAATCATTTAATTGAGACTCAACTTCAGCTGTTCCAATTCTTAAGTTATGAATAATTCCAGTATTACAAGAAGGACATAGTTCTGGTATTTTTGATGTTAATCCACAATAATGACATTTAAGCGTTGAATCATTTTTATGTAAACTCATTGATACTGAGCAATACGGACACTGAACTGATTTTCCACAAGATGTACATATTTGATATTTAAAATTTGCACGTGTTGGTAAAAATACAATTACTTGGTTTCCATTTTTAAGAGTTTGTGTAATTTTATTTATAATTTTTGCAGATAAATCGGAAGAAGAATCATCAAAAACTATTTTTTTATCAGTTTCAAAAAAAGTCTCTTTTAATCTTATAAAAGGCAATTTTTGAAAAGAAGAGATTGAAGCAGTAGCACTACCTAAAATAAGTCTAATATCATATTTTTTAGCAATAAATATAGCTAAATCTTTTGCATGGTATCTTGGTTTACTATCACTTTTATAAGATTCATCATGCTCTTCATCAACAACTATTAATTTCAAATTATCAAATGGTAAAAAAAGAGCTGATCTAGCACCTGCAACAAGTTTTATTTCGCCTTTATATATTCCATCAAGAATTTCTTGTTTCTTCTTTTTACTTACCTTAGAATGCCAAATAGCAACTGCTTTACCAAATACTTTATCAAGTCTCTTTTGCATTTGTGGAGTTAAAGATATCTCTGGCATTAAAAGTAAAGCTTCTCCTCCTTCATTTAGAACTTTTTCAATAGTTCTTATATAAATCTCTGTTTTTCCACTTCCTGTATTTGCAAAAAGAAGAGCCTGTTTTTTTTCTTCAAGAAATTTAAATGCTTTTGTCTGCTCTTTTGATAATTCTATTTCTGAATTAAAAAGGATTGCCTCATTTTCATTTTTAATTTCTTTATCAAAAGGAATATATAATCCTAATGATTCACCTAAAGAACAAACATAATACTGTGAAATGAAACTTGCAATGCTAAGCATATTTTTATCATAATACTGTGAAGTAATTTCATCAATCTCAACACATTTAAAACTTGGTTTTTCAACTTTTTTTACAACAACTGCTTCACTCAATTTTTTTCTATAGCGTAACTTTACTAATACTTTTGTTCCAAGTTCTATATCTTCTTCACTTTGGTAAGTTAAAGGAGAAAGAGGTGATTTAAGTAATGATACTTCGTAATAATTCATAATATTTTACTCAAATTCTTTACATAAAGATAATAAACTTTTACAATTAAAAGAATCATTTTCAAAACTAAATTCCAAATTATTTTTATCATCAAAATAAATCATATAATCTTTTGAAGAGATTTTTATCCATTTGCCAATTTCTTGCATTTCTTTAGTCGTTGACATCAAAGGAAAAGCTAATATAACATTGAATAATTTACTATTTTTTTCATTGATATTCGCATCATCTAATAAGATTGAAGAACCCTCTTTTAAAAGTATTTTTTTAGTTTTAACTTTTGTGATTGAATTTCTAATAAGAGCAATATCTGATTTAATTTTTGTTTTAATTGAACTATCTATAGAAGTTTGAGCTTTTGAGATTACAAATATTGATAAAATAGATATGATAACAACAACAATGATAATTTCTAATAGTGTAAAAGCACTTTTCCTCATAATATTATAGTTTAGGGATTTTATCTGATATAGCTTCTAAATCTTGTTTAAAGTTATACAATTCTTGAGTTACTCGTAGATACGCAGCTAATACTTCTTTGGTATCTAAGTTTTTGTCAGTAGAAAGATTTTTAGTAATATCTTCTCTAATTCTATCATCTACTTTTATAGTATATGCCATATTATTGATATGAAAAGTTATATTATTTTCCACTATTTTTAGCCTGTAAAAAAGTTACTGTGCTATCTATTCTCAAAAGCATATCCTGATTGTTTCTTTCCAATTCATCGTTCTTATTTTTTAAATCATCTAAATCTTGGCGTAAGTTTTCATTCTCTTTTTTTGCAAGTTCAAACTCGTGTATTAATTTATCAATTTTCATATTTAATTTTTCGATGATATTCATGGCGCCTATTTTACCTAAATTTACCTAGTAAAATTATTTAATTTTTTAATTTAGATAATTATTTATCTTGAATAAAGAGTCTACCCTGAGAATACAGCGCTGCTACAGCTTTTCCCCATTGAGAATAAAATTCAATATCTTTAATAGAAAAATCAAAAGCATCGTTAATTTCTGTTATCAATGTTCTTTCTTTTAAATCAAATTTATCATCTGCATGAATCAAAATCATTAATTCTAAAATAACTATCTTTTTACTTTTTTTACTTTTAAAATCTTTTAAGGTACTTTCTAAATTAAAATCTTCAAGTTCAAAGTCGTCATCATTGTCAATACCCATTTCAGCACAATATTCCAAGATGATTTCTTCTTCTTTTTCACCATATTCATTATCAATTCTAGCTAAGTAGTGTGCAAGTTGTAAAAAAGAGAATTTCTCTTTTGGATGTAATTTCATTAAAAGCATTTTTTTCCTGTGTACTATATTTGTTTGTATATTATGTAATTATATTGGAAAAAAGTTAATCGTTAATAAATAAAAGATTTAATAAAAAGACTTCACCTTAAAGTGTGAAGTCTTTTTACTTATAACCTGCTATTAAAAGTGCAAGAACTCATGGCTTTTTTATTACAATAGAATTAGAAGTGATATTTTCAGAATAATCTATTTCTGTATTATGAACAGTAAAGCTTACAGTTATATCTTCACTTATATTTTCCATATTTTCTATTATATATACATGTGTTTCATCTACATAAACAAAGCCTTGCATAGCAGATATATCTTTATCAGGTGCTCTATTTAACTGAATTGTAAGGACATTTTCATCACTAAAAGTTGTACCAATTAATTCTACGCCTAATTTAATGTGATTATTATCTGCATCAGTATCGGAACCATCTAAAATAGTTAATTTAACACTTGGACTTGCTGCAATATTATCCCCACTTACACATCTAGTTTTGTAATTACTTTGAGAACGATCTCCTTTTGTTCCATCATTTGCAAAACCAACAAGCCAATATTTAGTATTATCTATAGTATTATGTGTAGAAGAATAATATAAAGCGGTGCTAGTATTTTGGAAAACATCGGAGATATTTAAAGGGGATAAATTATGATTTAAAATACTTTTTAATTCATTAACATTTGGAACTCTCCAATTAGAATTATTTCCTAAAGTTAAATTTTGACAATAAGTTATTGCATCATCAATGGATATTGAATTATATATTTCATTATCTTGCCAAGATAAATTTGTACTAAAATCTTTAACTACTCCATCTATACTTCTTGCATATTGGCTAGGATTAAGAGTCTCCCCTCTTACACATCTTACATTATCATTAGAGTTTTTTCCATGGTAATGATGCTCTCCAGTTTTCAAATCAATATTCCAAGCAAATGCACTATCTGTAGAATAAGAAGTTGACGACCAATAGTAATAATATTCAGGATAACCAACAACACTTCCAAGATGATTAAACATGTCATCTAGCATATTGTCTTGTTTTGAATAATCAACTAAAGTTAATAATTCATCAATACTAGGTAATCGCCAATCTTCATAAGTATCTAAGCTTAAATTTTCACAATACTGATTCGCTTTATTCCAATTTTTTTCACCAGGAAAAGAACTATAATCATCAGATGTAACTAATTTATTATTTTGCCATTGAAGTCCTGTTGTATTATCAAGAACTATGTTTGTGTTCACTTTATGATAATCTATATTGTCAGTATAAGCATATGATCTATTCTGTCCTTTTTTATAGAAAGCATCATCTTCATTTATTAAAGTATTTGTTACTCCAGTTTTTAGAATATTTTTTGAAACTTCCTCTAGTTGTGAAATTGTAATGCTATTTGATTCTATACTTTGACATATATTTAACTCTTCAGGTGAAATAGCAATTTTTATATTTAGAACCTCATCCGTTTTAATTCCACTATGTGCTAATGTTAAAAGTGCATTTTCACTATCTAAATACTCTACAGATTTTATAAAGGTTCCAAGAGGTCCCTGAGCTATTGAAAAATTTGAAATATCTAAAGTGTTATCAGTAAATTTTAATTCATTTGTAAGAGTTATTTTAATTTTTGTATTTTCCTGTGAAATAATAGCTTTTACACCATATTGTCCATCTTCAATCATATCAATAAAAGCCTCACTATCAGGATAGTCAGTTGATTTTACAATAAGTCCGGCTCCTCCCATAAATGGAACATGCAACATAACATTTGTAGAAGTAGATGAGTGGAGTTTTAGACTACCCTCTCTAAATGTATAATCATTTGGATTCAAGACAACTAAATTACTCTGGTCGTAACATCCATACATAGATACTTCTGTTATATTATTTCTCCAAATTGGGTTATCAGTAAAAGTAAAAGATAAATCTGCATTTTCTAAACTATGTCCATAACCACTTATATATGGAGCATCTTTGCTAACGGTTATATTAAAAGTTATATCATCTAAACCATTATCTCCAAAAGCAGTTATCCTTACTTGATTATGAATGCCTATTTCACTTGGAGTACCACTTAATGTTCCAGTTGTAGAATTAAAAGTTGCCCAAGAAGGTTTATTTTCAATTGTAAAAGGTTTTGTTGCTGTTGCAAACTTTGTATAGTCTGTACTTAATTGTGGGGTATAAGTATAAAGTTCATCTACATTTGCGCTAGTATTTGGTGCTCCTACAATTAAAGGTAATTTTGTATTTACACTCTCTTTGGTTGTCGTACTAAAAGTATCACTATCTTCTCCTATTGTAATTATCGTATTTGAAGTTGTATTATATTCATTTGATGATTTATGCCAAACTGTTACAATATCTCCGTTCTTAACAGTTGTAATACCTGATTGTCCATTTACTTTAAATCCGCTGTATATTGATTGTCCAACATATCCACTACTTGAAATAGAAACTTCTTGATTATCTTCTAGCCAATCAACAGTAATACTAGAATCAAACCATTGTTGTATCTCAACACCTATTTTGTCATTAAATTCAAATTTAGAAACAGATGGTTTTCCTTTAACTAAAATACTTAAAATCAATTTATTACTAACACCTCTATCATTAGATGCTGTTATTTCAATACCTTTAAATAGTGTATCATTAAGCAATAATCCTTTAGCTAATGGCTCGTATTTAAGTTCCCCAGTTGTTGTATTAAAATCAAAACCTGCAGGTTTATTTTTTATACTCCAAGTTCTAGCTTTATTTCCACTATTTGTAGGAATAAAACTAAATGATTCATATGAAGTTTTATCTTTTGGCTCTATTGTATGTGAAGTTTCTCCACTTAAAATAGGTTTAGTAGGTGCATACCAAATATCAATATAATTACTTGCAGTTTTATCCCCATCACTTACAGTAAAAATGTGTCTTGTTTTTAAACTTGGATGAAAATCATCAATATCTTGAAATGCAAAACTAATATTTGCAACACATCTTCCTCTTATACACTCTACAGTAGTATTTGAAAAATCTGCTGTTCTTGCATAACCTACTCTTGTTTCAGTTATAACTCCTCTATAAGTTACATTTGATGAAGATAAGCTATTATCACTATCATCTATATTAAAAACAAATGTATAATTATCAAGTGTAGAGTTTGTATCATCTAAAATAAACTCTTTTGTAAAATCACTGCTTGTAATAGTTGGTGCTTCATTTACATCTAAAACTGTAATTTTAAAACTCTCAAAACGAGTAGAACCATGTCCATCTGTTACACTTATAGTAATATTTGCATATACTCCAATATTAAGCTCAGTTGGTGTACCACTAAGTTTTCCAGTAGCTGTGTCAAAACTCATCCAAGCTGGTTTATTTTCTATACCAAAAGTTAGTATATCGCCATCTAAATCACGTGCCTGTGCTTGTACAATTAACTCTTCATTTTCATTTACAGTTTTATCTGAGATTACTAAAAGTTGTGCATCTGAATTCTTATCAATTACTGTTATCTTAAAAGTAAAAGAACTGCTAAGTCCTCCTTCTTCTGTTACAGTTACTTTTATATCCTCTTTTATTCCAACATCTGCTTGTCTTGGAACTCCAGTTAATTTTCCTGTTTGCGAATTGATACTTAGCCAAGAAGGATTATTTGAAATACTCCAAGTTAAAACTCCTCTTTCAATATCAGTTGCAGTTGCACTTCTACTATAATTTCTATTTTCATCTACTGATTCAACACTCCAAGTATCACTTAATATAGGAGCATCATTTACATCATTTACTGTAACTTTAAAATCTATACTTTTTTCAAGTCCACTACTACTTTTGATTACTAGTGAAATAGTATCAGTTTGACCTATATCACTTTGAGTAGGAATTCCACTTATTTCACCACTTGAACTATTTATATTCATCCAAGAGGGCTTACTTATAAGAGAAAAAATTAAATTATGGCTATCTCTAACATTTGGGATAAAATTATAATTTGAGTTCTGATCAATAGTTTTAGGGATACTATTTAAAAGTTGAGGAACATTTGAAGTTGTAGTTATAAATTCATAATGAACAGTATCAAAACTAACAATGGTATGTACACTTTGATTTGCCTCTTGTGCACTTTTATGTCTTAATTGTAAAGTATCATTATTATGAAGAAATAATCCATTATTACTTGTTTTCCATTCTCCATTGTTTATTTTAAACTCTCCATTTATTATATATGCTCTTGCTGCATAATTAATACCTGTTATTGTCACAATATCTGATTCGTAATATGTATTGATCTTTACATCTTTTTTATTTAAAAAATCTACATCATCTATTTGAGAATCTTTTTTTAGAGTATAAGAAAGGAAGGTTCCAAATAATTTCTTTTCAGGACCATAATAAACAGAAGCATAATTTTCATTATTATAACCCAATCCTGTTTTTATTCTTAATCTTATTTTGCTTCCTTGCCCTATATTAACTGGTTCATCTGTCCAAGCTCCACCGTTTAAACTTATAAAGTCACCTTCAGAAACATATGCATATGTTGCACTTCCATTCATCCCAGTAATTACTCTTTCTTCACTCTCTACAAAGCTATCAATATTTGCATCAAATACTGTTTTGAACTTTATTTTATTAGGAACTGCACTATTAATAGCGGGATCTGATTTTGTTATTGTTTCAAAATAAATTATACTTTTGCCAAATTTTATAACTGTTTTATTTGTTGTTCCATAAGAAGATGAAGATGTTTGTCTAAACTTAACTTTATATCCAATTGGAACTTGAGGAATCCTACTTAACCAAGTGCTTTCACCTTCAAGTTGAACTTCACCATTTGTGACTTCTATATCTAAGCCACCTTCATATCCACTAGTTTGAAAATATGGTGTTTCATATACAGTGTTTACATTAGCTTCATATATTGTCTCTGGAAAAAATAAATCTGGACGAGTATCTTTTTCTTTTGAAAAAACAATAAATTTACCTTCAACTCCACCAATAGTTAAAGTAGCAACTGACTTTCCACCATTATTGTTACTTGAAGTATTACTAACTTTAATTATATCTCCATTTATTACACTAGAAGGAGATAAAACATCTCCGTACGCATTGTTTTTCCAAGTTCCATTATTTATTTGATAAGAAGCTCCTGATGATATTCCTATGCTAGTACTTATTCCATCACTTAATCCGCTTACTACAATTTCATCACTAGAAACAATTACCCCTGGTTGAATATTTATTTTTATAGGAAATAAAAATTTATTCGGAGTTATATCAGTTACTCTTGGATCTGATTTTGTTATAGATTTAAATAAAACTTTTGATAGTCCTATATTTAAAATTGTATTTGTTTCACTAGAATAATTACTTGAAGAGTAATGTTTTACTCTTATTCTATCCCCATTTTTAACCGTAGTATCAACATTTACATAATCTGCATCGTTTAAACTATAAAATCCATTTTGTATATTTAATTTGGCATTACCATTAAGATTATTTATTATTATATAATTTGAAACTAGACCCTTATTAATATCAACATCCATTTTTGTATCAAATGATAAGCCATGGTTAAAAGGAAGATTACCTTCTCTAGTGTTTCCATTAGGAGCATTTGAAACACCAATTTTACTCTTTAATATATTATGAACATCATCTAAATTAACTTCATCAGATTTTTCCAAAACATTATTATACACATTTAAAACATCTTCATTTATTCCTCCATCAATATTTATAAACTTTGTTAGTTTTTCTAATGCAGTATCAGGATTATTTAAACTTAAAATAGCTGCTGATACTTTTAAAAGTTGAGTATTGTCAGATTTATGTGCACCCATACCATCTGTTAAATCAAGATCTTCAAGCTGGGTATCCCCATCTAATTCAAGTGAAAACATCTCTTTTAATTTATCTTTTGACTCTTGTTTTGCTTCTTCTATAGTTCTATTATTTTTTAACATCTCTTTAATTTGGGAAGCAGCAATATGAGTAAATATATTTATATTTATTTTTTGAGTAATATTTGCCTCACTATTTACAATGGCTGAAAGTAATCCACCACTTAAATGATTACCTGTATTTTCATCTAAATAATCACCTGAAACTACATATTCTGTGGCTCCATCCCAAGTAACAGTAAGGCTAAAATTTCCCTTATTATCATCTGTAGTAGTACTTATCTTATCTGTACTACTTCTTTCACCATTATTGAGTTTATATGCGGTTACTAATGAACCTTGAATAAAAGGTCCTTTTTGAACACTTCCACTAATACCTGAAGAAATTGAAGGGTTTGAAGAACTTGAAGTAATTATAGCACTAGAATCTCCACCTCCACATCCAATAAATAGTATTGTAAAAAATAATATTGCAATTATTTTTTTTATATTTTTCATCTATTTTCCTTTAAAATAATAATATATTTATTCTAAGTAAATAGCGTTGCAAAAATGTTGCAAAAATATGTAAAAATTTAAAGATTATGTTAATTAATAGAATTAATATTTATTCGGTAGCCTGTAGAAGGAATTGTTTCAATAAACTTGTATTTCATTTTTGAGCGAAGCCTACTAACTAGTGCTCTTCTAGTACTTTCATTAGGTGCTTTATCTGGCCATATTTCATTTTCAATTTCATAAACTGAAACAATAGAATTTTTTGATTTTATAAGAAGTACTAATAATTGTAATTCTCTTTTAGTAAGATGTAAATATTCTCCTTCATAAATTAATTGTAAGTCTTGAGTATCGAAACTAAACTCATCATCTAGTACTAAATCGCCTTTTTTTGTATTAATATTTTCTTTATTCCTTTCATAATTAAATAATGCCATTTTAAGTGAAGCATACAACTCTTTTTTATTAAAAGGTTTTATTAAATATGCACTTGGGTTTGTTTTAATAGCTCGTTCAACTGTTTCTTCATCACAAAAAGCAGTTATATAAATTATTGAGGTATTTATTTCATTCAATATTTTTGAGGAAACATCTATTCCATCCATTTCACCTTTTATCCTAATATCCATCAAAATAATAAGTGGCTTATTATTTATAGCTAAGAAATAAGCATCTTTAGCATTAGTTGCAGTCCCCACAACTTCCAAACCCAAAGATTCTATGTAACTTTCAAGTTCCATTGAAACTACAATTTCATCTTCCACTATTAATACTGAAGCTTTCATATTTTGAACCTTATTTTATATTCACATTTATTTAGTGTATTAATTTTAATTTCACCAGAAAGTTGCTCTTTAACCAAATTTTTAACTAAAGTTAATCCTAAAGATTTTGTTGATATTTTTTCAATTTTATATCCAAGACCATTATCCATTACTTCAAGTTCTAAATAATCATCATTTTTAAATAAATATACATTTATTTTATTACAGTTTTTTGCATATTTAATTGTATTTGAGACTAATTCATTTATTATCATACCAACATAAACTGCTTCTCTTAAAGGCATTTCTACATCTGATTCAATATTTATTTCAATTTCTTCATTATCGAAAGAATTACTTATGTCTTCACACATACTATAAATATATTCATACATATCAATTTTTTCAATATTATCATTCAAATATAAAAGTTCATGAGTTTTAGAAATAGATCTAATTCTATTTTCAAGTTTTAAAAACTGTTCACTCATTATTTCATCATCAATTTTCCCGCCTTGAAGACTAATTATTGAAAGCATAATTTGTAAATTATTTTTTACTCTATGATGAAGTTCTCTATAGAGATTATCTAACATCTTTGTTCTATCTTTAACCTTCTTTTCAATCACAATATTTCTTTGTTGTAATTCTTCCATCAACTTAGAATCAGAGATATCTTTTTCTTTTTGCAAAATATTTAATTTATCAACAAAAGCTAAAAGTAAAAATAGTGCCTCAAAAGTCGTACATAATAAAACTAAACTAGGGAAATTATACATTACAGAAAAAATACCTAAAGCATCAATAATTGATAAAAAAAATCCAATTAATAAAAAGCTCCAACCAATGATAAAAAATCTCGCTTGTTTATGTCCTCTTCTATATACAAAAATTGCAGTATAATAATTAAATATAATGAAAACTAAGCCAGTCAAAATAGTAAATTCAGGATAATAGAACCAAGGTGTTGATAAAAAAAGAATCTGAAGAATCACTAGTATAATTAAAACTTTGTAAAATCTATCTATATTTTTATAAATATTTGTTTTTAAAAAACTTCTTGCAAAAAGAATACCCGTAATAATTAAAAGACCTACTTTTGGTACTACAAGTAGGTTATCAAAATAGGTGAAACTATTAGGCATATATAAAGGTAAAAAACCCACATAAGTTAACTGTTGAAATACTAAAGCCATAATATATAATATATAAAAGAGATAACTTCTATCTTTAGTATAAATATGTAAAGCAAGTGCATAAATTAAAAAAGCAAGAATCATACCTAAATAAAATATAATTTCACTCTGTTTACCTTTATCATTTCTATAAAAATTTTCTTTATCTGTTATATTAATAGTAAATTGCAAAGCAGTAGTTCTATTTTGAATTTTTAAATAATAAATTTGTTTTGAATTTGCTTTAATTTTAATATTAAAAAAGGGATTAATTGTTTTTCTTGTTTCTTTTATATCTAACATTCCACTTTTATCAATTAAAGAATTTTGATCATAAAATGTAATATTTTCTAATAAAGGATTATCAAGTTCAATTATTTTATTTTGTAATAAATTTGACTTATTTGAAAGTTCAACTTTAAGCCAAATTATAATTTCATTGTTAAAACCAAAATTGACATGATTAGAAGAAATTTTCTCAAATGATTTATTTATCACATCTTCATATGTTAAGTTGTTTTTGTCAGTATAAATTGATATTTTTTCAATATTTATAGAATCTTGAGAAAAGCAAAATGTTCCAAGAATCAAAAAAAATAAAAAAAATATACTTCTCATTATATTTCTTTTAATACAGTATCACTTCAGCTGTACAACCTTTGTCATTATTAAAAATATTTAATTTTCCATTTAAATGCTCTTCCATAAGTAATTTAGACATATATAAACCTAAACCAGTATCATTAAGTTCTTCTTTTGTACTAAAATATGGAATAAATATTTTATCTTTTATTTCTTCAGACAAGCCACCTGCTGAATCTTCTATTCTGATTACTATTTGATTATCTTTTTCTTCAGATTTAATTTTTATAAGTCTAGGTAGGTTTTCATTTGTTAAATATGCATCAATAGAATTCTCAATTAAATGTACTATTATTTGTTCAAGTTCACTTTTATAGGTATTTAATTTTAAGTCTGTATTTATATCACTAATAATTTCAATATTATGATTTTCAACTCTTTTTTTAACTAAATCCAATATCTTTTCAAATAAGGTACCAAGAAGAAATTCTTCTTTTTCATTGTTTGGTTTATAGTGATTAAGAAAACTATCAATTTGATTTGATAATAATTGTGTTATTTGAACTATATCACTAATGTTATGTTCAAATTCTTCATTATCAATACAATCTAGTTCTATATCTGCAAGAAGGCTACTAGCACTTAGAGAAATGATATTTAACGGTTGTCTCCATTGATGAGCAAGAGTATTTAATATTTTTGTATTTTCAGAAATCCTATTTTGATATTGAATCAATTTATCTTTTTTTCTTAGTTCAGCAATATTTTCTTCTACTTTCTTTTTTAATATTTTTTCATTATCCCTAATCTTTTTTAATTCTTCAAATGAACGAAGAGATGAAATAATTGAAGATTTTAATTTAATTGCAGTTAATTCCGTTTTCTCTTTATAATCATTTACATCATAATCGATAATAACTTTTTCTTCGGGTGTAGTACCAGGCTCTCCCGTACGTAATATTATTCTTACTAAGTGATTTTTCAATTCTTCTCTAATATATTTTACTAAAAAAAGTCCAGCATCATTTCTTTCCATAACAATGTCAAGCAAAATTAATGAAAATTCTACATCTGAAGCAAGAATTTTTTTTGTATCATCTATATTATATGCGTCATAAAATTTGATTTTTTTGTCTTTATATGAAAAATTTTTTAAAACTAATTTTGTGACACTATGAACATCATCTTCATCATCAACGATTAAAACGTTCCAATAATCGGTGTCTATATTAGCACTAGTTTTAACAGCAAATTTCATATTATACCTACTTTAGTTATATTCAAAATACTTATACTTAGGTATCTATTATATCATAAAGACATATAAGAATCTAATTTAATCAAAAGTTAGATTCTTAAAATAATAATTTAGTCTATGCTCCTAAATATTTTTTTCTAATTTCATCTGAATTTATAAGATTAGAAGCGTTATCAGATAAAGCAACTTCACCATTTTCTAAAACATAAGCATAATCAGAAATTTCTAAAGCAGCAAAAGCATTTTGTTCTACAAGAAGAATTGTAATTCCATCTTCTCTTAACTTTGTAATAATTTCAAATAACTCCCCCACAATTTTTGGTGCAAGACCTAAAGAAGGCTCATCCAACATAAGAAGTTTAGGGTTTGACATCAAAGCTCTTGCAATAGCTAACATTTGTTGTTCTCCACCACTCATTGTTCCGCCAAGTTGTCCTTTTTTTGCAATAAGTCTTGGAAAAAGTTTAAACATTCTTTCTTGATACTCTTCATACAAATCGTCATTATTAAAAGCACCCATTCTAAGATTTTCTTCAATTGTTAAGTTTTGAAAAACTCTTCTTCCTTCTGGAACTAAAGAGATACCTTCTCTAATAATTTTATGAGTTTTATGCTCAGAAATATCTAAGTCATTAAAAGTAATTACACCTTGTTTTTTAACATCATTTACAATTGATTGTAGTGTTGAAGTTTTACCTGCTCCATTTGATCCAATAAGCGAAACAATTTGTCCAGCTTTAACTTCAAAATCAATTCCCTTTACAGCTTTTATTAAACCATAAAATACTTCTAAATTTTTAACTTTAAGCATGTTTAAAATCTCCAAGGTAAGCTTTTATAACTTCTTCATCTTTAATTGCATCTTTAATATCACCTTCAAAGATTGTTTTTCCATAATCAAGCACCATAACCCTATCACAAAGCCTATTCACAAACTTCATATCATGTTCAATTAATAAAATTGTTACATCAAATTCATCTCTAATTTTAAAAAATAGTTCAGCTAATTCGTGAGTTTCATTTGGATTCATACCTGCTGCTGGTTCGTCTAAAAGTAGAAGTTGAGGATTCGCTGCAAGGGCACGTGCTATTTCTACTTTTCTTTGCTGTCCATAAGAGAGTGAGGTTGCTAATTCATCAGCATATTCTGCAATTCCAAGTACTTCCATAATCTCTAAAGCTCTTTTTTTAACTCGACTTTCTTCTTTAAAAAATCTTGGTAATCTAAGAATTGCTTCAAAATAAGTATATGTAGCTTGATAATCAAACCCAATTAAAACATTTTCCATTACCGTCATGGACGTAAAAAGTCTAATATTTTGAAAAGTTCTTGCTATTCCTCTATGTACAATTTTATGTGGTTTGAGACCATTTATTTTTTGACCATGAAATTTTATATCGCCTTCTGTTGGTTCATAATTTCCTGTAATAATATTAAACATAGTTGTTTTACCAGCACCATTTGGACCAATTAAACCATAAATTTCTTTTGAATCTACATGAAATGAAGTATCTTTAATAGCAGTTACTCCACCAAATTTTTTTGTTATGTTGCAAACTTCTAAAATCATTTGTTTGCCTTTTTCTTTTTAAATAAATCTTTTAACTCTTTTTTGCCCATTAAACCTTCTCTTGCAAATAACATTACAATAATAAGAATAAGTGAGAACACAACCATTCTCATACCAGGAAGTCCATCTGTTTCTATTCCCATAAAATTCATTGGTTCATCTAAGAATCTCATCCACTCTAATCCAGCCATTACAACAATAGTTCCTAAAATTGCTCCTGTAGTACTTCCAAGTCCACCTAAAACAATAATTATTAAAAGTTGGAATGTTAAGAAGAATGTAAATAAATCAGGAGAAATAGACGTAAGTAAAGCAGCTAATAATCCACCACCAATACCTTCAAAAAAAGCTGAAGTTGAAAATGCTAAAGTTTTTATTTTAAAAGTATCAATACCCATTGCAGTTGCAGCATCTTCATCATCTCGAACTGCCTTCATTGCTCTTCCATATTTTGAATAAATAATATTTAAAATGGCAGTCACAGTGAATATTGCAGCTCCCATAGTCCAATATAAATAGTTTGGGTAATCTGGAATATCATTTATACCTAAAGAACCATTTGTAATTTCAGGAGAGTTAATAGCTAAAATTCTAATAATAAACCCAAAACCAAGTGTTACAATAGCAAGATAATCACCTCGAACTCTAAATACAGGAAAAGATAAAGATAAAGCTAGTAAAGAAGATAATATACCTGCAAGTAACAGTGCCCAAATAAAGTTAGCTTGCATACCAAGAATCCAAGGAGATGGATCTTCAATATCATATTGATAAATCATACCTTCAGCATCAACTGTTAAAATAGCAACAACATAAGCACCAATAGCAACAAAGCCATTTGGCTCAAGTGAAAACTGACCAGTTACACCATTAATTAAATTGTATGAAACAGCTAAAATAATAAATATTGCAACATTATTAATAATTCTGACTGTATATTCATCAAAACTATTTTGAGCAAACCAAGTAAACCATATTGCTGTTATAATAATTGATAGATTAATTAACCTTTGTTTAGTAAAAATTGCATCGTTCATCATAATTAAAACCTACTCTTTTCTAAATCTTCACCCATAATACCAGTTGGCTTTAATAAAAGAACTAATATCAAAAATATAAAAGCAAAGGCATCTTTATATCCACCCATTTCTGGGAAAAATGCAATAACAACAACTTCAGTAAATCCAATAATAAATCCACCTAAAACTGCACCTGTAACTGAACCAATGCCACCAACAACAGCAGCAGCAAATGCTTTAAGTCCAACAAGAACACCCATCATTGGTTCAACAGATGGATAATTTATTGCCCAAAAAATACCACCAACAGCGGCAAGTCCAGAACCTAAACCAAATACAAGAGAGATAATCATATTTGCATCTACACCCATTAAATTTACTGTTTTAATATCAAAAGATAGTGCTCTTATTGCCATTCCATATTTTGTTTTATATAAAACATATAAAATACCCAGTAGCAAAATAAGTGTTACAAGAGGTACTGCAATTGATGATGTAGAAAAAGTTACGCCAGCTACACTAAATATATTTTCCATATATTCTGGCACAGGGAAAGCTCTTGGAACTCCACCTGCAAATAAAGTAAATGCATTTTCTAAGAAAAATGAAATACCAATTGCAGTAATAAGTAAAGAAATTTTTGGAGCTTCTCTTAGTGGTTTATACGCAATTTTATCCATAAACATTCCAAATAAAGCAGAAAGTGTAACTGCTAAAAGAACTGTTATAGGAAAAGGCAAATCAAACACTGCCATGAAAGTATAAGCTAAAAAAGCTCCTACCATCATAATATCTCCATGTGCAAAGTTGATTAATCTTAACACCCCATATACCATAGTATAACCAATTGCAATAAGAGCATACATACTACCCAAACTGAAACCGTTTACCATTTGCTGCATAAACGTTAATATATCCATTTAATCTCCCAAGTTTTTTAAAAGTACCCTTTTACGATAAGAAAAATAATCATTATTAAATTTCTTATCGCAAAAAAAAGTCTAGCAAGACTGCTAGACTTTTTAGTGTTTAGTATAAATTATGGATTTACAGTAGCTTTAAATGCTGCTTTACCACTTTTAATTTCTTTTATTACAGCTGATCTAGTTGCATTACCTTCTTTATTGATTGTAATTGCTCCAGATACACCATCAAATTTAACTGTTTTTTTGATTTCATTATTAATACAGATTGAATTTGTTGGATCTTCACATCTATTCATAGCATCAATTAAAATGTTATAAGTATCAGCCCCTAATGCAGTAAATGAATTCATTTCTGCTTTTCCAGTCTCTTTTTCATGAAATGCTACGAAATCTGCTGAAGTCTTTGATGGAGGATTTGCATAATCAAAAAAGTCTGTAAACATATAACCTTCAACTGAATCTCCACCTAAATCAATAAATGTTTGATTTGCAACACCATCACCCGAAAACATTGGTTTAATTAAACCTAATTGCTTAGATTGTCTAGCAATCATAGAAGCTTCTGGATGATATAAAGGTAAGAATAAGAAATCAGGATTGATTTTTTTAACTTGAGAAACTACAGCTTTAAAATCTTTATCACCGGAAGTAACTTTAATTTTTTTAACAATTTTCCCACCATTTTTCTTAAAAGCATTTTGGAAAGCTTTAGATAAACCTAAAGAATAAACTTGTGCTTGGTCAACAACTACTACAGCAGTTTTATAACCTTGTTGAATTGCATAATTTGCAACAACTTCACCTTGAAATGAGTCAGTAAAACAAACTCTATTTGCAAAAGTTCTTTTTGCAGTCAATTTATCATTTGTAGCAACCGCAGCAATAACTGGGATTTTTTTCTTATCTGCAATTGCAATTGTTTGCGCAGTATTTGTAGAAGTTAAAGCACCTAAAATTGCAACAACTTTATCTGAAGAAATTAATCTTGTAGTTGCAGTTGCTGTTTCAACTTTATCACCTTTATTATCTACTAATACAATTTTAATTGTATCACCATTTTTTAAAGTCGGATTTAGCTTGTTAGCTAATTCAAGACCTAAATTAGTTACCTGCCCATATGCTGCTAACGGTCCTGACATTGGCATAACTGCCCCAACTTTTATCTCTTTTGCAAAAGTCATACTACAAGTTAATGCAGTTGCAACCGCTAAACTAATCACTTTTTTCATTTAAACTCCTTAAAAAAATATACAAGATGGTAGCATAAGAAACCAAAAAGTTTTTATAAATTCTGTATAAATTATATATAAGTTATAGTTAAATGGTATGATTTTTGTGTGGAAAAGTTACATTTATAATATTTTTACTGCACGCAATTTTTCCCAAGTTCTTTTGCTTTATATAGTGAATCATCAGCTCTTTTGATTAAATAATTGATATTTGTATCTTCTTGATTATATTCACTTGAACCAATACTAATTGTAAAAACAAGCTCATTTTTCTCCAACTGATTAATTGTATTTATAGTAGTTATCAATTTATTTGCAATTTTTTTTGCATTGGATATATTACTATTTGGAAGAAGAACAACAAATTCATCTCCCCCAAGTCTAACAATAATATCATTTTCTCTAATAACATTTTTTATATGAGTTACTAATGTTTTTAGTATAGAATCACCTATTCCATGTCCATAAGAATCATTGATTTTTTTAAAATTGTCAATATCGATAAGTAAAAGTGAAAGTGTAGTTTTCTCACGTTTTAATATTTTTATATAATTTTCAGAAAAATCTTCTAAAAATCTTCTATTATAAACTTTTGTTAAGGCATCTGTATTTGCTAATTTTTCATGAAAAGCTCTTTGACTTTCAGCTCTAACAAGCTTTTTTGTTCTTTCATCTAACTCTTTTGATAAATTATTAAAGTTCTCACTTAAAGTATCTATTTCAACAATACCACACTCTTCAAGCATTTCAATCTGTTTGATGGTAGCTAAATTTTTTGTCATGTTAATGATTTTTGAAAGAGGATTATTTATTGTTTCAACAAAAGATTTAGCTTTTAAATATAAATAAATAAAGAAAATCAAATAAAACACAATTATTAATACAATGATTAAATATCCTAAATTTTTATAATATGATTCCAAATCTCTAACTTCGCTTATAATTTCATTCTTATCAATCAGTGAAACTAAATACCAAGGTGTTCTATTAACTTTTTCAGCAAATAATGCATAATTATGATCATTCATTGATAAATTAAAAAAAGATTCAGAACCATCAATAACTTTTTTTAAAACTTCTACTAATTCTTTATTCTTATTTTTTAAAATATTCTTTTCAGCATCTTGGAATATTGTTTTTTTAATCTTTTTATTTTTATCATATTTATGTATTTTATTATTCTCTTGATCTAAGACTTTTTCAACTTTTTTTGTCATAGCAATAACTTTTCCATGTTTATCAACTAAAAAAGATGAACCATTATAAGGAAGCTTAAAATTTAAAAAATTATCAATAATTGCATTAACTGTAACATCAATACCTGTAACACCTTCTAAAAAGCCATTATTATATATTGGAGCTATAACACTCATCATCCATCCTTGTCCGGCAGGATCTAAATAAATATCTGTCCAAACAACATTTTTTTCAGGATTATTTTTTAAATTTGCTTTATAATAAAAATTATAACTTGAAACATTAAGATCAGAAGGTAATGCATCATAAACATTTTGAATATAAGGATAATACCTACTCATATTATCGTGAGAATTAAAATATGCTGCAATAATCATTTCATTATTATCAACTACTGATTTAAATGTATTATCAAAAATTTCACTATTTATTATTTTTGATTTAAAACTATCAGTGATATCTGTATACTTGGAAATAGCTACAGATGAACCTCCATTATCTACAGATTTAAAGTACATTCCATTTTTTGCATAATTGAAAACTGGTTTTGTAGAATCATCTATTTTATATTTATATTTAAAAAAATTCTGATGTTCATTTTGTAATACTTTTGCTATTATTTCAATATTCTGAAATCTATATTCTATTTGTGCTGTGACATTATCTACTGTAGTCTTTACACTTTTTTTAATATCTTTTGAAATGAAATCAATACTAGTTTTTACCATATTTTCATTTGCACTAAAATATATAATAAGAAGTGCAATTTCTATAAATAATATTGATGTTAACGCAGTCTTTAAATAGTTCTTATAAATAAGTTTTTCAAGTATTATTTTGCGCATTCTTCTACCTTTAAATAAGGTTTTAAGTAATTATTCTATCTAAGTTATTGTATTTATAACTATTAATTATGATACCTAATTTTCTTTTTTAAGCTTATTCCATCTCTAAACTCATAAGATACATATCTTCTCCATCTATTACTTTTACTTGATTTGATTGACATTTGGGACAACAAAATTCGTTTTTTTCTAAAGTAGATTCTTCTGCACAAGATAAACATGAGATTACAACTTTTTGGCGATTTATTACAAACTCAGCCTTATCACAAACAGTTTTTTCTTTAAAAGTATCAAATGCAGTTTGTAGTAAATCTGGTTCAACTCCTGATAGAACACCAATTTTTATTATCACTTTTGTAACATTTGTTGAACTGTTCTCTTTTGCGTGTTCTTCACAACTTTCTAATAATGATTGAACAATACTATATTCATGCATTTATAATTCCTTTAACCTTTTAATAATTACTTCATTTTTAATTTTATATACAAATTCTCGTCGTAGTTTATGAAAAGAGCTGCCTTTATTCCAAAATTCTGGATACATTTTTTTTAACTCATTCTCTTTACATGAATTTATAAACTTTTCATTATCGAATAAAAAGTCCTTTTTTTCGTCTATAAAATCATCATATTTGTTTTCATCTAAAATAAGTTTCTGACAAAAAAACTCAAGAGAAGAGAAATATTTTTCTTTTTCAAATACTTCATCAACCATTCCAATTCTATTTGCGTAAAAAGCCCCAATTGGAATACATTTTCTCAATACCTCATCAACAATATCTTTTTTTACCCTTTTATAAAAACTATAAGTATGATATTCACTTCCACTTAAACCCATAGTTTTATAATGAGGATTAAAAACGACTCCTTCTCTTGCAATCGTAAAATCACAAGCTAGACCTAAAAATACACCTCCTGCACCAGCATTTTTTGAAAATGATGCAACAGTAATAATATCTTCAGCAAATAATACAGACTTTACAACATCATTCATTGCATTAATATTACTCCATCCATCTTCACCTTGTTTTTTACTATCTTCAAGAATGTTTAGATGAATTCCATTTGAGAAAAAATTATCTCCACCCATTAGAACTAAAACCTTACAATCTTCTTTTAAATGCTCAATTGTATATTTAAGTCGTATAGCTTGTTCTGAGTTCATAGCTCCATTATGAAAATCAAAATATAAATAAGCTACCTCATCATTTTTTTCAACATAAATTTCATGAAATGTTTTTCTTTTTACCTGAAATTCTGATTCAAGGATAAGTGGTATTCTTTGTTCTTTTATACCTTTTATTTTATTTTTTAAAACATAAGTTGCTGGAAGTTTTATCCCACCTTCTTCTTTTAAATGACTTATCCAAATAGCTCCATCAATTGTACCTAGACAAATAGCTCCATCTCTTTTTGCAATTATTTCTTTAGGTTCACCTCTAAATTTTTCCTCTTCACTTACCCCATAAATAAAACAATTAATTCCAAAGAAGATTTCTTTTACACCAGGAAAAGAATCACTCATATTTATTTTTTTTATTATTGTCTTAGTATTATCTTTTTGCCAATCTATTTCTCTATCTTTAGTTTTTAGAGTATGATGAATCTCATTTTTAATTTGTCTAATAGCTTGAAAATTCGGATTAGCTAAATTTTTAAGTAATTCTTTTAAAGCTATAGATGTAGCATCACATACTTCATTCCTATATATTGAACCTTTATTTGTAGTTCTCATAGAAAAATTTGATGAGGCATAAATATCTCCCCCATCTAATTCTTCATTTGCTTTTAAAATTACGACTCCCCAACTCTCTTTTTCTTCATTTATGTCATGGTCTAAAGAATTATGCCCTCTATCCCCTATAATTCCAGGATGTAATATAAAAGTAGGATATGAATCATAAATATTTTTTGGAAGATATTCTTTTAAAAAAGGACAAAAAATAATATCAGGATTTAACTCTTCAATCTCATTTTTTAAATTCTTTTGTGAAGCTATTCTAATATATACCTTATGCTCTAACTCTTTTAATTCACAATAAACTCTCTGAGATAAAGAATTAAAAGATGTTATAAGCAAAAGTATTCTCATATATTTTACCTTTTAACAAATTCTAGGTAATAATTCGCCAGTAGGTAACTCTAAAAACCTTTTTGTTCCCCAAGAACTATTTAATACAACTTTTCCTATATATTGATCACTTACTTTGCCTATTATAGAAGCTTTACTGTTTTTTTCAAAAGTCTTTAATACTTCAATAGCTCTTTGTGCGTCTTCTTTAGAAATTGCTAATACAAAAGTACCTTCATTTGCTAAGGCCATTGCTTCAAAACCAAGTAACTCACAAATACCCTTTACCTCATCTGAGATTGGTATTTTTTCTTCTTCAACTTCTATACAAATATTAGATTGTTTAGCCCATTCATTTAATACAGCACTAACTCCACCTCTTGTCGCATCTCTTAATGCAGTAATCTTAATATCTGCATCAATTAAAACTTGCACTTGAGGATATAAGGAAGCACAATCACTTTCTAAACTAGTATTCATCTCAATACCTTCACGTGCTGCAAAAATAGTTGCCCCGTGAGCTCCAATATCTCTACTTACAAGTATTAAATCATCAGAAGATATATTATTTGAACTAATACCCTTCTTTTGTATTTCACCAATACCTGTAGTATTTATAAATATTTTATCTACACTTCCTCGTGGAACTACTTTTGTATCACCACTTACAACAATAGCTCCATTTATCTCAAGCTCTTGTTTCATACTTCGTACAATTTTTTCTAAATTTCTTAGGTCAAAGCCTTCTTCAATGATAACTGAACAAGTTAAGTATTTTGGCTTTGCTCCCATCATGGCTAAATCATTACAAGTTCCACATACTGCAAGTTTACCTATATCTGCACCATTAAAAAATAGTGGACTTACAGTAAAAGAATCCGTGGAAAATGCTAATTCACCATTATGAATAACAGCTGCATCTTCACTTTTTTCTAAAATATCATTTTTAAATGCTTTATAAAAAACTTTTGAAATAAGTTCATTATTTTCTTGCCCACCATTTCCGTGTGCTAGTGTTATTGTTTTAGTCATAAAATTTCTCTTTCTTTTATTTACCTACTAACTATAAAGATAGTAAGTTTTAGATTTTATTCTAGTTCAATGCGGAGATAAAAATTTAAATAGGAGCTTACTGGAGTAAGTGAGTATCTAAATTTTTAGCGTCAGCGAAGAAATAGGATAAAAGATGAAATCTAATATCCCTATAGTAGATTTCCGTATTTATAGTATGCGGCACAAGCACCTTCTGAACTCACCATACAACTCCCAATAGGAGTACTTGGTTTACAAGCTGTACCAAAAATTGTACATTCTGGAGGACTAGCCATTCCTCTTAAAATATCTCCACAAATACATAGTTTGTGATCTTCAATCTCTTCTATTGGTAAAATATCTTTATATACAGATTCAGCATCATATTTTCCATATTCTTCTCTTAGTTTTAAGCCAGAATCTTTTATATTTCCTAAACCTCTCCACTTAAATAAATCAATTTTCTCAAAATATTTATTTATAAGTTCTTGTGCTTTTTTATTTCCATCATAAGAAACTAATCTTTTATATTCTATTTCTAGTTCACATCTATTCTCAATAAACTGTTTTACTATCATAGAAATTGATTGCATTACATCAACAGGTTCAAAACCAGCAACTACTACAGGTTTTTTATAATCACGAGGAAATTCTTCATAAATTTTACTACCACTTATTACACTTACATGTGATGGGCCTAAGAAAGCATCGATATTATGATTATAAGAATCTACGTGCTCATCTCTACTATCTATTAATTCTTTCATAACTTCAGGAACTGTTACGTGATTTATATGAAAGAAAATATTTTCTATATTTTGTTTGATAACTACATTTATTAAAGCTGCAGTCATAGGTGTTGTTGTTTCAAAACCTATAGCAAAAAAGATAATCTTTTTTATTGGATTTTCATTTGCAATTTTTAAACAATCCATAGGTGAATATACAAATCTTACATCAGCACCTTTACTTCTTGCATCTTGTAAACTTCCATTTGAACCAGGAACTTTTATCATATCACCCAAAGTTACTAAAATCACATCTTCTTGCATACTTAAAATATAGGCATGATCAATTCTTTCTTTTGGCATAATACACACAGGGCAGCCAGGTCCATGAATAAAGTTAATATTTGATGGCAAAAGTTGTGGGATTCCATATTTCATAATAGTATGTGTATGCCCACCACAAACTTCCATAATATTTATAGGATTATTTAACTTTTTTGCATCTTCTTCAATAATTTTTTTGAAAGCTTTTATAGTGTCTGGGTCACGAAATCCATTGTATAAATCTTTTAATTGTAATTCAGACATTTTTATGCTCGATTAGCACAGTTATCATCATCTAATATCGCCTGGCGCCTATCTTCTTCTTCCATTTTTTCTATAATTTCTTTATATACTTCTAAAGAAGCTAAAGCATCTTCTTCATCTATTTTATTCATAGCAAAACCAATATGAATAAGTACATAATCACCTATTACAACGGGCTGATCTATTAAATCTAAAGATGCATTTCTTTCTACACCCATAGTATCAACTGTGCAAATATTGTTTTCTACGTCTATATGAGTTACTTTTGAAGGTATTGATAAACACATTTCTAATTTTTCCTTTTTTTACTTTTTTAGATTATCTCATCTTTCTTTTGAAATTTATCCAATCTACAACTGCTTGTAAACTTTTCTCATCTTTTGTTGATACTTCTAAAATATCTACATTTGGTTTTAATTTTCTTGCTTCAATTTTCTCTTTTTCAATATCAAAATCAAAATATGGAAGCAAATCAGTTTTTGTAATAAGTATTAAATCAGCAGTTCTAAACATCACTGGATATTTGATAATCTTATCTTCACCTTCAGGAACAGAAACTAATACAATATTTAAATGTGTTCCCACATCATATGAAGCTGGACATACAAGGTTTCCTACATTTTCTACAAAACATACATCTAAATCATCTAAAGGGATGTCATGTAAACCCTTATGTACCATAAAAGCATCTAAGTGACACGCACTTCCTGTTTGTATCTGAACTGCTTTTATTCCCTTTGCTGTTAATCTATCTGCATCTTTTGAAGTTTCTAAGTCACCTTCAACTACAGCATAATTAAACTCACATAAATCTTTCATATGTTCAAGAAGAGTAGTTTTTCCACTTCCTGGGCTTGACATAAGATTTATTCCTAATACTTTGTGATTATCAAAGTGTGCTCTATTATGTGAAGCTTCTTGGTCATTTTTATCCAAAATCTTTTTAATCACAGAAATAGTTTTACTATCATTTAACTGTGGATTATGAGCTAATGTCTCGTGAGCTGCTTGGTGGCTTGAACTATCATGTGAATGGTCATGAGAGTGGTCATGGTCGTGATGATGGTCGTGATCTGTTATACTACATCCGCAATCTTGGCACATATTTTATTCCTTTTAATGGATTCCCATTAAAAGGGAACCTTTCTTTTTCTAACTTCTTTTAACAGTGGAAATAAATTCCACTTAAAGAAGCAAATCCTAAAGTTGAGAACGTGTTCTCTTTAGAGTGAATATATATTCATTTTTATGTAGTTTAGTAAACCTAAACTAAATATTGACTAATAGTTCTTATCACTTATGTACTTTTAGTACTAAATCTTTTTATATAAATTAATACCTTTATAACGATTTTTTAAATATACTTTCAAAAATTATTTTAAATAAATTTATTTAATAGGGATTGTAAATGGCAGGAATTTTAGGATATTTATCAGTATTAGCAGATGATATTAGTACATTAGCAGGAAAAACTGTAATTAATGCTTCTCAATCATTAGCAACTTCACTTGATGATATTGGAATTTTATTTGATGATATTGTTACATATACAAAACTTGCAAGTGTGAAATCATCAGGACTTTTAGTTGATGACTTAGCAGCAATTTCAAGTTTTACAAATGACACAACCTCAGATATCTTAAGAAAAGAACTTGGAAAAGCAAAGTCTGTTGAAGAATTAAAACAAAATATAAAAAACCTTGATGAAAAAACGCAAGAAGAAATTTTAAAAGAATTAGAACAAATAAAAAAGGTGGCTATTAAAAAAGCACAAAAAAATGCAGCGGCAAGAGAACTCCCAATTGTATATAAAATTGCAAAAGGAAGTTTCAAAAATAAGTTTATTATTATTCCTATTGTTTTACTTCTAAGTAGTATTGCTCCATGGCTTATTTCTCCTGCACTTATTTTAGGTGGAACATATTTAGCTTTCGAAGGTGTTGAAGCAATTTTAGAAAAACTTTTTCATCATGAAAGTCACGAGAGTAATGAAGTAAAAAAAGAGAATCTTACAAATGAAGAGTTTGAAAATGAAAAGGTAAAAAGTGCAATAAAAACAGATTTTATTTTATCATTTGAGATTATTGTTATTTCATTAAGTCTTTTATCTCAAAATGATTTTTTAGTAAAACTTTCTGTTTTAATTATTATTGGTATAATAACTACAATTGGAGTTTATGGTATTGTTGCTCTTATTATTAAACTTGATGATATTGGCTTTTACTTAGAAGAGAAAAACTCTAAGTCATTAAAAATAATGGGAACATCACTTGTAAAAGCAATGCCTGTGGTTATAAAGACTATTTCTATTATAGGGACTGTCGCAATGCTTGCTGTGGGTGGAGGAATAATTGCTCACGAAACACATGCTCTTCATTTTCTTGACCATACTATTGAAAATCTTGGTAGTCTAGCTTGGTTAGCTTCTTTTACTCTTGAAATTATATTTGGTATTATAATTGGATATATTGCTGTTAAACTAATGCCTCTCCTAGCTACTGTAATAAAAAACTTAAAAAAACAGTAGTATACTTATGTACATTTAGTACTAAAATAGTATACTATTTTTATGGAAATTAAATACTGCCCATATTGTAAATCAAAAAGATTATACAATCTTAAAGACAATTTCAAAAAATGTAGCTCTTGCTATAAAAAATTTTCTACAAAAAAAATAGAATTGGATTACACCATAATCGAATTCTTTTGCAATAATATAAATGCAAATCAATGCGCAAAAACACTTGCCATAAATTATCGCACAGTACAAAATAGATATATTGTTTTTAGAAAACTAATAGCAAATTACGAAGAACTAGTTTACGATAATTCTTTCAAAGATAATAGCTCTTACGAAGAGTTTTATTATTTTACAGATAGAGAAAAAAAGAACAAAAAAAAATCTTTGTATGATGCAATAAATATAATTGGCTTCTACAACGACAAAAAAATATATACTCTACTTATGCCAAAACTACCAAACTACAACAATGAAAAAGATACAAAATCTTTTGAAAACTATCTAAAATGGCATAAAATTTATTCACAAAATTCATATACAACTCCTTTAAATATTTTTTGGAAATATTTAGAAGAAAACCTTAAAAAATATAAGGGTATTGATGAAAGAAATTTCTTTTTTTACTTAAAAGAGTGTGAGTTTAAATTTAATTACTTACAAAACAAACAGATTGAGATTTTGAAGAATATATACTATAATATAACAAGAAAGTAAAATTAGTTTTTTTTATCCAGCTTTAGTTAAAATTAAAAATAATATAATTTTATTTTAACCATATTTCAGGGGGTTTTATTATGAAAAGTATAAAAATAATCACATTTATAATATTTTTCATTATCTTATTTGAGTTTTCAATGGCTAAAACGATATATACATATAACAATACACAAAATGAACATGACCCAAGAAAGTTTTATGAACTTGAAGTATTAAAAACTGCCCTTGAAAAAACAATAGAAAAATATGGAGAATATGAACTAATTCCATCCCCTAGAATGAATTTAAAAAGGGCAATTACTACACTTAAATTAAATACAATAAAAAATTTCATACTAAAAATGTCTATTGCAAAAGAATTATTAGATGAATTAGCCTATGCTAATTTTCCAATTGACAGGGGAATTGTTGGTTATAGAGTTAGTTTTATCTCACCAAAAATGAAAAATAAAATAGGTGATTTCAACACACTAGAGAAACTTAAAAAATTAAGAATTGGGCAAGGGATTGGTTGGCTTGATGTAGACATACTAAGACACAATGGATTTAATGTAAAAACAATTAGTGACTATGAAGCATTATTTAATATGACAGTGTTAAATAGAATAGATTTATTTTCAAGAGGAATAAATGAAATACTTGGTGAATATGAATCATATAAACACATAAAAAATCTAGATCATGATAGAACTTTTGTATTATATTACCCTTTACCTAGATTTTTCTTTACTCATAAATCTAATGAAAAAGCTATGAAAAGAATTGAAGAAGGTCTTATATTAGCTTACAAGGATGGTACATTAGATAAGATATTTGATAAGTATTATAAAAATAGTATTGAGTTTTTGCATTTAGAAAATAGAAAGATTTATAAACTAGAAAATCCTTTTTTAAAGGATATAGATAATACTTATGAAAAATATATTTTTAATCCATTTGAATAAAAGGTAATAAATTGAGTCTTTTTACAAAATTATTTTTTTCAATGTTAATTTCAATTATTGTGTCTTTTACAATTTATGTAACAACAATTATTAATATTGAAAAAAAAGTAGTTAAAGATAATCTAGTAAGTAAAATTGAATATGATAAAAAACTTTATTTTTCATCAATTTCAGTTCTTTTGTATGAATTAAATAAAGATGTTTTAGTCTCCTTATTAAACTCTATCTTTGAAGATAAAGATATTATAAAGATTGAACTAATCGATTATACTGATTTAATAAATTTAAATTTAAAAAAAGAACAAGATGATAAAAGTACAATTATAAAAAGTGAGATTAACCTCTCATATAACAAAGAGATATTAGGTAAATTACAAATTTACTATACTGATAAATATATAATTGAACGTCTAGATAATTATGAAAAAAATATTTTTACATTTTCTGTAATTTTGTCAATAATTATTCTAATTGTATTATTCTTTTTCATAAACAAATTTACAAAATCAATTGTAACACTAACTAACGCCAGCTCAAAAATTGCATCAGGTAATCTTTCGGAAAGAATATATATTAAAACCAATGATGAAATTGGAATATTGGCTGAAAAATTTGAAATAATGAGAACGACATTAAAAGATAGAATTGAAAAAAATGAGAAACAAGCTAATGAAATAAAATCATTAAATGATGATTTAAAAAATAAAGTTTATGAAAGAACTTTAGAATTAGAACAATCAAATAAAGAATTACATAATAGTTTAAATAATTTAAAAATGACTCAAGATAAACTTATCGAATCTGAAAAAATGGCAAGTTTAGGTTCACTAGTAGCAGGTGTTGCACATGAGATAAATACTCCTGTAGGTATTGGATTAACAGGGATTACACACTTCCTAGAAATTACAAATGAGTTAAAAGAAGACTACACTAATGAGAATATGTCACAAGAAGATTTTGAAAATTATCTTAATACTTCAAAAGAGATTGCAGATTTAATAAATGTAAATCTAAATAGAACAGCTCAATTAGTTAAAAATTTTAAACAAATTTCATTTGACCAATCAAGTGAAGAGAGAAGAAAAATAAATTTATATACTTATATTGAAGAGATATTATTTAGTATGAAAACAATTACCAAGAAAACTAATCTAAAAATAGAAAATAATTGTAATCATGAAATTAACATATATACATATCCAGGTGCTATTTCACAAGTAATCACTAATTTAATCATAAACTCAATAAGACATGGATTTAAAGATAAAGAAGAAGGTAATATTACTATTAGTGCCAGTAGAGAAGAGAATACTATTAAATTAATATATGAAGATACTGGCAAAGGGATAGATAAAGAAGACTTACCAAAAATATTTAATCCATTTTTTACAACAAATAGAGAAAATGGTGGTACAGGACTTGGACTGAACATATTATATAATATTATTTCTAGTACACTATATGGTACAATACGCTGTATTAGTGAGAAAAATAAAGGAGTAAAATTTATTATTTTATTCCAAGAAGATAAAAAGAATACTAAATTGGAAAAGGAAATTTTATGGCAAATATGAATTTTTTTAAAGAAGAAAATAAGAAAATTGAAAAAATTAGAAGTAAACATAAATGGAAAATTATAATTGCCGATGATGAACAAGATGTACATACTCTTACTAAAACTGTTTTAAAAGATTTTGAATATAAAGGTAAGAATATTGAGTTTATTAGTACTTATAGTGAAGCAGAAACAATAAGTGCATTAAAAGAGAATAATGATGTAGCAATGATTCTACTTGATGTTGTAATGGATAGCGACAATGCTGGTCTTAATATTGCAAAAAGAATTAGAGAAGAATTAAAAAATAATTTAATACAAATAGTGCTAAGAACAGGCCAACCAGGTTCTGCACCAGAAACTGATGTGGTTATTAATTATGCAATAAATGATTATAAAGAAAAAACTGAACTTACTGCAAAGAAATTAATCACTACAATTGTGACAGCTCTTAGATCATATAAAACTCTAAAATCACTTGAAGCTAGTAAAAGAGGATTAAAACAAATAATTGATGCAAGTGAAAATTTGTTTGAAGATTCATCTAGTAAACTTTTTAATCAAGGAGTCTTAACTCAAATTATATCCTTGCTAAAATTAAATCATGATGCAATTTTGGTTGAACATATTAATAGTTTAACTGTAGAAAAAAATCATGAAGAATATTCTATTATAAATAGCGCTGGTGAATTTGGAGGTATTGATAAATTTGAATTACTAGATGATGATGTAAAAGATTTAATTATAGAATCGATAAAAAGTAAAAAAAGTATATTCAGAGATAATATATGCATAGGTTATCTTGAACTAGAGAAACATCGTTCAAATATAATTTACATATCAAGTTATGAAAGACTAAAACAGATTGACAAAAATTTAATAGAAGTATTTTTCAAACATGCAACTATCTCATTAAATAATTTAAAATTAAATGAAGACTTATTTACAACTCAGAAAATATTAATTGAGGTATTGGGAGAAGTGGTCGAAAAAAGATATATTGATGATCCAAATCACATTAAAAGAGTTGCTGAAATGTCTTATATCTTAGCTAAACAACTAGGATTAGATGAAGAAAAAGCAAAAACACTTAAAATTGTCTCTCCTATGCATGATGTAGGGAAAATAGGTATTTCAGATGCAATATTATTAAAACCGGGGAAATTAACTCCTGAAGAGTTTGAAATAATGAAAGAGCACTCAACAATTGGTTACAATATTTTAAAAGACACAAAAAAAGAAACATTAAATATTGCTGCTTTAGTTGCATATGAACATCATGAAAAATGGGATGGAACAGGTTACCCAAGAGGAATAAGAGGTGAAAAGATATCTATTTATGGAAGGATAACTGGACTAATTGATGTTTTTGATGCTCTTGCTAATAAAAGATGTTACAAGGATGCTTGGGATAAAGATGAAATTAAAAATTATATTTTAGATAGTAGTGGAACACAATTTGATCCTAAAATAGCAGAAATATTTATTAAAAATATTAAAGATTTTTTTGAAGTGCAGGAAAAATATAAAAATGATTAATTATTCAATAAGCTATAGAAACTAATCTTACTATAATTTTATTGTTATATAATTTTCAAAAATTTCCAAGGAAACAAATGTTAAATACTGCTTTAGGACGATTTAGAAGTATATCAGCCATAGAAGGTTTGTCATTTTTATTATTAGTATTTATAGCTATGCCAATAAAATATATTGGTGGAGACCCATATCCTGTTAAAATATTTGGAATGATTCATGGAGTTTTATTTATAATTTTTATGATTTCATTGTTTGAAGTAAAAAGAAAAGAATCTTGGGATATTGGTTTTATGTTTCAACTTTTTGTTTTATCACTTATTCCCTTTGGTGCCTTCTTTATTGAAAAAAGAGTTAAGCCTGAGTCTGTGAGTAAATCTGCCCAATAGATATACCAGCGTCATTTAGAGGTATTTTCTTCGTATAAAAATATTTTCTATTCACACTGTCAAATCTTTTACAAACTAATTCAAGTAAAGTTTTGTTTTGAAAAACTCCGCCGGTTAAAATAACTGGCAGTTTTTCATATTTTTGACTTAAGTAAATAACTATTTCAACTAACATATTTATAAACTTTGAACAAATTAGTTTTGTATTATTATCTTCAATTATTTGCTTTACACATTCACTTAAATCGATTTTATCTTCTTCAAAAGAAAAGGCATAGAACTCTTTTATACTACTATCATATGCCATCTCGATTTGTAAACCTGTCTCACCCTCATAACTTTGAGACTGAGCAATACCACTAAATGATGCAATAGAATCAAATAAACGACCAACAGAGCTTGTTAAAGGTGAATTCAAACCTTTCTTCCAAATAGTATGCATCAATTTTATTTCACTCTTTGTAAAAGCTTTAATAGTTGGATTTTCTATTTCTAAAACATCTTCTAAAGTAAATATATCAAAGAGAAGAGAAAGGGCAACTCTTTTTGGCTCTTTTACTGATTTTTCACCACCAAGTAATTTAAAGTATTTAAAATGATTGATTCTTTTGTACTCTTTTTTATTTGCTAAAAATACTTCTCCACCCCAAATATTTCCATCATCACCAAAACCTGTTCCATCAAAAGAAAAAGCTAAAACCTCTTCATCTAAACTATATTCTGCCATTGTAGATAAAACATGTGCATAATGATGTTGAATTTGTACAAGCTCAATATCTTGCTCTTTAGCCCATTTTGTGCTCTCGTAAGAAGGATGTTTATCACAAACAATTACATCGGCTTTAAAATCGTAAAAATCCTCAAAGGTTTTTATGGTTCTTATAAAATACTCCAAAGAAGTAATGGAGTTTAAATCTCCAATATGTGGAGATAAAATCAAGTTATCTTCAAAAGCTATTGATATAGTTGACTTCTGATTTGCTCCAAGTGCAATAATATTTTTGGCTAATTTTTTTTCCAATTTTAAAGAAGTTGGAGCATATCCTCTTGCATTTCTTAATACTTGAATATTATCATTTACTACTTGAACAACTGAATCATCACAAGCATTTACAATATCTCTATTAAAATCTAAAACATAATCAACTACATTTCCAAGTTTTTTAATCAACTCATCTTTAAATCTAACTATTGGTTCACCTGATAAGTTTGCACTAGTGGCAATTATTGGATTTTTCAAATAATTAAACAAAATGATATGTAAAGGAGTATATGCAAGAAAGCACCCTAACCTATCAATATTCGGTGCAATTTCTTTACTCAATTTTGATTTTGAATTTACAAGTGTTATTGGTTTTTCTTTTGAAGATATTATTTCTTGCTCTTTTTGAGTTAAATTCGCATTTTCTTTTACTTGATTTATATTTTTAAACATCACAGCAAATGGTTTTGTAGGACGATTTTTTTTACTTCTTAATTTTTTTATGGCTTCATCATTTGTAGCATCACAAACTATATGAAAACCACCCATGCCTTTCAAAGCTACAATATGTCCTTGATTTATCATCTGGGCTAGTTTTTTTATAGCCTCTAAATCTTTTTCTAATTCATTATTACTATTATCATATAAAGCAATTTTAGGGCCACAAACTTCACATGAAACTGGCTGGGCATGATATCTTCTATTTAGTGGATTCTTGTACTCTTTTGCACATTTTTCACACATAATAAAATCTGCCATGGAAGTATTTTTTCTATCATAAGGGACTGTTTTAATTATAGAATATCGTGGTCCACAGTTTGTACAATTTGTCAAAGCATAGTTATATCTAAAGTTATTTTTATCATTTATATCTTCAATACAATCATCACAAATAGCAATATCTGGAGATATAATAGTTGATTTATTTGAATTTGTTTTGCTTTCATATATTTCAAAAGAACTAAAATTTTCTTTTTCTTTTTCTTTTATATCTATTGAATCAATTTTAGATAAAACAGGAGGATTATTTTGCAGTACTTCTAAAAAATTGTTTACAGAATCTACTTTACCTTCAAGGAGAATATTAACACCACTATCATCATTGTTAACCCATCCAAAAAGATTATTTGTACTAGCTAGTTTATAAACAAAAGGTCTAAATCCAACACCTTGAACTATACCTTTAACTTGAATTTTAACTGATTTCATAAAAAACTTCCAAAATAATAAATATCTATCATTATAAGAGATTATTCCTTTGTAAAAGCTATTGATTTATAATCTAAAAATTTTTATTTTTGAATAGGAAAGTCTTTATTATAATATATATTAATGTTATTCGTTATGGCTTTATTTATTATCTTATATAATAGTTCATTACTAATTAAATCACCACATAAACTTATACCATCAAGTTTAAACTCTTCATTAACTTCATCTATAATATTCGATAAAAAGTAAACATAACTTTCAACATACCCAAGACTTAATGTTTTATCATCAACTCCTGCAAGTTTAAAACTTATTCCACTTTTAATAAGTTTTGAAATATTAAGTTTTCTATTAAAGATTTTATCACTTTTCTTTAATTTATAATCAACCCTAGGTCCTTTTTGAAGCAAGGCTTTTTCCGCATTCTCAAGAAGAATATTTTTATCTTCATCTTTTTTATCAAAACCTAAAATAATTGAAACTAAATTCCATAGTGAATATATAGAGTTTTCATAGTTTTTTTTGTTTTCATAAGATAAGGCAAATTCAAAGATTTCTGGGAATTTTTCTTTATAATTTGCTAATAATCTTTTACCACTCTCTTCTTGCTCTATTTCTTTAAAAATTGTTTCAAAAGAATTTGGAATATTATAATTTAATATATCAATCACACCATCAATTTTTTCAGAATATAAACAAATATTATCATCATATGAAGATGAAATAAAAAAATTCAAAATAGATTTTTCATAAAGTTTGTTTTCTTCAACAAGTACCATTAATTGCGATTTTGATTTATCTTCAAACTTATCATAAATTTCGTCAAGTTTTTTATCATAATTTCTGTTTTCTAAAACTAAGGTTTTGCCTTCATTTATCACAATAGACGGAAGAAAAGTTTCACCAATATAGTCATTATAAGTCAATTCATAATCAAAATCATTTGATTCTTCATATGTTAGAAAATCAACTCCTAAAGTCTCTAATTCTTTAGATAAAAGATAAAGAGTCAAATCAAAAGGAGCTCTTATATTTATTTTTTCAAAATCAAGTTTTTTATTTGTTTTGTATACTCCATTTATCTGAAAATCTAAAGATGGTTTTTCTATACTAAAAAGTGCTACTGTTTTTGCTTTTGCATTTACTACTAACTTTGAAAGAGAACTCATATTTGTACATATAAGTTTTTCTTTTTTTGATTGAGGTTTGATAGTTTTATAAAAAGTGTATTCTCCACTTTTAGTTTTTATTTTTATTCTAGAATCTTCTTGAATTTTAAGAGCTAAAAGCTCAAATAATTCTTTATAACTTTTAAATTCTATCTCATCATATTTTTTATATAATTTTAAAGTTCTTACATCACAAGTAGCACCACAAATATCACATTTAAAAAAAGGATTGTAGAAGTTGGTTGATTCTTTATTCTCTATGTTGGCTAAACAATTTGAACAATAAGGCAAATTAAAATAATCTGACTTAAATTTATAATCCTTTTTTGGCATTTGTGGCACTACTTCTAATGTATAATTCTTTAAAAATATAGACATTGGAATTTTTTGGGCTAAAGTATTAGAATTTTCAAGAAGTTCCTCTTCTTCCCCCTCTACATATAAATAAATAAAATCATCATCTCTTAAGATTTTGTAAGAAAGATTCTCTTTTTTTAGAATATTATCTATAAACTTTATTATAGTATTGTTATTTGAAACATATTCAAACTTATATTCTAGGACCATTTAGAATCTCCCTCTTGAACGAAATCTTTGAAATTTCTTCTATAGTAATATCATTATTTTTTACAAGAACATCTATCTCTAATTTTAGCAATGCCTCTACTATTGTGTGTTCCATTGTATCAACAGCTTTTACTATCTCATCACTTAATTCAAATGTTGTATCGTCAGCTATTCTTTTAGGAATTACACCTACAACATGTGTTGAAGGCAAATCACCATTCATTTTTATCATATTTAGTGTTTGAAGCATTTCTACTTCATGTGCACTTCCTTGCCAATCAATTTCAGCAGGGGCATTTAAATAATCAAAAAAATAAACATCTCCAGCTTTTGAATTTAAAGCATCAATACAATCTACAACAAAAACCTTATCATATTGGATGATGAGTGGAATTAGCCTTTGAGCTAAGGTTCCACCATCAACAATACTTACACTACTAGTTTCAGAATTAAATTCATATTTTTCATCTAGATAATGAATAAAATGAGCTCCAATTCCTTCGTCTTGGAATAGGATATTTCCTATTCCTAGTATTAATATATTCATTAATGATTCTTTTTCTTTTTAATCCATCTATATCCAGAGATAATAGAATCCATAGCTCCACTTTTCCCATATATAGAGTTAAATATTGCTAAATAAATATGTATTGGAAGAAAGATAATAAAGACCCACATAAAAATATGATGTAATTCTCTAACCCAAGCTAGTCCACCAAGCATAACTTCAAGAGGTCTAACAATATCAAATAAAATACCCCCTAATCCCTCATGATAAACATGTACATATAAAATTATTCCAGTAACTGAAATCATTACAATAGCAACATAAATACCAACATACGCCATAAATTGTAAAGGATTATAAACCCCTTCACCATGAGGATGTTTATTTATCAACATATAATAACCAATCTGTTTAATCCAAGCTTTAGGACTAATAAAATCCCAAAAAGACGATCTCTCAATTTGACTTTGTTTATCAAAAATGAAAAGATAAAACTTTCCAATAGTTACTGCTATTAATAAAAATCCAAATATAACATGCCATGATCTAGATAATGCATTTAAAAAATTAACTGGTTCGCCTCCACTATGTGCAGAAGAGATAAAAGGATATGCTAAATAGAATCCTGTTGCAGTTAAAATAACTATTGCTAAAACTCTAATCCAGTGAGTTATTCTAAGCCAAGAAGAAAACTCATAATGTTTTTTAATCATAATTTGCTCCTAACAGCTACTTCCATAAACAGGATCTACTTTATACACACCTAAGTCATTACCTTTTGTATCCATTACATGAACTGCACAAGCAATACAAGGATCAAAACTGTGAATAACTCTAATAATTTCAAGAGGTTGTGAAATATCTTGAACTTTCATGCCGATTAAATTTGATTCATATGGACCTTTTAATCCTGTTGAATCTTCTGGACCTGCATTCCAAGTAGATGGAACAACAGCTTGATAATTTTCAACAACACCATTTTTAATTCTAATCCAGTGAGATAACATACCTCTTGGTACATCACCAATAAATCTTCCTTTATACTCTTTATTTTTGTCAATATGATAAGAAGCACAAGTATCTTGGTCAACTTTTAAATTCTCAATTAATGTATTAAATGTTTCTAATCCATTATCAATAATTGCTTTTGTTTGAAGTGCACGTGCTGCTGTTCTCCCTAAAGTTGTAAATAATGCAGCAGTTGGTAATCCAGTAGTTTCTAAAAATTCATCAACAACTTTTTTAATTTTTTCATTACCACTTGCATAAGAAACTAATACTGCAGCTAAAGGACCAACTTCCATAGCTTTTCCATCATATCTTGGAGATTTTATCCAAGAATATTTTCCTGTTTCATCTATTGATTTTGAAGGTATTTCTTTTCCATCAGGACCTACAGTCATTCTTTCATGCATTCCAGTATATTTTGGATTTGTTTTACCATCATATGGATGTAAAGGTTCATTATCTTCATACCAAGAGTGTGTTGCTTCTTCTGTAATTAAATCTTCATTTATAGGATGAACTTTTGAAAGATCACCATTCATAATAATACCTGTGTCAAATAAGAATTCAGTTCTATTTAATTGCATCTCTTTATGAGACATAAAGTTCATAGTTCCAGCTTCGCTTGTAACACTAGGTTCTTTAGCATATGCAGCACCCGCCATAACAACATCAGCATAATATGCATTTTGAATAAAATCTGCAACTTCTTTATATTTTGTAAGATATTCACCCATTCTTGACGGATCCATTAAATCCATAATACAAGTTACCCCACCAACAGTTAAACTTTGAGGATGTGGTTGTTTACCTCCAAACAATGCCATTAACTGGGCTGCTGTTCTTTGAATTTCTAAGGCTTTTAAATAATGTGAAGCAACAATTAAATTTTGTTCAGGACTTAACTTAAATGTAGCATGTCCCCAATAAGCATTAGCAAAAGGTCCAAGTTCACCTTTATCAACAAAAGCTTTAAGTTTATCTTTTACTTTTAATAAATCACCCTCACCTGCAGCAACTGGATATTTTGTATATTTAAATGCTTCTTTAGCTGCTAGTGCTGGATCAGCATCTAAAGCAGAAACAATATCACACCAATCTAACCCATGTAAATGATAAAAATGTACAGGATGATCATGCATAAATAAAGCTTGATTCATTAATGATCTAGTTAACTTTGCATTTAATGGAGGTGTAATATCTAAAGCATCTTCAACAGCTTCTATTCCAGCTCTATAATGAGAGTAAGTACAAACACCACAAATTCTTTGCATTAAAAAACCTGCATCTCTTGGATCTCTATTTTTTACAATAGTTTCTAATCCTCTCCATAATGTTGATGAAGAAAAAGCATTTTGAATTACATTATTTTCATCAACTTCTACTTCGATTCTTAAATGCCCTTCAATTCTTGTAATTGGGTCAACTATTACTCTTTTATTTGCCATTTTTATTCCTCCCCATCTTTTGGATTTTTAAATTTTGAAATAGCTGCATGAGCTGCTATACCAATACCAGTTACGGCGAGTAATCCAACACCTATTTTGTCAGCAGTAGCATCAGCGCCAGCTCCACCAAATACAGTGTTATATAACCTGTCTGCTACAGGTTCTTCAAATGGCCCCATAGTATCCCAAAAATCTGGTTCAGAACAACCAATACACCCATGACCTGCTTGAATAGGCCAAGAAGTGTGTTGATTAAATTTATTTTTAGAACAATTATTAAAAGTATAAGGACCTTTACATCCTACTTTATATAAACAGTAACCTTTTTTTGCACCATCATCACCAAACTCTTCCACAAACTCACCTGCATCAAAGTGACCTCTTCTTTCACATAAATCATGAATACGCATACCATAAGCCCATTTTGGTCTATTGTATGCATCAAGAGCGGGAAGTGTTCCATATAAAATATAGTGTAATAAAGTACCTACAATATTTTTTTCACTAGGAGGACAACCTGGAACATTAATTACAGTTTTGTTTGTAATTTTACTAAGTGCTACTGCACCAGTAGGATTTGGAATAGCAGCTTGTACTCCACCAAAAGAAGAACATGTACCAATTGCAAAAATAGCTTTTGCAGATTCACATGCTACTTTAGCACTATGCTCACCTGTGTTACCATGACCTCCAATTGTTAAATAGAAATCATTTTTACCACTAGGAATTCCACCTTCAACCATTAAGATATAATTACCTTTATGTTTTTCAATAGCATGTTCCAAATTGTGTTCTGCTTGCCAACCAGCACTGGCCATTAATGTTTCATGATATTCTAATGATATATAATCAAATATTAATGAATCAATTGTTGGAGCATCTGTTCTTAAAAGTGACTCTGAACAACCAGTACACTCCGCCATATGTAACCATATAATTGGCAATCTATCACTAAGTTCAGCAGCTTTTGCAACCAATGGCGTAAAATTTCCAGGAAGTGCTAACATTGCAGTAACTGCTGTCGCCCACTTCATAAAATCTCTTCTATTTATACCTTTTTCTTCTAAAACTTGAGGTATAGATTTTGTTTCATCTAACTTAGGTAATTTTTCTAAGTCTTCTAAACGTTTAGATAATTTTTTAAATAAATTTAAACCTTCCACGTATCTTCCTTTTCAAAGATTTTGAATAATTATTCATTCATATAACATAATAAATTACATCAAATTTTCACTATCTAAATTAAATTATTTTATATACGAATGAATATTCATTTCATAAGTTTATTATTGAAATACTACTTGACTTAAACTTAACTTTTACTAAAAAACTAATATATTTTTGATATTTATTCATAATAATTAATACTTATAACTTAGAGTGGCATTAACGTGACTTTTTCGGATGTTTTATGACATTTTTAGTACATAACTTTTACATAGTTATGTACTAAATCTTATAATAATTTTTAATAATCTAGAGGATATTCTTTTGAAATAAAAATATTTAAAGACTTTTGAGATTTTTTAATTTTTGATAATAATATAGCATTTGAAAACATATCTCCACATAAGACTAAATCTTTTGCATTAAACTCAGAATTAATTTTTGTGATATTGTCACTAATGAAATCAGATAAGCTTTCATAAAAAGAATAAGCCAATAATGTATCTTCAACATCAGCCATTTTATAACTCATAATACTTTGAATAACTTTTCTATAATCTAAATAATTTTTATTATCAATTTTAATTAAATTCATATCAATTTGAATACCACTTTTTCCATTATATAAAAGTGCCATATCTTCAAAATGAGTATAATTTTTCATTCCCATCACATATGCCAATAAATTTAGAATAGATTCAAAACCATCTGCATCATTACTTATAAACTTCTTTTCAAAATTCTTTGCAAATTTCTTTTTATAATTATCAATAAGACGATTAGTATTCTCGTCAATACTTCTTATATCATCTAGACAATTATCAATACTATTCATAACATTAGGAATATGAATTACATCTTTCTCTCCAATAGTAGGAACATTAATTTTTATTGCAGACTCATCACTTTTATATGAAAAATAAATTCCTATAGAAGGAACTATTCTTTTATTATATTGTGCAAGTACTGATTTATATATGGATCCATACTCTTCAAAATAGTCAGAACAAGAATTAACTTGTCTATTTAATTGATAATCAAATTTTGGAAAAAGTCCTTTCTCCCCGTGAATTATTATATTTTGCTCTTCAGTATATGTAACTTTTAGTCCATCTTGGTAAATTTCATCATTTATATATAATAGATAATCAATTCCCTCTTCTTTTAAAGCTTGGCTAAAAAGTACAGTCTCTTTATCATCAGCTATTTTTGCATAAATAAATCTTGTATTTGAATATTCACCTTTTAAATTTTGTAAAAGTTTAAATCTTAATTTAACAAGAGGTCGCTCAATTGAACAAAGCAATTGTAAATCTTTTGGAGAAACATCAACTAAATTTGTTAATTTATTAATATTTGTTATTAAAAGTTTAACTTCATAAGATTTTTTTTCAAAATCTTCTCTAATTTTCTTAGAAGGAAGGAATAAATCTTTCAATCCATTATGCGTTTCAAATCTTGAAACTCCACCCTCTTTAATTTTATTTATATCATTTGAAAAATCAATATGATTTTCTTCTAATATTTTTCTTATTTCATCATTTGTAAGTAGAGATAAATTAATTTTTATATCTTTATCTTCTAATTCTATGTTTGCATCAAAATCAAAACTATCAATAACTTTTGCGCCTGAAAGAAAAATTGATAAGGGTAACTTTTCTTCTAATATCTTAAAAAAACTTTTTATTTTTTCTTCTGTGTCATTACATACTAATAATATACAGCCTTTATACATTTTACTTTTAGCTTCAATTTTGGCTTCAATTATCAAATCATCAAGAATATGTTTAAAATAGAAATTTGTAGAGTTAAAATCTATTCTATATATTAGTTCCATGTTGTATCTTCCTCATTAGGGATTCTTTTTAAATGCTCACCATTATAACTACCAATTAATTCATGTGCAATTGTTTTTATACTTTTATTATCTTTTCTAATTACTTTGATACCAATACTCTCAATTTCTTTTACCGCTTGTAATATCAATTCTTCAAATCTCTCTTCTATTTTTTTAGTTAATCCAATTTCAACAGTAACAATATCTTCAGGGATAATTCCTAAAATTGTAACTTCTGCATGTTTATCTAAAACTGAACAAATTTCAAGCATTTCTACTATTTCAACTTCATGGGCAGTTTTTCTATAATTTCCAAGTCCTAATAAAACTTCTGATGGAAGTCTAAATATTTCCCCTGCTTTATCTTCAATAGAAACAGTATCTAGAATAATTACATTATCATATTCTTGAAAAAAAGTCATTAGTTTAAATCCTAATGTCCCACCTTCAATTATCTCTAAATCACCTTCAAACCCGTAATTCTCTTCTAAATATTTTGCTGCATAAATTCCTACACCCTCATCCTTAAATAATAAATTACCTACACCAATTACTATATTTTTCATAAAAAATCCTCGATATCTAAAAGCTTATCAAAAATAAAAAAATTATTTTTAATAAACTTTTTGAAAAAAATAGGCTATGACATTTTAGCCATAGCCTATTTAGATTCTAGTTAAAAATTACTTCTCGTGATTTTCAACTTCACCTTTTGCATTAACAATATTTTTGTTGACAAACTTAGTTCCACCAAATACAATATTGATGTCCCCTTCTCTCCAAAAAATAGTTCTCCAGATTTGGTAATAAATATGAGACATAACCCACATAAGCAAAATATACATTGCTGTATGATGAGCAATTCTAACACCCATATTTCCACCAAATACCTCTAAAGTCCAATCTGTTGCAAAATGTAATAACCAAGGCCACCACGCTCCAATAGAACTGTGCCCAGAAGCTAAACCATGAACATACATTTGAAGTCCAGTTAATAACATAAATACTAAAAGAATATGGAAAAGTGTAAAAAACATAATGTTATAACTATCACTATGTGAGGAGTCAAATTTCTTTCTTCTATTAAATGTTATTAAGTTAAAAAATACTTCACAAAACTCAACAAAATTTTTCTTTGTTGGCAAAATTTTCTTATATGGTTTTTCAAATCTAGAAAATAGATATAAATAACCAATTAAAATAGCTGTAACATCAAATACAATGGCAACAATAAAATGTCCCCATCTATTCCACGCCATAACATATTTATCTACAGCAGGATCTGCAATAAATGTTTGATAATATGGATGGCCAATATAAAGCCCGGTTGCAACCGCAGCAACCATACAAAACGCATTCACCCAGTGAATTGTTCGCATGATTGGGGTCATTCGTTCAACCCTTTTCATTTTAGGCACGGCTAGATCCTACTGGGTTTACTTTATAAACAGCTAATTCTTTACCTTTTGTATCCACTATATGTACCGCACATGCAATACAAGGATCAAAACTATGAACTGTTCTGATTATTTCTAAAGGCTCATCAGGATTAACAACTTTAGTTCCTACTAAAGAAGCTTCATAAGCCCCCATTCTACCTTTATAATCTTTTGGAGCAGCATTCCAAGTTGAAGGAACAACAGCTTGATAATTTGCTACTTTTCCATCTTTGATTTTAACCCAATGTCCTAATCCACCTCTTGGAGCTTCAGCCATACCATAACCTTGAGCATCTTTTGATACTGTATCAAAATCAAACTCAGTCCAAGTAGATAAATCACCATGAGCTGCATTTGAAGCTAACTCATCACACCAGTTAATTACCTCTGTACACATCATTTCAGTTTCAATTGCTCTTGCTGCTGTTCTTCCAACTGTTGAGAATAAAACTTTTGTAGGTAGATTCCCATTTTTTAAGAAAGTCGTTACATATTTAGTGATTCGAGCATCACCTCGTGCAACCCCTACTATCATTCTTGCTAATGGTCCCACTTCCATTCTATTATCATCATATAATGGAGATTTAATCCATGAATACTTTTTATTAGTATCTAAATATGCAATATTATTCTCTTTTTTACCAAAACCAGTATAGTTAGGATTTGTTACTCCATCATATGGATGTAAGTTTGTATTTCCTTCATACCAAGAGTGAGTTACATCTTCAGTAATCTTTGCTTGGTCTAAATCATATACTTTAGATAAATCTTTATTTAAAACTATTCCACTAGGAAATAGTTTAGCAGCTTCATAAAAAGGTGTATCATCTAAATTAAAATCTCCATAAGACATATAATTACCTAAACCACCACCTGTACCATCAAGTGCCTCATCTGCATACATTGTACCAGCCATATACACATCTGGTAAATAAGCTTGTTTAGTAAATTTTAATGCTTTTTGAATAATATCTTTAAACTCTGCAACTCTTGCTGGATTTTTAATATCTTGCACACAAGTTACCCCACCAACAACAATTGATTGAGGATGGGGATTCTTACCACCAAAAATTGCTTGTGCTTTAGCTACTTCTCTTTGCAAATCCAAGGCATCTAAATAGTGTGATAAACCAATAAGGTTTTGCTCAGGAGTCAATTTATATGCTTTTGAACCCCAGTATGCATTTCCAAATACTCCAAGTCTTCCCTGTTTTACATATTTAGTTACTCTTGCTTGAACTTCAGCAAATACGTCTTCAGATGCATTCCAAGGTCTTTGACCTGAAACTTTAGCCCACTTTTGAGCTTCAGCAACTGCAGCTTTTGGATCAGCTTCGAGTGCTTTAGTGATATCAACCCAGTCAAGTGCATGTAAATGATAAAAATGAACAATATGATCATGAATATATAAAGCACCTTGCATTAAGTTTCTAACAAGTCTTGCATTTTTTGGAATCGTTACATTAAATGCATGTTCTACTGCTTCAATACTTCTTTGGTAATGAGTACCAGTACAAACACCACAAATTCTCATAGCTAGTAATCCACAATCTCTTGGATCTCTACCTTTTAGAATTTCTTCAATACCTCTGAACATTGTTGAAGAACTATAAGCTTCTTGGATGACATTATTATCATCAATTACAGCTTCTATTCTTAAATGTCCTTCAATTCTTGTTATTGGATCTATTACTACATGTTTACTCATTACTCTTCTCCATCTTCACTATGTACTGTTCTTTTTCCTGCTACGGCACTTGCTACTGCATGTACACCAATACCAATTGTTGTTGCAGTTAATAATCCAAGACAAAATTCATCAACTGTTTTTTCAACTCCACCAGTTGGAGCTTTAATATTAGCATCTGACATTGGTCTTTCATAAGCATATTTATCCCAAAAATCTGGTTCAGAACAACCAATACAACCTCGACCAACTCCAATTGGCCAGTTTGCACCTTCGTTGTATCTAATAATAGAACAGTTATTAAATGTCATAGGACCTTTACATCCCATTTTATATAAACAGAAGTTATTTTTAGCCCCTTCATCACCCCACTCTTCTACATATTCACCAGCATCAAAGTGTGCTCTTCTTTCACAATTATCATGAATTCTATAACCAAATGCAAACTTAGGTCTTAATAAAGAGTCTAATTCTGGAATTTGTCCTGTTAAAACAAAATGTAAAACAACCCCAACCATATTTGCAGGATTTGCAGGACAGGCAGGAATATTAATTACTGGTTTCCCTTTAACTAAATCCATAACACCAACTGCACCTGTTGGGTTTGGAGCAGCAGCAGGAATACCACCAAATGTCGCACACGAACCAACGGCAACTACAGCTGCTGCATCTTTTGAAAGTCTCATTAAATGTTCTTGGAAGGTTTCACCTGAAGCTCCAATAGTTCCATATTGACCATTCATACCAGTTGGTATTGCACCTTCTACAAAAAGTAAATATTTGCCTTTGAAATGTTCAATTGCATCTTCAAGTTGAGCATCTGCTTGATGACCAGAAGCAGCCATAAGTGTCTCATGAAATTCTAAACTTAATACATCGAAAAGTAAATCATCTACAGTAGGTGTTGATGATCTTAAAAGTGCTTCAGAGTTTCCAGCACAGTCTTGTAATTCAATCCAAATAACAGGTACTCTGTTCATAAGCTCTGTAGCTTCTGCTACTAAAGGAGTAAACATAGGAGGTAACATTAATGTAGCAGTTGTAGCACTTGCCCATTTCATGAAATCTCTTCTATTCACACCTTCACTCTCTACAACATCGATTAAATCAATATCTTTAAGAGCCGGTTGTTTCCTTAACGCTTCTAATCTACTTTTTGCTTCTTCAAAAAGTGTATTATAATAAGCATCACCTTTATTCGTATCAACCCTTGCTGAATCTTGGGTAAAAACTTTTTTTACCATTTCCTGAGAATCAACCATATACTTCTCCTTTGTCTTTATTAAATGAATATTCATTTATTAGCATCCTAAAATTAACGTTTAGTCACTTAAGCTAAACTTATATAAAACAACTAATATCAAGTGTAAAATAGCATTAAAATAGCATTGAAATAGTATTTATTTTATACTATTTTTAAGGAAGACTTTTTTATAGGAGTTTTAGATATTTAGGTGAATTATTTTTATTATTAACTTTCGAAATAAATTATTAATTTTAAGAAAAAATTTATTTTAAATTGTTACGAAATGATACAAATAAAATCAATTAATGGGTAGTGCATACAGAACATACATCAAAACTTCGTAAAATAATCTTTGCTTTTACAATTGAATCTGTTCCAATTATTGCTTTTTGAGCAATAGATAGGTTATTTTTATTTCCAGGTCCTAAATTCCAAACGGTTGGAGTAATTACATTATATTTTTCTATTTTCCCTTGCTTTATTGATATATCATGTAAAAGAGAGCCTCTACATGCTTCTACAACTGCTGTTGCACCAGCGTTATCAATGTCATTCATTGATATTTTAGGTTTAATAAAAGACTCTTCGCTAATATCTATTTGCTTAATTAAGTTTTTGGTCGAGTACAGAAGATGTGCCAACTCATCCATTCTAGCTATAACTCTTGTCAAAACGGAATCATCGTAAGTTTTGTGTAGACTATTTACAAAACCTCTACTTTTTACAATAACTCTTGATAAAGGTCCTGTTTCATAAAAATTATCTGCATAACTTACATTTTTTGCCCAACCAAATGCCTCTTTACTCTCTTTTGATTCATCTACATTATACGTATATTGAGTATCTTCACTAATTGAATTTAAATCTAATTTATGGGTTAATCTCTTGTTGCTTTTTCCACTATTAAATAAATGTGATTTACCTAGGACTATATGTCTATTGTAACTTTTCCCAATTTTGTCTAAATTATTTTCAAAAGAAAGATCAATAAAATCTTTAAAATCACCTCTAATATTCTCTAGGTCGTTTAAACTTGAATATGATAAATACTCTTCGAAATCTCCGCCTATAAAATCTTTTTCAAAAAAACTTATTGTATTATCTAGATAATTTTGCATTGTAGTTAAATCCAAAAGAGTTGGGTCCGAAACTACTCCTCCCGGAATCATATATGAAGTATGAGGCCATTGTCCACCAATTATTGCTAAGGCTTTAATTGTTTCACTAGCAACACTTGATGACTTTAGCCATTTATCTCCTTTTAAAGGTGAATATTGGGAATAGTCATTTTTTGATAAACTAACAATATCAGGCATAATAAACATATAAAACCATTTAATATGAGAATCAATTATCTCAATATTTAAACCAATTTCCCTTAAAAGTTTTGCTTTATTTGTAATACTTAATTCTTCACCTATATTTTTATATATATTTTCTAAGGCTTCTACTGTTGTTTTTAAGTGAGCTTGTCCACAAATTCCACATATTCTTGGCGTATAAATAAGTGCATCTAAAGGAGATTTTCCTTGTAACATAAATTCAAAACCTCTAAAGTTTAAAAATTCTATTCTTGCATCATCAATAATGCCATTCTTCCAAGAACAAACTAACTTCGCTTCACCTTCAATTCTCTCAACAATATCAACAGTTTTCATATATACCTTTCAATTAATCGCTGATTCTAGCATATTTTCAATAACAGCACTATTTCAACTTAGTGTAATATTTAAGATTATAATCAAACTATTACAATATAATTGTGGTATGAAAATACTATTAATAACACTATTTACGATAAATCTTTTATTTTCCTCTACACTAAAGGATTTAAATATAACAGATGAAGATTTTTTAAATATACTTCATTCTCCAAAAAAAAATATCATCCTGGATAGAATAAATGAATTAATTCTTTTAAAAAGATCTCTTCAAGATATTGATGATGACATTACTAAATTAAATTCAGTAAATGATTACTTTAATGAATACAAATTTGAAAGCGATTTAAAAGTCTATAGAAAAAATGATTACTGGGCAACAAGAAAAGAGTTTATGTTCAAAGGTAGTGGAGATTGTGAAGACTTTGTAATTGCTAAATATTTTACACTTTTAGAAACAGGTATTGATGAAAATAAATTATCACTTTTATATAATATACGAAAAAATGATTATCATTTAGTACTTTCATATCAAGAAAACCAATTTTCAGATCTTTTAATTTTAGATAATATCGAGAGAAAAATTATGCCACTTACTCAAAGAAATGATATTTTAGTTTTATACACTCTTAAAACTATCGACTTAAATGCAGAGATTGATTTAATGAGCGATTTACAAAATCTTAGTAATTATAAATGGACAAAAATTTATTTAAAATCTAAAAATAGAAAGAAAATGCAACTTCTAATCAATTAGTTTTTTATGAAGTCTTTCTATTTTAAATGTTTTTGCAATTCCTGTTAAAGATAGATAAGCTCTTTTGTGAATACCTAAAGGAACTTCATCTGGAATTCCAATATTTTTCTTAGTTTCGAGCATATTATCCCTTGGAAAATCTGCTTCTGTACAACCAATACAAGGCATCCCTACTCTTGTTTTTGTATTTACATCATTCCAAAGAATTCTATTACAATTTGAATGAGTCATTGGACCACGACATCCTTGATTATAAAAAAGGCAACCCTCTTTTAATCCAAAATTATCTGTCTCAACCTTCCACTAAAAATATTCGTTTCTCGTACATCCATGGTGAGCTAATCCATAATACAACTCTTTAGGACGACCAACTTCATCTAATGCAATTTTTCCATAATCTTTAAGAGTAAAAAGTGTTTGAAGTATCCATTCTGGATGAACAGGACATCCTGTAAGATTGATTATAGGATGTTTTAAAAAATATAAATTATCAATATCTAAAGATTGATTTATCCCTTTTATATCAGAATTTTCTTCAAACTTTTTATGCATTCCACCATATGAAGCACAAGAACCAACTGCAATCATAAATTTTGTTTTTTTTATAAGTTTATTTAATAAATTATAAGTAGTATCATCAGATATTGAAAAAAACTTTTTATTTGAAGATATTGCCCCTTCAACTAGAAGATAATCAAATTTAATATTTGAATCAAGAATTTCATTTAAAGTAATATCAATAGTTAAAGAAGGATGATAAATTAAATCAAAACTATCTAAAAATAGTCTCATTCTATTATCATTTGCACTTAAAAAAGAATGAGTATTACCATTACAAGTTATGGATTGAAACCATAACACTTTTGGTTTTATTTTCTTATCAATCCTCATACTTTAAAGCTCTATAGATATTTTCTGCAACTGCATCTGAATATTCTACAACATCTTTTTCAAGCACTTTTTCACCACTTAGAAAAGCAAAACCACCAAGTGCTCCCATTATCATTGCAAAAGCAGGGAAAAAGTCTTGTTGTCTAAACTCTTTTTTTGAAGCTCCATCATCAAGTAAAATCATAACTTCTGTTACAAATTCACTAACACATAAGAAACCTTCACAACCTTCTTGAAAGACCTCTCTATTTGAAAGATAAACTCTTAAAAAATATTCGATTACCTCTGGAGATTTTTTTACACTTTGCATATAAGCTTTTGTAAAAATAAAAATCTTTTCTTTTGAAGATATATCCATTTGATTAATTTTTTGAAGTTCTATTGCTAAAACATTTGTAGAGTATTTAATAGCATACTTGGCTAACTCTTCTTTGGACTTAAAATAGTTATACATATTACCAACACTCATCTTCATTGACTTTGCAATATCGGGAATTGTTGTATTATAAAAACCATTTTTTGAGAATAATTTTAAAGAATTTTCAATTATTGAATTCTTTTTTTGTTCTTTTACTGACAAGATTAATCCTTAATTCTTGGATTTTTAAATTAAGTAAATTATAGTATTATAAATGTTAATTATAAATGAATGTTCAGATGTGTTGAAAGTTTTATTTAAAAAAATAAAAACTCAAGCAAAATTGCTTGAGTTTTATATCTATTAAGAGTGAACTAAATTAGTTAATTCAGAATCACTAATAGTGTGGAAGTTTAAGTATTTATAAATATTATCTCTTTTTTCAGGAGTAATTTTTTTAGGTACCATATCAAGATATTCTTCTTTAGTTGGAAGTCTTCCTAAAAGTGCAGATAATGCTGCAACTTCAGCAGATCCAAGATAAACTTGAGAATCTTTTCCAAGTCTGTTATCAAAGTTTCTTGTAGATGTACTAAATACAACTGCACCTTGACCAACATTTGCTTGGTTACCCATACATAAAGAACATCCAGGAATTTCTAATCTAGCTCCAGCTGCTCCAAAGATTGAGTAGTACCCTTCTTCAGTTAATTGCTGTTGATCCATTTTTGTTGGAGGAGCAACCCATAATTTTGCAGGAACTGGTCCTTCACCTTTAAGAACTTCACCCAAAGCTCTAAAAAGTCCAATATTAGTCATACAAGAACCTACGAATACTTCGTCAATTCTGTCAGTAATTCTTTTTGGATCAGCTAAGATGTTTGTTAATGTATCAACATCATCTGGATCATTAGGACAAGCTAATAATGGCTCAGTGATTTCATCTAAATTAATTTCAATAGTTGCAAGATATTCAGCATCTGCATCTGGAGTGATTAATTCAGGATTAGCAATCCATTCTTTCATTTTATCAGCTCTTCTTTGTAAAGTTCTAGCGTCTTGGTAACCTTCTTCAATCATTTTTTCAATTAAAGCGATGTTTGAAGATAAGTACTCAATAATTGGTTCTTTATCCAATTGAACAGAACAAGCTGCTGCTGATCTTTCTGCTGCTGCATCAGATAATTCAAATGCTTGCTCAACTTTAAGTTTTGGAAGACCTGAAATTTCAATTACATTACCAGCAAAAATATTTTTCTTACCTTTTTTCTCAACAGTTAATAAACCATCTTGAATAGCTTGGTAAGGAATAGCATTAACTAAATCTCTTAAAGTAATTCCTGGTTGTAATTCACCAGTAAATTTTACATGAACTGATTCAGGCATAGTTAAAGGCATCATACCTGTTACACCTGCAAATGCAACAAGACCAGAACCAGCTGGGAATGAGATACCAATAGGGAATCTAGTATGAGAATCTCCACCAGTACCAACAGTATCTGGTAAACATAATCTATTTAACCAAGAGTGGATAACACCATCACCTGGTCTTAAAGTAACACCTGCTCTTGAAGTAATAAATTCCGGAAGTGTATGTTGTAAGTTAATATCTGCTGGTTTTGGGTAAGCAGCAGTATGACAAAATGATTGCATAACCATGTCAGCACCAAAAGATAGTGCAGCAAGTTCTTTAATTTCATCTCTAGTCATAGGTCCAGTAGTATCTTGTGATCCAACAGTTGTACAGATTGGCTCAACATACATACCAGGTTTAACACCTTCGATACCACACGCACGTCCAACCATTTTTTGTGCTTGAGTAAATCCATTTGTACTTGCAGCTGGTTGAGATGCAGTAACAAATAAGTCAGATGCTCCTAAACCTAAAGCTTCTCTAGCTTTTGCAGTAAGACCTTTACCAATAATTAATGGAATTCTCCCACCTGCTCTCATCTCATCAGTTAATGTATTAGGAGCTAAGTTAAATTCAGAAACAACTGCACCATCTTTTAAGATTTGTCCAGCATAAGGCTTAACAGTAATAACATCACCAGTTTCTAAATCATCAACTGGAGCTTGAATTGGTAAACAACCTGAATCTTCTGCAGTGTTGAAGAAAATTGGAGCAATAATAGAACCAATAACAACTCCACCTGTTCTTTTATTAGGAACACCTGGGATATCTCTACCCATGTGCCATTGAACAGAGTTAATACCTGATTTTCTTGAAGATCCAGTTCCAACAACATCACCAACGTATGCTAAAGGGTAACCTTTTTCTTTAAGTTCTTCCATTTTCTCTAATGGTTTTTCCATTCTTGATTGTAACATTGCAGTTGCATGTAATGGAATATCAGCTCTTGTAAATGCTACAGTTGCAGGAGATAAATCATCTGTATTTGTTTCACCAGGGATTTTATATACTGTTAAAGTAATCTCTTCTTCTAATGCAGGTTTATTTGTAAACCACTCTGCATTTGCCCATGATTCAATAATTTCTTTAGCTTGTGCATTTCCAGCATCTGCTAAATCTTTTACATCATTAAATGAATCATAAACTAAAATAGTATTTTTTAATTCTTTTGCTGCAGCAGCTGCAACTTCTTCAATTTTTAATGCGTCAACAAGTGGAGTAACATTGAATCCACCCATCATTGTTCCTAAAATTTCAATTGCTTGAATTTTAGAAATAACTGAACATGAAGCATTACCTTGTACAATATCATTTAAAAATGCAGCTTTTACGTAAGCAGCATCATCAACACCAGGGTTAACTTTATTTTTAAATAATTCTAATGCATAATCAGCATCAGCAGTATTAGCTTTTAAAACTTCTACTAATTGTGCAGTTTGATCAGCAGTTAATNTTAATGCTAATGGTGGTAATCCACCCTCTTGTAATCTTTCTTCAGTATGTGCTCTATAATCAGCGATTAAACTCATATATAACTCCTAATTAATTTGTAGCACTAGTATAGCATAATCTATACTTGCTCTAATGTACAATTATTGTGATTCATGATACAACTTTTCATAATCAAAAAAAAAGTTACAAAAAGTAATATAATTTTGCCTTACAATTACTTATTTTCACTATTTCTCCTTATTTACCATATAAATCCATATATTAATAGGTATTAATTAATTTAATATTGCAAGATATTCATGACTTTCCCAAGTTCTTGATGTACAATTTTTGTACATCATAATCCAAAATGTACACATTATAATTTCTACCTTAATAATTTAAATTAATAAAATTATTTCTTTTTTGTTTTTAATATAATGATAGAATTGAATAAATCGTTATAAGGAGTATATTATGCTTTCATATAACTTCAAAACTTATAATGAATTATTCGATTTTATTACAACTTCTTACACAAATCCTAATTTTCTGAATTACTTAGAAAATGGTAAATATAAATCTATATCAATAAATGAATTCAAAGAAAAAGTTATTTGTCTTTCTATTGCATTAAAAAATATGGGAGTAAAAAGGGGTGATTGCATTGCAATTTTTGCAAAATCTTCTCCATTTTGGTTAATATTTGATTTTGCAATTCATAAAATAGGAGCAATTTCAGTTCCTATATTTGACAATATTTCAACAAAAAATTTAAATTTTGAAATTGAAGATGCAAATATTAAATATGTTTTTATAGATTCTATTGAAAGATTAGAGGACATAGAATCTAATGTTACATTTATCACTCATAATTTTTGTATAAAAGAAGATGGCTTTTATAACCTTGATGATATTTTTGTCATGAGCACTGTTTCTTGTGATATAAATGATTTAAAAAAATATTCTCCAAATGAAGATGATATTTTTTCGATAATATATACAAGTGGAAATACGGGAACTCCAAAAGGAGTACAATTAACTCATAAAAATATAATAAGCCAAATAAAAGATGTAAATACTATTTTGAAACTTCCTGAAACAGAAGTAATATTATCTGTACTTCCTTTAGCCCATATATTTGAAAGAATGGTTATGAGTTTTTATCTAAATCGTGGAGTATCTATATATTTTGTAGATGAAATTCCAAATATTTCTAATCTTTTAAAAATTGTACGTCCAACAATGATGACAGCTGTTCCAAGACTGTTAGAAAAAATATTCTTTAAAATTAAAATGAATATTGAATCAAAATCATTTATCTCAAAACTTATAGCCAAAAATGCTTTTGAATACGCACTTAATAAAAATATGAATAAAACAACTTTTCTATATAAAATATTTAATAAAATTGTTTATAGTAAATTAAGGGAAATATTTGGAGGAAGAATCACTAAATTAGTGTCAGGAGGAGCCCCTTTAAATGAAGAGATAAGCCAATTTTTCACAAATATAGGAGTACCTATTTACCAAGGTTATGGATTGACTGAATCTTCTCCTGTAATTTCTACAAATTATCCAGAATCTAATAAAATTGGTTCTAGTGGAAAAGCACTTCCTAATGTTGAAGTTAAAATTGTAGAAAATGAACTATTAGCTCGAGGGGCCTCTATTATGAAAGGTTATTTAAATAATGAAGATTTAACATCTCAAACAATCGATAACAAAGGATGGCTTCATACAGGAGATATTGCATCTATTGACAAAGATGGTTATATTTTTATTGAGAGCAGAAAAAAAGATATTTATAAACTATCAACAGGTAATTATGTATCTGCAATTCCAATAGAACAAGCCCTTTCTAAAAACAAATATGTGGAATTTGCAACAATAATAGCAAACAATAAAAAATATGTTTCTTGCTTACTTTTTGTTGACAAAGATGTGTATAATAATGATATACTTAATAAACAGTTTACACTTGAAGAGTATTATAATCAAGAAAAGGTACACGAAAGTATTGAAGCTGATATAAAAAAAATTAATAAAAAATTAAATGAGTGGGAGCGAATCATTCAATATAGCATTGTTACAAATGATATTTCAATTGAGAGTGGTGAATTAACTCCATCAATGAAAATTTGTAGAAGTGTAATTGAAGAAAAATATGAAGAGATTATAAATAATATGTACTAGGAGTTTGTTATGAAAGAGAGAATTGCCGTAATTGATGGTCTAAGAAGTCCAATTGCTAAGGCTAATGGGAAACTTGAAACACTAGGAGCTGATACTCTTGGAGCCATCATAGCAAAAGAACTTGTACTAAGAAATAAAATTGACTATGACAGATTTGACGAAGTTATAATAGGAAATGTAGCGCAACCTGCAAATGCTGCAAATATTGCAAGAGTTCTAGCAATAAGAGCAGGTTTTCCAGAAAGTACAATTGCATATACAGTACATAGAAACTGTGCTTCTGGAATGCAAGCCATATCCTCTGCTATTGAAAAAATAGAAACATCACAAGGTGAGATATATTTAGCAGGAGGAGTAGAATCAATGAGTAATATTCCTCTATTTTTTAATGACCAATTTAAAAACTTTGTTACAAAACTCTCTTATGCGAAAACTGCCTCTCAAAGACTAAAAATCATTACAACTTTTAGACCTAGTTTTCTAAAACCTATTATAGGATTAATTACGGGTCTTACGGATCCAATATCAGGTAAAATCATGGGAATTACTGCTGAAAACCTTGCTAATGATTTCAATATTAGCAGAGAAGCACAAGATGAATATGCTTTAAATTCTCATCATAAAGCTCAAAAAGCCCAAGAAAATAAAAGATTTGAAGAAGAGATTCATCCCATTATGACTAAAGATTCTTCTTTCCTAGAAGATGATGGAATTAGACTTAATCAAACAATTGAAGCTTTAACAAAATTAAGACCAATATTTGATAAAACAAGTGGTAGTGTAACAGCAGGAAATTCATCACAAGTTTCTGACGGCGCTGCTATGATAATATTAACAACAGAATCAAAAGCCAAAGAACTTGGAGTTGAACCTATTGGATTTATAAAAGATTATGCTTATGCAGGTTTAGATGCTTCAAGAATGGGTTTAGGTCCGACTTATTCAACAAAAAAACTTTTTGATAAAACAGGAACAAAACTTCAAGATATTGATTTAATAGAATTAAATGAAGCTTTTGCTGCACAAGTTATTGCAAATATTGAAGCTTTTAAATCAGAAGAATATTTCAAAAAAAATCTAAATAGTCCTCCTTTAGGCGAAATAAATCCAGATATTTTAAATGTAAATGGAGGAGGAATTGCTTTAGGTCATCCAGTTGGGATGAGTGGAACAAGGATTGTTCTTCATACTTTAAAAGAGTTAAAAAGAAGAGGATTAAAAACTGGTCTTGCTACACTTTGTGTTGGTGGTGGTCAAGGTGCAAGTTTTTTAGTGGAGGTATAAAATGAATAATTTAAATTTAGAAATAAATAATGATATTGCAACACTAACCTTTGATTTAAAAAACTCAAAAGCAAATAAACTATCTTTTGAAGTATTAAGTGAACTTGATATTCTATTAAATGAGATAAAAGAGAATAAAGAGATAAAAGCCCTAGTTATTGATAGTGCAAAACCCACTATATTTATTGCAGGTGCTGATATCAAAGAAATAGAAGCTATGAATACAGAAGAAGAAGTTTATGAACAAATCACAAAAGGTGATAATATCTTAAATAAACTAGAAGACTTAAGCATACCAACAATAGCATATATAAATGGAGCTTGTATGGGTGGAGGTCTAGAATTAGCGCTTTGTTGTAAGTATAGAATTGCATCAACAAATCCTAAAACAAAACTTGCTTTTCCAGAGATTAAACTTGGATTTTTCCCAGGGCTTGGTGGAACACAAAGAGCCCCTAAAGTTATCGGTCTTATAAATTCTCTTGATTTAATCCTAACAGGGAAAATTATTGATGCTAAAAAAGCTTATATACTAGGACTTGTAAATGAGATTTTTGATGATGGTCAAAAAGAGTTCAAATTAAATACCTTTGTTCAAAAAGCTATTAATGGCGAAATAAAAAAGAAAAAATTATCTTTTATGAATAATCTTTTAGAGAAATATTCATTTACAAGGGAGATTGTATATTATCAAACACAAAAATCTATTGAGAAAAAAGTAAATAGAGATTTTAATGCACCATATATGGCACTTGAAGTTATAAAACAAACTTTTGGAAAACCATTTGAAGAAGGTATTTTTATTGAAGCAAAAGCCTTTAGTAAATTAGCTGCTACTAAAGAATCCAAATATATGATTGAACTATTTTTTATGTTTGAAAAATTTAATAAATCATATAAAAAAACTTCTAAACCAATCTCAGATGTTCTTGTAGTTGGAAATGGAGTTATGGGTAAAGGTATGATTTGGCTTTTTTCAAAATTCTTAAATGAAGTTAGAATAAAACTAAGAAAAATTGACCAAGCAAATTCTATTTTAAATTCAGTCGCAAAATTATACTCATCTTCTATAAAAAGAAGAAGTATGACTAAAAATCAACTAGAATTTAAACTAAATAAAATCTCATATACTGATAAATTTAATGGTATGCATAACATAGAACTTGCAATTGAAGCTATTATTGAAGATGAAAAAGCCAAAAAAGAAACTTTTGCCGAACTAGAAAAAGTATTAGATAAAAATTCAATAATTGCATCTAATACCTCATCAATTTCAATTGAAGAATTAAGTTCTGAACTTAAAAACAAAAAAAATTTTGTAGGTGTTCATTTTTTCAATCCAGTTAATATCATGCCTTTAGTTGAAATAATTCCTTCTTCTCAGACCTCTAAGAAAACTATAAATCGAGTAATGGAACTTTTAGTTTCATGTGGAAAAACTCCAATTATAGTTGGAGATTGCGCAGGGTTTATTGTAAATAGAATTTTACTTCCATATCTAAATGAAGCAGCTTTTATACTTGAAGAGGGTTCAAGTATAAAACAAATAGACAAAATATTAAAAGATTTTGGGATGCCTATGGGTCCATTTATATTAGCTGACACAGTAGGTATAGATATTGGATATAAAGTAAGTAAAATTTTAAATGAAGCCTATGGAGAAAGAATGACTATGTCTCCTTTGTTAGATAGAGTTTATAATGATTTAAAACTATTAGGAACAAAAAGTAAAAAAGGTTTTTACATTCATAATGGACGGGATATAAAAGTAAATGAAGAAATTACTGAACCATATAATTTAAATAGACAATTTACTGAGGAACAAATTATTCAAAGATGTATTTATATTATGATAAATGAAGCCTCACGATGTTTAGAAGAAGGCATTGTTCAAAGTGCAAATGTAATAAATTTTGCAATGATTACAGGAACTGGTTTTCCTCCATATAAAGGTGGTTTACTAAATTATGCAAATGATGTTGGCTTAGAAAATGTTTTAAATACATTAAATAGCCTATATGGAAGATACGGGAAAAGATTCAAACCAAGTAATTTACTTATAAAACTTGTAGAAAATAAGAAAAATTTCAAAACAGGAGATGAGTTATGGATTTCTTAATATTTTTAATAATTGTATGTGCACTGGGATTTTACTCCTTCCCTATTGTATATAGTCTAATAATACTCGGTGTTTATGCCTTTGTATTTTTTGAGATATCATTTTTCATTTGGCCATTTTTAATTGCTATAGGAGTAATACTTAGTCTAAAAGAACTAAGAATGAAACTTATAACTTCAAAAATAGTTGATTTTATAAATCAAAAAGGGCTAATGCCTAAAATCTCAGCAACAGAAGAAGCTGCTTTACAAGCTGGAACAAATTGGGTTGAATCAAACTTCTTTGAAGCAAAAGTAGATTTTGAAGCAATTAGTAACGAAAAAATCACTACTTTAAAGGAAGAAGAACAAGCTTTTTTAGACAATGAAGTAAATGAACTGTGTGAGATGACTACTGATTGGGAAATATTTCAGGACAGAGATTTAAGACCTGATGTATGGAAATATATAAAAGAGAAAAAATTCTTTGGTATGATAATTCCAAAAGAGTATGGAGGATTAGGATTCTCAGCAACTGCTCATTCTCATATTATAGAAAAACTTGTTTCACGTTCTCAGGTTTTAGCTATAACTATTATGGTTCCAAATTCACTTGGTCCTGCTGAGCTTATATTAAAACACGGTACCCAAGAACAAAAAGATAGATACCTTGAAGATTTAGGAAATGGAAATCTTGTTCCTTGTTTTGGATTAACAGAACCAAATGCAGGAAGTGATGCAACCTCATTAACATCAAATGGTGTTGTATTCAAAGATGAAGATAAAAAACTAAAAATAAGACTTAACTTTGAAAAACGTTATATTACCCTTGGTAATGTAGCAACTTTGATTGGTCTTGCTTTTAGATTAAATGATCCAGAACATCTTTTAGGTGAAAAAGAAGACTTAGGTATCACTTTTGGATTAGTTGACTCAAAAATAAAAGGTGTTGATAACTCAAGAAGACATGATCCTCTTGGCATTCCTTTTGTAAATTCACCTTTATTTGGTAAAGATGTAATTATAAATATTGAAGATGTTATAGGAGGAATTGATGGTATAGGACATGGCTGGCAAATGTTAGTTGAATCTTTATCTATTGGACGAGGAATTTCTCTTCCTAGTGTCTCTTTAGGTGGAAGTAAATTTGCTTTAAATGTATTAGCTTCATACTCAAGTCTAAGGGAGCAATTTGGTCTAAGTATTAATCACTTTGAAGGAGTTGAAGAAAAGATTGCAAAAGTTGCTGCATACACCTATATGTTGAATGCTGCAAGAAATTATACTTTAGATGCAATTGACAATGGTCATAAACCAGGTGTTGTAAACTCAATTATGAAATACCACGCTACAGAAAAATTTAGAGAAGTTATAAATGATTCTATGGATGTATTAGGAGGAAGTGCAATTATAAGAGGGGAAAAAAACTTTTTAGCACATGCTTATTTTGCTTTACCTATTTCTATAACTGTAGAAGGTGCAAATATTTTAACAAGAAACCTAATGCAATTTGGACAAGGGTTAATTAAATCTCATCCATATATTTATAAACAAATAAGTGCTCTAAAAGAAAATAATGTAAATGCCTTTGATGATGCATTTTTCTCTCATGTGGGACTTGTAATATCTGCATTATCTAAAACAATGGTTTATTATCTAACTCGTGGTTTTTTTATTCGTACAAAAGGAGATTTTCAAAGATATAAACAAAAACTTGTTTGGGTGAGTGCAGATTTTACATTTCTATCAAACCTTGCATTAGCTGTTATTGGGCCAGGACTAAAAAAAAGAGAGAATATTAGTGCAAGATTTGGAGATATACTTTCATATTGTTATCTTATAACTGCAACTCTAAGGGAATATGAAAATAATCCAAATAAAGAGCATATGGATTTAGTAGATTATATCTGTAATTATGCCTTTAATGAAATTCAAATTGCGAGAGAAGATATTTTCAATAATATTGGTGTATTAAGAATTTTCATTCCATTTATGAAATTAAATGCAATAGCTATTAAACCAAGTGATAAACTAAATGCAAAAATTGTTTCAAAATTAAAAGATTCTGAATATTTAAAAGAATTAACTAAAAATATCTTTGTATCAAACGATAAAAAAGATAGATTTAGAAAATTACAAGAGGCAACAAAATCTAATATGGAAGTTAGTTCTATTTTTGTGAAAATTAAACTTGCAGTAAAAGATGGAACAATCAAAAAAGATAGTATAGAAAACATGGTTAAAAAAGCTCTTGAACTTGAATTAATTGATAAAACAGAAGCAAGTAAACTTCTAAAAGCATATAAGATAAAACAAGAGATAATTTCTGTTGATTCATACAAAGTTCGAACGTATAAGGCTATGCGATGAAAAAAGATTTGCTAGTAAATACTAGTGGTTTTATACTAAATATTCTAGAAAAAGTTCTAGATGCAGATATTGAAATAAAAGGGAAAGAAAATATTCCTAAAAATCATCCTAGGATTTTCGTAGCAAATCACTTAACTAGAATGGAAGCAATGATTGTACCTTATGCAATATATGATTTAGTAGATAAAAAGGTTGGTGTTATTGCAGATGATTCTTTATTTAAAACATATTTTGGCTCTTTTTTAGAGGAGCTTGGGGCAATGAGAAAATCTGAACCTTGTAGAAATAATATCATGATTGGTGATTTAATTACAGGGTGTAAAGATTGGATGATATTTCCAGAAGGAATGATGGTAAAAGCAAAAGATATTACTAAAGAAGGTGAGCATTTTTGTGTAAAGATTGATGATGTTTGCCAAAAAGTCCATACAGGTTCAGCTTTTTTTGCACTTAGTTCCCAGCTTTTAAGAGAAGATTATTTTAATAATAAAATAAAAAATAGTAAAAAATTTCAAAGAAAATATTTCATAAAAGAGTGTAAAGAGATACAAGAAAATGAAACTATGATTGTACCTATAAATATTACTTATTCAAATCTTAGAACGGGAAAAAACTTCTTAACAGATATGGCAATAAAATTTTTAGATAAAATAAGTGAAAATTTTTTAGAAGAGTTAGAAATAGAAGGTAACATAGCTTTGAATTCTAAGATTACAATTCAAATACTCAAACCAATTAGCACAAAAAAAATATTAGCAGATATTTATGATAAAGAGTTAAATCATACAAAAATAATAAATAAATATAGATACTCATTAACCCATAATTTTATGACTAAAATATACAAAAGTCTAACAATAAATTTTGACCATATTTTTACACTCACACTTTTTATCTATGAAAAAGAGAAAATTAATAAAATCTATTTTAAAAGAATTTTATATCTTATTGCAAATGAAATAAAAATGAATTGCATCTATTACAATGAAAATTTAGATGAGGATATTATTAAACTTGTTTCATATGAAAATTTTGAACCTTTTGAGAGTATTTTAAATGTTGCAATCAAAGATGAAATTTTATCTGAAATGGAAACAGAGTATGTAATTCATATAGAAAATCTTATGAATCTTTTTACTCATCATACAATTAGATTAAGAAATATAATGAGAGTAATTTTAAATGAAGTCTTAATTATAGAGGAAGTAAACGATATAGTTAAAAAACTTATTAATTTATCTGAAAATGAGATAAATGAAAAATTATATAAACTGTTAAAGAAAGAAGAAATTTATGAGTATGAAAATGATTATGCAATACATATTGATGATGAAGATTTAAAACCTAAAAATATTGGAATTCCATATAGCTTTGAAAACAATGATTCAAATACATGTGTAATAACAATTCATGGTTTTTCTTCTTCCCCTAAAGAGGTTTTAGAACTATCACAATTTTTGCATAAAAAAGGTCTTAATGTTTATGCTCCTAGATTAAAAGGACATGGGACTAGTCCAAAAGATTTAAAAGATACAACATGGAATGATTGGTATTTATCGTTGTCTAGAGCTATTGCTTTAGTCACGTTAAAATATAAAAAAATATTTATTATTGGTTTTTCAACAGGTGGATTATTAGCTCTTTTAAGTACCAAAAAATGTTATCCACAAATAAAAGGAATTATTTGTATAAATTCAGCTTTACATTTAAATGATATTAGAATAAAAACACTTCTACCTGCTTTATCTTTTTGGAATGACTTAGTTGTATCATTTAATGCAAATGATTATGCAAAAGAGTATGTTGACAACGTTTCTGAAAACCCTGAACTAAACTATAATAAACACTATATTAAAGCTATAGAACAGCTAGATTTATTAATGACAAAAACAAGAAAAAATATACCAAAGATTCAAACACCTACTTTCATTATTCAAGCAAAAAATGATCCAGTAGTAAATCCAACATCTGCATATGAGATTTATGAAAAAATTAAATCAGAAAAAAAAGAAATATTAATGTTAGATTTAGATAATCATATTATTATAAAAGGAGAAAATACAAAAGAGTTATTTGAAAGAATATATCTTTTTTTAGATACTTTAGAAAAGGAATACTAATGTTAAAAGAGTTAGAAAATAAATTACATTCTGAAATACCAATGACAAAATATATGGAACTAAAAGTTAAGTCAATTGATGAAGAAAAGATTATTACAACAATCCCATTAAAACCAAATATAAATGATAAAGGCACAGGTTTTGCAGGAAGTTTAAGTACTCTTGTAACTATATCTGCTTGGTGTTCTTGTTTTTTAGAAGTTAAGAAACTTGGGTATAAAAAAAGTATGATTGCAATTATAAAAAGTGATACCTCCTATAAAGCACCAGTAACAAAAGATATGAACTGCATTACAACAGTTCCAAGTAAAGAACAGATAAATATATTAGAAAAAAAATTAAAAGAGAAAGGTAGTGCCTCTTTAAGAATTAAATCCCAAATAATTCAAGATGATCAAATATGTGTAAATTTTGAAGGGATATATGTCATAAAAGTATAAAGAATTCACTTTTTCTATACAACTGATATGATATAATCAAAACATGAAAAAATTAACTTTATTATTAATATTTATATTTTTTACTTCAAATGTTTTTGCAAAACAAATTGAAGCTAAATATAATATAAGCTATGGCAATTTTCTTGATTTAGGTGAGGCAATAACTACCTTAGAAATAAATGGAAATGATTATAAAATTGTAATAGCTGCAAAAACTATAGGTATGGCAAAATTCCTAACAAATAATCGTGAAGAAATCTATGAGAGTTATGGAAAAATTATAAATAACGAATTTATTCCTAAAAAGTTTGTAAAAATAAAAAAAGACAATTATAAAAAAAGAACTCGTACTTTCAACTTTGATTATAAAAACAATAAAGTTTTAATAAATGATAAAATAATAGGTAAAGAAAAAATACGTATCACTCCTTTAGAAGAAAAATATATTCCAATAAATAAAGAGTTAGATTATGATCTAAATTATTTTGCGAAAAATGATATTTTATCTCTATTTTTTAATTTAAAAAATAAAATTAAAACCTATAAAGATGGAGAAGAATACACTCTAAAAGCAATAGGTGCAAATAAAACAAAAGGTATTATAAATATTCTAATACCATCAGCAGAATCTTTTAAAAAATTAGCTAAAGTTTTAAAAACCGATGACAAATCAAAATTTACAGTTTTTATTAATCAAAAGATTTTCCAAAGCGAAAAAGGAGAACTACTTATTTCTTTAAATAAAGAGGGTTTTTGTAGTTTTGCCATACTAAAAGATGTATTGTTTTTTGGAGATATTGTTGGAGAAATGGTAGATTTTAAAATAAATAAAGGATAAGGTTAAAAGAATGAAACACATTAGAAAATATATTATAGCACTAAGTTTTATAGTATTATTTGTTGGATGTACAAATAAAGCTCCCATAACAAATAGAAGTCAATTGATTCTTATGTCTCAATCAGAAGAGCTAGCTCTTGGTGAAAAATCATATAAAGATACATTAAAAAAATCGAAAGTTATAAGAGGAACAAGAGATGCCAATAGAATCAAAAATATAGGTTATAAAATTGCAAAAGTTGTAAATAGAAGTGATTATAAATGGGAATTTAATTTAGTTGATAGTAAAGAAAAAAATGCATTTTGTCTACCCGGTGGCAAAGTTGTAGTTTATACAGGAATTTTACAAGCTGCTAAAAATGATGACCAGCTTGCAACTGTTATGTCTCATGAAATTGCACATGCATTAGCAAGACATGGAGCGGAGAGAGTTAGTTCAGGAATGATTGCAAATGGTGTTCAAGTTTTAGGAAATATTGTTTTAGGATCACAAGCACCAGAGCTTACACAAACATTTAACATGGCATATGGATTAGGAGCACAATATGGTGTTTTACTACCATATGGAAGAATGCAAGAGAGTGAGGCAGATGAAATTGGTATTTATTTAATGCATCAAGCAGGATACAATGTTTATGAAGCTTTAAAATTTTGGGAAAATATGAGTGCAGGTCAAAAAAGTGGAAATGAATTCTTTTCAACGCATCCTAATTCAGAGACAAGAATTGCTAATATTAAAAAAGTAATAGCAAATATTGAAAAAACTCAAAAACAGAGTCTAAATAGAGTTTCTACACCTACAGTTAAAAATTCAAATTTAGGTAAAAAAATTCAATAGATTAAAAACTATCCCCAAAAGGGATAGTTTTATGCCATATTTGTAAATACAGCCTGAACGTCATCATCTTCATCAAGTTTTTCTAATAACTTAGCAATTTCTTCTTGTTGTTCTTCAGTAAACTATTGAGGGTTATTTGAGATTCTTTCTAATTTAGCTTTAGTAAGTTCAATACCTAAATCTTCAAACGCCTTATTTAAAGTACCAAAATCTTTATAATCATCACTTACAAGAACAATACCATCTTCTTCTTCAATTTCTTCAAGACCTGCATCTATAAGTTCTAACTCTAACTCTTCAATATCCATATCTTCAGTTTTGTTAAATTCAAAAATAGCTTTTCTATCAAAGAAAAATTCCATTGAACCAGTTGGTGCTAAACTACCACCATTTTTATTAAAATACATTTTAATATTTGCAACCGTTCTTGTATTATTATCTGTTGCCGTTTCTACAAAAATAAGTGCCCCATGAGGACCTTTACCTTCAAAATTTACATCTGTATAGTTTGCCGAATCTTTTCCACTTGCTCTTTTAATAGCTGCCTCAATATTTGTTTTTGGCATATTTTCAGCTTTTGCATTTAATATTGCTGTTCTAAGTGCAGAATTCATTTCTGGATCAGGAACTCCAGCTTTTGCTGCCATTTCAATTGCTTTTGCTAATTTTGGAAACAATTTAGACATTGCTCCCCATCTTTTTAATTTTGACGCTTTTCTATATTAAAAGGCTCTACCCATAAAATAACTCCAATTAATTTTCAATTTTTTTTTGGATTATAGCGTGTTTGTAATAATAGCTTTATAAGATGTTGCCAAAATGTTTTTAGATATTATATAATTATGAAAAAAATAATACCCATAATACTCCTGTTAATCATAGGTTTAAATGCTATAAATATCAGTTCGCAAAAAGTTAAAAATGCAAATACTGTTTTAGTGTCTTTTCAAAAAAAAGATATTTCAAACCCCAAACTTACATTCAATAAACAGCATATTAATTTTTTTAAATCTAATAAAAAAGAAGATACTTATTATGCTTTAGTCCCTATTTCCTACTATGAAAAAGTAGCTAAACATAAAATTATTATTTCATATATAAAAGATGGAAAAAAGATTTTTAAAGGAGTGCCTTTAGAAATAATTGATGGAAAATATAAAAGTGAAGTTATTAATGTCCCAAAAGGAAAAGTAAGCTTAAGCCAAAAAGATAAATTACGTACAAAAAAAGAGTATTCAAATGCAATTAAAATTTATAATACAATAAATAAAGAATTATATTTTGACGAAAAATTTATATATCCTTTAGCTACAAAAATAACAAGTGATTTTGGTAAAAAAAGAGTTTATAATGGTATCTTCAAATCTTATCATAGTGGAACTGATTTTAAAGCAGCAGTTGGAACTCCTATAAAAGCTAGTAATAATGGTATTGTTGTAATATCTGGAAATAGATTTTATGCAGGTAATTCAATTGTTATTGACCACGGACAAGGGATATATTCTTGTTATTTTCACTTAAGTAAAATGAATTATAAAACTGGAGATTTTGTAAAAAAAGGTGAAATTGTTGGATTAAGTGGAAGTACAGGAAGAGTAACTGGCCCACATTTACATTTTTCTTTCAGAGTGCATGGAATGCAAGTAGATCCGTTACAATTAATAAATTTGCTAAATAACTATACAGTTTATTAAGTAAAAATTATAGTAAATTTAAGTAATATATACTTTATTCACACACAAGGTACTCTTAAAAATGAAAAATTTGATTATATTTGCTTTAACAATAATAACGTTTAATGCCTGTAGCGTAACAAGTTATTATAAAGTTAATTCTAACTTAGAGTTTGAAGCCGTTGCAAAAGAAGATAGAAATACATATATTCTTTTTGGGAAAGAGAGAGCTTTAGAACTAAAAGAAAATAAAGACAAAAAATTTTTTGTAGATGAAGGATTTACAGAAGAATTTGCTGAAAAACCAGATGATTTTGATCCACTTGAGCCATACAATAGAGTTATGACATCTTTTAATGACTATGTCTATGTAAATCTTCTAACTCCAACAGCAGAAGCATATTCAAAAGTTATGCCAAAAGAAGCAAGAATTGGTATTTCAAACTTTTTCCACAATATCACATTTCCTATACGATTTGTAAATAATATTTTACAATTCAAATTCTCATATGCTTTAGAAGAATTAGGTAGATTTAGTGTTAATTCAACAGCAGGAGTTTTAGGATTTATGGATCCTGCAAAAGAGTATCTTAATTTAGAAAAAAGAGAAGAAGACTTTGGACAAACTTTAGGATATTATGGAGTAGGAGAAGGATTCCATATAGTTATGCCATTATTAGGCCCATCAAATCTTAGAGATAGAATTGGATCTTTTGCAGATGGTTATATTGCACCATTTTCATATTATTCTGCTTTCTCTGATAAAATTACAGATGACTTTTTCGTAACTATAGGAGTGAGTACTTTTGAATCTATCAATTCTACTTCACTAAATTTAGGACAATATGAAAGCATAAAAAAAGATGCTATTGATTTATATCCATTTTTAAAAGATAGTTATACACAAATAAGAAAAAAAGCAATTAAGGAATAAAATGTTTAAAATATTAATTTCAACACTTTTAATTTTTACATCATTATCTTTCGCAATGACACAAGCAGAAATAAAATCAGAGATGAGTAATAAGATTGATAAAGTTATATTAGTTTTAAAAGATTCAAAAATAAGTAAAGAGAATAAAATTACTGAAATTATTCAAACTATGGATTCTACTTTTGATTATGATTTAATGTCAAGATTATCTTTAGGAAATACTTGGAAAGAAATTTCTTCAGAACAACAAAAACAATTTACAGAACTTTTTACAAAAAAACTAAAAAATTCTTATGTAGAAAAACTTGATTTGTATACTGATGAATTAGTCCATATTTTGGGAACTGAGCAAACTAAAAGAAATAGACTAACCCTTAATACTCAGCTTATAGGGAAAGAATCAAAACATGATATTAACTATAAGTTTTATAAAAAGAAAAATGAAGATAACTGGTTGATATATGATGTAGATTTAATTGGCGTAAGTATTATTCAAACATATAGAAAACAATTCTCAGGATTTTTAAAAGAAAAATCATTTAATGATTTACTTGCATTTTTAGAAAATTCTAAATAAAACTAAACTATGGTAAAAAGGTTTTACGACTCTTATATTTTAAAACATCCAATAAAAGTTCTTTTTTTGCTATTATTGGGTGTTTGTTTCTTAGGATATTACACTTCAAAACTTGAAATTGACGCTTCTTCTGAAACATTACTTTTAAATGATGATAAAGATTTACAGTTTGCTCGAGAAGTTAGTAAAAATTATCACAATCCAAACTTTCTACTTGTAACATATAAACCTAATAGCAATTTACTTTCAGAAGAAAGTTTAAAAAATCTAAAAAGTTTAAGTGATGAATTTACACAACTAGAAGCAGTAGAATCAGTTACTTCAATTTTAAATGTTCCTTTACTTCAATCACCAGTTCAAGAATTAACTCAACTTGTAAATAATATAAAAACTCTAAGCGATAAAAATATAGATAAAAATTTAGTAAAAAAAGAGATTTTAGAATCTGAATTATATAAAAATAGTCTAGTAAGTGAAGATTTTTCTACAAGTGCAATTGTACTAAATCTTAAAAGTGATAAAAAATATGCACAATTACTAGAAAAGAGAAATGCGCTTTTAACAAAAAAAAGAAATAAAACTATTTCTAAAGAAGAAGAGAAAGAACTGTCAAAAACTATTCTTGAATTTAAGGCACATAGAGATATTCAAAGAGTTAAAGAACATGAAAATATTGAAGCCATAAGAGTTATTATAAAAAAATATCAAGGTGAGGCTTCACTGTTTTTAGGTGGAGTAATAATGATTGCCGATGATATTATTGGTTTTGTTAAAAATGACCTTTTTATATATGGTTCAACTCTTATTTTTTTAATAATGTTTATACTTTGGGTTATTTTTAGACAAATAATTTGGATTATTTTACCTCTTGTAATTTGTACTCTTTCTGTTGTCTCAACAGCAGGAACATTGGGATTATTTGGTTGGGAAGTAACTGTAATATCTTCAAACTTTATTGCTCTACAATTAATTATTACAATATCAATTGTTCTGCACCTTGTAGTAAGATATAGAGAACTTAGTGCAAAATATAATAAAGCGAGCCAATATAAATTAGTAATTAATACTATCCTTTCTAAATTAAACCCATCATTTTTTGCAATTATTACTACAATTGCAGGATTTGGTTCATTGGTTCTTTCAGGTATTCAGCCAGTTAAGAATTTGGGTTGGATGATGAGTGCTGGTATTGCTATTTCTCTTCTAATAACATTTATTGTTTTTCCTGCTGTTTTAATTATGATGAAAAGAGTAAACGCAAGTAAAGAATCACATTTTAAACTTGGTATTATAAGTGGATCAACTTATTTAGTAGAAAAAAAAGGTCCTGCTATTATTATTGGAAGTATTTTAGTTGTAATTTTTTCTTTAACGGGAGCTTCTAAACTTATTGTTGAAAATAGTTTTATTTCCTATTTAAAAAAATCTACTCAAATATATAAAGGTATGAAAGTAATTGATGAAGAACTTGGTGGAACAACACCTCTTGATGTAATTTTAACCTTTGAAAGTGAAAAAGAGACAGTAAAAGAAAAAAAGAAAAAACCTATTGAAGATGACTTTGATTCTTTTGAAGATGAGTATGCAAAGTCTGAAAATGATGCGCAATATTGGTTTTCAGTAGATAAAATGAATACTATTATGAAAGTTCACAACTATTTAGAGACTATACCTGAAGTAGGAAAAGTTCAATCCCTAGCGACACTTTTAAAACTTGGAAAAATTTTAAATAAAGGTGAAGATTTAGATGGCTTTAAACTTGCACTTTTATACAATAAGCTTCCACTTGAATATAAACAGATGATTTTAGAACCATATATAAATATAGAAAAAAATCAAGCAAGAGTTACAATGAGAATTGTAGATTCAAATCCTAAGTTAAGAAGAAATGATTTAGTAAATAAAATTAATCATGATTTAAAAAATATTATAAATGATGATAATGTTGAATATAGACTATCAAATTTAATGATTTTATACAATAACATGCTTCAATCACTTTTTGATTCACAAATCAAAACCTTAGGATTTGTAGTTGGTATTTTATTTATAATGTTCTTGATTTTATTTAGATCATTTACTATTGCATCTATTGCAATTTTAGCAAATATGATTCCAATTTCAATCATTTTTGGAATTATGGGTTGGCTAAATATTCCTCTTGATATTATGACAATAACAATTGCAGCAATTTCAATTGGAATTGGAGTTGATGATACAATTCATTATATTCATAGATTTTATGAAGAGTATAAAAAAGATCACGACTATTTAAATGCTATGAAAAGATCTCATGAGAGTATTGGATATGCAATGTTTTATACTTCATTAGTAGTTATTGTTGGTTTTTCAATTTTGGTTTTATCAAATTTAATACCTACAATTTATTTTGGTCTATTAACAGTTATTGTTATGATAACAATTTTAGCTTCCGCCCTACTTTTACTACCAAAACTTTTAATAACTTTTAAACCTTATGGACAAAAGGAAAAAACTCATGTTTGAGCAACATCTTCAATGTCCTTACTGTAGACAAGCGATAACTATCCTTCTTGATACAGGAATTGATGGTTATGCCTCTGTTATTGATGATTGTGAAGTATGCTGTAGACCTATAGATATAGATTATTATGTTGAAGAAGGAGAAGTCACTACTTTTTCTTATAATTCAATTGAAGGAAATGAATTTTAATGAATATTGCAATATATTGTGGTTCATCATTTGGAAACGACCCGATTTTTGAATCCCATGCTAAAAATATGATTCAAGCCTTATATAAAAAAGATGCAACCATAGTTTATGGTGGTAGTAAAGCAGGGATTATGGGAACAATTTCCAAAGAAGCTATTTCTCTAAATATGAAAGTGTTAGGAGTCATTACTCATAAGTTAATAGATAAAGAAATCTTAAATCCAAATATAACAAAAATTTACACTGTAAGTAATATCCGTGAACGAAAAGCTAAAATGGAAGAGCTATCAGATGCTTTTATTGGCTTTCCTGGCGGATTTGGGACAATAGAAGAACTAAGTGAAGTATTTACTTCTATACAAATAGGAATACATAAAAAGCCTTGTGCACTGTACAATTTAAATGGATATTATGATAAACTCGTCGAATTTTTCCAATCTTGCGTAGATCAAGGATTTATAAAACAATCCCATCTTGATGCAATTATTGTAAGTGATGATATAGAATATATTTACAACTCTTTTGTAAATTATAAGGCTCCTAAAAATAAATGGGAAATTTCTTGACATATTAATTTTTTATTAACCTTTTGTTTTTATATCATTAATTGTGTTCTATTATAATTATCTTATCAAATAGGTAACCGCGAATTACTTATAGAATTTTTGCGAATAAGTTCTCCTCGAAACAGAGCTCCTCTCCTGCTCTGTTTATTTTCTAAAAATTGTTACGAATTTCACATATATCACATTAATTTCACATAAAAGTTATATAATTATTACATAATTATACTAATGATAATTTTTTTTAGTATAATTTATTTATAAAATTTGTCAGATAAATGAAAGGTATAATTTTATATGAAAAGACTTGATAATACTCAAAAAGAATTATTACTTACAAACTTAGACGAAGATGGAAAATTATCTTGTTTAAAAGCTTTTAAAGTTGCTAGACTAATTGGAATGAAACCAAGAGATATGGACGAAATTACAAAATCTTTAGATATTAAAATTACTAATTGTGAACTTGGAGTATTTGGAAAATTAAACTTTTCAGAACTTGAAGATAATATTTATGATAAACTTTCTAAAAGTTTTGCACATGATAAAAAAATTGATTGTGAAATTGCTTGGCATACGGCAAGAGATAAAGGCTCAAGTTTAAAAAAAGTTGGCTCAACTATAAATAATTCTGATATCAAAGTTAGACATTGTCAACTTGGATGCTTTTACGATGAAGAGTTTGAAAAATACGACGACAATTAATATCTTCATTTAATCTATTCACTAACTTATTTTTGTATACTTTCAAAAAAATTGAAAGGCTATCTTGAAAAAATATATTCTTTTTGATAATGATGGAGTCCTCGTTGAGACTGAGAAATGGTACTTTGAAGCAAATGTAAAAGCATTGTCAGAGATTAATATTAAACTTGAAGAAGAAGTTTATATGGAAATTATGGCTAGAGGTGGGACAGCATGGGAAGTTGCACAAAAACAAGGTATATCTAAAGAAACTATAGATAAAAAAAGATTTCAAAGAGATCTCTACTATCAAGAATTTTTAAAAACAAAAAATATAGAAATATCAGGCGTAAAAGAAATATTAACTAAACTATCAAAAAAATATAAAATGGCAATAATTACAACATCAAGAAGAGTCGATTTTGATTTAATTCATAAAGATAGAGGTATTGTTGATTTTATGGATTTTACACTTTGTGTAGAAGAGTATAAAAGAGCAAAGCCATTTCCTGATCCATATTTAGCTGGACTTAAAAAATTTAATGCAAAAAAAGAAGAAGCTATAGTAATTGAAGATTCTCAAAGAGGGCTAATTTCTGCATACAAGGCAGGAATACAATGTGCCGTTGTAAAAAATGAATTTACAAAAACACATGATTTTTCAAAAGCAAATTTTTATATTGATAATCTAAACGAATTAGAAAATTTACTTTCTACTCTTTAGATATTTTTTCAACCTTTTAATACCCTCTTTCATGTGTTTTATATCTCTTGTATATGCAAATCTAAGGTATTGATTAGTCTTATTCGACCCAAAGTCTATTCCTGGAGTTGTAGCTATATGAATTTCTTCTAATAACTCTTTTGCAAAAGAAAAACTATCATTTGTATATTTTGAAACATCTGCCCAAAGATAAAAAGCTCCATCTGGTTTAGCATCAACTTTAAAAATATCATTTAATTCTTTATATAAATAATCCCTTCTATCTTTAAAAGTCTCTTTTACTTCTGCTAAATACTCATCATCAAAGGCTTCAAGTGCACCATATTGAGATAATGTAGGAGCTGAAATAAAAATATTTTGTGCAATAATCTCTGCTTCTCTGCTTAAATGTTTTGGAACAATTATCCATCCAAGTCTAAGACCTGGCATACAATAATATTTTGAAAAACCGTTTATAACAAAAACACTCTTTGAAAATTCCAAAGCGGTACTAGCCTCTTTTTCATAAACTAAACCGTGATATAACTCATCAGAAATAAAGGCAATACCATTATCATCACAATAATTTATTATCTCTTTTAAATTATCTTTGTCATAAATATTTCCAGTTGGATTGGAAGGAGAAGATATTTGTAGTGCATTTATTTCTTCTTTTTTTAGATGTTCAATATTTAATTGATAATCACAAGACTTATCAATATTCATAAAAACTGGTTCTATATCTAACATTTGTGCAAAATTTTTATAACATGGATATGAAGGATCACTTAATCCTAATCTTTCTTTATGTTTTAAAGTTAAAGTATATGCAACCAAAAAAGCTCCAGAAGTTCCAGGAGTAAGTAAAACTTGGGAAGAATCTATTTTTACACCATAAGTTTTTTTATAATGTTTAACTATTTTTTCACGTAACTCTAAAAGTCCCAAACTTTCTGTATAAGCAAATTTATCATCTTTTAGTGCTTTTTTAAGACTTTTTTTTACTTTTGGACTGGGATTTAAATCAGGTTGCCCTATTTCAAAGTGAATTGTGTCATCGTATTTTAAAGCATCTCTTACAATATCCATTACTATAAAAGACTTCATTTTTTCATATCTCATTAAATATCCTATAAATTAAAGGAGATAATTATATCTAAGTTCAAATAAGTAAGTGATTTTATAAAAAAGGAGTATAACACAACGAAACTAACTTAAGCGAAGGAGAAGAATTAATACTTATGAGTTAGCTTCTATTGCGTCTTTTGGCTGTGTATTTGTACATCAAATCTTTTAATGTACTGGAAGTATATAACAATAGCCTTAAACATTTTTATGTAAAAAAAACAAATAGGAGTTTTTTAGTCTTATTTAAGTTTGAGGATAATTTTTATCAATTAGAATCACTTTACTTAGTTATGTGTAATATTTTGTTAGTATTTCATATATTATATAAGGAACACTATGCAATATTTTGGAATTTTAGAAACTAAATATGAAGAATTGTTTGTAACTTCAAGTTTTATGTACTTTAATAGAGAAGAGGAAACAATCACAGCAAAAGAATTAAAACAATTAATTAAAACAAATAAAGATAGAAAAAAAAATATTGCGGGAACAATATTTTTATATAATCCAATCGTAACTCCAGTTGGATTTGATTCAAACAAGATTTTATTAGAACAAGACTTTGATCAATTTGGAGAATATATTGAATTAAAATCTGAAAACTACATCACTACTTTTAAACAAGCAATGGCTAAACAATGTGAAGGTAAACTTGTAGAGATTAAAAATCTATTTAATCTAAATGAAGAGCATATAGACGCATCTCAACTTTTAATGAAATTTAATTCTGATTTGGAAACATATAACTCAGCACAAAATACAGAGTTTGATAGAGATATAATGTATTTAGATGCTCAAAACATTATACCAGCAGGTAAGTTTGTATTTTTTGCATGGGGAGAAAAAATCAATCCGAAAGAGTTTCCATATATAAATGATTATGCAAGATTAATATTTGATAGAACGGTACAAATGGGTAAAAAAGTCGCATTTGTTTATAAAAAAGAAAAAACATTGGATGGGTCAATCGAATATTTACAATTTGCATCTCCAACGCAGTATTCTAAATATAAACATGCAATTAACCACTCAATTAAAAAATCATTTGAGACAAATCCACCCATACCAATAGGTTATGAGTAAGAAAGTATTTTCTTAAATTGACTTTATTTATTTAGTGTGATATTATTTTATAAAACAAATCAAAGGAAGAGAATATGAATGTTTACGAATATGCTATGAAAGTTGAAAAAGAAGGTGAAGCCTACTATCGAGAAATGGCTGCTGCAGCGACAAACAGTGGTTTAAAAAGAATTTTTACTATGCTTGCAGATGAAGAAGTTAAACATTACAATGTTTTCAAAAATATGATGAAAAAAGAGGATATGGATTTAAAAGATTTAGATTTGATTACTGATACTAAAACTATTTTCCAAACTCTTGCAGATGAAAAAGATAATGTTACTTTTGATGCAGATCAAGTTCAATTCTATAAAGATGCAATTACAAGAGAAAAAGATTCTCATGATTTTTATGCTGAAAAAGCTGAAGAATTAGATAATGAGAAACAAAAGAAAATTTTTCTACATGTTGCAAAAGAAGAAATTAAACATAGACAAATTCTTGAAGAAATTGTTACATTCCTTGAAGAGCCAGCTGACTGTGTTGCTAGCGCAGAATTCTAGAAATAAATTTAATAATATATAGAGCTTAAATCTTGAGCTCTATATTAAACTATCAATAATACAATTTAAAACTCACTTATATAAAAATCTTATAATCTCATAATATGAAACTTCTCTAAATTAGTTTTAAAATAAATACTTTATTAAAAAATTTAAGTGTAAAATTTTTCTAATAAGAGAAGATTATTCTTTTTCTCAAAAACTAAGGAGTTATTATGTCAAAAGTATTAATTTTAACTGGTGATTTTGTTGAAGATTATGAAATGATGGTACCATTTCAATGTCTTAAAATGTTAGGACATGAAGTAGATGCAGTATGCCCAGATAAAAAAGCTGGAGAGCAGATAAAAACTGCAATTCATGATTTTGAAGGTGACCAAACTTACACAGAAAAGCCAGGTCATAACTTTACATTAAATGCATCTTTTGATGAAATAGATGAATCAAAATATGATGCACTCTTAATTCCAGGAGGAAGAGCTCCTGAATATATTAGATTAAATCCAAGAGTTATTGAAATTGTTCAAAATTTTAATAATGCTAATAAACCTATAGCTTCAGTTTGTCATGGTATTCAAGTTTTAGTAGCAGCAAATGTTGTTACAGACAAAACATGCTCTTGTTATCCTGCATGTGCACCAGATTTAGCTTTACATGGGGCAACATGGGCTGATATTGGATTTGAGAGTGCAATTGTCGATGGAAACTTAGTTACAGCTGCTGCCTGGCCTGCACACCCTGAATGGCTTGCAAAATTTAACGAGCTTCTAAAATAAATTTCACTACTAGATATACAGAGTTTAAATCTTTTGTATATCTAGTTTTGTTAAAATAAAATAAAAAGAGTATTCGTGTCTGAGCAAATAAAATCTTTCGCAAAAGGATTATCTGTACTAAAAGAGATAATTAGCTACGGGAAACCAATAACAGCAAATGAACTATGCCAACGCTTAGAAATTGACAAAAGTACAATGTCAAGGCTTATTACTACACTAAAAGTACAAGGATTTATTACCTATTTAAATGATTCTAAAGATATAATTCCTACTTATGTATTAGAAAATAAAACAAAAAAAACAAAAATTGAACTAATAGTTAAAAAAACAAGTGCCCTACTAGATGATATTTATTTACATACAGCAGAGTGTAGTTATGTTGCAATATTTGATGACTACAATGTCTTATATCTAAATCAAGTAGATAATTCTAATCGCGTCTTGAAAACAAGAAATTCAATAGGTTTACATGCACCTTTACATACAAATGCTTTAGGAAAGGCTATATTGGCATTTGGAAACTATGATTTAAATAAAGTAAAACTAAATGAATACACTAGAAATACTATCACTACAATTGATAACTTAAGAGCCCATCTTGATGAAATCAGAACCAGAGCATATGCTACAGACAATGAAGAGTATGAGTATGGTCTAAGATGCGTTGCTGTTCCGCTATTTAACAAAGAAAATATATTAATTGGCTCAGTTGGAATATCTGGCTCAGCTGCTAGACTTACACTAGAAAAACTTGATGAATTTGGAAAAAAGATTTCTGATTTAACTCAAAAACATATAATTGCTTGCTAATATTAAAAAGAGGCTAGTTTTTGAATTATAGCTTTTGCTTCATGCTCATCAAAAAAAATATTGTTGTGTAATTCAAAACTTGCAGTTTTAAGAAATTCGATTTTCTTTTCTTGAAGTAAAGATTTATCTTTTTCGTACTGAGAAATCAATTTTAACATTTCATATTCATATTTTTTGATTAATTCTTCTTTTTTGATTGCACTTGGTTTATATCGTTTAGTATTTCTCATAAATAGCAATATTGCTAAAGCAGAGAGGATTAAAAATATTACAATATAAAGAATAGAAAATTCTTCCATTTTTAATCCCTATTACTAATTTGAAGCAGGAACAATAATAGGTCTTTTATTTAAAGATTTTGCTTCAATAGCAAGAGATTCAGCTCTTTTTGCAATTGCTAAAGCTTCTTCAACCATCTTTCTATTCTCATTTATAATATTCATATTATCCATTCTTTCAATAAGTGTTCTATATTCCATATGTCCTAAAACATCAAGAACACCAGGTGATTTTGAAATAAAATCAATATACTTTTCATCTTTCCAATTATTTGTTAAAGTTTCATCTAAATATTTTTTATAATTAGCATTTATTTTAGCAGGATTAGCAATAAAAGCTAAATCTAAATTAATATCCTCTTTTTTATCAAAATATAAATCATGAAGTTGTTGTAAATAAGGAACCAAACCTAAGTTTGAAATATAAGTATAAACTTTTTCTTTCTCACCTTTATCATGTAAATAATCTAAAATATTTATTGAAACTTCTGATTTGCCACTTGCAAATAATTGTTCAATTTTTTCAGTACAATTTATAAAAACTTGCTTTGATTCTTTTTCATCAAGTTTTTCAATAAATTTAAATAAATCAATGTTGTAACCATAAGAAAATTTATTTATAGTTTCACACATTGGTTTTAAAATCGAATCTGGATTTTTTAAACTATTTGCATACTTTACAATTGCATTTACATTATTTACTTCTTCAGCTGTAAAATATGTGTTTTGATAATAATAAGTAATTTCTTCACTTAAATTAACATCTAATAACTCTTTTGATTTTGTTTCATAAAATTGTGTTAATTCTTCATTATTATATTTTTTACAACCAAGAGCTAATTGAGAATATTTATCTGAGATTTCTAAATATTTTTCAACTTTTTGCTCAATATTCATATTTGCTAAAAGTTTAGATGTTCTTAATAAAATATGGTCTTTGCTTGCATTTAAAACATCTGCAACTTTCAGACCTCTTTTTGGTAACTCTTCAACTAAAGTAGTAATCTTTTGATTATATTCATCATAACTTTGTGAATCTTGTATTTTGTCAACAAGCTTCACAGCTGATGAAATTTTAACAGTTCTTCTTATTAAGAAATATACTACAAGTACTATTAAAACTAAAATACCTAAAATAATAAGCACTTCATTTGGCGCTTGTTTATAGATTTCTATTAAATTATATTTTGATTCTTTCGCAATAGATAAAAATTCAGTTACCGACATTTTATTCCCTTCTAACTATTATAAACTTAAAATAATAGTATACAAAAATAAACTTCATCTTTATTTATATAGGGGATATATTTAGTCTCTTCTAGCCCTTCATACTACGTGCAATAACTCTTGTACTTAATTTCTATTTATAATTGATTCAAGTTCAATTGCATCAACCACACCAATATATTTTTTTTCAAACTTGCCATCTTTATTATAAAGAAAAGATTCTGGATACATTTTAACTTCATCAAAAGCTTGTGCTATTCTATAGTTTTCATCACCTTGTGTAACTGGAAACTTCATATTAAATCTAGCCATGAAGTCTGCTAATTCTTTTGCATCTTTATTTTTTTCCATTAAGATTCCAATTATTTCAAACTTATCACTATATTTTTCATAAAGTTTTACAAATGTTGGCATTTCTTCTAAACAAGGTGCACACCATGTTGCCCAAAAATTTAGCAAAACAACTTTTCCTTTTAATTGTTCTGAAGTTAAAACATCATTTTCAACTTTGAAAGTAATTGTTTTACCATCTGTAGTTTTTAGGTTATAAGTCTTATTACTTTTAACTTTTAAATCTTTAAAGTCACCACTATCTTCAATAATTGTTTTTGCATCTTCTCCGCCACAACCACTAAACAAAAATACAAATAAAATTGAACTGAAAATTATTAAAAACTTTTTCATTATTACATTCCTTCTTCTTTATATATTTCTGATTCTACTAAATCTTCAAATTTTTGATAAATTAATTTTTCTAATTTTTTTCCATTTACAAAAAATGATGGAGTTCCTCTAACCCCCAATGTTTTTGCATCTTTTCTATCAAGTTCAAGCATTTTATCAATATTAATTGTAGCAACATCCTGTTTTAGTTTTTCTATATCAAGACCTTCAATATTAGGTAAATAAGTCCAAAGTAGTTCTGGATTAGGTTTTTTTGGGTCTGCCCAAATAGGTTGATATTGATAAATTAATTTTTCAACCTCTTTGTATCTATCTTGTAGTCTAGATGCCTCTAATATTTTAATAGCAAATTTTGAATTTTGATGATTATCAAGATATCTAATAACTAAACTAATATTTTCATAATTATCTTTATAAATATTATAGATTGCAGGATAAAAAGCTCTACAAGATGGACATTGAGGATCTGTGAATTCAGTAATTACGACATTTTTTTCGTTCTTACCAAATTTTATTGAGTGATCTCTAACAAATGGAGCACCAGTAGAATTATTTTCTGCTAACTTTTCAATTTTTTCTGTTTTATTGTTTTGAAAAATCATAACTGCAGCTATGAAAACTGCAATTAAAACCGCAACTGATATAAAAACTATTTTTTTATTTTGCATTATTACACACCTTTTTTTGTCCTAGGACTAATAAAATTAAAATTAAAGAATAAGCAGTTAATGATAAAAATGGAATATCTATAAACCCAAAATACTCAAAATATTCAGTAGAACAAGGAACACCTTGAGTACAAGGAACCGCACTCTCTGGAATAATTCCCCACATTAGAAGATTGTGATATATTGAAAATATAATTCCTACCAAAACTAGAGGCATCGAATATTTAAATACTTTTTCATCTGGATAAAGTAAGTTTATCAGAAAAATCAAAACTAAAGGATACATAAAAATTCTTTGGTACCAGCACATTGTACATGGAACAAATTCCATTATTTCACTAAAAAATAGCGACCCCAATGTCGCAATACTTGCAACAATAAAACACCCAAATATTATATTTTGGCTTATAAGTTTTTGATTATTCATAACCTACCTAAAAATTTTCAGGTATTTTATCCAAAAAACTGTGGAGACTATGTGGATTTTCTTATTTTCTTTTTATACTGTTTTTTTATTTCTTGTGCTAATTTATGTACAAGCATTGCATAATAGTTACTTTGGTTATATCTAGTAATAACATAAAAATTTCTAGTTCCATACCAAAGTTCATAAAATTTGTCTCTATCAAGTTTTATTAAATGTACTTTTTTATTATAAAAAAACCTTTTACTTTTTGGTTTAATTACTTTTAATCTTGAACGCTTATATCTATGTTTAAAACCTGTTTTAAGTTTTGTAAATCTTTTGCCTTCATAAGAAACTCTTGTTGCAATAGGAATATATTTATTCCAACCTGATTTATTAAAATAATTTGCAACGCTTCCTATTGCATCAGATTCATTATTTAAATCAATTATTTTATCTTTATTAAAATCAATTGCCAATGGTTTAAAATTGCTCGGCATGAATTGTGCTAATCCTATTGCACCAGCAAAGGAACCATATATGTTTTTCGGATTTTGTTTATTTTTTCTCGTAAGTTTTAAAAAAGCTCTTAGTTCACTTTTAAAAAATCTATTTCTTCTATTCTCTTCAAAAGCCAAAGTTGTAAGAGCATCAAAAACTGGATAATTTCCAGTAAACTGTCCATAAAAACTTTCAACACCTATAATTGCAGTTATATATTCAGCCTGAACACCATATTCTTTATAAGCATTTTTTAATGTTTTTCTATTTCTTTTCATAAATTCAACACCAAGTTCAATTCTTTTATCATTTAGAAGTTTTTTTTCATACCTATCCCAACTACCATGATATTTTTTTACCTCAAAGTCGGACTTTTTAACTTTGGTATAATATTTCAAGGAAGAATTTTGAACGTCTACATTAGAAAAAAGTTTTTCTAACTCTTGTTTATTAAATTTATCATGTTTTGTTAGAATATTAATAAATTTTTTCACTTCTAGATTTTTAGTATAATCTTTACTATCTGCCATCAAAGGTATAGTTAAAATTGTCAAAATGATTAGTTTAATAATTTTAATTTTTATCATAACAGAACCATATCATAAAATCTAAAAAAATTATATAAAAAATTATACTTTAAATATAAAATTCAGTTTAAAATTAATTCATAAAAAATTTATTGACTAAGAGAGTCTTTTCTTATTGAAGTAGCAGTTAAAAATACATAATACTTTCCAGTTAGAGTAACCCTAAATTTTTTTTGTTGTAGATACTTTTTACAAAAATAAGCATCTTTAAATAAAATTGACATTTCAGAAAATGAATAATTTGGAGCCTTTGCTCCATAAATAATCTCTCCATCAATCCATCTAGAATTTGGGAAACCTAATATCATACTCCCATCTTTTTTTAGATAATTCTGAACTATATTCATAAAAATTTTATTAAAATCTAAATTTGAACTTTGTAGAGTTCCTATTGATATTATTAAGTCAAATTCCCCTAAATCTAGCTCTTGTAAATTGTTAATATCATATGAATACAAAGATACATTTTCACTTTCTTTAAATTTTTCTTTTGCAAGTTTTATTGCTGATTCACAATAGTCAATTCCTACAAATTCTATATCTGAAAAATTTTTACAATATTTTTGAATAAGTTCAAACTCATCTGCACTATTTATACCTAAATTTAAAACTCTTGTTTTCGTCTGTATTTTCACATTTTTTAAAGCTTCTAAATATGTTAGTAAAATTTCTGGTTCTTCATTTTTATTTATTAAAGAAAAAGTTGAATTTGTGCCGTATTTTTCCTCTTTTTCTAATTTTATTTTATGAAAAGAATCTTCTAAATTCAACTTTTCAAATCTAATTATTACTGTCTCTTCAGAAAATATTGTAGGTGTTAAAATTTTACAATACATTTTTTGTGATAAATCAACCCATGATTTATAAGATCTATAAATGTATTCTGTATCACCTAAACAAACAAGTTCTCCATTATATTTAGAAGAAAAAAGGTCTGGATTTATAACTTCAAATTCAATAATTTCTTTATTTGCTAAATCATAATCTTTTTTTAAAATACCAATAATCTCATGCATCGAATGATTTGTAAATTTGTTCATAAAATAGTTCTTTTTTTAATCGTATTGTATCAAACTTATATAATAACTAGTGACCTTAAAGTTACAAATTAATTAAAATTTCTAAAAATAGTATTTTTATGCTAAAATTACGACAATTTTTAACTAGGTCTGCAATGATATTTCATAATGAAAAACAACTTTTAAAAATCATAAAATATACTCCCTCAATATTTATTCTTCTAATTTCTATAATTATTCTTTCTTTCCAATTTATAGAAAATAAAAAAACTTTTGAAAAAGAAAAAGAAAAAATTCATTCAAAATTTATAAAAGAAAATAAAATAATAATTAAAGAAAAAGTTAACGAAGTCTATAATTATATTAAGAGAGAACAAAATTCCACAGAAGATGAACTAAAAAAATCACTTAAACATGCTTTAGTAAATGCACATGTTATTGCAAAAACAATATATGAGAATAATAAAAATCAAAACCCAAAACTAATAAAAAAACTAATAATAGATGCCTTAAGAAATATAAGATTTAATAAAGGAAGAGGCTATTATTTTATATATGAAAATAGTGGAAAGAATATTTTACTCCCCCATAACGAAGAACTAGAAGGAAAGGATTTTTGGTCTCATCAAGATGCAAAGGGTTCATATATAATTCAAGATATGACAAAACTTTTAAAACAAAAAGATCAGTCTTTTTATGAATGGTATTGGTTTAATCCAATTAATCCAGATAAACAAAGAAAAAAGATTGGTTTAGTAAGAAACTTCGAACCATTTAATTGGTTTATTGGAACAGGTGAATATATTGAAGATTTTGAAAAAGAAGTACAAGAAGGACTTCTACGAAACATTAAAGAGATTAGATTTAATAATACAGGATACATATTTATAATAAATTATGACTCAATTTACCTAAGTCATATAAGAAAAAACTATATAGGAAAAAGTGCAATAATAAATAATGATGCTACAGAAACTAAAAAAGTAATTAAAGATTTAGTTAGTATATCAAAAAAAGGTGAAGGGTATTACTCTTATATTCAAAATAAAAAGCCAGGAAGCGATGAATCAATTAAAAAAATATCTTATGTAAAAGGCCTAAATGATTGGTCATGGATAATTGGTGCAGGTTTTTATGAAGATGATATAAAAAAAGCAATAATAAAGAAAAAAATAGAACTAAAAAAAGAATTTGAAGATTATCTTATTCAAACTATACAAATATCATTAATATTAATTATTATACTTTTAGCCTTTTCTATATATTTTTCTAGAATACTTCAAAGAAAATTTGTACGATATAATAATGAAATAAATGAACATTTAACAGAAAATACAAGACAACAAAATATTATGGCACAACAATCAAAAATGGCAGCAATGGGAGAGATGATTGGTAATATTGCGCATCAGTGGCGCCAACCTTTATCAACCATAACAACAACAGCAACAGGAATAAAACTCCAAAAAGAGCTAGGTATGTTAAAAGATGATTTTTTAGTTGAAGGATTAACCGGTATAAATGATTCTGCTCAATATTTATCAAAAACTATTGATGATTTTAGAAATTTTTTCAAGACAAATAAAAAAACAACAAATTTCAGTGTAAGTGAAGCTATTGATAAATCATTATCTATATGTAGTGCGCAATTATATAATTTAGAAATTGAGATTATAAAAGATATAAAAGATACTAATATTTCTAATTATGAAAATGAATTTATCCAAGTAATAATAAATATTATAAGTAATGCTAAAGATGAACTACTAAAAAAAAATAAATATTTCAAAAAAATGATTTTTATAAAAGTTAAAAAAGAAAATGATTTTCTAACTATTAAAATCAAAGATAATGCAGGTGGAATTGCCAATGATATTATAGACAGAGTTTTTGAACCATATTTTACAACTAAACATCAAAGCCAAGGTACAGGTATAGGTCTTTATATGTGTAGAGAAATCATAGAAAAAAATATGCATGGGATTTTAGAAGTAAAAAATAGTGAATATGAATATGATCATGTAGATTTCAAAGGTGCGTGTTTTAAAATTAAATTACCATCCTATTAAAAGATATAACATAGAAAGTTAAAACAACCACCTCGTAAAATATTTTAACTCTAAAAACTACATAACTTCAACATCTGTAACATCAACGCCTGATAGTTTTTCCATTTTTTCTTCAACTAAAGTCAAAAACTCTTCTCTATTTTTTTCATCCATGTTATTATTTAACATTTCTATAATATATTTAATTCCGTTTGCATTAATTTTATGAACACTAGCTAAATAATGTACAAAAGATATCATTTTTACATCATTTATTGAATAGAGTTTTTTCACCTCATTTTTAGGAGGGAAAAGTCCTTTATCTTCATACATTTTTAATGTTCTAACTTTTGCAGTCAAAAGCTCTGCAATACTATTTAACGGTATTACATCTTTATTATTATCAAGTAACGCCAAAATAAACCTTTTATTTAAAGTTTTTGATTATATAAAATTATTGTTTTGAATATACTTTACTGTGTATGAAAAAGAGAAATTATTTATAAATTCAAATCACAACACATAAAATCCCAAAGTTTGTTTAAAAATTACATATTAAATGTAAATATATTACATTATATTTGTAAATAAAATGAAACTATTTTCCAATATTTAAACATAAATTAAGTATTTAATGTTATTATTAAAGAGTAATTTATAAAAAATTTACAAATTTTAAGTAAAAAAATTACTGTTATTATGTAAATAACTAACAAAAAGGATTCAAATGGCGGCATTAAAAGTACTAATAAAAGTACCTGAAAAAAACTTTTCTAAGAAAATATTTAAACTAATAAAGGATACAGATGTTCTTGACTTAAATTCTGAATATCTTTATTTATTGCAAACAACACATTTTAAGAACACTTGTTCTCTTGCAACATTAGAAGATGAAGTTGTAGGTTTTGTATCTGGATATAGACACCCGCAAAAACCCAATACATTATTTATATGGCAAGTTGCTGTTGATGAAAGATTTAGAGGACAGGGATTAGCAAATAAATTAATGTTTAATATCTTAAAAAGAAAGGAAAATCTTGATTTAAATTATATACATACTACTGTTTCTCCAAGTAATAAAGCATCAATAAAGGCTTTTGAAAAGTTTGCAATAAAACTTAATACAAAAATGGAAGAAAAGGACTTTTTTATAAAAGAAGATTTTATTAATCAACATGAAGAAGAGGTTTTATATGAAATAGGACCTTTTAAATTAAAGGAAAAAAATGAGAATATTTGAAAATTTAGAATCAGAAGTAAGAGGATATATTAGAAGTTTCCCAACAATTTTTAGAACAGCAAAAGGTGCAATATTAACTGACGAGCAAGATGAAGAATATATTGATTTTTTTGCAGGAGCAGGAACATTAAATTATGGACATAATAATGATTATGTGCAAGAGGCTCTAATAGATTATCTCAAGAGTGATGGGATTGTTCACGGACTAGATATGGCAACTACTGCAAAAAAAGAATTTATACAAACTTTTCAAGACACTATATTAAAACCTAGAAACCTTGAATATAAATTACAATTTACAGGACCTACTGGTACTAATGCAGTTGAAACAGCTTTAAAACTAGCAAGATTAGTAAAAGGTAGAAGTAATATTGTTGCTTTTACAAATGGGTATCATGGATTATCGCAAGGATCACTTGCAGTTACTGGTAATAATGAATATAGAGATGAAAGTTATATTAGTAGAACAAATGCTACTTTTATGCCATTTGATGGTTACTTTGGTGATATGAATACTTTAAAATATTTTAGAAAATTTATCGAAGATGGAAGTAGTGGTGTTGATTTACCTGCTGCAGTTATTCTTGAAACAATTCAAGGTGAAGGTGGAATCAATGTTGCTTCAAAAGAGTGGCTACAAGAACTAGAGTCTATTTGTAAAGAATTTGATATATTAATAATTATAGATGATATTCAAGTAGGAAATGGTAGAAGTGGGGAGTTTTTCTCTTTTGAATTTGCAGGAATAACACCTGATATAGTAACTCTTTCAAAATCAATTGGCGGTGGCTTACCTATGGCTTTATTATTATTTAAAGCAGATTTAGACCAGTGGAAACCAGGTGAACATACAGGAACTTTTAGAGGTAATAACCTTGCTTTTGTTGCTTCAAGAGTTACATTAGAAAATTATTGGCAAAACGATGATTTAACAAACGCAGTTTTTTATAAAGAGAATATATTAAAAAATAGATTAGAAAAAATTGCCAAAAAATATGAAGATGAATACACAATAGTAGTAAGAGGTAGAGGATTAGCTTATGGTTTTGAAGTTAAAAATGACAAATCAATAGCAGGTCAAATTTCTGAATATGCATTTAAAGAAAACCTTATTTGTGAAACATGTGGTAGTGATGGACAAGTTGTTAAATTTTTACCTCCATTAACTATTAGTGAAGATTTATTAGTTGAAGGATTAGATAGATTTGAAACAGCAATTGAAAAACTTTTTTTAGATAAAAAACAAAAATTAAGTGAGGAATTTTAATGATAGTAAGAGATATTAAAAATATTATTGGTAGTAAACAAGAAGTTCATGCAGAAGAAGGACAATGGGTTAGTAGAAGAATGCTTCTAAAAGATGATGGAATGGGATTTTCTTTTCATGAAACTATAATAAAAGCAAATACAAAAACACATATTCATTACCAAAATCATTTAGAAGCAGTCTATTGTGTGGGTGGAGATGGAAAAATTGAAGATTTGGCAACAGGCGAAATACATGAATTATATGATGGTGTAATGTATGCATTAAACAAGCATGATGATCATAATCTTTATGGCGGAACAAAAGATATGAGAATGATATGCGTTTTTAATCCTCCAATAAAAGGGACTGAGAATCATGATGAAAATGGAGTTTATCCTTTAGAAGAATAAATATATTTAAAAATAAAAAGGTCTATTAAAATAATGGGTGAATCAAATGAAATACATATATGTAGAAAACTATCTTAAAATCTCTAGAGAAATGAAACTTGAATTTTTAAAATTCATGTATTGTTTTAAACGATTTAAGATAATAAACCAGAAAATAGTTTTAAACGACAATTCATTAATCTTAGAATTAAGTGTAGATTCTTCTTTTAATATTGCGAAAAAATCTATTGATTTATTCTTTAAAAAAAACAAGGATATTAAATCTTTTTTCACAGATAGACTTTTAATAGAAAAGAATACTTTATATCTTTTCAATGATAATAATCTAATAAAAGAAGTAAAACTCAAATGAGATTGCTAGCTTTTTATATAGATGAAAAATTGATTGTGAAAAATAAAATTAGAATACAAGGAGATAATTAATGCAAGACCTATACCCATCAAGAAAAGAAAAAGAACAAGTTATAGAAAGAGTAGATAAAACTGTATATAGTAACAAAGCCGTAGGAGAAGACTCTCTAGATAATATTTCAAGAAAAGAGTACGAAGAAAATGGTTTTATTATTTTTCCTAATGCATTTAGTGAATATGAAACAAAAGAGATGTTATCAGAATTAGAATATATGGCTTCAAATCATGAATTATCCCAAAATGAAGAGTTTATTTATGAACCTGATAGTAATGAAATAAGAACCGTCTTTAATCAGCATATTTTCAGTGCTCTATTTGACAAAATATCAAGAGATTCAAGAATCCTTGATAAAGCAAAACAAATTTTAGGAAGCGATATCTATATTCATCATAGTAGAATAAATGTAAAGCCTGCATACAAAGGAAAATCATTCCCTTGGCATAGTGATTTTGAAACATGGCATACGGAGGATGGACTTCCTAGATGTAGATGTTTAACGGCATGGATTATGCTAACAGATAATACAGAATTTAATGGACCTTTATATGTTATTCCAAAAAGTCATAAAAAATATGTTTCTTGTAAAGGGCAAACTCCAGAAAACAATTATAAAAAATCATTAAGAAAACAAGAATATGGAGTACCAAGTGTAGAAGCTATAAAAGAATTAGTAAAAGATTCTGAATTAGTAGGAGCATATGGAAAAGCTGGAACATTGGTTATTCATGATGGAAATACTATGCATGGAAGTCCAGATAATATTTCTCCAAATAGTAGAACAAATGCATTTTTTGTATTTAATTCTGTTGAAAATAAACCAGAAAAACCATTTGGAGCAAAATCAAATAGAGCTGATTTTTTATGTTTGAAAGATTTTACTCCAGTATCATAAGATAAAAAAAAAGGATTAAATTGAACATAAAAGTATGTAAATTCGGTGGAAGTTCAGTAAAAGATTCAACTCAAATAAAAAAAGTATTGAAAATAATTAAAAGTGATGAAAAAAGAAAAGTTATTGTGGTATCAGCTCCGGGGAGAGATGAAACATTTAATGAAAAAATTACAGATCACTTACTAAATATAGCAAGTAATGGAAATCATTTTAATGAACAAAAAATTTATATAAATGCTGAAAAAAGTATAGAAGTTGTTATAAAAAAATTTGAAACTTTATGTAAAGAGTTAAAAATTGATGGTAAATTAATTATTGAAAATCTTATAGAAGATTTAAACAATAACTATTTAAAAAATGAAAAACGACAAGCCTTTTTTTTATCAAGAGGAGAACATTACAACGCAAAGGTAATAACTCAATTTATGAAAAATAGTGGTTTAAATATCAAACTTCTTTTACCTGAAGAGTTTGGTTTTATTCTTGATGAAAATTTTTGTGATGCTAAGATTAAAACAATAACATATGAGAATATTAAAAATAAATTTATTTTTGAAAAAGATGAAATATTTATGGTCCCTGGATTTTATGGAATTACAGATAAAGATGAAATTGCAGTAATGAGTAGAGGTGGTTCTGACTTAACAGGTGGGGAGTTGGCATATGCTTTAGATGCTGATATTTATGAAAATTGGACTGATACAGATGGTGTTTATGAAGTAGATCCAAGAATAATAAAAAATTCGAATGTTATACCAAGATTGACTTTTAAAGAGTTACGATTATTAAGCTCAAAAGGTTTTAACGTATTTCACTTTAATGCAATGCTAAATTGTAAAAAAGGGAAAATACCAATTAGTATTAGAAATACAAATAATCCCGAAAGAGAAGGTACTCTAATACTAAATGAAAGAGTACCAATGGAAGACTTAGTTGGTATAGCAAAACTTGATAATATGGCTGCTATTCATATTCAAAAAGATATGTTAGGTGATGAAATAGGTTTCACAGCAGAACTTTTAAAAATTTTTGAAGAGTATAATATCCATACTCATCATTATCCTACAGACAAAGATGATATTTCAGTACTAACAGATCAAGAAGACTTAAAAGGTAAAATTAACAATCTAAGAAGAGATATTGAAAGAAGATTAGATACAAATAATATATATGTAACATATAACCTTTCTGTTATAACTTTAGTAGGTATTGGACTTAAACACAATACTTTTGCAATAGTTGATGCTCTATCTGCATTAAAAGAAAATAATATATCTTTTGAAATGTTTGATATGAGTCCATCAAAAATATCTTTTCATATTGGGGTATCTCAGAATATTGCTGATATTGCGCTAAAAACACTCTATCAAGTCCTTTTAAAAGATTAGATTTTGAAGAACAAACTATTAATAATTATACTTAGTATATTAATCTTCATTTTAATAAGTTCTTTGAGTGCTGGAACATATTTAATTTATAGTAATAACCTTTTATCCAATAATTTAGAAAAAGAAGAAAAGCAAGCCACTATTTCAAGTAAAGAAATGACTTATTATGCAGATGTTAATGATTTAATATTAAATATTATTAATAAAGATGGAAGGTTAAAACTAATGAAATTATCTTTTACTGTAAAAAGTACTGAACCTTCAATCGAACAAATCCTTGAAAATAATCAAGCAGAAATAGCAGATATAGTCATATCTTTAATTAGTGCTAGAAAGAGTGAAGAACTTCTAACTTTAGGTGGACAAAATCTTTTAAAAGAAGACCTCTTAAAAGAAATAAATACAAATATAAATCAAATTATAAAAGTTGATGATAAGGTATCAAAAAATATTGTAAAAGAAATTCTTTTTACTACTTTTGTAATGAATTAATAAAAAGAGAAATTGATGAAAAATCCTATAATTAAAGATTTATTTTGAAAACAAAAATTTTAATATTTATAATATTATTATCAATTTCTCTTGCAAATATAGATATACCTTATACTACAAGATATAGTAATATTATAAAAATAGAAAATAATGATATATATATCTTTTTTAAAAAACCTAAAAATGATGATTATGAAAATATAAATGTGGTTTTTCTAACTGATGATTTAAAAAAAATAAAAATAAAAAATGTGAAGGTAATCTTTAATAGAATTATAAATATCAATGAAACAGAAAAAATGAAATATGAAACTACATTAATAGAAAGAAATAAAAATGAATATAATGGCAAATTTAGACTTTTGTACTATGGTTTCTGGAAATTTAAATTGATTATAGAAAAAAACAAGAAAATATATACTTTTAAAGACTATTTTTTTTATTCTCCTACTTTATAAATAATATACATTTTGTTATTGACTTGTCGCCATTAAATGTTATAATATTTTTATGAAAGAAAAAGTATATGTATTAGATACGAATATCATTTTACAAAATGTGCAAAACTTAAGTAGAATATCTGACAATAGCACTAACAACATCGTTATACCAGAAACAGTTTTATTAGAATTAGAGGATAAAAAGAAACTAACAAATGAGTTAGGTTATTATTCTAGAGAGTTTGCACGGCTACTAGCAAAAATGAAAATAAAAGAAATTGACTACAAGACAGGCTTTAAAGTTGTAAAACTTTATAATGATGAAATGACCCTTCATATTATTTCAAAAGATAAATATGAATCAGAAATAGAACAAGTTCATTTGAGTGAAAGTAATGACAAAAGAATAATTGAAGTTGCTGCAATTGCACAAGACTATTACAAAGGAATACAGACTGTATTTTTATCTTTAGATGTCTATGCTAGAACTTTTGCTCTTTTTAAAGGTATAAAAGCAGAAACACTTCATGATGATAAATCTACAGTTCCAAAATTTGAATTTGTAAAATATATAAATCTAGATTCTTCAAGGTTTAATTCACTTGATGGCTCTGATATAAAAAAATTTGATGAAGAGTACTCTTATGAAAATTTTTGTTATGCTTTTGAAAGTGAAGATGGGAACAAAGCATATTCTGTAATAATTAATGAAAGAATAAATATTTTAAATGATTCAGATTTTAAATCTTTGCAAGTAAAACCTGCAAACTTAAAACAAAAACTCTTTATGAAAGCAATTTTATCGGATATGTTTGAATTAATAGTAATTGATGCAAAAGCTGGTTCAGGTAAAACTTTGATGTCAATCACAGCAGCTATGAGACTAATTGACTTGGGACATTATGATAAAATAGTTTATGTTAGAAACTCTATTGAATCACTAGATCGTGGTGCAGATGTAGGTTATTTAGCAGGAAATGATGAAAAATTTAGAATCTATAATATGGCACTACAAGATACTTTAGAATTTATTGCTAAAAAGCATTTAAAGAAAAGTGAAAATAAAGAGAATAAAGAGTCTATTGAATCAAAAATTTCTGAACTTACATCTAAATATTGTATTGAAACTTTATGGCCAGGAGAAGCTAGAGGTAGAACACTATCTGAAGCAATTGTTATTATGGATGAATGGCAAAATAGTTCTGAAAAAACAACCCAGCTACTCTTAAGTAGGCTTGATGAATCTTGTATGGCAATTGTTATTGGATCAAATAGACAAATAGATAACTTGTACTTAAATAAATACAACAATGGATTGACATCATTGCTTAAACAAACTAGAAATAAACATCCTGAAATAAATATGTTTGCAATTGAACTTGAAAAAGCGGTTCGTGGTAAATTTGCAGAGTTTACAGAAAGAATATTCGAAAGGAAAAGATAATCCAAAGTAGATTAATAAATGACACTATTTATAATCATATTCAATATACAAAACTTGAAGATAAAATTCTTCAAACAAAGATACTGAATAGATTACAATTTATCACACAAAATGCTTTAGCATACTTTTCATATCCATCAATTACCACTAAAAGATTTATACACTCTTTAGGAACTATGCATTTAAGTTCGTATATTTTTAAAAATGCTCTGCTTAATGCGCATAAAGAGACAAAAAACTCTTTTTTAAAGGATTTGAAAAAAGCTGTTAAATCTATAATCAAAGAAGAAAAACTAAACATCAATCTTGATGATTTAGCTTACTTTGATAATAAAGCTTTATACCAATTTACAATCCCAACAAAAAATAAAAAAGATAGAGTTATTTACACTATTCTTTTACAAACTATTAGATTAGTTGGGCTTTTACATGATGTTGGTCACCTCCCTTTTTCACATCAAGTAGAATATGCACTTAAAAAAATCTATAATGACATAAAATTAAAAGATGAATTAACAAAAAAAGAATTAAAATTTCTCACTATCTATGAAGAGATAACAGAAAACTCTAAAGAAGTACTTCATGAAGCAATTGGAAAACAACTTCTAATAATTCTTTTTGAATATGAAATTTTTGATTTAATTAAAGAAAATGAAGAAAAAGACTTAATAAAACTTATCAAAATATTATCTTTGAAAATCTTACAGAACAAAATATATAAAGGCTTTGATTTTTCTGTTTTACATAAAGTAATTGATAGTACAGTAGATGCAGATAGACTTGATTACATCAATAGAGATATGTTAGCAAGTGGTTATATAACAGGACCAAATGACCATATTAGAATTACAAAACAAGCAGTATTAGTCGAAGAAAAGGGGAAATACCATTTAAGCTATTTTGACATGTGTTTGATTGACATTGAACATATGCTTGAAATGCAATTCAACCTATACAAAAAAGTAATCTTTAATCATGGTATTGCAAAAACAGATGCCATCTTAGAAAACGTAGTTCGTTATCTATCTAAAAAATATTTCGAAAATGAAAAAGAGACTGATAAACTTTCTAATTCTATTTCCATGCTTTGGAATTTTGCAGAACATAAAGATATAGAAAATAGACTCGATACAATATCTCAACTTGATGAGAATTGGCTAATTTCTCTATTTAAAGAAGAATATTTTCAGATAAAAAGAAAAGAAGAATTAAGCCACGAAGATAAAAAATACATCTACTGTTTTGAAGAAGTTCTTTTTGGAAAAAGATATTTTAGAAGTCCTTGGAAAAATTTAAATGAATTTTATAAAGTATTAGATTTTACAACAGTTCAAAGATACCAATTTAGAGAAAGTTTTGGAAATATAACACAACAAAGAGAAAAAGTACTTCAAGAAAAACTTGACAACTTTGTTAATAAATGGGAAAACGAAGATAATACACTTTTTTTCACATACCAAATAGTCTCTTTTAAACTCGGAATTGAGAAAGATTTTTCTTTCTATGATGGGGGAAATTTAATTAGTATCGATGAAATTTCAACTCTACGAAAAAGATTAAAACAATCAATGCTAAATACAGTTCCATTTTATATCTACTCAAATAAAAAAAATATGAATGAGCAAATGAAAGAGGATTTAAGAAAAATACTTTTTGAAGTATTTAATAACTAAATATTGCAAATTGAAATATTTTTTACTCTAATAAAAAATATTTACTAAAATACCATTAATAAAAACAAAAAAGGTTTTATAATGAGTATTTTAGGCAAATGCCCATATTGTGAAGGTAAAGTTATTTCAAAAAAAATGACTGCACAAGGTAAACAAATCAAACTTTATTCTTGTGAAAATTCAAAAAAAGAGTACGATGAAAGTGAACAATATGTTTTTACAGCTGATTCAACTTGTACTTTTAGAGTCTATTCAAATGCATTTTTAAAATGGAATAAACGTTCCTTCTCTGAATATGAGATGAAGAAACTATTACAAGATGGTCAAACTATAATTAGACTTCATGGTAGACGTGGAACTGGTGAATATTTTAAATACGTGATTACAGATAAAGAGTATGGAGTTTCAGTTTTATGGGATGAAGAAGTAGAAAAAGAAGAACTAGAAAAGAAAATTTCATAAAGAACTCCTTTTATAAGAAAACATTATAATTTAGTTTTCTTATAAGGAGTCTAAATTTTTTAGATTAGTCTTCTCTTGAAGTAGTTTCTAATAAGTGATACCCAAATTGAGTTTGAACTGGTCCATGAACTACGTTAATAGCTTCATTGAAGACAACTGCATCAAATTCTGGAACCATTTGACCTTGAGAAAAGTTACCTAAATCTCCACCTTGTGCTCCTGATGGACATTGAGAGTACTCTTTTGCTAAGTCTGCAAAATCTTCTCCATTTGCAATTCTATTTTTTAATTCTACACATAATTCTTCATTTTCAACAAGTAAATGTCTAGCTGAGGCTGTTGCCATATTGTTTCCTTTTAATGTCCCATTAGAGGGGACCATAAATTTTTAAACTACTTTTTAACCTTGGAGTAAATCCAACTAAAAGTAGCAAAATCCTAAAGAGAATAATGAATTATTCTTATTAAAATTTGTGAAATATTACCTTTAATTACTTTTCATATACTTTAAAGTACTTGCCTTTTATCTTTCCACGCTCTAAACCAGAAACTGCTTTTTTTATAACTTCTTTTTTTACAGCGACATAAGAAACAAAATCTAAAATATCAATTTTCCCTATATCATTTTTATCAATTCCAACACCCGCTGTAAGGGCACCTAAAATATCCCCTGCTCTAAGCTTTTGTTTTTTACCAGCAAATATAAAAACTGATCTAAAATCTGCATCTATTTTGTAAGATAAATCATCTACAACTTCTTCTAATTTATCAAAAGAAACATCTTCAAATTTTTCTTTTATTAAATCTAATCTACTATCATCTTCTAAAGTACATAAACTAACAGCTAATCCATTTTTTCCAGCACGTGCTGTACGCCCTATTCTATGAGTATGAACCATTTCATCTCTAGCCATATCGTAATTTATTACTAAGTCAATATCGTCAATATGCAAGCCTCTTGAAGCAACATCAGTTGCAACTAATATAGGATATGATTTATTTGAAAATAGAATTATTGTTTCATCTCTATCTCTTTGTTCTAAATCAGAATGAAGTGTTAAAACATCCAATCCTAAATCAATTAAATCATCACTTAATTCATCACATTTTATTTTTGTATTACAAAAAATCAATACTGATTTTGCTCCATTTGAAGATATTAAAGCAGGAATAAAAGATGTTTTATTTTCTTCTCTAAGCTCATAAAATTTTTGGTTTATAACCTCATTTTCATGAACACTTTGTGTTTCTACAAAAATTGGTTTATCTAAAATTGCTTTTGATAAAGTTTCAATATTTGGCTCATAAGTAGCAGAGAAAAGAAGTGTTTGTCTTTGTTTCGGAATATTTTCTATTACTTTTAAAATATCATCATAAAAGCCCATATCAATCATTTTATCTGCTTCATCTAAAACTAACAAGTTAACGCTAGATAAATCAACTTTTGTTTCGTGTATATGTTGAAGCATTCTTCCTGGAGTTGCCACGAGAATATGCGCTCCATGTCTTAAAGATGCAACCTGAGGTTTAAAAGGAACTCCTCCACACAAAGTCAAAACTTTTACATTATGAATATGTCTAGATAGTTTTCTAATCTCAATTGCTATTTGATTTGCTAACTCTCTTGTCGGAGCAAGTACTATTGATTGTATTCTAAAATTTTTTACATTTAGTTTATTTACAATTGGAATACTAAAGGCAACTGTTTTTCCAGAACCTGTTTTTGCTTGTGCAACTACATCTTTATTCTTTAAAATATCATCTAAACAAAGTGACTGAATATCAGTCATTTGTTTAAATCCTAAAGAATCAATATTTTTTAAAAAATCTTTTCCAAGATTTAAAGTATTAAATTGTTTTATTTTTTAGCCTTCTTTTGGTAGTTTAATTACAAATTCTGCACCAGTATAAGTATAATCTTCATATTGTCCAGAACAGTTTCTTGCGTAGATTGTACCTTTCATATGCTTAACAATTATCTCTTCGCACATATATAGTCCAATACCGGTACCTTCTGATTTATGTTTAGTAGTAAAATATGGTTCAAAAATTCTATTTATAATATTTTCAGGAATTCCATTCCCCGTATCTTTTATCTTAATAAATAAATTATCAGCAGAAGAATAAGTATCAATAAAAATAATCCTATTTTCTAAATTCTTTTTTAAAAGTTGATCTCTTGCATTATTCATAATATTTATCAATACTTGTAACAGTTCATTTTCCATAGCAAAAATTTGGAAATTTTCTATCTTTTTAATAATCAAAATATCTTTTGCTTTAAATTGTGGAGAGAGTAATTCTAATGTTTTGGAAATAGTATCAACTATTTTAAAATCGCTTTTATTTTCATTTGGCTTAAAAAAGTTTCTAAAATCGTCAATTGTTTTTGATAAATATTGTACTGAATTATTTATCATTGTCATTGTTTCATCAAATTCTTTATCATTATACTTCCCTATTTTTTTTAAGACTTTTGCTCCTGTTGCAGCAGTACTAATTACACTTAAAGGTTGTCTCCACTGATGAGCAATATTTGAGAGCATTTCACCCATGGAAGCCATTTTTGATTGTTGTAATAACATTAAATCTTTTTCTTGCAATTCTTTTTGAGCTTTATTTTTTTGAGATACATCATGTACTGTACATAGGGTTCGAATCGGAGTACCTTTATTATCATATTGATGAATACCATTTATTTCAACATAAGAAATTTTTCCATCAGATCTAATAATTCTGTACTCGTTATAAAATTTTGTTTTTTCATCAAATGATTTATTAAAAATTTCTTCTATTTTTATTAAATCTTCAGGAAAAAATATTTTCTTAAAATCGTTAATATGTATAGTTTTTTTATTATTTTCAAGTGAAAATATTTTACTAGATTCATCTGAAAATGTAATTAAATTGCTATTAAAATCATACTCCCAATTCCCAATATGTGCTATTCTTTGAGCCTCTTTCAAAATGTCTTGTGATTTTATTAATTCCTTATTTTGTTTTTCTAATTCTTTTTGTAACAAAGTCTCTTTTGTTATATCAAATCTGTGAGCAATAAACTCAACTATTTCGCCATTTTTATCTAATATTGGAGAGATTGTAGTATTTAAATAAATTGTATTTTTATCTTTTGTTATATTTCGAACTAAAGATTTAAAAGTATGTTTTGATTTTATTAAGTGCCACATATTATCAAAAAAATCATTAGTGGTTTCAGGGTGTCTTAAAAGGGCATGTGTTTTTCCTAAAAGTTCATTTTTTGAATAACCTGTTATATCACAAAAACTATCACTTACATATATAATATTACCCTCTAGGTCAGTTTTAGAAACTATATTACTTTTTTCTATGATTGACAAATATTGTTTTAAATAATCATCTGAATTTTCTACTTCTTTTTTAAATTTATTAATTGTTTTTGAAGTTATACGATTAACCAAAAGTACCAGTAAAATTAAAACTATTAAAAAAATTAAAGCTATTGCAATATCTCTTTTTAGCTCTTTTTGAATATTCTTTTTTAAACTATTCTCAATTTTAATCAATTGTGAATTTATATCACTCATGAAAAAACCACTACCAATAATCCAATTAAACTCTTTATCTAATAAAATAAAAGCTTTTTTATATTTTTCTTTTTTTGTTTTAGGATGAACAAATGAATAGTCTAAAAATGTGCTTCCATTTTTTAAAACATCTTCTTGATATTTTGAACATATAAATTACCATCTAAGTCTTTGACATTTTTATCTAATACTTTTCCAAAAGGCACAAGAGGATGCAGTAAAATTTTTTGCACATATTCATTATTATCTTTAATTAAGTCAAAAACAAAGTAATATTCATATGGATTATCTTTATTCAACTCTTTATACATATTAAGAATGTACTCTTTTTTTTCACTTAAAGTTAATCTTTGACTATTTGCATTAGATTTTAAAAATTTATGTATGGTTAAAACATTCTCTTTTGAGAGTTTCTTTTTATCTTCTATAAATTTTGTTTGTAATTTATTTTTAAGTTCTTCAAAACTTTTTTCTTTTGAACTATAAGAAGAGTATATAATAGCAACTGCAAAAAATATAACTAGTAGTAATATTGTAATAAAATTAAATTTACTTATGTTTGATTCATCAATTTTCAAAAGTATCACCTTGATTTATTACTAATATTCTACCTTTTTTATGATAAAACTAATTATATTTTTCTAAAATAATAAGAAGTCCCTAATACAATAGCTAAAATAAACCCTATTCCATAATATTTATATTCTTCTGCATATGTAAGAATAATTTCGCCTAACATATAACTTCCATATCCAATAACTATTGCCCAAATTGTTGTAGCTAATACATTGTAAATCGTGAATTTTTTAAAAGAATACTTAGTAAGTCCCATAGCAAGTGGTATTAAAGTCTTTATTCCATAAATATATTTTTGAATAAAAACAACTGGTGAGCCATATTTACGCATTAATAAATGTGCTAAAGCAACTTTTCTTCCATATTTTTTCATGGTATCTTTTGCATATATTTTATTTGTTCGTGCCATATAAAATAAAAATTGATCACCTATAAAGTTTGATGTTCCTGCAACAATCATCGTAACAACAATATTTAAATCTCCGGAATATGATAAAACACCTGCAATAACAAGTCCTACAAAGCCACCACCAAAAGAATACAAGAATAATATTAGATATGCTAAATACCCACCGTTTCTAATCAGATCTTCCACATTATACCTTTATCTCAAAAAATTCTAATGCTTCAATAACATCATCAGCTTCTATATCTATTAATTCTTCTTCAATTTTTTCTTTTATATTTTTAATAATAAAATCTTTAACTTTAATTTTTGTATCCTCAATATCATCAACAATTACAAAACCATTAAATTGAACTTCATTATCATAATATACCAAAACACCGTTACAATTGGACTCTATAAAATCAGAAATTTCTCTATAAGAAATATCACAGGCAACTGCATTCCAACCTAAGTTTTCTAACTCTTTATTTTCAAATAATTCAACACCATCTGTTTGATGATCAAAATAGAGCATTTTTGTTTGATTCAAAAAAATTATTTCTTGCCATGCACCAAGAGGTATCAAAGAGCAAATGCTCCCATTAATAGATGGTTTATAATTTTTAAATATATTATTTGCTAATGAGTTTGTATCCAAAATCGATGGGAATTTTTCATAATCATCTAATTTAAAAATTATAGGATTATTTGATTCATTATTATCATCTAAATGTAATTTGCCATCAATTTCAATTTCAATTTTTTTCTTCTGTGAAACTGCATTTAAAATTTCTATTATATTAACTTTAATATTTAAGTCTTTTATATTAATTTCTTTCAATTTATACCTTTAAAATAATCCGTGATTGTAACTAAATAACATTAAAAAGATGCAAGTTATACACTTTGTATATCTATATATAAGAAAAAATTAATTTTTTTATAAATTCTTATTTTTTTAGCATTCTTCTAGACAATTCTTAAGATTAAATTATATATACTGAGCCCACACATAATTAAAAAAGGTTGGGGATGTCCTTATTTCAGAGCTTATGTAGATACTTTTATAAAAATTACACTAAAACTATCTACATAGTTGATATTCTTTATATGAAAGATATTAATGCTGTCTACGGCTTTGAAAATGGAAATTATATACTTGCTCAGCTTTTTAAACTTATTAAAAATGATATAAAAAATCAAATACTTCTTAGCTTAGAAAGACGTCTTTGTATTGAAATAAAAAATACTCATGTTGATGTTTTTACTATAACAATTTTTGAAGAATTAAATGAGATGGAAATTATAGAAGTGAAAAATATTATTTTTAATAATATTGTAACTACTCAATTTTTATTATTAAATAATGATATCAAAATAGATATAGATGTTACAATAGGCTGTTCAAAAGGTATCGACAAGGATTTACAAGTTTATGCTGAAAAAGCATTACATAATGCAAAATTAAATTATATAAATTTTATGTATTATGATTCAAATCTTTATAAAAATCATTTTTTAAATGAAGAATTATTAGCAGCTCTTCATAGAAATATTAAAGAAAAAACCGTAGAACCATTTTTTCAGCCAATACAAAATAATAAAACATCCGAAATAACTAAATATGAAGCATTAATGAGAATTTATGATACTAATGGAAATATAATTATGCCACAAGTATTTATAGGAAAAGCTAGGAAGTATAGACTTTTTAATAAATTAATGGAAATATTAATCCTAAAAGTTATTGATTATATTAAAAAATATAAAATCCAAGTAAGTATCAATCTTGATTACAATGATATTTTAAATCCATCAATGAAAAGTTTGATAATCAATAACATCAAAAACACAGATATAGGATCATATTTAACAATTGAAATACTTGAAAGTAAAAAAATCAACAATTTTTATTTAGTTAATGATTTTATTAATGATTTAAAAACATATGACGTACAAATTGCAATAGATGACTTTGGAAGTGGATTTTCTAATTATGAGCATATTTTAAATATTAATACTGATTATATAAAATTAGATGGAAGCCTTATAAAAAAAATAGATGAAGATATATATTACAATCTTGTAAAAAGTATCGTTTTATTTTGCAAAGAACAAAATATAAAAGTTGTTGCAGAATTTGTTAGTGATTTAAAAATATTAAGATATGTAAAATCTTTAGATATAGATTATTCTCAAGGATATTATATAGGAAAACCAGAAAAAATAGATCAAATAATTGGAAAAAAAGATGAAAACTAAATTAAAAGAAATTACCAACTCTACAGTAAATGAACTTCTTTCTAATGAAATAATTCTACCATCAAACTATTTTCAATGTTTTGATAAACATGCAAAAAATGTTGAAATAGATATAGATAGTGAATCTTTTGAAAAAGAATTAAGTGAATTGATTCTTCTTGAATTTAATACTATAAATGATTACGTTAATGAAGCAGTAAAAACAATTGATTCAGCAGCATCCTTAACACTTGAAGCCCAAGAAGCGATAAAAAATCAAAATACTCTACTCTTAAAAAACCTATATTCAAAAATAAAAATATTACAATCTGAATTACAAAATATTACAGACAATGTCTACAAAGATTATTTAACAAAAGTACATAATAAAAAATGGCTTTATCATAAATATCTTTCAAAAAAAGCAAACTTTAAAAAAGATGCTTTAGTTATTTTAATAGATGCTGCAGACTATGAATATATTATGAAAACATATAATAAACTTATTTCAAATAATTTGCTTATTTATATTGCAACTTATCTTCAAAAAAAATTTAAAGAAGAGAATTTAAACTTTGAGATATCTAGATATTTAACTAATAAATTCATAATAACTGTAGATGAAGCTGATTTAAATCAACTTGAAATAATAATGAGTACTATCTCAAGTTTATTGTATAACACGACACTAAAAAGTAATTCAGGGATTATGATAAAGCCAACATTTGACTACTCAATTATGCAAGTAAAAAAAGACTCTTCTTTTCATGAATCAATTGATTCTCTTATAAAAAAAATTCAAGAGACTAAGAAAAAATAGAATAAAATTTTCTTAGTCTTTCTTGTGCACTATTAATATCTATCTCTTCAAATCTGACTTTACTACCTATTTTCATTTGAGCTAATTTAAAACAATCTACACTAAAAACACTTCCAATCTTAGGGTAACCCCCAATAGTCTGTCTATCTTTTAATAATATAATTGGTTGTCCATCACTTGGTATTTGGATAGCACCAAAACTAATACCTTCTGATATTATTCCGTTTATATCACAAACTATTGGTTCCCCATTTAATTTACATCCCATTCTATTAAACTCATTTGTTATTGTATATGTATTTGAAAAAAACTTGTCTTGTTCTTCTTTTGAGAAGTTCTCTTCTTGATATGAAAGAATTACTCTTAATGTTAACTCATCTTCATATATTGGGATATACTCTTTTTTTAATCTTTTATTATGAACTTTAGGAAAAGCTTTATAAGGTAAAATATCTCCTTTTTTTAACTTTTGACCATCTATTCCACCAAGATTCTCTTTTAGAGTTGTACTATTACTTCCGAACTCTTTTTTAATATCAAAGCCATCTTTAACACATAAATAAACTCTTGCACCTTCTATTATTTTCCCTATTTTAATTATATCACCACTTTTTACATGATAAGTGTGCCAACATTCTTTAGGAATATCATTTATAAAAACTTCACAAATAGCTCCTGTAATTGCTATTTGTGTATCTAAATGAGCTTTAAAAATTACATTTGAAAAAGATATTTCTATAGTATTTGTATTAAAAGGGTTTGATAACATCTTATTTGCATAAAAATAAGCATACTCATCCATTACACCTGAATTTGTAACACCAATATGAGAATAAGAGTATCTTCCTAGGTCTTGTATAGTTGCTAAAATTGGATTATTTATTATTTCTAAACTCATATTATCCCACCTTGAGCTAGATATTTCTCTTTTGATATTGGATTAAACTTTACTTTGTCACCAACACTAAGTGGAGATAACTTTTCTAACTTTTTATCAAATAATTCCATTGTTGTTCTTCCTATTATATTCCAACCACCAGGGGAACTTTGGGGATAAACTGCTGTTTGTGTATCGGCAATAGCAACAGAACCTTTAGGTATTTGTTTTCTAGGACTTGCTAATCGAGGAAGTGCGATTCTTTCATCAACACTTGCAAGATAAGCAAAACCAGGTAAAAATCCAATAGCATATACATCATATAACTTGCTTGAGTGTATTTCTATTATCTCATCAATAGTAAGTTTTGTTTTATCACTCATATACTCTAAATCTAAACCCACCTCTTCTCCATAATAAACATCTATATTGATAATATTCTCTTTTGAATTATCATCATAGTCCAAATGGATACTACTTTTCAAAAGCTCTTTTATGGTGGCGTAATCATATTTTAAAACATCATATGAGATAAATATAGAAGTGTACGAAGGGATAATCTCTACTAAACCTTCAATATTCAAACCCTTTAAACATAAATATGCTTTTTTTACATCTTGGGCTATTTTTTCACTTATCTCATTGCCAAAGTAGATAATTAAAGAATCAACTGAAGCTATTTTAAATACCATCTATATTGCCTTTCTAAGTATCTTTATAAAATCCAAAGCTTTTTCATTGTCACCATGTACACATATTGTATCAGTTTTCAAAAATAGTTTTTCCCCACTAATACTATATAAAAAACCATTCTGTTTTAAAGTTATAACTCTATTTATAACTTCTTTTTCATCATGTATTACAGCATTTGTTTCTACTCTTGAAACTAAAGACCCATCATCATTATAGTTTCTATCTGCAAACACTTCATAAAGTAAATCTATACCACACTCTTTTGCAATAGTTTCATACTCTTTGTTTTTTGAACTTGATAGAATCATAAGATTTATATTCTTATCAAAAGATGAAACTGCACTTAAAATTGCTCTAAATATATCTTCATCTTTCATCATATCATTATATAAAGCACCATGTGGTTTCACGTAAGATATATTACTTTCTTGTGCCGCACAAAATCCACTCAATGCTGCTATTTGATACAAAACTATTGAACTTATCTCCTCTTTAGTACAAGTTATACTTCGTCTTCCAAACCCAACTAAATCTTGATATCCAGGGTGAGCCCCAATACTTACTTTATTTTTTTTGGCTAAGGCTACAGATTTTTTCATAGTAAGAGCATCCCCTGCATGGAAACCACAAGCAAGATTTGCCATATCAATATAAGGCATAATCTTATCATCTGATCCCATCTTCCAAATACCGAAACTCTCGCCCATATCACAGTTTAATTTTATACTCATAATATTCTCTATCTATAAGTTATTTTGCAGTCATATATTTAGGTAAATAGTCAACTATTTCAGGAAAAGCTGTAATTAAAACAACTGCAACAATCATCAAAATAAAAAATGGTAAGGTTGCTTTTAATATATACTCTATTTTTTCACCACTTATACTTTGTATAACAAATAAAGAAAAACCAACAGGAGGTGTGATTTGTGATAACTCAACCATAAATACTAAAAATATACCAAACCATAAAGGGTCAAATCCTGCTAAAACAATAATAGGTAAAACAATAGGTAAAGTCATAACAACAATAGAAATACCATCTAAAATCATTCCTAAAAATACATACATAATACCAATGATTAATATTAAAACAAAAGGTGATAAACCTAAGGTTCCTATATATTCACTAATAGCTCTAGCAATACCTAAAAACCCAACAACTTGTGATAAAAATCCAGCTCCTACTATAATAAAACTAATCATAACTGAAGTTTTAATAGAGTTCAAAAGTGCATTTTTAAATATCTCAAAACTAAAACTTCTAAAATAAACTGCAAGAATAATAGAACCCAAAACACCTAAAGCAGCAGCCTCAGTTGGGGTTGCAAATCCACCATAAATTGAACCTAAAACAACAGCTATCAATAAAAATACTGGAAACAAATCTTTTATAGAATGGGTAAAATCATCTATTGTATATTTGTCTTTATTTTTTGGTACAACACTACTATCAAGCTTTGAAGCAATCATTATGTAAAATGAGTACAAAGAAGCAAGTAATAATCCAGGAAGTACCCCTGCCATAAAAAGTTTTCCTATAGAAACATCTGATAAAACTCCATAAATAATCATTATAAGTGATGGAGGAATCAAAAACCCTAAAGTACCACTTCCTGCAAGTGAACCTAAAGCTAAAGATTTTGAATATCCCCTTTTTTTAAGTTCATCTAAGGTGATTTTCCCAACAGTTGCTGTTGTAGCTGCACTTGAACCAGAAATTGCAGCAAAAAGTGAACAAGCTGCTACATTTACATGAAGTAGTTTTCCTGGAATAAAATTTAACCAAGGCATTAAACCATTTAGCAATCTAGTTGAAATAGATGATTTATATAATATCTCCCCCATTAAAATAAACATAGGAAGAGCTGCTAGTGACCAAGAATTTAGTGAATCATATACAGATGATGCCAACAAGTCCCCTATTTTGTCATATATTGAGATAACAGGTGGTAGATTGTGATCAAATATCAACATACCTACTATCCCTGTCAATAACAATGAAACTCCAATCCAGATTGAAGATAACAAAAATGTAAACATAATAAAAATTATAACAATTGATAAAACTAATGGATCAGATATCATTTTTTATTCCTTTTAATACAAAAACTAAAACAGTCAATATAAATAAGGCAATTCCTAAAGGCATAACTAACTGTGTTAAATAAAGAGGGGTTTCTGATACTGATTCTGATACCATTTCCATTTCATAAGAATCATAGGTAAATAAAATAGTTCTATAAAAAGCAAAAGTTAAAACAACAATTGTGATTAAGCCAGCAAATACATCAATAAACCTATTTGCTTTTTTTGACATTTTAGAAGTTATAATATTGATTCTAATATGTGCATCTTCTTTAAAGGTATATGCTAAACCTAAAAAAATTGAAGCTAAATATAGATATCCGCTATATTCATCTGCAATCATTGTAGACATATCAAAAAAATATCTAATAAATATCTCAGTCAAAATCAATAAAACCAAAGATACTAATAAAAGTGATGACAGATAAGCTCCCCAAAGAGAGAGCTTATTTACTGTATTATAAAAAGTTTTCATGATTATTTTCTATATTCTTCAAATATCTTTTTTGTATCTTTATTAGCATCTGATAGATACTCTTTTAACATTTTATTTGCAATAATAGCTAACTCTTTTTTTAGCTTATCACTAGCTTCTGAGATGTGCATACCATTATTTGCCATAGTATCAAGAGCATCTTTATCCTCAGCTTTTACAGCTTCCCATTGAGCTTTTTCAATCTCTGCTGCTGCTTTTAACATTGCATCTTTTTGTGCTGAATCTAGTGAATTCCAATAGTCAAGGTTGATAGTAACAGCCTGTAAAGGGTATGCATAGTTTATTTTTGTAAAGTTAGTTAAAACTTCCCAGAACTTACCATCTTTTCCCGATGAAGATGAAGTAATAACAGAGTTAACCATTCCTGTTCTTAGAGCTGAATAAACCTCTCCCCAAGGTAAAGCAACTGCATTTCCCCCTGCATCATTTACAAACTGTGCTGAGTTTTTATCATAAGTTCTAGTTTTAACACCTTTGAAATCTGCCAAAGTTTCTAATTTTTTATTTGAATAAAATCCAGATGCGGGCCAAGTTACAGAGTAAAGAAGTTTTTGATTCCATTTTTTCGCTGTTTTTTCATATGCTGGTTTTGAGATTTGATAAAGTTTAAAAGCATCATCATATGAAGTTGCAATAAAAGGTAAAGCAGAGATACCAAATACTTTTCCCCCACCTGAAGTAAAAGGTATAAACATGTCAGTCATAGCAACTGTACCATCTTTTACAGCTTTTAAAGGATTCCCTTTTACTAAAGAAGAACCTGCATGTACTGTAATATCAACACTACCACCTGTATAATCTTTAACTAAAGAAGCAAATTTTTCAGCACCCTTTGTGTGAAAATTATTTGCACCATATTTTGCATTTAAATTCATTTTTACATTTCCAGCAAGAACTAAACTTGCAAGAGAAGCAACTAGTAAACATTTTTTTAACATTGTAATCTCCTAATTTTAGATAAGGAAATTTTAATTGTTTGAGGTGAGTAATTAGTGAGTTTTTAGGAATATATCAAAAAGATTTTAATTTATATCCCTCTTGTGGAACATTTAATATTAATTCTATTGGTAATCTGTGTCTTAACTCTTTTATAAAAGTTTTCAAAGCACTCATACTCATAGATTTGTCTTTCCAAATATACTCTTCAATAATAGAATAAGTTAAGATATTATTTTTATTTTCATAAAGTAAAATTAAAAATTCTTTATCCCGTTTTCTTAAAGTTACAAGCTCATTTTTATAGTATAATTCCCTATTTTTCATATTAAAATAAAGTTCATCAGAAAATACAATTTTTTCATCTAGTCTTTCTTTAAAAACCTTTGTAATCCCTGCAAATAGACTTTCAGAGGTGAGTGGTTTTAAGATATAATGGTTTATATTTAGGTTTATTAAACTTAAAAGATACTCCTCATTTGAGTATGCTGTAAGCATTATAATAATAGTTGATAAATCTTCTTTTCTAATCTCTTCTACCATTTCAATACCATTTTTTTCAGGCATTTCAATATCTGATATTATAAGGTTTGGTTTTTTATCATAATACATATAATATCCATCTTCTCCATTTGAAGCCTCATAAACTTCTGCAAAATAGTATTTTAATGTATTAACTAATCTTTTTCTAATTCCATCTTCATCTTCAACACAAAGGACTGTTAGGTTTTTTAATTGTTCTTCTAATTGATCCATTTTTATACCTTAATTTTTACTTTGAAAAGTGCACCATACTCTGTATTTTCAACACTTAATTCTCCACCCATATTCTTTCTATTATCATTTTAGACATATATAAACCTAAGCCCGTTCCATTAGAACTGCTTTTTGTGGTAAAGTATGGTTCAAATATTTGTTCTAAATACTCCTCTTCTACTCCATTTGCATTATCTGTTACAGTCACAATTGCATAACCATCGATATAATCAACTTCTAAATCTATTCTTGGATTTTTTATCTGTCGTTGAATCAATATATCTTTTGCATTTGACATTAGATTCAACAATACTTGAGCAAATTCTCCTTTATATCCATATATCTCGTAATTACACTTTATATTTGTATTAAGCTTTATATTATTGCTTTTTACCGAAGCTGTAATCAATGATTTTGCTTCAAAACAAGAATCTTCTATATAAAAATAAACTTTCTTTTTATCAGGTTTGAAAAAGTTTCTAAAATCATCAATAGTGTATGACATAAACTGAATAAGCCTATTTGACTCTTTTACTGACTCTTGTATCATAGCATCATCTGCTTTTTTAAATTTTGAAGCAGTTTCTAGCTCCATAAGTATTCCAGCTACTTCACTTAAAGGCTGTCTCCATTGGTGGGCTATCATAGACAACATTGTTCCCATACGAGCAAGTCTTGATTGATGAAGCATAGCCCTATCTTTCTTTTTTGCTTCTACAATTGCTACTTTTACTTTATTTTCTAAATTTTTATTCATATCCTCTAAAAGTAACTCTTTTTTCTTTACATTTTCTTTGTATTTACGAAAAACTTCTGTAATCTTTTTTGACATCACAAAAGAGATAAGCCCAATAATCAACATAACAAAAAAAGATACAACTACTACTATTCTAATATATTTATTTATTCGTTCTTCCAATAATTTTTTATTTTCAAAAATAGACTTTTGGATATCATCAATATATAAGCCAGCTCCAATAACCCAATTATATTTTTTATAAAGTTTAAAAAAACCTAACTTTTTAGAAAAATGGATCTCTTTTGGTTTTTGCCAATAATAATCTATAAAAACTCCATTAGGATTTTTTAATGTTTTATCAACAAACTCTTTAATAATAAAAGAACCAATAGCATCTTTTAAATCTATATCATATGTATTTAAGCTTTTCTGCCTAAAAGGATGAGCACGTAAGTAATAAGAAGTATCATGTATCCAAATATATCCATGTTTTTCATATCTAATTGTTTCAATATATCTTAAAACCTCATCTTTTAACTCTTCTTGGCTAAGTTTTGTATTTTTTTTCACATGATATTCAATATAATTTATAACATATTCAACTTCTTTTTTGAGAATATTTTTCTGCTTTTTAAGATACTCATCTTCAACACGAATACTCTCTTCTTCAAAGTAATCATTTTGATTTTTTACAAAAAAATATATATTGAATACAGCAACTAAAATTACTGTGAGGATAGGAGTGAGTATGATTAATCTTGGGATATTTTTTTCTGTAAACATTCTTAGAACTCCTATTTTATTCGAAAAAATACTTATTGTAAGTGAGTTTAAAGTGAGTTTTCAATCAAATGAGTACTTTTTGTAATGCTTTTATAAATGATAAAGCATTTTCACCATCTCCATGAACACAAATTGTATCAGCATTTAGAAATAGTTTTTTGTCATTTATACTATTGATATATCCATTACTAGCTAATATTCTTACTCTTTCCATAACTTCAAGTTCATCATAAATAAAAGCTTCCGGTTTAATTCTTGAAACTAAACTTCCATCATCATTGTAATTTCTATCTGCAAAAACTTCATATAATAATTCAATACCATAGAGCATAGCAGTATGTTTATAAGCTTCATTATTAATAGTTGAAAGAACCATAAGTCTAATATTTTTATCAAAAGATGAAATAGCACTTAATACTGCTTTGAAAATATTTTCATCTCTCATCATATCATTGTATAAAGCTCCATGTGGTTTTACATATGAGATAGGAGCATTGTGTAATTTAGAAAAAGCATTTAAAGCTCCAAGTTGGTAAAGGACTATAGATTTTATCTCTTCTAAAGTACAAATCATACTTCTTCTTCCAAAACCTATTAAATCTTGATAAGAAGGATGTGCGCCAATCGAAACTCCATACTTTTTTGCAAGTTCAACGGTTCTATTCATTGTAACACTGTCAGAGGCATGAAAACCACAAGCTAAATTTGCCATAGAAATATATGGCATAATTTCTTCGTCTTTTCCCATTTTCCAAATACCAAAACTCTCACCCATATCGCAATTAAGTCTAATATTCATAACATTACCTTGTATTAATATTAGACTATTTTACCATATATTAATTTTATAACTTTAAAATTCGTCTTTGATACCTGATTTATTCACTCTAATTATTCCTAAAACTAAGATTATTCCTAGAACAAAATATAAGTTAACATCAACCATTGATGCCACCCAAACAGTCATAATAGATGCGATAATTGCAATATTTCGATACAAAAAGGAGTATAAGTAAATCAATACAACTGCCATTATAAATAATAATTCTGTCATTCTTTTTCCATTTTTTAATTTAAAGTAGAATTTTAACTGCTAAAAGTGTGTAAGGAGTGTGCTTATTTAAATTTTATTTTTTTAAAAATTATTATTATATAAAATAATGATTATTACAAGTAAGGTTCAATTATAATTATTCTATAATGTCGAGTTAAAATTAATAAATGTATATATAAGAAAAGAGAATATAATGAAAAATATAGAGAATATTTGTAAAAAGTCAATTGCGGATGACTTTAACAATGGCAAAAAATTACTAAAAAATTTAAAAAATAGTGTCACTATATTTGGTAGTGCAAGAACCTCTCAAAGTGACTATCATGCATTATTAGCTCAAAAATTAAGTTTTAATCTTGCACAAAATGGAATAAATATTATCACTGGTGGTGGAGATGGAATAATGCAAGCTGCAAATAAAGGTGCATATAAATCAAGTAATGCAGAATCAATTGGTCTAAATATAGAATTACCATTTGAGCAGTCATCAAATCCTTACACTACAAAAAGTCTTACTTTTAGTTACTTTTTTTCAAGAAAATATATGTTAGTAAAATATTCAAGAGCTTGTGTTGTTTTCCCTGGTGGTTTTGGAACTTTAGATGAGATGTTTGAAGTTTTAACTCTAACACAAACAGGAAAAATGAATGGATTTAAGATTTTTTTAGTTGGCGAAGAATATTGGAAATATCTTATTAAGTTTATGAAAAAATCTCTTTATAAAGAGGGCATGATTAATAAAGAAGACTTGAATATTATAACACTTACAGATGATATAAAACTTATTGAAGAAGAGATAGAAAAACTACTAAAATAAATTAGTAGCTTTTCCATCAAAGCTTATCTGATTTTTCTTTTTCATATAAGCTATATGTTCTTCTTTTGTAGAATTATTATAGTAATCGGTAAGTTCACTTCTGTCACTTACAAAATCGTAAAGAGGAACACCCATACCACAAGAAGAATTCACGCTTTCAATACTTAATTCAAATACTTGTCTAGCGCCATTTGTATACTCAAATTTTTCTATATATTTATTCCAAGACTTATCTTTTTCTTGAATAACTTTTACACTGCAATATAATCTTAAAATTAAATGTTTACCTTCAAATGCACAAAACATCATTGTAAGACGATTATCTTCTTGTAAATGTGCTGCTGTTTCATTTCCACTACCAAAAAAGTTTAACCATAAAATTGTAGACTCATCAATAATTTTTAATGTTCCATCTAAACCTTTTGGAGAAATATTTATTTTCCCTTCTTTTGGTGCAGTTGCTACAAAAAACATATGTTGTTGATTTATGAACTTTATTAATTTTTCATCAAGTTTTTCTTTAAATTTTGCCATTTTAACTCCTAATATTGATACATATGATATTTTTTATTTTCTGCTGATTTTCTATCTTCTATTTTTTTATAAATTGCTAAAGCTTTTTGTTTTTGTTCTTCATTAATCTCTTTAGTTTTATACTCTTTAATTAGCTCATCTAAAACTAGTATATATACAATTGAATTTAATCTTAGAGAATCTTCATTTTTCATTAATTTATCTAAATCAATTGCATAAACTGATTCTTGAAAAGTAAAAAAAAGTCTTTGTGAAACATCATCAAGTCTATATGAATAACCTAAAATTGTTAAAAAATTCTCTTCAAACTCTTTATCTAGTTTTTCATTTTTTAACTCTTTTGTAAACTCACTAATCTTTACATCTAATTTAGAAGCTATTTCTTCTGCTTCAACAACACTGTTCTTAAAACCATATATAAAATCTGAAATATTCTTTATCATAATTACCTACTTTTATTTATTTCACAATTATTATATATAAAAAATATAAAATAGACTAGTTTTATATCAATTAGCATATAATAACAAAAAAATTTACTAGGAAAAAATATGAAGAAAATTTCAATTGCAGCATCTATAGTTTTATGTTCTACTTTAAGTTTTGGTTTTGATTTAGGAAGTATTACAAAAAGTGTAATGGACAATGTGGTAAATACTCCAGCAAAAACATCTACAACAAATACTACAACAGAACTTAGTAATTCAACTGTTTCAAGTGGATTAAAAGAAGCACTAAAAGTTGGTGTTGATTATGCAGTTAAAAACTTAGGCGCAAATAATGGATATTTAGATAATTCTCTTGTAAAAATCCCTTTACCTGAAAATTTAAAAAAAGCAGAAACATTAATAAGAAGTGCCGGCGGAGATAAAATGGCTGATGATTTAATCAACTCTATGAATACAGCAGCAACAAAAGCCGCTCCAAAAACAGCAGAGATTTTTGTGGATGCAATTGATAAAATGTCACTTACTGATGCCCAAAAAATTTTAGGTGGAGATAAAAATGCAGCAACTGATTATTTCAAAGCAAATACAACTGCTTCCCTAAAAAAGATGATTACACCAATTATTCAAGCAACTATGAAAGAAAATCAAGTTGCAGGATATTATGATGCATTTAATAATTACTATAAACAATATGGGAAAGGTTTAGTTGAAAATAGTTCAGTTATGGGATTAGCTAAAAATTTTGGTGTTGACTCTTATTTGCCTTCTAGTTCTGACCAAAATTTAGATGATTATGTAACTGATAAAGCTATTGATGGATTATTTAAAATGATTGCATCAAAAGAGTCAGCAATTAGATCAAATCCAGTTGAACAAACAACATCTATTTTAAAACAAGTATTTGGTAAATAAAAATTTAAAAAAGCGAGAAATAATCTCTTTTTTAATGTATTAAATTTAATCTTAATACAATATTCTATTATAAAAAAGTTTTTAATGGATTTTTTTATTATTTTTAATAGATTTTTAGATAACATACGTTAAGTTTTGGGTTAGGGACAAGTATCTATGTTAAAAAATATTTTTTTACTTATTAGTTTTATAATATTCATTATTGGTTGTGGTTCAAAAGATTATACGCTTTTTTCAAAAAATCAACAATTTGCAAACGCTAGCAATAACAATGTAAATAACAAAATTTATAGATATAAAATTAAACCTTATTACAGAATATCCGTACTTTTTTATGAACACCCAGATATAAGTACTAGACAAATTGGTGATTTTCAAGAGGACACAGTTGGAATATTAGTCAATGCTGATGGAATAGCATCATTTCCTTTAGTAGGTGATCTAAAGGTTACAGGAATGTATGTTGAAGAATTAGAAAAAAAACTTAAAAAATTAGCCTCTGAATTTATTATTAACCCTTCTGTAAATTTAAATATTATCAATCATAGAATTTTTGTTTTAGGAGAAGTAAATCAACCAGGAACAATTAGAGCAACTAACACAACTATGAGCCTTTTTGAAGCAATATCAAGTAGTGGTGGGTTAAAAGACACTTCAAGAAAAAATGAAGTTCTAATTATCCGTGGAGATCTCAAGAAACCTGACTTAATTAAAATTGACTTAACAAACTTTGAAAGTCTTACGCAAAATAATTTGACTTTACAACCTTATGATATTTTGTATATAAATCCAAACAATGCTAAAAATTTTAATACCACAATAAATGAACTTTTTCCTGTAATCCAACTTTTACAATCAGCTACAAGTTCAGCTTTAAATGTGAAATCAATTAATTAAGGGTTTAATTTGAATAAAAATATAGGATATTATAAAGACTTAATAAAGAAACATCTATTTACCTTTATAGGTGTATTTACAGTTATTTTTGCAATATCAATTGCGTATGCCTATTATGCGCAAAGGATATATCAATCAGAAGCAACAGTTGAGATTATCAATTACCAACAAAATGTCAATACTATTAATAATCCTTTACAAATTGCTGTTGAGCAAAATTCGCCTGAAGATGAAGCTGAAATTCTAAAATCAAACCTTTTAATAGATCAAGCTATTAATAACTTAAATTTTAATATGAAATTCTACCATGCTAAAAACAATAAAAACTTTGCTATTGATCATATGGAATTTCCATTAGAAATTAAAATTTTTACTATTAAAAAAAGATTACTTTATGATAAAAAGATAGAAATCATCCCATTAGATGAAAATAGTTATAAATTTAGTACTGATTCAGAAGAAATCACAAAATTTGATGAAGTTTACACATATGGTCAACTAATTGATAATGAAATTTTTACTTTACAACTTAACAAAAAAATAAACTAGGATTATTACTTATGAGATATATCATTTTACCTTTTCTCCTAATACAACTTTTATTTTCACAAAATTTAAGTAAAAAAATCATGGTCACTTCTTCTAAAACAGAGAAAAAAGCTCAAGAAGAATTAAATCGTTTTAATGAATTAACTGGAGAAAGAGTTAAAAAACTTCAAGAAGAACTTAATTTTGAAATTAAAGCCAGACCTTCTGGCAAATTTTATGTCTTAGTACTTGAACCATTTGAAAATTATTCTAAAGCAAAAATAGTATTAGATGAGATTAAGTTTAGATATACAGATGCATATATCAGTAAATATACACAGCCTAAGAAATAAATAGATACTAAAAAAAATGAAAATCTACAAATAAAAGAAGAGAATCAAAATAAGCTTATTAAAAATTTACAAATAAAAGAAAGTCCTTCTACTTTAGAAGAGGAAGAGACAACTATTAAAAATCAAGAACCCATTATCACAAAAAAAGTTCAAGAAATTAAAGATGGAATAAAAGAAAAAGAAAACAATAAAATGAGTAAAACTTTTGGTCAAAAATATTTTATGATTAAAAATTCTCAAAGTACTATTAGAAATAATATTAAGAGAAATCTATCTGTATATCCACTACTAAAAGATTCATCAATTATTCGTGTTGAATACAAAGATTTTACAGCCCAACGAAGTACTGAATTTGTTAATGAACTTTTAAAAGTTTATTTAGATCAAAATATCAATGAGAATTCAAAACAACTTAGGGAAAGTTTAGCCTTTATTGAAACTCAATTAAATAAAGCTAAAGAAGAATTGGAACTTTCAGAAAAGGAACTAGAACTTTTTAGAAGTAATAACTTACTTTTTAATATTGATAAAAAAGTTGAACAGATTAATAAACAAAAAGATGAATTACAAAAAGAACTTTTAAGTGTAGAACGACAAAAAAGTCTTTTTAATTCTGTAAAAGAAGCACTCTTAAAAGGAGAAATGATTAGTTCTGGATCATTTAATGACTCTACACTTACAGACAATATCAAACAACTTAATTTAGAAAGAAATTTACAACAAGAATTTGCAGCTAAATACACACCTTCACATAAAAAAATGATTGCAATCAAGGACAAAATTGCTTCATTAGAAGATGGTATAATCAAAAATGTAAAAAATATTGATATTTCATTAAAAGAGAATAAAAAAAGTCTAAAAGAACAAATCCATAATTTAAATGAAGAAATTCTTCTCTTACCAAATCTTGCAATGGAACTTGCTAAACTTGAGAGACGGTTTTCTTTAAAAGAGAGTGTTTATAAAGATTTACTATTAAAATATAATGATACATCTTCTAAGTATATTTCATCAAAAAGAGTTAACCGTATAATTGATTATGCAATTGAACCTCAAACTCCAATTAAACCAAAAAAAATGATTATCTTTGCATTAGGTTTTATGGGAGCTCTACTTTTTGGTTTTATAGCAGTATTGATAAAAGAATATTTTGATATTTATATTAAACGCCCAAGTGATTTATTAAATATTTCTAAAACACCATATTTTGGATATATTCCTTTTGTTAAAACAAAAAATTATAACAAACTATTTATTCTTGATGATTTAAGTTCAGATGAAAGTGAATCTTTACGTCGAATCAGAAGTAGTCTTGAACTTACAGGACAAAAAAATAATTCTAGAGTTATATTAACTACTTCTACAGTTTCAAATGAAGGTAAAAGTACTTTTATCGCAAATTTAGCAGTGATTCTTGCCCTAACTTAGAAAAAAACTATTATATTGGGACTTGATTTAAGAATTCCACAACTTCATCTAAAATTTGATATAAATAATAAAAAAGGAATGAGTGACCTATTAGCAAATAATATTAAACTTAATGAAGTTATTCAAAGTGTTAATGTAAAAGATAAATCTAGTCAATATTCTCTTGACATTATTCCATCAGGTAATATTCCACCAAATCCATCAGAACTAATTGAAAATGGCACACTAGATAATATAATTGAAGAACTTAGAAAATCTTATGATTATATCTTAATTGATTCAACCCCAGTTGCAATGGTTCCAGATAGTTTATCTTTATTAAATAAAGCGGATACAACTTTATTTATTGTTAAATCGGAATACTCTAAAAAAGAATACATAAAATCAACAGATGAACTTATCAAAAAATATAACTTGAAAAGTGCAGGTTTTGTTTTAACCTCTGTTAAAAAGAAATATTACGAAACTATTAAATACGACAAAAACTATAATTTATTTGCATCGAGAAATAGTTAATTGAAGTTTTTACTTCAATTTTTTAAAGTAAAAAGATGATAAAAAAACTTTTTTCTAATTCAATGATATATGTATTAAGTCTTTTATTTAATAAAGGACTAACTTTTTTGCTGTTGCCTGTTTTAACTTTTTATCTTACAAAAGAAGATTATGGAGTATTAGGCTTAGTAACTGCCATATCAACTATATCATCAATTTATATAGGTTTTTTTCCTTCTGGCTTTTTACTTGCAAGATTTGCACAATATGGAAAAGAAAAAATTGCAAAATATATACATCATATACTTTTATTAACTATTGCTACTACAAGTTTTGTACTTTTAATACTTATTATTTTCCAAGATTTATTAATACCACAAAGTTTAGAGAATAAAACTTTATTAATGATTATAATAACTCTGTATGCATTATTTACAATATTCTTTAAATTTATTGACACAATTTTTCAAGTAGAACAAAATGCAATAAAATTTGCCATATTACAAACTCTACAATCTATTATGTCATTAGGACTTGGATTATTATTAATAATTGAATTTTCATATGGATGGGAAGGTAAATACTATGCAGAGCTTTTAATTTTATTTTTTATATTTATTTATGCAATCTATTATATTTATAAAAACAATTATTATAAATTTAATACTGAATACTCGAAATTGAAAGAACTTTTTGTTTTCTTATTTCCTCTTACTTTTTCTGTTTTAGGACTATATATTATAGGTACAATTGATAGAATTTTTGTATCAAATATGCTAGGTCTTGAAGCAGCAGGAATTTATAATGTTGCTATTATTATGGCTATAATAATTAATATGGTTTATGATTCTATTATAAAAGCTTTAGAACCAATTGTTTATCAAAATCTAGCTGAAAATCAAAAAGAAAATAAAATTAAAGTAGTAAAACTAATTTATCTATACTCAACTATTTGTATTATAATCTTTACTCTATTTTTATTGTTTTTACCTTATGTATTTAATATTATGATTAATGAAAAATTTATTGATGCTTTAGTATTAATTCCAATATTAGGCTTAGGATTAACATTTGAGGGCCTTAGAAAAGTATTAGGTGCACCACTAGTATTTAAACATAAAGTAAAGTCTTTAGCTCTAATAACAATAATTGCAAGTATAATAAATATAGTATTAAACTACTATCTTATTGATTTATATGGGATAAAAGGTGCCGCTTATGCAACACTATTATCTTTTGCAATTTTATATTTCTTAACACTATTTTTACTTATTAAAAATATTAAATTACCTTGGTTATTAAAAAATTAACAATTCTTTTATTAAGAAAATCTTTATAAAATTAGATATTTAGTTTTTTTAAAAACTTTATAAGGATAATTATAAATTCACTTGTATCACATAATAATTATAATATAATATATTTTATAATAATTATTACTTGGTAAAGAGATGTATTAATGATTAAATTAGTTCAAAATGAAATTAACTTAGAAATAGAATTACCATTTTTTGCAAATAAACAGTATTTAGAGTCAAAAAGTAATACATACGGGTGGTTTGTTTCTGATAATTTAATTCTTCCTTTTATTGTTTTTAAAGAATTAATGTTTAAGCGATTAGTATTTACAACTGAAGTCATACAAATTAAGAATTCTTCAATTCAAGAAGAAAAATATTTTTTAAATGAAGTGATAAATTTTATTAAAATAAATAATTTATGTGATTTTATTCATAAACCACAACCAAGTGCAGTTTTTAGAACTTATCCTGACAATTGTAATGCATTTACTTGGGGCACTTATAAAATTGATATTGAACCTAACTTTGAGAATATGTTAAAAAAACTTAATAAAAGTCAAAGAAATTATGTACGAAAAGCTTTAAGAGAAGAGGTACAGATAGAAAGAACAGATAATTTTGATAAAATTTATTCATTTTGTAATGAAACACTTTCCAGACAAAAAATCCCACTCTTAATTTGTAGAGAAGAATTCCAAAAACAATATGATACTTTTCATCCAAATAATATGTTTATGTTCAAAGCCATATATAAAAATGAAATACAAGGTAGCTTGGTTGTATTTATTGATAAAACCAATGCTTATGCTGAATATGCGGGAAGTGCACTTTCCCCTAAACATGGAAGTTTAAAACTATTACATTTAACTGCAATGCAGTATCTATCTAAAAATCATAATATTCAATCATATGATTTTATTGGAGCTATTCCAGATATAATTGAGGGTTCTAAAGAAGCTGGCATACAAAAATTTAAAAAAGAATTTGGTGCTCAAATTTATGAAGGGTATCAATTTAGTTTTATTGTAAATCCTATTAAATATTTTCTTTTTAACTTATGTTTAAAACTCTCATTTATGATGAGAAGAATTAAATATGTTGATCCTGTTGAAAGATATAAAAAACTTTCTAAATCAGGATTAAAAGTCACATAAGAAAAGACACTCATCAAATAATAAGTTAACTTACTATATTATTCTTTTTTAACTAATTAAGGTTAACATGATTCATATAATTAAAAATCAAAACGATATTAATATCAAACTTCCATTTTTTGCACAACAAGTATATCTAGAATCAAAAAGTTCATATTACGGATGGTTTGTTTCAGATAAATTTGTACTGCCTTTTTTAATATACAAAACTTTTATTTTTAAAAGAATTGTATTTACTAATGAAGTTATCAATAAAAAAATAGCAAGTATTGAGGAAGAACAGCTATTTCTCGAGAAAGTTGTAAATTATATAAAAGAAAATAAGATTTGTGATTTTATTTACAAACCACACCCAAGTGCTGTATTTAGGACATATCCCAGAAATTGTGAAAGATTTACCTGGGCATCCTATGTATTAGATTTAGAATCTGATTTAGATAATATGATAAAAAAAATGACTTCTTCCTCTCAGCGTACGGATACAAGAAAAGCAATTAGAGATGGAGTAAAGATTGAACCTACGGATGATTTTGAAGAAGTATATTCTTTATGTAATGATACTTTATCTAGACAAAAAATACCATTATTGATTGATAAAGATGAATTTATAAATCAATTTAATAACTTCTATCCCAAAAATATGTTAATGTTCAAAGCTACCTACAAAGAAAAAATTGAAGGAGTAATTGTTCTTTTTAAAGATGAGGAAAATGCCTTTGCTGAATATGCAGGGAGTATACCTCGTCCTAAAAATGGTGTAATGAAACTTTTAAACCTTGTAGCTCTTAAACATTTAGTAGATAATTATAATATAAAAACATTTGATTTTATTGGTGCTATTCCAGATATAATTGATGGTTCAAAAGAAGCAGGAATTCAAAAATTTAAAAAAGATTTTGGTTCAAGATTAAAAGAAGGGTATCAATTTAATTTAATTGTTAATCCTTTAAAATACAAACTTTTTAACTATATGCTAAAAACAAATTTTAGATTAAAAGGTGTTAAATATATTGACCCTATTGAAAAAAATAAACAACTTTCTAAATCAAGATTAAAAGCTTAATTTTTTCTAAATTTTCTAACTAAAAAATATAAAATATAATATGGACTGAGTAATAAATATTGTGGATATCCAGAAATAATCTTTAATAAATTAGAATAATCTTTTTTTGTAAATAACTTAAAAATCGAAGCTGTCATTCTTTTAGAGTTTTCTAAAAATACAGCTTTTTTTAAATTAAATCCAAGATTATTATCTTTAACATACTTATTTAAAAACTCAAAATTCTCTACATCATATTCATAAACTTTTGTATTAGTTAAATTATTACTATGCACTCTATAAAAAGTATGAAACTTATCTATACATAAAGCAGAATAATCTTTAGTCACTTTTAAAAGAACATCATAGTCTTCAGCATAATGAAGATTTACATCTATTTTACCAACTTTATCTAATACATCTTTCCTAAAAATAGCAGAAGATATAAATATAAAATCACCTTTTTCTAATAGTAAATCGTGAATTCTACCAGAGTAATGTTCATGAAAACGACCAAACTCTTCACCTTTTTCATTTATATAAATAGTTTTTGAGTAAAGCAAAGAAACCTCATCTTTATGCTTATACTCATCTAACATGTCAAAAGAAGATTTAAGTTTATCCTCATGCCAAATATCATCACAATCTAAGATACAAACCCACTCTCCTTCTGCTTTTTCTATTGCTAAATTCCTAGCCTCACCTAAAGGAGTATGTACAGGTGCATAAAAATATTTGATTCTTTCATCATTATAACTTTTTACAATATTTGCACTTTCATCAGTTGATTGATTATCCCAAAAAACTAATTCCCAATTTTTAAAGGTCTGATTCATTGCACTATCAATTGCAATTTTCAAATATTCATCACTGTTGTAACAATTCATTATGATAGATACTTTAGGAGTATTAATCATTAAAAAAATCCTTTATAGTTTTTATTACAATATCTTGTTCTTCTTTTGTCAAATCAAGTTGACAAGGAAGTGTTAAGATTTCTTCATAAATTTTTTCTGTTGTAGGTAAAGATTCACTCTTATACTTTGTCAAAAGATGATTTGGTTTATAATGAATTCCACACTCAATATTTTTGTTTATTAAATACTCTCTTAACTCATTTCTTCGTTTAGTTTTTATAACAAAAATATGTGAAATAATATTTTTATAATCAAAATTTAATATATTAATCTCACAAATACTATTTAAATTCTCTACATAATATTGAACTATTTCTTTTCTCTTACTTTTAATATAGTCAATTTTCTTTAGCTGGGCTCTTCCAATAGCTGCAAAAATATTACTCATATGATACCTATAACCTTGATGTTTTACATCAAAATCCCAACTTCTTGTACCTTCAAATCTTTTTTCAGTATCTTTTTCAACACCAAGTAGTCTTGCATCTTTTACCCTTTGGATTATTGTTTCATCACTAGATAATACAGCTCCACCTTCACCTGAAGTAATATTTTTTATACCATCAAAACTAAAACAGATAATATCACCCTCAACTCCGACTTTTCCCATTGAGTTTTCACATCCAAAAGCTTGAGCCGCATCTTCTATAACTCTTAAATTATTCTCTTTTGCAAATGTATATACATTTGCTATATCTTTTCCATTACTTGCATAATGAACAGGCATAATTGCCTTTGTTTTAGAAGTTAATCTATTTTTTGCATCAGCTAAATCTATAAATAAAGTGTCCTCACAAACTTCAACTGAAACTGGTTTTACATTTGCCGCACTAATTGCTTGATATGAAGCTACGTAAGTTAAAGAAGGAACTAAAATTTCATCATCTTCATTAAGCCCTAGGGCTTCAACGGCAAGATGTAAAGCTGATGTTCCAGTACTTACACACATTACTTCTTTTTTGGTATTTAAATATGCTTTAATCTCTTGTTCAAAAAAGTTTACTTCTTCTCCCATACCTAAAAACTCTTTATCAAGGACAGCTAACACAGCAGCTTTTTCTTCTTTTCCAATAGTAGATTTTGAAAGTCTAATTTTATTCATATTTTAACTCCAAACATAATTTATATCTACAAGTTCATTTCTTATTGCTTCGTTAGGATCATGCTCAATACTAGCTAGATTTAAAAGCATATTTAAACCTTCTCCAATACCTCTAAAAGACATCCAAACTCCAGAAGGAACAGTTAATCTTTGGTAGTTTTTTTGTGATAATTTAACACTAAAGAATTGATTATATGTTTTTGATTCTTTTCTATCATCATAAATTACAAACTCAACTTCTCCAATAGGAACAACAAGATTTAAAATCATTTTAGTATGTTTTTTCCAACCTTTTATTTCATCTTTAACTATAGTGGAGAAATAAGCTTCACCAAAAGAGTTAAAGCCTTCATCACTTTGTTTCATTGCATGATAAATATCACCTTTTGGGTTAACGATTTGTTTTAAAGGTGTTAATAATACACCCTCAATTAATTTGTCCATTGGAATTCTCTTCCTTTTGCCAAATTTTCAAATTCTTTGATTTGTTCTACTGTTTTATCATACATATTTATTTTTGTTTTATAAAAGTCATAATACCATTCACTAGTAAATCTAATTGTATCTTTATATTCTAAAGTGGCTTGCCAATTTAAATATCCTAAGGCTTTGTCACAATTGAGTTTTAAAAGCCCTGCTTCGTGAAAAGGAATATTTCCAGTTACTTTATATGCATCACTAGCATCTTTATAATTCCAATACTTACTAAGATCTATTAATAAATCTTCAACTGTTCTATTTTGCTCTGCTCTAGGTCCAAAGTTATACCCTTCACCATGAAAAGAGTCATCATTATATAGTGCAAGTCCAAGATTTAAATACCCACTTAAAGGCTCCAAAACATGTTGCCAAGGACGAGTTGCATTAGGGCTTCTTATTTCAACAATTTTACCTTCACTCCAACTTTGCATACAATCAACTACAATTCTATCTTTAGCCCAATCACCACCACCTATAACATTTCCAGCTCTTGCTATTGATAGTTTTACATTTGAACTTTCATTTTTGAAAAATGAATGATAATATGATTTTATAATTAACTCAGCAGCTCCCTTTGAACCACTATATATATCTTTACCACCCATTTTATCATCTTCTTTATAACCCCATATTTGCTCAACATTATCATAAGCTTTATCGCTAGTTATAATAATCGCAGTACACTTGTTATTAATCTCTTTTAGTGCATGTAATACATTAGCTGTACCCATTACATTAGAAGAAATTGTTTCAATTGGATCAGAATAAGAAGTAGAAACAATAGGTTGTGCAGCTAAATGAAATAAGAAATCTACTTTTTCTTCCATAAATATCTTTGTTATCGCATCTAAATTTCTAATGTCTTCATAATAATGTCTTATTTTATTCTCTAAGGCTAATTCTTTGAACATAGAAGGTTCTGTTGGAATATCTTTTGAGATACCAACCACTTTTGCTCCTAAATTTAGCAACCAAACAGTTAACCATGTACCTTTGAATCCTGTATTTCCTGTAATTAATACTTTTTTATTTTTGTAAATATTATTAAACATTATTTTTCCCAAACTTTCCATACAGCTTTATTTTCATTCCACATATTATTTAATATATTTTTATCTCTTAATGTATCCATTGGCATCCAGAAGCCTTTATGTTTATAAGTATAAATTTCTCCATCTTTTGCTAGATTCTTTAAAGGTTCTTGTTCAAAAACTGTCTCATCACCTTGAAGAATATAATCAAAAACTTTTGGTTCACACACAAAAAAACCTGCATTTATCCAACTACCATCACCTCTAGGTTTTTCTTGAAATTCTTTTACTTGACTAGTTGAAGAAATTTCAAGGGCCCCAAATCGTCCATCAGGTTGAGAAGAAGTCATAGTCATTGATTTTCCATGGCTTTTATGAAAACCTAATAATTCATCAATATTAATATTTGCAACACCATCTCCATATGTCAACATAAAAGGTTCATCACCTATAAATGACTGGGCACGTTTTATACGACCACCTGTCATACTATTAATTCCCGTATCTAAAAGAGTTACTTTCCAAGGTTCACTACTATTATTTAAAACTTCAATTTTATTTTCTTTTAAATCAATACTTATATCACTCTGATGTAAGAAATAATTTGCAAAATACTCTTTTATGTAATAACCTTTATAACCTAAAAGAATTACAAATTCATTAATACCATAACTAGAATAGATTTTCATAATATGCCAAAGAATTGGTTTACCACCAATCTCAACCATTGGCTTAGGTCTTAAATCCGTCTCTTCACTCAATCTTGTACCAAAACCACCTGCTAATATTACAGCTTTCACACCAATTCCTTTTTTGAACTATCAATTTTTGTGATATTTTAATACAAACTACTTATTTTTTAGATAAAAAAACCTCAAAAAGTTTTTTTTTTTTATTATTTTAGCCAATAATAAATGCTATTATTAATACTAATATGATATTATAGCCCCTTTATTTTTAGGGATTAGATTAAAATGCAAAACACTAAACAAGACCATAATTTTTTATATTCATTTTTTTATCTTGTTTTATTTACTATGTCTTTATCAATTGTAAGTATTTCCATAGGGATGACTATTAGGGTAAGTCAACTCATGACTTTAGTGATGATAGGATTGGTTTTATTAACAGATTTAAAAGAAAATCGATTAAATAATGTACTATTAATCTTTTTTGTTTTTTTTGGCATTCTTTTAACCCTGATTAGTAAAAATTCATCTTTTGCAAAAATAGGTGAAATAAAATTTATTATAAAGTACCTTGTCCTCTTTCCTTCAATTTTCTATATTGCTTATTGGGTGATTCAAAATTACAAAGTAGATAAATTCATAGAAATGATAGAAAAAGTTCTAGTCGCATATTTAATGATGGCTTTTTTCTTAGCAATATACCCTGTAAGTTTTTTATATAATGATAGAGGGGAACTTAGTGGATTTCAAGGTACATTTTTAGAAACGGGTTGGTTTGCTCTAGTTGTAGGTTCATTTCTTTTAACATCTGTACTTTTGCGTCTTGACTTCAAGCTTAAGTTTTCAAAATGGCAATATATACTTTATTTTATAAGTACGATAAGCATTGTTTTGTCTAAAAATAAAACAGTATGGGTTTCATTGTTATTGATTCTTCTATTTTTAATAATAATTAAATCTTTCATTTCAAATAGAGATATAATAAAAACATCAGTTATTAAATTAATTAATTTCAATTCCTTTAATCTTGTTTTCCTTATTTTAGTTTTAGTTTTAGTTTTCTTTGGGGTTAATTCAATACTTGAAGACCCTATTGTAAGTATAGCCATGCTTGAAGAAAAAATTCAAGATGAAAGAGGAAAAGCTTTTCTTGTGGCAATAAATTTACTTCAAAATAGCAATTGGATTGGTGGTTATGGTTTTGGGTTTATAGAACAATATTTCGAAGTTTATACAGATGAAATTATTGGATTAGGTGGTGGCTCAGGAATGATTTTTAATTCCTATTTGGATATTTGGATTTCAGTAAGTTTAATAGGACTATTTTTTCATATTTTATTATTGAGAATCTCATTTAGCACTTCACATCTTTTTACTATGATTATTCCATTTTATTGGTTTATAGCGGCAAATACAAACCCAGCTATTGGCTCTGACTATTATTATCTATTTTTAGGACTATCTTATGGTTTTATTATCAAATATAAAAAAGAATTAAGCATATGAAAAAAATTGCTTTTGTTGCAACTGGTTATATTTTAAAATATGATGGAATCAGTGTTTTTACAGAAAATTTATTATTTGAATTTCTGCAACTTATAAATAAAGAAAAAGATTCCTTCATCATTGATATATACATTGGTAAAAGTGCTTTAAAACTCTTAAAACAAAGAGTATGCACATCAAATATAACTCAACATCAAATAAATTTTATAGAAGTTAATGATAGCCGTTTTGTAACAAAAATATTAGATTTGAATTTTAAACTTATAATAAGAGGTAAATATGAATTAATTTTTATGACAAATTTCATGCCGACTCTTGCTTTACCCTCTAAAACGATCAAAACTATTCACGATTTCTCAGTAAATAATTTTAGTGAATTATATTCAAAAAGCTATTTAAAATATCATAATATGCTATTGTGGTATGGTAAGCTTTTTGATTATGGTATTGCATATATTTCTTCCACGACATTAGAAGATCTTGGAAAATTTCATGGAATTAATCATCGAAATAAAACCCTTCTACATTTACCTAATGGAATACCTTTTAAAGTCCAGAATTATGACCGTCCTAATGATGAAATAAGTTTTCTAAAATACACAAGTAAAAACTTAGAACTTCTTGTAGTAGGAAGAATAAATAAACATAAAGGATTTGATCGAATTCTAGAATTTTTATCATACTTTGATCAATCAACAGAACAAAAAAATTTTAATTTAATTACATTAAATATTGTAGGAAAACAAACAGCAGAAACATCACAAATTTTTAAAGATTTAAGACTAGAGAACATTAAACTAAAATTTCATGGATTTCTTGAAGACAAGCAATTAAATGAATTGTATAAAGCATCACATTTTTGTCTTTTCTTATCTAGAAATGAAGGATACGGTATTCCTTTAGTTGAAGCTATGTGGTTTAAATCTATTCCAATTATTTCAAATATACCTATTTTCAATGAAATTATGTCAGATAGATATCCAAAATTTGATGATAAAACTAACTATAATTCTAGTATTGTTAATTTTATATTTAAAATATATACAGATACCGATTATTTATATCAAATACGTGAATTCTTAGAATTTATAGTTAATAAAGAACAGAATGGATACAAAACTGCTTCAAAAAATTTAATTCAATATATTCACAAACTTTGCCAGGAGAAATCATGACAAATAAAACAAAAGTTTTTATATCTATAGTTTCACATAATCAAGAAAATCTAATTATTGATAATTTTCAATTTTTAGATTTAAAAAATGATATTTTTGATATAAATATTTGTCTTATAGATAATACAAGTTCAAATATACTTAAAACTTTCGCACAAGACAAACAATATATATACTTTAACGATGGCAATATAAGAGGTTTTGGAGCAAATCATAATAAAGCTTTTGAAATCACAAAAGCAAAAGATGATGACATATTTATTGTATGTAATCCAGACATAATTTTAGAAAAAGATCAACTCATTGGCATGCTAAAATCTTTCATTCAAACAAAAAGTGAACTAGAAAGTGTTAGATGTTATTATGATAGAGAAAAGGCTGATTTATCAAATCCAGATCGTTATTTTCCCTGTATCTTAAATTTTGTTTTTTCAATTCTTTTAAAAAAACGTTTCCACTATGGAAATAATTATGAAAATAAAAATCCAGAATGGGTATCGGGTGAATTCATGTTATGGAAAGCTTCATCATATAAAAAAATTAATGGTTTTGACGAAGATTTTTTCATGTATGTAGAAGATATTGATATATGTTACCGCGCTCACGAAGCCAACATTAAAATTTCTCATGATCCAAGCCATTATATAATACATGAAACACAAATGGCAAGTCGTAAAATTCTTTCTAAAAGTTTTTTAAGTCATTTAGGTTCGGTTTTTAGATATTTACATAAACATAAAATAATCTGTTTACTTAAAAAGGCACCACGATGAAAATATTAATCCTCTTTCTCTATTTATTTTTTGTTTCAAATGAGCTATTTGCAACAACATACGAAATAAAAACTTTAAAAGATGAGCCTCATAATAAAGCAAAAAATATTTTACTTGATTATCTAAATGATATAGATATTTCCATTATTAATAATACCTCTAAAAATAATTTAGAATCTGTAAATTTTATAATAGCAACAAATGAGCAAATAGAAGAATATAATGAAAATATTTATCATGAAATCAATAACTTTAAACATGATGGTTTTATAATCAAATCTAACAAGAATTCAATTATTATCGTAGGGAAAAATAAACGAAGTCTAATTTATGGAGTATATCAATTTTTAGAAACATACATTGGAGTACAATTTCTTTCATCAAACTTTGAGATTAAACCTAAAAAAATAACCTTAAATATAGAAGATATAAACTTAAGTAGCCAAGCTCGTTTTAACTATCGTGAAATTTTCATCAAAGAATTAGACAATGATGAATTTGCACTAAAACTAAAACTCAATGGAAACTTTGGACATAGAGCAAAAAAAGAGAATCCTTATTTCATCAATATTTATAATAACTATAGTCCATTTAAACTTATTCCTCCACGGTATGAAAGTCTTTATCCAAAGTATTTTTGTGATGGTCAACTTGATTTCTCTATTAAAAAACTACAAAATATTTCCAGCGAAAATTTTAAAAAAAGTATTAAAAATTTAGAAAATGGAAATACAAATTTCTATTATTTACCTCATGAGGATAATCTTTCTTATTGTCAATCGAAAGAGAGTAATCAAATAAATAAAAAACACCAATCTACTAGTGCGTCAGTTCTAGAATTTACAAATACAATTGCAAAAAATAATCCAGGAGCTCAAATACTTTTTGAAGCTTATCAATGGACAAGAAAAGCACCCAAAAATTTTCCAAAACTCTCGCCTAACTTAAACGTCTTTTTTTCAGATATTGAAGCTGATTTTTCACAAGCTCTTGATTCTAAAAAAAACAAAAGTATTCTAAATGACTTAAAATCTTGGAGAAAATACAGTGATAATATTTTTATTTGGCATTATATAAGTAATTTTAATGGCTATTTACAACCTTTTCCAAATATCAAAACAACTGCAGAAAATATTAAATTATTTGACAAAATAGAAGAAATAAATAGTATATTTTTACAAGGTGCTTATGGGACTAAGAAAAGTAATCTTGCAAACTTAAGAGCCTGGGTTTTTTCAAAACTTTTATGGAATCCACAATTAAATGTTCAAAAGTTAATAACACAATATGTAAAACTCTATTATGGACAAGCTTCAGAAGAAGTATTAGAGTATTTAGAATTACTTGAAAATTCAGTTAAAAGTACAAAAAGTACTCTTCTTGTAAAAACATCAATTAATGAACCTTATTTAAATTCTATTTTTATTAAGAAAGCAAAAAATATACTAGAAAAAGCTTTATTAAAAACTCAAGGAACTCCTTATTTTAATCATATAATAGAACTCTATTCCGGTTTATATTATGTTGAATTAATGAAAGGTTCTATTTCAAATAAAGATAAAAAGTTTTTTTTAAATTATTTAGAAACCTCAGGTCTTGAACAATTATCAGAAGGTATGTCATTAGTTGATGTCAAACAATATCTTAAGATTAAAAAAAGAACTCCTTTAGTTCCTAAAATAGTTCAAAATGATACAAAAGAGGTTCAGTGGATAGATTTTCAAGAGTATAGTTTAAAATTATGTTGTTCAACTTTAGTTGAAGATAAACTTGCATCCTCTCATAGTGCAGTAAAAATGAAAGGAATTCAATCAGACTGGGGAGTTCAACTTGATTTAAATATGATACCTAAAGGGAAATGGCATATTTATGCAAATGTCCGCATAGAAAAGAATAGTAACAGTTCAATTCTAGATAATATGAGACCGGCAATTTATTATGGGATTTATCCAAAAGAAATAAGAAATTTTTCATTTTTCAATACTTTAAAAGACGAAAAATATCATGAAGTAAAAGTTGCGTCATTAGATATAAAAGAAAATGAACCTGGTCAAATTTGGATTCGTCCGCCTGAAGATGAAAATATTAAGTATATATTTATTGATCGAATCTTTATAATCAAACAATAAGTGATTATAAAGTGATTCGAATTCCAATACTAGGAGTTATTCTCCATCTTTCTTCTTGAAAATATTCATTGATTATATTTTTTCTAACCAAACTATCATCATAATTTCCTAAAAATCTTTTTTGAAAGTTTATATTACTCTTATAATCAGGTTTAAAACTTTTTAGAAGTTTAGTATAAAGTTTTCCATTATAATCAAGTATAAATCTATCAGAACGACCGCCATAAAGATATATTATTGATAAATATAAATCATTGTTGATTTTAAAAGTTTTAAAACTATAAGAAGAGATATCAAACTCTTCGACAGTTTTCATAGAATCAAGTTTTAACTGACTTTTAACATTTGATTCAAAAAAACCACTCGCTAAACCATTCCATTTACAATCACTAGATAAATTAATATACTCAATAAATAAACGTCCATACTCTTTATTTTCATCAGATAAAGTATAGGAATTTGGGTTACAAGAAAATGAGTTATGATATTTAATAATTGGATTAGTAAGTTCAATAGGTATTATATTTTTAGCATCTTTACCAAAATAAATTGTTTTATCATTACTTGAATACTTATAAACAGAATTTACTGAAGAGCAAGATGTAATAAAAAGTAGCAAAACTGTTATAATTAAAATTTTATATATATTAGTCATAATCTGCACGAAAAAACTCCCTAAGACAATTCTCTTTTACCATTGATATATTAAAATTTATATCACCTTTTTCTTCATTTTTAAACTTATATTCATAATTAGCATCTAATCTACATAATAAATTTTTATATAAATTGCTTTTTGTATCAAAAATAATTATATCTGAAATTCCTGTTGATATATATATCATGTGAATTATAAAAGAGTTATCTATTTTATAAGTTTTAAAAGTATAATTTCCTATTTCTTTTTTTTCTATGGTTTCAAACTCTTTAATATTCAGTTTTTCTTTAAAAAAACTTTCATATAAAGATAGAACTTGTCCATTCCACTGGGAATTATCATCAATTCTAATATACTCTAAAAAAATATCTTTGGAATCTAAAGTATATGCTTCAAAAACAAAAGGATCATGTCTTGTCTTAATATTATATTGACCTAAATCATGTTCATAAAACTCATCAGTCTTAACTTTAAAATAAAGCTTATTATCTTCAAATTTATAAGTAGGTATTGATGCATTTGCAATGAATTTTGCTATTTTTTGAAAGAAGCCCATTAAACATATCCAGAAATTATTTTTTATTATACTTTATCATATTTACCAATACAATTCAAGGCTTTTTACTTAAGTTAACTTAATAAAAGAACGATATAATACAAACTATTTATTAATTAGGACGTTTTATGAATATAGAAGACTTTTTTACAAAAAATAAGATTATTGAAAATCTTGCAAAATACGAAACATATTATCAAATTGCACTTGGCAAATTGATTTTTATATCTGGTGCTAAAGATATGTCTTATGAAGTTGATTTTAAATTAGCTTTAGGATCAATTTATGAACTTATAAATGATTTAAAAGAGTATAAAGATTTGGATTTAATTTTTGAAAAAGAGTTAGAAAAACAGACTTCAATGGATGTTGTTCAAAACTTTATAAATGAAAACATGCAACTAATTCAATCAAAAAATATCGCAATAGAACCTATAATAAATGATATAAATGATGACAAATATTTTAATGAAGCAATGATGAAAGTTTTTGATGAAAATCTAAAACTAAATCTAAAAAAATATGAAGATTTCATAACAGATACTTTAGCAAATCAAATAAATGAAGCCATATTAGAACTTTCAAAAACGAATTCAAACTCCTAATTCTTTGTTAGTTTTATAAATTTCTTAAGAAATTTTACTTGTGGATTAGTTATTGCATAGTTTAATCTTCCAAGAGTAAGATACTCTTTTAAATATATGAATAAGGTATAAAATATGAAAATCGCTATTCCAGTAAAAGATGAGAATTTATCTTTTTTTCCAAACGCAGGACATACTCCAAAGTTTGCAGTTTATACAATGACAGGTTCTGGTATGTTTAGATCATTTAAACTTGATGAAGTAAAAAACAATCCAAGAACAGATATAGATCATGATCATCCAGAAGAAGATCATGCATGTAATCATGATCATGATGATGAAGAACATATAGAACAACACAACAAAATGGGAAGAGTTTTAACAGGATGTAACTATGTTGTTGTAAAAACAGCTTGTAAAAATACAGCTAAATCTTTTACTTCACAAGGTATAAAATTAGTTAAATACAATGGTGAATCATTTCAAACAGATGCCATTTTAAAAGAAGTTTCTTCTAAATTTATTTAGAAGGAAGAATTAAATCTTTCTTTATCTTTTAAGACTTGAGCTGTGGCAACAATGTTTAAAATCATTTCGTCATGGCTATTTGAAAATCTTTCTATTATTGTGTCACAAACTTTAAGAAGTTCATCTTCTCTATGTAAAACACTTAATAATACTGATTTATTATGTAAAGCAAGGGCAACCTGATTTAAAATCTTATTCTCATAATTTTCAAACTTTCTTACAACTTCATCGTATATTTCTAAAGCTTTTATATTTTTATGTAAATCTTTTAATCTACTAGCTTTATTTATTAAAGATTTAGCTACTAGTTCTGTAATTTTTTCATTTGTTATATTTTCAAATTTTAAAATTACATAATCATAAAATTTAATTGCTTCATCATTTTCTTCATATTGTCCATAAATTGAAGCTATATTACAAGCAGCTAAAGCAACTTGCTCTAATACATTTTCATTTTGTGAATTTTCAAAGTTTTTGATAAGTTCTTTATAAACTAAAATAGCTTTTTTAGGACCATCAATCTCTCCTATACAAATAGCTTTATTCATATATGATTTAGTTAAAACAATTTCTAAATCAAAAGATATATCCATTATATAATTTTCTAATAAAATATCATAAGTTTTTAACTCTTGTTCAAACTCTTTTTCTTTTGCAAATACCAAGGCTTTATTATAGTACGCATAAGCAAGAAATCTAAAAATAGTCTCATTTTCAGTCTCTTTAAATCTATCAATTATTTCATCATAACTTTCAATAACTTCAAGATTTTTATTTAGGTTTGTCAGAGCAGTAGCTTCGCCCATAAGAGTATAGAATATGTCCATGTCACTATTTGCTTTTTCAAGCAAAAAAGGAATCAAAGATAAAGCAGCTTTAAATTCCTTATTTTGAAGTTTTTTATTAAATTCATTGTATAAGTTTTCAAAACTATCTACTAATTTAAATTGACTCACTTCTCTCACCTCTTTTCTAATATAAAGAAACTTTTTATATATTAAATTTTATTACTATAAGGCTATATTCAATATTAAACGTATCTTGTTAAATTATTTATTTATAAAAATTTAATTTTATAAATAATTAATTCATTGGAAAAGGAAACATAATGATTACAAAAGCTAATATAATTAAAGCTGTTCTAGTAATAATTACTAATTTATCATTTACCAAAGCATTTGATAAAAGAGCAAGTCCTACTGCAATTTTTACAAAAGAGATTAAAGCTAAGAGAAAATTTTCATTAGGATAAATCAGATATTTATTTGAAATAAAAGCTAAAGGAACTATATATAAACCTATTCCTAATTTCATAGCTTTTGAAACAACACCTAACCAATTTGTTTGTGCCATACCAGAGGCTATAAAAACTGTTCCACATACTGGGGGAGTAATAGTTGATAATAAGGCAAACCAAAATATAAATAAATGTGCTTGAAGTGCTGATAATCCAAACTCTTGTAAAATTGGACCTGCAACAGAAACACAAATAATATATGCAGCAGTAGTAGGAACTTCCATTCCTAAAATCAGACAAGCAAGTGCAGTTAAAAGTAAGGCAATCCAAAGATTATCGCCTGCTAAAAACAAAATAGCTGAAGTGATTTTTACACCAACACCTGTAATATTTAAAACACCAATAATAATACCTGCACAAATAATAACAGATGCAATAGTAGAAATTTGCTTAGAAGCAGTGATACAAGCTTCTAAGAATCTAAAGATAAAACCTTTTAAAGAAATTTTCCAATCTTGATTTACAAAAAGCAAAAATATACTTGCAAAAATTGCTAATGCTGCAGAATACTGAGGTGTTTTACCAACAAGAAGTAGTGAATATAAAAGTATCCCAAAAGGGATAATAAAAAATGGTGCAAGCTTTAAAACTAATCTTGATGTAGGAATTTCATCTTCATTCATTGCCACTAAATTATATTTTTTTGCAAAAACATCAATGCCAATCCATACAGTAAAAAAGAATAAAATTGCAGGAAATATTGCAGCACTCATTATTGTTGAGTAATTTACTCTCAATAACTCGGCCATAATAAAAGCTCCTGCTCCCATAAGTGGAGGCATAATTTGCCCACCAGTTGAAGCTACAGCCTCAACAGCAGCGGCTAAACTTGCTGGATATTTTAATCTAATCATAGTTGGAATAGTAAAAGCTCCAGTTGAAGCTACATTTGCAGAAGCTGAACCAGAAATAGAACCAAAAAAACCAGAAGCGAGTACAGATACTTTTGCTGCCCCTCCTCTTAATCTTCCTGCAAGTTTTGTAGACATTGACATAAAAGCATTACCACCTTCTCCCACTCCTACAAAAGCACCAAGAATAACGAACACAGCAACTACATTTACAGATATTCCAGTTAAACTTCCAAATATTCCACCTTCTGCAATAACTAATGTTCCTAAGAAACTATCTAATGGTATTTTTTGATGTCCAAAATCTCCAGGAATATAATGTCCCCACAAACCATATGCCAAAGCAATTGAAGCAGTTAAAGGTAGAGCTAATTTTATTGCACGTCTTGCCATTTCTAAAACAGCTAAGAGTAAAGAAATAGATACAAAGTATTGTAAATTTCCTTCTAAAGAACCATATTGATCTTCTAAATCAATATGATTGTCTATAATAAAATATGTAGAAAAAAGTGCACATATTAATAAAATATATCCAAAATACTTAGTTAACATAGAACTATTTTCATCTTCTGAAAATAAAAATATACAAGGTAGTACTAAAGCTAAATGAATAGGTCTACTAACTAAGTTAGGCATTAAACCTGTAAATATCAAATAAATATGAAAAGATACTGTAACGATAGCGAGAAAAGCTACAATCAAATATTTTTTTGATTGTAGCTGTTTTTTTAAATCCAACATATATTTAGACTATTTTAATTTTTCTGGAACGTTTGCTTTTATTTCATTGTAATATTTCAATGCACCTTTATGAAGTTTTACATTAAACATATTTAAATTTTTTGTAGTAATAGCTTTCCACCATACACTTTGTTTTTCTAAATTTGGCTTTGATTCCCAAAATGCTTTTGTAAATTTATATGCTGTCTCTTCACTCATAGTAGTTGTAGTATAAACTCCTACAGGTAAGGTTGTAGTAGAAATATCTTCATCAATTCCAGCATAAGTTCCTGCAGGAATAATTAGTTTATCTCTTTTTGTTTTTGCAATTTGTTCATCACTCATAGATAAAATCTTAATTTTACTACTAGCCGCAGCTTCGATTACATTTGGAGCAGGATAAGAACCTGATGTAGCAAAACCATCAATTTGTCCATTTTTAAGAGCTGCAACAGCACCTGAAAGTTCAGCACCGATAAGATTCACTTCACCTTTTAATCCAAATAAATCAACATATTTTTTAGCTTCTTTCGCCCCAAAACTTCCTTTACCAATAAGTAAAGATTTTCCTTTTAAATCTGAAAAAGTATTTATCCCTGATTTTTCACTAACAACCATATGCATTGTTAAATATGGAATAGGAAAAAGAGATCGAATTTTACTATAATCTTCAGCTTTATCTTTTTTGAACATAGCTTTCTGAGCAAGCGCAAGTTTTACTAAAACAGGAGGTGTAGTAAAAACATAATTACCTTCTCTTTTTTTAACTTCTTTCACATTTTTAACAGAACCTTGACTCTCTTCTATAGTAATTTTCAGGTTATTATTACTTTTTTTAGCAATATTTTCACCTACTTGCACTGCCATTTGATAATAAGATGATGACGATTTTGCAGACTTATAAGTGATTCGTTCACTTGCATTTAAATTCAATACCATAGCACCTATTGCGCCAACTAATAAAATATTGCCTAACTTCATTTTTCTCTCCATAAGATAGTTTTGATAAATTATATCAAGAAAAAATTTATACTTGGTAAAAAATATTTAACTTTTTGCAAACTTTTCTAAACTATCACCTTCAAGTCTATAACCAATCCACTCATCCAAAGATACAGCGCCAAGACCTTCATAAAAATCCCGAGAAGGAGTATTCCAGTCCAAACAAGACCACTCAAAGCGACCACAATTTTCAGTTAAAGCTTTCTTTGCAAGATGTTTTAACATAAGCTTTCCTGCTCCTAAACCTCGCTTAGACTCTGTTACATATAAATCTTCCAAATAAATACCATACTTACCAAGCCAAGTAGAATAATTGTAAAAATAAATAGCATGACCAATAGCAATGCCATCTTCTTCACATATCAAAGCTTTTACTGTAGAATTCTTGCCAAAAATAGCTTCTCTAGTCTCTTCAAGATTTGTCTTAACAGCATCTGGTTCTTTCTCATAAATAGCAAGTTCAATTATAAAATCTAAAATTGTTTGAGTATCAGATGCAAGTGCATCTCTTATTGTTATTGACATATTTTATTCCTCTAAATTAATTAAAGAAAATATATCAAGGGAAAACTTAATAAGAGTTTATTTCTAATTCGTACCTTCCCAAATTTTAATACAATCTTTTGCTGTAACGCCAAATCTAAATAGTTCTTTTTTTGAACTTGAATTTGTGTAAACATATGTTACGTTAATATCACTTTGAAGAAATCTTTTTGAACTTTGGCAAATACCTTCTATAATAAACGTTTCCATTCTTGATTTATCTTCATTTATCACAGCTTCATCACTTTTGGGGGCAATATTTATTTCATAAGTTGAAATAAGTGTTAAACCTTCTGCTTTTATAGATACGTATTGGGTATAGTTATCAACTTTTTGTGGAAGTTTTTTACTAACCTCATCAACAACTAATTTTACAATCTCTTTATTTTGTAACTTCAACTGTTTGTCCGCTCGCTTTTGAGACATAGGGTCATCTGTTTTAGGTAAATCATTTTTTGCCAAACTAAAACTTATAATTGCAAAAAATGAGCATATCACTAATAATATATTTTTCATATTCTTCTTTTCTAGTCAAATTTAAATATAAACTTTATCAAAAAACATTGATTAAAAAAATGACATATATCATTTTTTTTGATATTTTTTTTATTTAATAAAAAAGATAATTAAGATATGATACTTTTAATTCTAAAATAAATATATAAAAAGGCAATAATATGAAAAAAGTTTTAATCTCTTTACTGATAATGAGTAATTTCTTATTTGCAGCGGTTGTTAATCAATGTAAAGAAACAAAATTAACTGAAACTACAAGTATTCTATCTTGCCCAAGTGGTGATTATGAAGCAACCTTTGAATTAAAATCCCAAAAAAGAAATTTGAAAGAAGCGCCAGTATTAAAACTACTTGGGAAAAGAGAACCGGATATTATTAATAACTATAATCGGAAATAAGTGGTTATATTTTTAAAGATAATCGAAGTTTAGACATATTCTACCTCACTTAAAATCTCTTCTTTAGCAAGATGTTTTAAGTATTTTTCTCTAGCAATACCAAACTTTTGTGAGAACTTAACTTTATATTCGCTAAGATAATTAATAATGTATTCTTTTGTCACTTTTAATCATTGTTTGATTTTAATATTTTAATATATTTTATTTTTCAATAGTTTTGTTATGATTTTCAAATATCTCAATATATCTTAAAATTCGTTCTTTGATTTTTTCATCTTCAAAAGAATTTGCCCAAGTTTTTAATTCGTTAAAACTCCATAAATTACTTAAAGACATTTTTGCATAAGTTCTTTTCCATTCTTTTAACTTTTCATCGTTATTTTCATATCTTGATTCATTAATAATTTTTAGAATATCAAACATTAATAAGTTTTCTTTTTTATTATTCGCAATTTTTTCATATAACAGTAAATCATTATTACTAATATTTGTATTATTAATTAATTGAATTTCAAATTTATTAATAAATGCATCTAAAACATTCAATAATACTTCTTCATTTCCATTTTTAAACTTTTCAATTACTTCATCATAAATTAATAAAGCTTTATCATTATCATTAATGTATGAATAATACCAACCTTTTCCAACCAATGCTGATGAAACAAACTTCTGAATTAACTCGTTACTTGAATAATTAAACATATCTACTAATTCTTCATGTATTTTAAATCTTTTTTCAAACTTCTTTTGATTAAATAAAATTACAGCTATATTATTTAAACTAATAGATACTATTTCTAAAATAGAAGAATTACTTGAATTCTTGAAACTCTCAACTAATTTTCTATATACTTTTAATGATTCATCTTTAGACTTTAATGTTAAATCTAAAAAATATGCTTTTTGAAATAATGCATTACATAAGTCTCTATCATCAGAAGCAATTTTAATTGCTTTGTCAATGAAAATCAATGCTCGTTTATCTTCTTTTTTATTTTTCATATCTAAATATTTTGCATACCAATCACCAAAAGTGTATTGATCTTTTTCTCTTTTTTCTAAGATTTCATTTACTTTTATTAAAATTTCTTTTTGATTGTCTTTTTGGCTTTCATTTAATTTGTCTTCTATATTAAATTCTTTTAATTGTTCTTGATATAAACTTAAAGCCCGTTTTTCTATGTTTGTTTGTAAATCTTTTGCTTCTATTCTTATTGGTTCTAAAATTTCATCTTTATTTTTTTTAATCCAATCATTTACAATATCCTTAGAGTGTGTGGAAGTAAACCTATAAGAAATATAGGAAATACCAAATAATAATATTGTAATTAAAATTCCATACCAAAAGAAATAAATATTAAAATCTGCTAATCTTTTATCTTGTCTATCAATTATTTGTTTATTATTCTCAAAATCTTTTTCAATAGTTTTTTTATCTATATTATTTTGATTAAACTTATCTTCTAAATTTTTTATCTCTTTTTTTAGTTCATCAATCCTATAATCTCTTTCTATAATATCTCTATTTAATATATAAAATTTTTCTTCGTAGTATTTATCCTCAAATGAAGTTGTTTTTTTATTTATTTCATTTGCTGAAATATTGCTAAGAAAAAGGTGTAAAGTTAAAAATAAGAATGCGAAAAGCTTTAACATAGATTGTCCTAATTAATAAAAAAGTTTCAATATTCTATAGTAAAGTATCTATATAGATTGTTAATTGCTTATAAAAAATTTATTTAATAGAACTAGTTGTATGTAGATTCAAGGCGCGAATAGTTTTTTTTGATTGAGCCTACAATTAGTAGGTAATTAAAAGAAAAACTATTTGCAACGCAGAAGATGCGTGCAAATAGTTCTTTTATTAAAGTGCTTTTGCTGTGATTCTTGAAAGTCTTTGCGCAAACGCTACTGCATCAGTGATTTCCATACCTTCAGATAATTTCGCTTGGTCTAGTAATACCCATGAAACATCAGATACTAAAGAGTCATCACTTAAACCATTTAGTTTAGTAACAATTTCATGATCTGGGTTGATTTCTAAGATTGGAGCAGATTCAGGCATTGCTTGTCCCATTGCTCTCATCATTTGAGCCATTTGTGCCATTTGTGCATCACCTGCGTCTTTTACAACACATGATGGAGATTCAGAAAGTCTGTTTGTAACTCTTACATCAGAAACTGCTTCACCTAAAATATCTTTGATTTTTTTAGTGATATCTTCAAATTTTTCTTCAACTTCTTTTTTCTCTTCTTCTGTTTGTTCTACTTTTGGAGCTTCACAAGATGTAATATCTTTAAATTCCCACTCTTGGTATGAACCATACATTGGAGTAATGATTTCATCGATTTCTTTATCATCTAAGATAAGAACTTCGATATCATTTTTCTTATAAGCTTCTAATAAAGGAGAGTTTCTAAGAACATTTTCATTTTCACCTACGATGTAGTAAATTGCTTTTTGTTCAGAGTCAGCTGCTTCTTTATATGCTGCAAGAGAAGTCATTTTAGGAGCTTCTGTTTTAGATGATTTAAATCTAAGTAATTCTAAGATAGCTTCTTTATTTGTGAAGTCTTGGTATGCACCCTCTTTAAGTGGTCTATTGTATTGCTCAATAAATACTGCATATTTTTCTTCATCTTTTGACATTTTTTTGATTTCTGCAAGAATCTTTTTAACAGAACCTTGTTTGATATTTGCCATTACTCTATTTTCTTGTAAGATTTCTCTTGAAACGTTTAATGGTAAATCTTCTGAATCAATAATACCTCTTACAAATCTAAGATAAGTTGGCAATAATTCTTTTTCAGAATCTGTAATAAATACTCTTTTTACGTATAACTTAACACCTGGTTGATAATCAGCTCTGTACATATCCATTGGTGCAATTGCAGGGATATAAAATAGTGTTGTATATTCATTTACACCTTCAGCTTTTGTATGAATAACAGCCATAGGATCTTGTGAATCATGAGAAATTGATTTATAGAAATCGTTATATTCATCATCTTTTAATTTTGACTTTGGTTGCATCCATAAAGCTGTTGCTTCATTGATTTTTTCATGTCTTTTTTCAGTTGTTTTTTTAGCTTCTTTTCCAGCTTTTTCATCTTCTTCACTTAACTCTTCTGTTACTTCTTCTGAATAGTTTAAGAAAATTGGGTATGCAATATGGTTAGAATATTTTCCAACGATTGTTGTGATTCTTTCTTTTACTGCGAACTCACCTGCTTCTTCATCTTTTAACTTGATATAAATAACTGTTCCTGAAGATTCTTTTGTAACTTCTGTTAAATCAAATTCACCTGTACCATCACTTGACCATTTGTAAGCCGTTTCTTCACCTGCTTTTTTAGAAATAACATCTACCTTAGAAGCTACCATAAATACAGAGTAAAAACCAACACCAAATTGACCAATAAGATTTGAATCTTTTTTAGCATCACCTGTCATTGCTTCAACAAATGATTTTGTTCCTGATTTTGCAATCGTACCAATAGAAGCGATTAAATCTTCTTCGTTCATACCAATACCATTATCTGAAATAGTTAATGATTTATCTGCTTCATCAAAAGAGATATTGACAGCTCCCGACCAATCTTCTGGTAGTTTTGCTTTAATATTTTCATCTGTAAGTTTTAAATAATTTAATTTATCAATTGCATCACTTGCATTTGATACAAGCTCTCTTATAAAAATCTCTTTATTAGAGTATAAAGAGTGCGTCATTAAATGTAATAGTTGTCCAACTTCTGTTTGAAACTGATGTTTTGCCATAAATTTCTCCTATATATTTTAATATTTTGTAAATAGAATTTTATCACAACTTTATAAAAGGAAGCTAAAGTTTATCAATTATTTAGCACTTTTTACATCTAAGTGCTAAAGTTTAGTAAAATATTATAATTAAAAACGAAAATCTAATTCAAAAACAAGATTAAAATTGATAGACTATTATTTTAAAAAGGATTAAAATGAATAATGAAAAATTTATAGATGATTTAGCTGATATATACGAATTTTTAGAATTTCAAAAAGGTAATATAAATAAATTAATATTACATCTAGAAAATAATGAATTTGAAGAACTAACTATTATAAAACAATTTGCGATGAATTTAGGCTTAATGATGAGCGATGATTTGCGATTTGCTTTAGTTACTAGACTTGTAAATTTAAGAGATGATTCTTTAGTACAAGTATTAAAAAAAGCTGGGAAGAGTGAAGAAGAAATTATAATATTACAAGAAAAAGCTTATCGCTTTGTAAAAGATTTTTGGCATGAAAAACATAAAAATACAGTTGATTATATAAAACACAATAACTTACTAACTCCATTTTATCAAGAAATTTTTGCAGGAGTTTATAATGTTGGAATTAAAATGTCATCATGGCAAAGTGCATGGACAGCTCATATTATAAATGGTATTAATAAAGAACTATTATTAAAATTTGAAGGTGATGAAGAAAAAGTATTTGAGTATCTTGAAAAACATCATCTATTTGATTTAGGGCACAATAATATTTTAGCAGATAGATCATATTCTGCATTAGTAAAAGAAAAAGATGAATATCATTCTAAAGCATATATAAATGCTTTTAAAGAACAAACAACAGCAGTTATAGATGAGCTTGAACTCTTTGAAGAGAAACTAATCGAACTTGAAGATGAGATGTATGGTCAAAAATGGGATTATATTTTGTATATCCAATCTTTAATCAAAGCCTTTGCAGAAACTAAAACTCATCTTTTAGTCGAAAGATGGGCAGATGTTGATAGAGCTTGGATGAAAATAAAAACGCCTATTCAAATAGGACACCCTCTTGAATATTACGAAGATCACTTTAGAAAAGCAGTTGCACTAGAATGGGATATTAGACTTACAAACCCTGAGTTTGCACAAAATAATAATAGAGTAAATAAAATAAAATCTGCTTTTGCAAAGATTTTTAAAGAGTTCAAAAGTAAAAGTGAATATAAATCAATTTATAACTTTTCACTAAAATCACTCGATAAAGTACAATTATATGTAGGAAGACCTGCCTTATTTTTTGGAGCAGAATTCAATGGACTATTTTCAGCCCAAGTTGTGCCAAATGACGAAATAGTATCAAAGGAAGAAGGTAAAAAAATCTTTGCATTCGCAGATGAAATTTTACAAACAACAAGAGCAAAACCATTTTTAAAATTGAGCCGTGAAATTTTTGGTCAAGAGTTATTAACTGACGATAGGACTTTTCTTTTCAATGAAACCCAAGCTTGGCACCAAGTTTACGATATTACTACTATTGGGCATGAATTTGGACATATTTTATGGTGTGACGATGAGACAGAAACACTTATGAATAAAACTGGAAACTTCAAAAATATTGAAGAATTCAAAGCTACAACAGGAGGACTTGTATCATTTTTCCTAGATGAAGATCCAGATGAAAGAGATTTAGAAAAACAAGTTTTAATTGATACTATAAAAAGAGCCGTGGGACTAATAGGCTGGATGGAAGTTGATGAAGTACAACCATACTATTGTGAAGGACTTATTCATCTAAATGCCCTATTTGATTCTAAAATTTTAGACTGGAGAGAAGAAGAATTAATCATTGATATTTCAGTAAATAAATATGATAGTCTAAAAAAATGGTATATAGAAACTTATACAAATCTTGCAAAACATTACTTAGATAAAAAAGATGCAACAGAATTTTTAAATCAATTCGCGATAAAAGAAGACAAATATTTTATGCCAATAAACACAAAAATCAATTCTTTTGTAAAATACTATTTTAAAAGATATCAAGAAATAGGACAAGAGTTAGACACAGAAGATAAAAAAGAGAACTATAAAAAATAAGAGATTTTAATCTCTTATTTTTTAATTACTAATTAAATATATAAAACTAAACTATTATAAAGCATCCTTTGTCAATTCACTAACAACAAATCCCGTTGTATCAAGAATAAAAACCTTTGTATTATCTTTTGATAGACCAATTTCATAAGTATAAGTTCCAGGATAAGGTGTTTTTTCTAATAAGTTAGGAGTGCCTAAATTACTTATATCTACTATTCTCATATCAATTCCTCCCGCTACATAAACTCTTGTTTCATCATTTGATAATACAATTGATTCGATATTAGAAAGACTAATATCTCCTAATAATGTCAGATTAGATGGATTTGAAATATCTATAATTTTTAAATCATTATTATCAATTGAATATACTTTTGTTTCATTTTTTGACAACATTATTCTTTTAGTATTTCCAGGTAAAAGATAAGAACCTAATGCTTTTATGTTTGCTGGATTACTTATATCAAGAACTCTCAATCCTTCATTATCGCTATTAATATAGGCTGTCAAACCATCTTTTGATAAAGTTAGGTAGCTTACGTGTCCTAAATTAGGATAGTTTCCTAAAAAAGTTGGAGAAGCTGAATCAGTAACATCTAAAACTACTAAATTTAGATTGGTTCTAGTAATAGAATCATATTCATGTATATAAACTTTTGTTCCATCATCTGACAATGTTGTATATATAGGATAACCAGAAGAAACATATTTACCTAAAAGGGCTGGAATAGCAGGATTTGAAATATCTAATATTTTAAATTCGTGAGTATTATCAGAGATATATACTTTTGATTCATGTTTTGATATAGCAATATCATAAGCAAATCCACCAACATCTGTAACATAAGAACTTAGTAAAGTAGGAGAACTTAAATTACTAATATCTAAAATTTTAAAGCCACCTTGCATATCCATTAAATACAATTTAGATTGGTCAAATGACAATTGTGCATGATAAATATATCCTTGAGCTGTATAAGTTCCAAGGGTTACAGGATTATTTAAATCAGAGATATCAATAATCTTTAATACATCATCAACTCCATTTTTCATATATTTTTGCTCTACTACAAAAATTTTACTTTCATCTTTTGAAATTTCTAATACATTAGCATTATCATAACCAATTGGTACAAAATTAAGATAATGAGATAAAAAGCCACTATTTTTTATCTTACCTGATGATAAATCATTTTCATCTATATTCATATTAAAACTGTTTTTTAATACCTCAGTATAGTGTTTTAAAGCATCGACTTCTGATATAAGACTTTTACCAGTTTTTAATACTAATGCACCTAGAGAATCTATATCTAAATTTTTAATATCTGAGGTATCTGTTATATTAGCTTTTATATCATCAGTAATATTTATTCCATTTGCAGGATTATTGTCATCATCAAGAGATTGTATAAATCTTAATACTTTTTTTAAGTTTGTATCACTTGTATTAGTTCTTTCTAAACCTAGAACTTCTGAAACTAAAATATTTTTATCATTATTTAATTTTGATAAGTCAAGAGTACCTAATAACAAACTTCCTATTTTGAAAGTTACACTTTTATCACTTGAACTATAATCAAAACTTCCATCACTAGCAGTAATTCCACTTTTTGACTCAGTTTTATAATCCACTCCAGCAATTGGACTATCAATCAGTTTTGCTGTTTGATCTGATGACGTGATAGAAGAAACCATTCCAACACCACTACTACTTCCACCACTTCCACAAGCTATAAAAACAAAAATACTTATAAAAAGTATTATCATATTTTTAAACATTTCTTCTCCTAATAAATTTTATGATTATTTAAATATAAGAGTATTTAATAAATCTGGGCAGAATTTTAGCATATTTAAGATAATATTTAACATAATTTAATATTATTTTATAATTAATTTTAATATTTAATAGAAGTTTTATTTATTATGAAAAATAAGAGATTTTAATCTCTTATTTTTATACTAGGACTTATAGTTTCCCAGTTTTCCATTAGCTCTTTTTTTAGTATGAATTTATCTTTTGAACTTGCGATGTCATGATAGTCATATGGAGTTATTACCATTAATCCACCTTTTAAAAGTGAAGTGAAAGTATTTGTTTGGATTTCAGTACTACCAAAGATTGAGAATTTAAACTTAAATCCACTTATATCATGAAAAGTAGAATCTATTCGTACAAAGTGTTTATATTTATCGTAAATAAGGCAATCTAACAATACTTTTGAACCGTCAAAACTAAGGTCAACTTTGTTTACTTTTCCTATCTCTACATTTTTATAATATATTGGAGCATCTACATTTACACTTGATGGATGCAAAGATACTACTTTCAGAATCACGCCATTTTCCGATTTTTTTACATCTTCTAAAGAATCCGCACCTTCAAAACTTGTAGCTATATTTTTATTTTTTGAAGTGATTACTCCAATATCAACTGGCATTATAGATGAACCCACATTTTTTATTTCATTTAATGATATTTTTGGTTTTTTAAGATAAAAAAGTGTTCCTTTTTTTGTAAATTTTTTTATATCTTTGAATACCTGAACTTTTACCAAAACTCTATTTTTAGAAACTAAAGATATATCTGTTACTTTTCCTACATCTACACCTTTGTATTTAAGTTTTGAAAATTCTGTTTTAACTCCTTCTACATCATCAAAAATAATACTAATTGTATTTGAAGAATTAACCATACTATCTTCTGAAGCAAAAACTTGATACTTTTTATAAGATCTCTTTGATGAATTATCAAGATTAATTGAACCATTTATAAAAGATGAAAAGTTATCAAGTTCAAAAAGAATACCACTTAAACTAGCATCTAGTTTCACTACACTCTTTTTATAAAACCTACTATTCTTTGTGATATATTTTTTGTATTTTGAATAAATAAACATCTTAACTTTTGAGTTTTTATCATTAAATTTTATTGATTTTACAAAACCTATTTCTTGATTTTTATAATTTATTGCTTCACCTTCTTTCAAAACAAAACTATTATCAAAATATGCATCAATATAAAATCCTTCAGTTTGAAGTCGTTTAATACTTTCTACATCTTTATAAGAGCTATAAAGATTGAAACTTTTCTTTGTAAGCTTCTCATTCCTTTTCACATCTACAAGTGAAATGGCCCCATCTAGTAAAGGTCTTAATCCTATATTATTTATATTTAGATTCAAATTCTCTAACTCTACAAGTTTTGAACTCATATAATAGAAAAGTGTTTTATCATTTACTAGTTTTTTATATTTTCTTTTTATTAAAGCTCTTATTTTTACTTTTTTGAAATCATTTGTTAAAGAGTAATCTACTACTTCCCCAATTTCAATATTTTTAAAATAGATTTTTGATTTAGTTGATATTGAGTTAAGATTTTCACTATAAAAAGTAATCAAAAAATCTTCTGATAAAAGCTCTTTTTTATCACTTTTACTAATTTCAAAGAAATAAGAGGGTTCACCTTTTTTGTAGTCAATAGAGATAAAATTTCCACTTACTACTGTTCCTAAATTTTTAATCCCGTCAAGTCCTACTTGAACTTCTTCTAAAATTAGCCTACTTTTATTTGTAAGTAGATAATCGTAATTTTCATATACATAAGCTTTGGCAATCACGTCATCTTCTCCAAGATGTAACTCTTTTATCTTCCCAACTTCAATACCTTTATACATGATACTTGTATTTTTTCCAATACCCTGAGCATCTTTAAATTTAATATTAATAAAAGTTCTTTTTAGTAAATCGTTTTCATCCTCATAAAGAATGTAATATTCATCTTTTGACATCTTTTTTGCATTATTTTCAGGTGTTTGCACTGTAATACCCCCTACAAGTGCTGAATATAAAGAACTAAGTTCCAAACTCAAACCACCTGCTCCGAAACTCACTTTTAGAGCTTTATTCATTACAAAACTTGAACTTTCATTTACTAAATCATTGTATCTATCATAAATATAAGCTTTTAAATAAACATTTTCATCTTTGAACTCTTTTGCAACTATTTCACCTATTTGATATTTATTAAAAAAGATAGGAGTTTCAACTTCTACTAAATCTGCTCTTGTTGATAATATTGATACATAATAGCCTTTTGCATCTAAATCATAATCTGGTTTACTATCAAGTCCTATAAATTTGTATTTTTCTTTTATTTTTTCTTCTTGCATATTAAAAGAAGGGACAACTTCTATTTTATTTCCACTTAAAATAGTACTTAATCCAGAAATCTTTGTAAGAGAGACTGTTGGTTTTTTTATCCAAAATTTTGATCCTTCAGAAGCAACATATTTTACTACACTACTTTTTACTAGAATATTAACTTTAAAACTATTTAAATCATTTATATCTATTTTTGTAACTTTTCCTAATTCTAGTCCTCTATATTCTAAAGGTGTCACACCCTCTTTTAGACCTTCTGCACTTTTAAATATAACGGTAATATTCGTACCTTTTTTTGAATAACTTTCATATGCAATCCAAGATAACACTATAAAAACTATTAAAGGTAAAATCCACACAAAAGAGATAGATTTTTTCTCTCTTATTTCAGGTTCATAAACTACAGTTTCTAAATTTTTATTTTCACTATTTTCTTGGCTCATCCCAAATAATCCTCGTATCAAATCTATGTGCAGCAATCATTGTTAAAACTACGACTAGAGCAAAAGATGTAGCTGCTATTCCACCTTTTATATTAAAGACTTCATCTAGTTGTACAATTGAAGCTAGAAGAGCCACAACGTAAATATCTATCATTGACCATTTCCCTATGGCCTCTATAAAATAAAAAATTCTAATCTTTGTTTTGTTTTTCAATCTAGTATTAATAATCAAAGTACTAAAAATAAAAAGAAGCCCTAAAAGTTTTATCAAAGGTATTATAACACTAGCAGTTAAAATTACCACTGCAATAAAATAATCCCCGTGACTTAAAAATGCAATTACACCTTCAATAATCGTACTTCCCTCTTCTACTCCTAATTGTGTAACTTCCATCATAGGATATATCATAGCAGGAACAAAAAGAAACAAAGCAGTAAGAACTAAAGCTAAAGATGTTTGTAAAGAGTTTTTAACTCTTCTTCTTACTGTATGTCCGCACTTATCGCATTTAAAAGAAGTATAATCTTCTTTTTCATATATTTTATGGCAGTTTTTACAGGATATTAATATCATATTTACTCTAAGACTGATTTTATATCAAATTTCTTATTTGACATGTAAAACATGAAAACATAAGCCAACATAATATAAAAACCAATATCGAACCTAGTTGTAGAGACCATCCCTAGCAGTTTTATATATGTAACTATAATACTTACAATAAAAACCTCTACAAAACCCCAAGTTTTGAAGAAATGAAAACTATCAAAAAGTACTCTTTTAGAAAAAGGTTTTCTTTTCATTGAGTTTTGTATAAATGCAAATATTATAACAATAGAGTTTAATATAGGAGCTACAATAATTGTAAAAAAAACAAGCAGTGAAACAAAAATAAAATCTTGTTCAAATAAAATTAAAAAACTACTAAAAAGCGTTGCTTTTAATTCTTTGCCATTTAAAGATAAAGTTATAAGAGGAAAAATATTTAACAATATAAAAAGAAGAAGTGCGGTAATAGAATAATACAAAGAGTCAAGACTATGATTGCTTTTATATTTCAATTTACTACTACATCTAGGACATTTAATTTTTTGTTTTAAAGAGTCCTCTTTTCTTACAAAAAGTCCACAGTGGTAACATTCTATTACATTTTCCATAGTTTTAATAGTGTTATATCCTCTTAAAATTCTCATTTTTTCTTTTTTTATAAAAACATATAATTGATTATTTACTTTATCATCTTTTTCCATAACAATTAATTTTTTATTATCTTCCTTTAGAAAAAGATTTAAATTTTCAAATTAGTTATAATACATATACATTTTATAATCAAAAAAACTATAGATTAAGCAAAATTTTTAAAGGTTTATATAAAGATGCAATATACTATTACAGAAGCACCAATGGGTGCTAGGCCACAAGTAGAGCTACCAAATCCAAAAATCTTGGAACATCTTGGAGAAGATGGAATGAGAAAACTAATATCAGATCATTATTATTTATTAAAACAAAGTAATATTAGAGGATTATTCCCACCAAGTGAAAAAGGTTTTGAATTAGCAAAACAACATTCAGCAGATTTTTTCATACAAATTTGTGGAGGAGAAAGACATTTTGATAAAAATAGAGGAGCTCCAAGAATGGTTGGACGTCATGCTCCTTTTAAAATCACTTCTGAAGCTAGAAGAATCTGGCTAGAATCTTATATTATGATTTTATCAGGCCTTGATATGAGTGATGAATTAAAAGAGTCTTTTTGGAAATATTTAGATATTTTTTCAATTTGGATGGTTAATACATCTGCTGAAACAAATACACAATTTCATTCATAAAAAATTAGTGGACTCTATTTCGTCCACTTCTTTTTGCATTTTTCAAAGACTCTTTCGCAGTTAAAATCAAATCTTCTTTCTGGTCTATATGTACAGGAAGTACAGAACTTACTCCTATACTTATGGTTAGAACATTTGACGCAATAGAATTTTCATGGGGGATATGTAAAGATTTTACAGAATCAATACATTTATTAGAAACAATTTTAGGTTCTTTTGTATTAGGAAGTAAAATATAAAATTCATCTCCAGCAAATCTTGAAATCAAATCACTAGGTCTATTACAATGATTTACTAAAATATTAGCTACTAATTTTAGACACTCATTTCCTTCATTGTATCCATAGATATCATTGTAAGCTTTAAATTCATCAAGGTTTACAATTATCAATGAAATATTTTGTTTTTCTCTTATGGCTCTTTTAATCTCTTCATCAAATCTCTCTAAAAAATATTTTTTATTTAAACATTGAGTTAAAGGATCAATATGAGCATATATTTTTAATGTTTCATTTTCACTTATTATTTCATTTGTTCTTTCTTTAATCTCTTTTTCTAAATAAGATTTTTTATAGATCTTGAAAAAAATCAATAAAAAACTAATAACGATAAATAAAATCGAGAGGGAAACAACTTTGATAATAAAAGTATCATTATCCATAGAACTTTCATTTAACGGAGAATATTCTAAATATTCAGTTATTGAAATATATATGATTAAACAAAGAGAAAGAAAAGCAGTAAAATTACAAAAGTATGAATTTTTTGTTTTCATAAATGACCCTAAAATATTTAGGGTCATTCTACACTCTTTTTTTTTAATTTTCTATTGATACATTAAAAGCTAAAAAATAAAGAAGTATTATTCTTATTTTTTAGTTGTTGAAATACCTGGAGCTTCTTGTGTACCAACATAATCTTCTACTTGACTATTATACTTCATATAAGAAAATACTGCTCCAACAAGTAAACAAAAAACTATTACAAGTTTAACAGTATTTCTTTTTTCTTTAGTTTCAGTGCCATTATAGTCATCAATTTTGTCTAAAGATAGTTCATCATCCATATTACTTTTCATGACATCTCCTTAATTTTTTTTGACTTTAACATATGTGAACTTAAAATAATAGTCATAAGTTAAAGTTATGATATTTTTTAATATTAAATTAATTTTTTTTATAATACTAAAATAAGAAAAACTTATAATAAAGAAACCATCATTTGATTAACTGTAACCGCTATTTCTTTTATATCTTTATTTTCTCTTGTCATAAAGGTATCTAAATTATCTCTTACTTTATAAAATGTATCTTTTTCATTTGCAACAAAATTTGCAAATGCAACTTCTGGTTCTTCATTTACTCTTTGGAAATTTAATATTTTTTTAGTGTAATGAACAACAATAAATTCAATAAACTGTAATACTTGGTTTCTTAGAACCATGTCATTTCGGGAATGTATTTCTACCCTATTTAAAGATACAATAATTTCTAAAATATTAAATTCATGAATTAAAGAATAAAATAATATTACAACATCTTTAAATGAATGATTAGTATTTGTTTTAATAACTATCGCAGGAATCGCAAATCTTAAATAATCAATCACTGAGAAAAATTGATTAAACTCTTCATCTCCCTCAATTAAATTTTCAATTTTTTGATTATGCACTTCTCCTAAAAGATTAAATAATTCACTTTTATGATCTAATATATGTGCTGCATCTAATTGGTTTTTCTTAATATATTTAACCATCCATCTTGTACTAGCATAAAGCGTGTATTCTAGTTTATTGATTAATTTATATTGTTTTTCAATATCCATAATATAATCTTGAGAAGAAATTTTTTCTCTTATTTCTTTTGCACCAAATAACTGTTTTGCTACTAAATATGATTTGATTTTTAATATAAATCTATCTAGTCCTAATTTCTCATAATCACTTACAAAAGTACAACCTTGAGCATTGATTATTACATCAGCCATTTTTGTTGCAATAATTTCTCTTTTTAATGGGTGATTTAAAAGTTCATGTTCATATGCCCCAACAAATGATTTAGGGAAATATCTATATAAATATTGTAAAGCAAATTTTTCATCAATTAAAGTTGAATCTAAAAGTATTTTTTTAAGGAATATTTTTGAATATGATAATAAAGAACATAAAACTGGTCGTACAATCGACCCTTCCATATCAATAATATCATTAATATTTTCATTTTTTGGAATAAAAAAGGAAGTCCTATTAAATGCTTCAACATTATTTTCTAAAACTACAATAACTTTTTTGAAATCATTTAAATATCGTCTTGAAAATCTTTCATCAATAGATATTGCTAAAGATTGGTTGTAATTACTTTCAAGTACTAAAGTAACAACTTGTTCTGTTAAAGAGTGTAAAGTACCTTTTGTCTCTTCTTCACAAAGATTTTCATGACTTTTAATTGTATTTAGTAAAATTTTTAAATTTACTTCATGATCGGAAGTATCAACACCACCAGCATTATCAATTCCATCTATATTTATTTTACCCCCTGCTAAAGCATACTCTATTCTTGCTTTTTGAGTAAAACCTAAATTTCCGCCTTCACTTACAATCTTTGCTTTAATTTCATTTGCATCAACTCTTACTGATTCATTTTGCTTATCACCTATATCAAGAGAGTTTTCATCACTTGCTTTTACATAAGTTCCAACACCTCCGTTGAACAATAAATCAACATTCATAGTCAGAAGCATTCGGGATAACTCTTCACCACTTAATACTTTTTTCTTAGTATTAATAAGTTTTTTTATTTCAGGAGATAATTCAATCTCTTTATCACTTCTTAGAAATATTCCTCCACCTTCTGAAATAAGATCTTTATTATAATGACTCCAGCCAGAATCTTTTGATTCAAAAAGTCTTTTTCTTTCTTTAAAACTTTTTTCTAAATCAGGAGTAGGATCAATAAAAATTTCTTTATGCCCAATAGCAGCTATTAATTTAAATTTTTCAGATTCGATAAGTCCATTTCCAAAAACATCTCCACTCATTGAACCAATACCCATTACAGATACTTCATCTTTGTAAATATCAATGCCCTCTTCAATAAAAAATCTTTTTGTTGACATTATAGAACCCCGTGCTGTAATACCTAGGTCTTTATGTCCATAACCGTTACTTCCACCACTTGCAAATGCATCCCCAAGCCAATAACCACGACTTATTGCAATTGAATTTGCTACATCACTCATAGAAGCTGTTCCTTTATCAGCAGCAACTACAAAATAAGGGTCATCTCCATCATATGCAACAACTTCATCATATTTAACAACTTTTCCATCTATCATATTATCTACTAAATCAAGGTTTGCATTTATATACATTGAATAAATTTCTTCAAAATACTCTTTAGTAATAGTTGATGAATTTTTATTTATTACAAAACCACCTTTTGACCCATCAGGAATAATAATAGAATTTTTACCCTCTTGAGTAATCATTAATGATTTTACCTCTTGACGATAATCATCGTGTCTATCCGACAATCTTAATCCACCCCGTGAAATATTACTCATTCTTAAGTGAATTCCATAAAAATCAGGATGATAAATAAAGTTTTCTAAATTTGGTTGTAAGCCTTTTAAATTTTCACCGAATTTTTTTGTATCTATTTTAAAAGAGATTGTATCTTTGCTCATAAAATAGTTTGTTCTTAAAAGTGATTGTAAAAAAGTTAAAGTAAGTTTTAATATCCTATCATCAATAATTTGAGGAATCACTTTTATTAAGTTTTCAATATTTTCTTCTAAAGAAGCAATTTTTTCTTTTCTTTTTGTTAAATTAGGTTCAAATTTTGCAACAAAATAATCCACAAATAGGTCAGTAATAGTATGATGATTAATAAGTGTATTAAGAATAGTTGCAGAGTTAATTGTTAAAACTGCTTGGTCAATATATTCAATAAATGCTCTTACAAGAGATATTTTCCGTAAATTAAAATTTTGATTTAAAACAAGAGAAAAAACTTTTGAATGTTCCAAGGATGGGTCTTTTATGCAATTTACAATTATATTTTCAATATTATCTTTTGCATATTCAATTCTATTAATATCTCCAGGACTTTCAACTTTTAAATTAAATCTAGAAACAAATACCATTTGTTTACGACGTTGAATATTATAAGTGACCTCATCAATAATCATAAATCCAATATCATGTAAAATTGGAGTAATTGAAGATAAAAAAAGTTGGTATGTAGAATAGATTTTAATACTTTTGACTGTATCACTATCAACTATTTGTGTTACGATTGTCTCTTCTTGAACTTTATTAAATAATTCTTCTGAAATATCTAAATCTTTTGCTGTCAAAAGTTGAGAACAAACTGCATTAATATCTGAGGATGTTGGTGCCATTAAAAATCCTTTTTAATTTTATCTATCTAATACTACTCTTTAATTATTAAGGAATTGTTAAAAAATATACAAAAGTATAATTTTTATTTATGCAGTTATATTGTAGGATGATGCACTTAATAATTTTTTTATATCATCAGCTTTTACTTCTATATCAAGTCCACGTTTTCCTCCACTTACATAGATAGTTTCAAAATCAAAAGCACTTTCATCAATAACAGTACGTAATCTTTTTTTCTGCCCTAAAGGAGAAATTCCCCCAAGTAAATATCCTGTAACTTTTTGGGCTTCATTCTTATCTGCCATCTTTGCATTCTTTACTTTCAAGGCTGATGAAATATTCTTTAAAGACATGGAGCAATTCACAGGGATAATTCCAACAGCTAACTCTTTTGGATTTAACTCCACTAAAAGCGTTTTATAAACTCTATTCTCATCAAAACCTAATTTTTGTGCAGCTTCCAATCCATAATTTGTACAAGCTGGGTCATGGTCATATTTATGCATTTTAAAATCACATTTATTTTTTTTAAGTAAATTTATTGCAGGTGTCATATTAATTCAAACTCTCTTATAATTTTTTCTTCGCCATTTACAATTATTGCAATTTTATGTAAACCTTTATGATATTTTCTAGTAGTAACTTTTTTAAAACTTTGATATTTTTTAAAGGACTTACTGCTTTTATTTATTTCATTTTGGCTTAACATAAAAACTTTTCTAGACAAAGTTTTATTTGCTTTTTGATAATCAATAGCGTATTCAATTCTTACATTTCCTATTTTATCATTTGTAGTTTTTAAATCAAATGAAAAATTTAAATTTTCTTCCTCTTTTACCTTTAAATCAACAATAAAATTTTCAATAATAAAAGAGTTGTCTGCTTTATAACCAAATAGTTCAAGAATCTTTTTATCTCCAGCTTTAAGTAAAGTTCGTGAAGCATGTTTACAAATCCAATCTAAATTTTTAGAAAATCCCAAATTATCTTTTACAAACTTAATTACTAACTCTGGATTATCTTTTGAAATATCATTTAAATTATTTGCAACTGATTTTCTTACATACATACTATCATCATGTTTTAATAATTCTAAAACTTCTAAAACTAAAGTAGGATTCTTTTTGAATACAGGTAAAGCAATAGCCCAAGGAAGTCTAGGACGACAACCTTCAGATGATAATCTTCTTATATGTTCATTTTCATTTTTCGCCCATTTCATAAATGCTTCCATAGTCTCTTTTTCATACTTAACAATAAAATGTCGAATAGCAAACTCAGAACTTGAATCTATTGTAAAATACTCCAAAGCATTAATAGAAGTTTCAAAATCATCTAAACCATAAACCTCAACATAATCAGGTAATATCATAGATTGAAGTCCCATAGATTCACTTTGTGAAAAATGAGTTTTTACTTTTTTTAGTATCTCTATTGTCTTTTTATAATCAGCATCTAAAAAAGGATCAATAGAAGAAGAGATAAGTCTCATCCTATCTTTTAATTCTAACTCTTCAAGTTTTGATAAAACAAAACTTGTATACTCCTCTTTTCTAAAACTACTGTCATATTTATATATGTTGTTAGCAAACTCTTCTACAAGTTTTTTGTTAAATAAATTTTTAAATGCTTCTGCCATAATCTCTCTTTTTTAAACTAGTTTAGATGTTAAATCATTTGCACTTATATATATCTTAGAAATTGACGAAATTTAATTGCTTTAGATTAATTAATAATGAAATATATCGTAAAAATTTGTTTTGCATTAAAAATATTACAGATTGTCATATTTTAAATAAACTTATTTATTATAATTAATAATATTAAGCATGTTTTATATAGAATACTTGTTTTATAAATAACTGGCTATATATTGGTTTAAAATGATAATATTAAATAATACTCTAAAAATATTTTTACTGTTTGGCACAATTTTATTTTGTGCAATTTTTATATATAGTTTTACCTCTCCATATAAAATAGAAAAACATGCAACAGGTTTTATAAAAAAACAAATTCAATATCAAGTAAATGAAAAAATTGATAATTTTGGCAAAAGTTCAAGTGAGAACAAATTAATAAAATTTTCTCAAAAAATTCTTAAAAAAAATCATGAGAGAATAAACAAATTAAAATTAGCATTAAAAAATAAGTTACCTGAAAAAATAGCTTCAACTGTTGCAATAATGCAAGACCTTAATTGTGAATGTAGAAATAGATATTCTAAGTTTGTAAAAAATGTACTTGATGAAACTATTTTAAATTTAGAAGAAATAAATAAAAAAATTGTTACTTTTATGAAAATGAAATATATGCAGATAGTTCAAAGTATTATTAATGATTTTAGAATATTTTCGGGAAGTAATTTACTATTTTTTCTTCTTGCCTTAATTCTACTTTTTCTAAAACCTCAAGCAAATTCTCAACTCACCTTAGTAGCTGGACTACTATTCTTATCAACAGTTATTTGTAGTTATTTTTATATTTTTGAGCAAGATTGGTTTTATAACATTATTTATCAAGATTTTTTTGGATATTTTTACCTATTGTATATGGGAATAGTTTTTCTGTTTTTGTGTGATATTATATTTAATAAAGCTAGAATCACAACAAGAATTATTAACTTTATAGCAAATATTATAGGTTCTGCTTTTCAGACAATTCCGTGTTAAATGGCATAATTTATAAGATACTAACTTCTGTCTTTGATTAAAATAAACTCTACACTTACAAAAATTTCATGAAGAGTTTAAGCTCTTCATGAAATATTATGACACATTGTACTCAGTATAAAGTTGAATAATCTCCTCTTTACTCAACTCCCTTTGAACCTTATCACTTTCTTTTTTCACTAAAAGTCCAAACTCTTTGGCTTCTTCTTTATCTAACTCATCTCCAAAAAATTCACTTATGACAAAAGCAACTCCCCCTTTCCCTGATTGAGAATTTACTCTAATAACATCTTCATATCCTCTTTTTATATCTTTTGGGTCTATTGGTAAATATGGTACATTCCACTCTTGGCAAGAGTTTTCTCTATAAATATCTATCCCTTTTTTTATTGCATCTTGATGTCCTCCACTAAAGGCTGTAAAAATCATATCTCCTACATATGGATGTCTTGGATTTATATTTAACTTTGTTAAATTCTCATACATCTTTTTTACTTCATCAACAATTGATAAATCAAGCTTAGAATCAATACCTTGTGAGTGTAAATTAAAAGCAAAGTTTATTAAATCCAAATTCCCTGCTCTCTCACCATTTCCAAATAGTGTTCCCTCTACTCTATTTGCTCCTGCTAAAACTGCAAGTTCTGCAGAGGCTACTGAGGTTCCTCTGTCATTGTGTGGATGAACACTTATTATTAGTGATTCTCTGTTGTTTAAGTTATTGCACATCCACTCTATTCTATCTGCATAAATATTTGCAGTGCAGGCTTCTAAGGTATTTGGTAAATTTATTATCATCTTGTTTTGTATTGTTGGTATTACTACATCGATTACTTTATTACATATTTTCACAGCAAACTCTAAATCAGTTTGGGAAAAACTCTCTGGGGAATAATCATATATAACATTGCCCTCAAAATCTTTTGTTAACTCTACTAAGTATTTCATAGACTCAACTGCCATATTTATTATTTCTTCATCTGTTTTTTTAAATACAACTCTTCTTTGAAACTCGTTTGTTGGATTGTATAAATGAAAAATTCCATTTTTTACTCCTCTCATAGCTTCAACACTTTTTTTTATCCACTCTTTTTTTGCTGGTATTAATACTTGAATAGCAACATCATCAGGTATAAGATTCTCTTCAATCAATTTTCTTGTAAAATTAAAATCAGTATCACTAGCACTGGGATAAGATACTTCTATTTGTTTAAATCCCATCTTTACTAAAGTATTAAAATACTCCAACTTTTGCTCTATATTTAAAGGGTTTATTAAAGCTTGGTTTCCATCTCTTAAATCTACACTTCCATAAATAGGTGCTTTTGTGATTTGATTATTTGGCCAAGTTCGTACGAAATCTTTGACAATAGGATATTGTCTATATTTTTTATAAGTCATTTTATTCTCCATGATTTTATATATTTTGCAAATATTTGCAACTAAAATTGATAAGATTTGATTTGAAAATTATTTAGTGAGTAAGAGGTTTAAGAGTAGATTATTTTTTTGAATATGATTATATTGTTTTATACTATTCATAGTTTCTCCTTTTATTTAAAGAAGTATATAAAATAAAAGAATTTAAATCTTGTACAAAATTAACATTTATGAAAATATATTTTTTTGAAACTCTTTAGGGGTTAGTTGAAATACTCGTTTAAAACTTCTATTTAAATGGCTTTGGTCAAAAAACCCGCTTTGTAAGGCAACTTCTATAATTGGTAGCTTTGAATTTAAAAGTTCTTTTGCCCTATGAACTTTTTTATTGATTATATAAGAGTGAATAGCTAAACCGAACTCTTTTTTAAAAACTCTTATTAGATGTACAACACTTATATTAAACTCTTTTGAGATATCTTCTAAAATAATATCTTCCAAAAAATTTTCATCTAGATAGTTTTTTATTTTTATTGATAAAGAGTTTTTCTCAACTTCTTCTATGTTTTCTTTAAAAGAAAAAGTACTTAAACAAAACTCAACAAATAACTCTTCTTTTTCCAATAAAGAGACATCTTCAGCCAATAATATTTCACATAGATTTATAAAACTTTTTTTATCATCTTTTAAAAAAATATAATCTAAAGATATGCCTAAATTCAAACTTTTTAAATAGTTTTTATCTATATATAGTACATAGCCATCTTTGACACTTTTACTATTTAGTGTTGCATTATGGATTATATTTGAGTTGATTATTGCTATTTCATTGGGGTTTAATATTTTAAAAGAGTCATTAAATGTTATATTTAATGAGCCCTCTTTAAGTGCTGTAATTGTAAGTTCTTCATGCAAATGCATTTTTTCACATTGACTTATCTCTTTTATATATCTTAATTCAAGATAGGGTAAGTTTGAGTTTTTAAAAACTTTACTGTTTTGCATAGTAAGATGAGTTAATCAAAAGAGGAAACCCTCTTTTGATTTTTATGCGAATGCAGGTTCTAAGAAAGGAATAATCTGTTTTTTTCGTGATAGACAACCGTCTAACCAAACTTTTCCGTCATCTAACTCTACATCAAAAGCTGATTCGAAAACTGAATTATCAACAGATGCAACAATTACTTCTGAACCTTCTTTCATAATATCTGTTAAAAGTAAACATGCAGTATGAAGATTATGTTCAGCTCTTAAATCTTCTAAATCTGCTTCTAAATCATCTTTAATTTCATCAAAAATTGCTAAATCTACAACTTCAAGTTGCCCAATCCCTACTTTGTTACCATGCATATCAAATGGTTTATAATCTCTTAAAATCAAGTCTCTAGCACTTACACCTTCAACTTGTGATTTTACTTTAAACATTTCCATACCTAAAGCACCAAAATCTTCAACACCACAAATTTCTGCAAGTTCTCTAACTGCTTTAATATCAGTATCAGTACATGTTGGAGATTTGAAAATTACTGTATCAGATAAAATTGCACACATCATGATTCCAGCGATATCTTTTGGAATCTCAACACCATGATAATCGTACATCTCTTTAACGATTGTATTAGTACAACCAACAGGTCTAATCCAACACTCTAAAGGAGCCGAAGTTGTAATATCACCTAATTTATGATGATCAACAATTCCAACAACAGTTGCCTCATCTAAATCAGCAGGAGCTTGTCCTCTGTCAGAATAATCAGTAATAAAAAGTTCACATCCAGCAAATTGATATTTGAGTTCTGGCGCTTCAAATCCAAATTTTTCTAAGATAAACTTAGTTTCCGGATTTAGTTCACCTTGACGTGCAGGAATTGCTTCTCTTCCAATTTTGTTTAAAAGGTAAGCTAAAGAGATTGCTGAACAGATTGAATCTGAATCAGGAGTTGTATGTCAACATGTATAAATTGCCATAAAATTTCCTATCTTAAGTTTTCGTGATTTTATCCAAAGTTAAGTTATTTTACTTTTAAATAAAAAACAACTTTTATTTATTTATCAATAAATTTAATTTTTTTCGACATCTTCACAATTAAAATACCCTTTATTTAAAATAGTTAGAGCTGAACCAACAGCAAAAATTCTTTTTTGTACCTGTTAAATAAACTTTACAAACTTTTTCTATCTAATTTTACAGCCACTATTGCAGATATAAGGAAATTAGTTTCATTATTAATAAAAAGAATATAAGATACAATTAAAACAAGGAGTTATAATGTTAAAAAAAGAAATTGCAAATGCGTTAATATTACAGTTAAATAAAGAGTTTCAATCAGCATATATCTATTTGGGGATGTCAGCTTATGCTTCAAAAATAGGTTTAAATGGCTCATCAAGTTGGTTTTTAATCCAATACCAAGAAGAAGTTGCCCATGCAATGAAACTATTTAAATATCTTGAAGACCAAGATGTGGATATTACTTTACCAAAAATTGAAAAGGCAAATGTAGATTTTGAATCTATTTTAGATACTTTTAAAAAAGCTTTAAAACATGAAATTTTTATGAGTGCAAATTTAAATGAACTAAGTGATTTGACCATGAAAAATAAAGATCATGCTACTTATAATATGCTTCAATGGTATGTTACAGAACAAGTAGAAGAAGAAGCTACGTTAAATACTATTATCGACAAAATAAAACTTGTAGGAGACAATGGTTATGGACTTTATGCAATAGACCAAGAATTAGGTGCAAGAGTTTTTGTAGATCCAACATCAAATTAATAAATAAGAGTTGAAACTCTTATTTATTCTTGAATTAAAAACTTTCCTAAGCTTTTATCTTTTAAAAGCTTAGAGGCATCAACAACAACACCATGCATTGCTAAATATATACCATTTTCAACATTAGCACTTAAAAATCCCAATGCTTGTGAAAAATTCATAGTAGCTTCAACCTCATCTATACTCATAGGAATCATTGCTCCTGTAAATACAATTTTTTTATTTGAAATTTGTTCTCTTAAAAATGCTGAAGTTAAATCAACTGTATCTGTACCATGAATAATAATAATTTTGTCATTAATAGTTTCATTTACTACATTTGTAATAAGTTGTCTATCTTCATCAGTCATATCCAAACTATCTTTTGAAACAATATTTTTAATTTCAAAATCTACGTTATGACAAGAAGCTATTATTTTGTCAAGAGCAATATTATCAACTGGGACTTCTAAAGCCCCTTTAAGTGGATTATATCGTTTATTAAATGTTCCACCTGTATTTATAATAGTAATATTCATTATTTTCCTTTGTAGTTAGTTACCATATTCTTTGGATGAAGAAGTTCATCAAGTTCTTCTTTTGTAAATAATTTCTGCTCTAGTACAATATCATATACTCTTCTATTTGTAGCTAATGCTTCTTTTGCGATTGCTGAACTTTTTTCATATCCTAATATTGGATTTAAACAAGTTACTAATGTAACAGAATTTAAAATATATTCCATACATACATCTTCATTTGCAGTAATTCCTTTTACACATTTTTCAGCCAATGTATAAAAAGATCTTCTCATCATATTTATTGAAGTAAATAGTTTATATGCAATTAATGGTTCAAAAACATTTAATTGTAATTGACCACCTTCACAAGCAATTGAAATTGTAGCATCTGCTCCAATTACATCAAAAGCAACTTGATTTACAACTTCAGGTATAACTGGGTTCACTTTACCTGGCATAATTGAACTTCCAGGCTGTACTTTTGGAAGATTAATTTCATTAAATCCAGCTCTTGGACCTGAACTTAATAGTCTTAAGTCATTACATATTTTTGATATTTTTATAGCAACTCTTTTTAATATTCCAGAGATATGTACAAAAGCACCAGTATCTTGAGTAGCTTCAATTAAGTCACCAGCACTAATATAATCAACCCCTGTAACTTCTCTTAAATTACTTATTACTTTTCTTTGATACGCAGCTTTTGCGTTGATACCTGTACCAATTGCAGTTGCACCAAGATTTACTTCTTTTAATAAAGCTTGAGTCTCTCTTAATCTAAAAATATCTTCATCAATCATAACTGCGTAAGTTTTAAACTCTTGACCTAAAGTCATAGGAACAGCATCTTGTAATTGTGTTCTCCCCATCTTTAAAACATCTTTAAATTCTATAGACTTTTCTTCAAATGCATCTCTTAAATATCTAAGCGAATCTTTTAATTTATAAATCAATTCATGAAGAGTAAGTTTGATTGCTGTTGGATATACATCATTTGTTGATTGAGACATATTTATATGATTATTTGGGTGAATAATATCATAAGAACTTCTTGATTTTCCTAGTATCTCTAAAGCTCTATTTGCGATAACTTCATTTGCATTCATATTTGTTGAAGTTCCAGCTCCACCTTGAATTGGATCTACGATAAATTGGTCATGAAATTTACCATCAATAATTTCATTACAAGCTTGAATAATAGCATCTCTTTGGATGTCTGTTAAATCACCTAATTCAAAATTTGTCAAAGCACAAGCTTTTTTAACTTTCGCAAGCGATTTAATAAAATTTGGGAAAAGAGACAACTCTGTTTTCGTAATATGAAAATTTTCTTTTGCTCTTAATGTTTGAATACCGTAGTAAGCATCTGATTCTATCTCTTTTTCACCTAAAAAATCTTTTTCTATTCTAAATTTCTTTTCCATAAATTTTCCCTATATATTAGATAAATGAATTGTACTAAAATTTCATAATAATTACATTATGATTTTTTTTAAAATTACATATTTTATTTTAGCCTATAAAAGTAGTGAAAAAGTGTTATTTATATAATATTTGATGGACTAATTGCAAGTTTATTAAAAGAAGTTCTTTTATTTACATAAATTAAAAATACCGCGTATAAAATGATACATAATAAAAAGAAAAATAATTGGTAAAAGCATTGTTTGGAAAACAAAAGCAATAATTAGGGCAACAATATATTCACTTGAATTATCTACTGCTTTTTTATACTCATCTACTTTTTTACTATAATAGTTTGAATCAAATTTATTAACAACTTTATTAAAAAAAGAACCTTCTTCTTTTTGTGTTATAGTATTTGATGTCACTTGATTAATATCTTCTTTTACTTTTATTATATTGTCATTAAGTTTTTCAATATTATATTCTTGCTTAACAAAATTATTATAAGTAATATCATTTACTAAACCAATAAGTGGCACAGAGAAACGAAGAAAAACTAATATAACAGTTATTTTAAAAAAAAGTGTTCTAAATCGTTCATCTTTTGCAAAACGATAAAATATCCATATATTTAGAATCAACACACAAAAGAGCAAAATACCATTGTATACATCAGCCGTAACAAAATTCATCATTATTTTTTGGATGCCAAGAGAAGTCATACTTAGAAGCATCACAAAAGAAAATTGTTCCACTAAATCATTTACAGGATCTAGAACTTCACCAATTGCAACAGTCAAAAAAGGTAAATCAAGTTCTGTACCTTGGGCTAGTGAGATCACTGCATTTAGTGCTTTTGCACTACCAAAAACAATAACTGATTGATTAAAACTTTTATCAACAAGTGCTTTGCCTTTTATATCCAAAGTATATGAAAATGCGAAAAATATAACTAATATAGATAATAATAAAATTAAAAGTTTATTCCAATATGTTTTTAAAATTTGCATGAGCTATCTTTATAAAAATTTTTATCATTATAACAAAGTAACTATTTATCTAAAGTATATCCTTCTTGTGGAACATTTTTTAGAATATTAATAGGAAGTTTTGCCCTTACTTCTTTAATAAATGATTTTAAAGCATGCGTTGTCATCTCTTTATCTATCCATAGTTCTTCTTCTATTTCATTATAAGTAAGAATAGCACCATTTTTTTCATGCAAAAGTTGTAAGAACTCTTTTTCTCTTTTTCTTAAAGATATAGTTTCTTCTTTAAAATGCAGTTCTCTTTTCTCTAAATCTAAAACCAAACCTTCACACAATAAAATAGGTTCAAGTTTTTTTTCTAAATATTTCAAGAGGGCATCATTTAATTTTTTTAAATTTAATGGTTTTAAAATAAAGTAGTTAATATTTAAATTTATCAAATCAATTAGATATTCTTCATTTGAATGTGCTGTAAGCATTATAATCGTGGTATGAAAATCATTTTTTCTAACTTTTTTAACAAATTCAATTCCATCACAATTTTTCATTTGTATATCAGAAAGAATAATTTTTGGATTATAATCTTTATATATTTCATAGGCTTCATTTCCATCACGTGCCTCATATACATCATCAAAATAATATTTTAATGTATCAACAATTACTTTTCTAATTCCATCTTCATCTTCAACACATAAAATTGGAATATCCCGTAATTCTTCTAATAAAATTTCATTCATATTAATATCCTATTTTTATAAAAGTACTATTTTAAATACAGCACCTTTTTCATCATTTTGAACACTTAATTCTCCTCCCATATTTCTTTCAATTATGAGTTTAGAAATATATAGTCCTAAACCAGTTCCTTTTGAAGAATCTTTTGTGGAAAAATATGGATCAAAAATCAAATCAAAATTTTCCTCTCTTATTCCACCAGCATTGTCACTGACTAGAACAATACTTAAAGAACCGCGAGTTTTAATAGTAAGATTTATTTCTGGGTCTTGAATATTTTTTTCAACTAAAATATCCCTTGCATTTGAAATTAAATTTAAAATTACTTGGGAATATTCAGTAGGATAACCAAAAATTTCTTTATCATTCTCAACATTTAATATTAATTTTATCGAACTTTCTTTTAATGTTGCATCTATTAAATTAATAGCCTTTTTACAGGAGTCAAGAATAAAAAAGTTTTCTTTTTTCTTATCTGGTTTGTAAAAGTTTCTAAAATCATCAATTGTATTTGACATAAACTCAATCATTTTATCACTTCGTTCAATTGAGTTTAAAATATGTTTATCATTGACTTTTTTAAATCTTGTTGCAGTTTCTAATTCCATTAAAACACCTGATAACTCCGTTAAAGGTTGTCTCCATTGATGAGCAATCATAGCAATCATAGAACCCATACGAGCTAATCTTGATTGTTCTAATATTGCTTTATCTTTTCTTTTTCCATCTTCTACTCCAGCTTTTACTTTAGTTGCTAATGTTTTATTTAGATTTTTTAACTTTTCATTTTTATTATGAACTTCTTCTTTATATCTTTTAATAACGTCACCAATAATTGAAGTCATAAGAAAAGAGAAAAGTGCCATGAAAATAAGAACTGTCGAAGTAAGAATAAGCATAAAATTAGTAAATTTATCTTCTCTTTTTTTTAGCTCTTCTTTTTTTTCTTTTATTATTAGGTTTAAGTCTTTACTCTTTTTTAATTCATGAATTTTTACATATGATGATAAATCTTTTTCTAGGTTATCTCTTGTAGTTTTTAGATAGTATGATGTAGAAAAAAAAGAAAGAAAAATAATACATATAAAAGGAATTGTTATTGTAAAAAAAGGTATTCCTTCTTTATTAAACATATTTGTCCTTAATTTATGAATTCGTATGTATATCTTGTCCAATTTTTATTAAAAAGTAGCTGTTATAAACTGGTTGAAAGAAGTTTTTTTGCTAATAGTTGATTTAAGAAGAAGTGATTTAGTATTACTCATAGAAGAGATAAGCAGAAGCCTAAGCTTCTGCTTCTCCTTTTGCTCTTTCATCATTGATATTATCAACTATCTCTTTCCACGTCTCTTCATCAATCTTAAATTCACTATAATCGTTATATCTTAAAACTGGTTTTTTACCTTCTTTAAGTTGTCTCTCATAACCTTTAATAAGTCTAAGAACTGGTTTATAAAGAATAGCAATAACCGTCATATTAATAACAGCTAATAATCCCATTGATAAATCAGCAAATGAGAAAATTGAAGCTAAATCTTGGAATGAACCCCAAATAATAATAGCAATAACTACTACTCTAAAAGCATTAAATAAGGTTACATTACCTTTTGAGAAAAAGTTAAGACTATTTTCTGCTAAATAATAGTTATATAACATTGAAGAAAATCCGAATAAGAACAATGCAATAGTTACAAAATAACCACCAAATGGACCAATATGCTCAATTAAAGCATTCTGAGTAAGTAAAACTCCTTGAACACCATCAACACCTGGAGTATATACACCAGATAAAAGAATAATAAAAGCTGTACAAGAACAAAGAATAATAGTATCAATAAATACTGAAAATGATTGAACAATTCCTTGTTGAACTGGATGTGCTACATAAGCAACTGCAGCAACATTTGGAGCAGAACCAAGTCCAGCTTCATTTGAGAACATACCTCTTTTTGCACCTTGTAAAATAACAGCACCAATACCACCACTAATTGCAGAGCTTGGATTAAATGCTTCATTTACAATCATAGAAATCAACCTAGGAATTTCGCCAATATTTAATGCGATTACAACAATAGCAATTAATAAATAGCCAACAGCCATTACAGGAACAATAACTTCAGAGAATCTTGTAATTCTTTTAATACCACCAAAAATTGCTAAACCAAAAACAATAGTTAAAACAGCACCAGTTATCCAAGTTGGAATTGCAAATGAAGATTCAAATGATGTTGTAATAATAAATGATTGAGTTGCATTAAAAGCAAAACCAAAAGTAAACATTAGTAAAACCGAGATGATTATACCAAGCCATCTTTGTCCCAGTGCTTTAGTTACATAATATGCAGGCCCTCCTCTATAAACACAAGAATCTTCTCCATCTTTTTCTTTATAAAGTTGTGCTAAAGAACACTCAAAGAAACTTGTACTCATACCTATAAGACCAATAATCCACATCCAGAAAACAGCTCCTGGACCACCTAGTGTAATAGCAACAGCAACACCTGCGATATTACCACCGCCAACACGACCAGCAACACTTAACATAAGTGCTTGGAAAGAACTAATATGCCCTTCTTTATCATGTTCTGTTTCTCTTAAGATATTGAACATTTTAAAAAAATATCTAAACTGTACAAACCTTGAACTTACTGTAAAAAATATCCCTAAAGCTGGTAATAAATAGATTAAAATATTACCCCAAATAAGGTTATTTAAGAAATCATTAATTTCTGCTAACATATATTCTCCTTTTATATAAATTCAGTTTAACATTGAAAAGAGGGTTAAAGGTGGGATTTTATATTAGGAAAGTAATAAATTCTTGAATTATTATATAAGGAATAAAATAAGAGCCTAAGCTCTTATTTAAGCTATTTTGCTTGTTTTAAAAGCTTTGATAACCACTTTTCAGCAGCTTTTACATCTTCAAATCTTTGAGATTTTGCAACTTGATCTTGTCTTTCATAAAATCTTACTCTAATTCCATCTTCAACATGATCAATCTTTGTTCTAGTGATTTTTGCAAGATTTAAATAAACTCTTTCATTAAGTTTTACAAACATATTTATCCTTTTTTTGAGAAAGTATATCAAAAAAAATATTTTAGGTCAAACCTATTTTACTTTTTTTAATCAACAAAAGTACTAGACTCTAAGGTATAATCCCTTTCAATTTTTGCAATTCTGATTCTATAATCTTTAAAAATAGAATCACGTCCTTTTTTTTGTGCAGACATATGGTCAATGTTTTTTTTCCATACAAGTAAGGACTCTTCATTCTCCCAAAAAGATAAAGACAATAATTTCCCTTCATTTACCAAAGATTGAAATCTTTCAATGGAAATAAAACCAGGCATTTTTACAAGTTGTTCTTTTAACATAGCTGCAATATCTAAATATTGATCTTTTTTTTCATTTGTAATTTCTACTTCAAAGATTACTGCATACATAATAATTTTCCTTTTTTATTTATAATTGTTTTTGTGCTTCAGTCATAATTGTTTTAGAAAATAATAACAATAAAATTCCGCCAAACACAATCAAGGCAGTTAAATACAAAGCATAATCATAATTTCCATACTTTTCAACAAAATATACTGAATAAAGAGGAGCAATAACTTGTCCTATTCCATATGATGTTGTAACTGCTCCCATTAGAACAACAGGATTACTACCGGCAAGTTTTCCACCTAAGTTCATAAACATTGCAACTAATCCTATAAATGTTCCACCATATAAGATACCACTTAGTAAATTCATATATATATTTGAAGTTATTGTTGGAATTAAAATACCAATCATTTGTACAAATAGTGTAATTATAATAATATTTACACTTCCATATTTATGAGCTAATCTCATCCAAATAATACATGATGGAATTCCTGCAAGTCCTACTAAAGTCCACGTTAAGTTACCATAACCTTCTAAACCTTCAAGTGAGTTAATAATATCAGGTAAAAAAGTAGCTTGAACTACAAAACCAACACCTTCAGTAAAATATGCACAAATAATTAAAATCACAAAAAAGCTAAATAAAGATTTATCAAATTTATGTTTTACAACTTTTGTTTCAATTTTTTTATCAAAACTTAATATATAAATAGAATAGAATGATGCAAAAAAAGCAAATGTAACTAATGCTATCCAAGAATCTTGCCAACTTGCTCCACTATTTAAGACTGCTCGTGAAATCAAGTCAGTAATTAAAATAGAAAAGCCAATTCCAGAAAAATGAATTCCCATAGCTTTTGTTTTATTCTCAAAATTCAGTTTAGTCATTACAATTGCAGAACCAACTACAAAAACCATTGCTGAAGCAAAACCTGCAAGAATTCTAGAAATTAACCAAATTGTTTCATTTGTTGTAAGACCTAAAATAAGTGTCGTAACAATAGCCAAAACTATTCCAATTCTAAAAAAAATTACTTTTTGATTAATATCTTTTATAAACATAGAAAATATAGAACCACCTAAATATCCTGCAAAATTAAGTGAGGCTAAAACACCTGCATAAGTAACTGTCAAAAAATCATCAAGCATAGGAGGTAAAAGTGAAGTAAAAGCAAATCTAGCAACACCCATACCAATTATAATTGCCGTGATTCCTGCTATTAAAATTGATATATTATTGTTTCTATCTAATAAATTTAGATTCATAAACTCTTCCCTTTACTAAAAATATTTTGTATAATATCACTACTAGTGATGGAAAGTCAAATATAAAATCATGATAGATGATATAAGGAAAAGTGATATGGATTCAAATTTACTAAAAGTTTTTGTGGCAGTTGCAAATAATAAAAGCATATCTTTAGGAGCACAAGAGCTTGGGTACGCCCAATCTAATGTCACCTCAAGAATCAAACAACTTGAAAAAAATGTTGGATTAAACCTTTTTCATCGTATTCCAAAAGGTGTAAAACTTACACAAGAAGGCGAAAAACTCTATAAACATGCAATTGAAATTGTTAGAAAAGTTGAAGATGCTATTTTAGATATGCAAAATATACAAGAACAAAAAAAATTAATAGTTGGATCAACAGATTGTAATGCAGCCGTGCGTATTTCATCTTTTTTAATAAAACTACATGAAGATTATCCAAACACACAACTTGAACTACTAACAGGTACAACAAGAGATGTAACTCAAATGATTTTAGATTATAAAGTTGATATTGCTTTTATAAGTGGGGAACCTAAACACAATGAACTTATAGTATTAAAAAAATATGAAGAAGAAATTGCAATTTTAGAACAAAAAGATAATAATACACCAAATGTTATTTTATCATTTAAAGAGGGTTGTGCATATGATGAGTTTTTAAAAAACTATTATAAAGAAAAAGGTGAAGAAGTAGAGAAAAGTTTAGCCTTTGGGAGTTTAGAAACAATCTTAGCTTGTGTAAAATCTGGTATGGGGAAAACTCTTCTTCCTACAAATCTAGTTGATAAACTAGGATTTACAGATGAATTAAAAATTACTAAACTAGATAAAAAAACTGCATATATACCTACTTGCCTTGTTTGCAGACGTGATTATATTCCAAAAATCAGCGAATACCTAAAGCAACTTAAGCTTTAGACTTTAAACAATCCAAATCTTACTAAATGCTATCATTTTATTTTCTAAACTTTTATTGATAAATCAACACATTTGACGTTTTTCTTTTATAGTAAATAATTTCACGAATGATTATTCAAAATAGCATGAACATAGCAATAACTAAGTAAACTTTAAAAAAAGCCAAAAATGCCTATATTATATACAGTTTTTTAATAAAATCCAAGTTTTTTTTAAGTTTTTGTGTGCAAAGATAGTTAATATCAATTTAGTACTACTTTTTGTACTACTAAATTGATATTATAGAAAATGACTGTTATATTTAATATATTGGTCAGAGATAAATAAAAAAGGATATCCATGAATATGCATAAAAATATGTTACTTTACATAGGAATGTTATGTATGCCATCATTTTTATTGGCAGAAGAGATAGCTGGTATTGATCAAAAGATTGATCAATTTTTTAGTAACTATTTAGGTTGGTTTGCAAATGCAATCTTTTATGGGGTTACAATTCAAGATGGAGTTACATTTCCATTGATTGTCGGTTGGCTCTTTTTGGCAGCTATTGTTTTTACTTTTTATTTTGGTTTTGTACAATTTAGAAGAGTTGGATTATCTCTTGATATAGTTCGCGGAAAATTCACAAACCCAAACTCAAAAGAATCAGGTGAAGTTTCACATTTTCAAGCACTTGCTACTGCCTTATCTGGTACTGTAGGTCTTGGTAATATTGCTGGAGTTGGTGTTGCCTTAGCAATTGGAGGACCAGGTGCTACTTTTTGGATGATTATTTGTGGTTTTTTTGGTATGGCTTCTAAATTCACTGAGTGTACTTTAGGTGTAAAATATAGAAACGAACACGATGATGGAACAGTATCTGGTGGTCCAATGCACTACTTAACAAAAGCATTCAAAGAAAAGGGAAATGCAAGAATTGGTAAATTTTTAGCAGTGGGATTTGCTATTATGACAATATTTGCAACACTTGGTGCTGGAAATATGTTCCAAGGAAATCAAGCAAACGCAATGATTGTACAAACTTTTGGAGTAGCACCTGGTTATGGATGGTTAACCGGTATTATTTTAGCGATATTTGTGGCTTCTGTTATCATAGGTGGTATGCCAGCTATTGCAACTGTAACATCTAAACTTGTCCCTATCATGGCTATTTTATATGTGGGTATGGCTTTAATTGTTCTAGGTACACATTTTAATCAAATTGGAAGTGCTTTTGAACAAATTTTTGTTGGAGCATTTACAGGAGCTGGTGTTGCAGGTGGTTTTATTGGAGCTTTAATACAAGGTTTAAAAAGAGCAACATTCTCAAATGAAGCTGGTGTAGGTTCAGCTGCAATTGCTCACTCTGCTGTAAAAACTAAAGAACCAATAACAGAAGGTTTAGTATCTTTACTAGAGCCATTTATCGATACAGTTGTAATTTGTACAATGACAGCATTAGTTATTACTATTTCTGGTATGAATACAGGAGAACTAAGTGGTGTAAAATTAACAGCTGCTGCTTTTACAGAAACTTCATATATCTTTGAATATCTTTTAGCAATTGCGGTTGTTATGTTTGCATTCTCTACAATGATATCTTGGTCATATTATGGCTTAAAAGCTTGGACTTATCTTTTTGGGAAAAGCCAAACAACAGAACTTGTTTATAAAGCTCTTTTTTGTATATTTGTAGTTATTGGTGCAAGTATTAGTTTTGGTGCTGTGATAGACTTCTCAGATGCTGCTTTATTTGCAATGTCAATATTTAATATTATTGGATTATACTACTTAATGCCAATTGTAAAAGCCGAATTAAAATCTTTTATTGCAAGAGTTGATTCTGGTGAAATTAAAAAATATAAATAATATTTTTAGATATATCTTCAGTCTAAACAACTGAAGATATCTTTTATTTTGATTTTAATATATGCTCTTCAACTACCCAATTTGCAAATGGAATTGCAGAGGTAAAAGCTGGACTTACTGCGTTTAATACATGCACAGAATTTTTATCTGATTCTACAACAAAATCTTGAACTAGCTCCAAAGTTTTTTTATTTAGAAGTTGAGCTCTAATACCTGGCGTACTCCAAGAATCAAAGCCTTTATCATCCATATTTTGAGTTAAAGATTTTGCTAAACCTTTAAGATAAGAAAATGAGTATTTCTTAACTTCTGAAAAGGCTAATTCTCTAAATCCAAAAGCATTTGTTAAAAATAGTTTTGCTTCATAATATATGATTTGAAAGAACTCTTTTATAGAGAAATTATCAAACCCTTTATAATTTTCTCTCCAAAAAGCAGGAATTGCAGTTGGTCCTATTTTACTCTCATTATCAACTGTTAAAGTAAAATGAACACCCAAAAATGGATTTGCAAGATTTGGAACAGGATAAATATTTGTTTCTAGTTGTGAGATATTCTTTTTGTCTTTTAAATAAATTCCTTTAAAAGGAATAATCACATAATCTTTTGAAAATCCAAAATCATTTGCAATTTTATCTGCATATAATCCAGCACAATTTATCACTTTTTTTGCTTCAAACTTACCATAAGAAGTAAAAACTGCATTGGCATCTGATGATTCATATTTACAGTCTAAAATAAGCTCTACACCCATCTCTTGTATAACTTTTGCAAACTCTTGTGTAACTTCTTTTGGATTAACTGTAGCAGTGCTAGGACAAAGAAGTGCTTTTTTATGAGTTTTTACATTTGGGTAGAGTTCTAAAAGTTTTGCTTCATTAAGCCAATGAAGCTCAACCCCATTTGTATCACCTCTTTTTTTTAGCTCTTCTAAACCTTCTAGTTCTTTTTCATTTTGTGCCACAACTACTTTTTTACAAGCATTTACTTTTAGATTTCTTTCTTTACAAAACTCTTTTAATGCAATATTCCCCTCTTTTGTGAACTTTGCTTTTAATGAGTTTGCAGTGTAATAAAATCCCGCATGCAAAACACCAGAATTTCTTCCACTACTGTGCATTGCAACTTCTTTCTCTTTTTCCATAACTAGTATTTTAGAGTCTGGAAATTTCTCTTTTAAATTTTTGGCAATATTTAGTCCAATAATTCCAGCTCCAATTATCAAATAATCATACATTATATTTTAATATCCTAGCTCTTCATTTATTAGAATAATAGTAATTCTATCTTTTTCATCAGCTTTTACCCAAGTAAATTTATTAGCAATTGTATTGATATTTTGTTTTGGTTCTTTACCCATATCTATTGATTTTTGATTCATTCTATAAATATTTTTAATTGCAGCCACTTCCATAACTCTTTTAAATCCATCTTCTACATTATCAACAATTTTATTTACTCCAACAATTGCTAATACTTTTTTAGGTCCAAAACAAAAAGCAGCCACTCTATTTCCACTTCCATCGGCATTTACGATCTTCCCATCTCTTGTTAAGGCATTTATTCCAGTAACAAAAATATCAGATACTAAACCTTGTCTTCTTCTCTCTTTATTTTCATCCATTGTTATACCAACTTCATATTGATTGTGTAAAACTATATCTTTTTTATTTACTAAAAATTGAAGTAAACCTATTTGGTCAACTGTTACAGAACCACCTAGTCCTACACTCATTCCTTCTTTTATAAAAGTTTTTGCTAAAGTAAATGCTTCTTCTTTTGTTTCTATAAAATATGGATCATATCCACAAGATTTTAATGTTTCAATTAACTTCTGCATATTTTTTCCCTTCTCTAAACATCATTTTATGTAACAGCATAGATACAACAAATATCGCCATTCCTAGGATATGTGTATTATTAACTATACCAAAATAACTCTCTACATCAAATACACTATCAGGAGTTAAAAGTAAAAATACACTTACGGCAAATACAAATCTTTCTAAAATCGACATTTTTTTATCCCAGTAACCTTCCATAACAATTGCAAAAGCTGCAATACCAAATAATGCAAAAATAAAAATTTCAAATCTTTCCATCCATGTTCCAGTTACAAGCGGAGTAAACGCAAATAATATAGGGATGATATACATTCCTTTTCCAATTTTCCAAGAAACAAGTCCTGTTTTCATAGGTGGTGTTTTAGCAATCGCGGCAGCTGCAAAGGCAGCAAGACAAACAGGAGGAGTCAAGTTTGAATCTTGTGATAACCAAAAGATAATCAAATGCGCTGATAATAAGTACATTGTAACTTCAGGAATCTCAATTCCAGCATTTACAAGTGCAGCCATCTCTGGACTTAACATAAGACCTACAAGTGCTGGTGCTGAAAGAACAGATAAAACCACATACGAAGCAGTAACAGGTAATCCCATTCCAAGAACTAGTGAAGCAATAGCTATTAAGACAATTGCAATTAAAAGTGAATTTCCTGACCATTCCATAATAAGTTGAGAGAAAGTAATTCCCACCCCAGAAATATTAATAATACAAACAATAACACCAACAGCAATAAGTAAGACACCAGTTACAATCATATTTTGACTTCCTAAGGCTAAAGCTTCTAAAATCTCTTTTATTCCCATTCTTTTGTTTTTTGTTAAATATGATGAAGCAATAATTGCAACAATTGCAATACCTGCTGCGTATGTTGGAGTAAATCCATAAACTAAGAGTCCAACGAGGGTTGATAAAGGAATAATAAAATGAAAACCTTCTCTTAAAAGTGGAAGAATCTTTATCTCACTGTCATTTCCTTTAATATTATTCTCTTTTGCATGAATATGAATATAAAAAGATATAGAAGCAAAATATAAAATTGCAGGTAAAACAGAAACTGCAATAATAGTTACAAAAGGAATATGAGTCATTTGAGCCATAATAAATGCCCCTGCTCCCATTATTGGAGGCATAATTTGTCCCCCAGTACTTGCTGCTGCTTCAACAGCCGCTGCGAAAGTTCCTTTGAAACCTGCTTTTTTCATCATAGGAATTGTTATTGAACCAGTTGATACTGTATTTGCTACAGCAGACCCTGAAATAGTTCCCATAAGTGCTGAAGAGAAAACTGCAACATGACCAGTACCACCAGTAAATTTCCCAGCTATTGCATCTGATAAATCAACTATAAAATCTCCTGCTCCAGATTTTAATAAAAAAGCAGCAAATAAAATAAACATAAATACATAAGTTGATGAAATAGTAGCAATTGGTCCAAATAAACCTTCACTTGTATAGAACATTCTATAAAGAAATCTTTCATAACTCATCCCAGCAAAAGCGAAAATACCATCTATTTGTTGCCCTAAAAATAGTAAATATGCTATACAAAGAATTATAATCCCGGGAATAATATATCCAGTTGATTTTTTTACCATGATAGTTGCAAGAACAATAGTAAGACCAGCAACAAGTAAATCACTCATTCTCATTTGAGAATTTGCAACTGCATATAAACTTTCTTCAAAAAGTACCATATAAATAAATGTACTTAAAGATAATGCTGCAAATATTAGATTTAAAATACTAACTTTATTTTCACCTTTTACTCCTTCATATGTCAAAAACCCTAAAGATGCCAAAAGTGCAAAGTGAGCTGAGTTAAACCATAAATCACTTATACCTCCCCAAATATTTACCCCAAAATGAAAAAGTGAGATAAAAATTGCATAGACGAAAGTAATCTCTTTAAAATATTTTATTGTTATCATTATCTTATCCTCAAAATTTATAATTAATTTGCATTTTAATTTATAACCTACATAAATAATAGGTAATCACTTATGTAGTTTATAAGTTGTAGTGTTTTTAAGAAGAGTTAAAACACTCTCCTTAAAAATTTATATTTTTATTTAGCTATTAAAGAAGCAGGAATATTGATACCTTTTTCCTTATAGAATCTTGCAGCACCTGGATGTAGAGGCATTGGAAGTCCAGCAATTGCTTTTTCTAATGACATAGCTTTTGTAGCTTTATGAACAGTATTTAAAAATGGTAAATTTTCATAAATTGTTTTAGTCAATAAATAAACAGTCTCTTCTGGTGTATCTTTTGTAACAACTAATAAGTTTGGTTGTGCAATTGTATTTATATCTTTAACTTGACCTGGATATGTTCCTGCTTTAATATTAAATGGAGTCCAAACAGGATAATTATCGTTAATAGCTTTTAAATCAGCTTCATTAAAATCAAGTACTTTGATATCATCATTACCTATTGAAGCAAATGCATTTGTAACAGCTGAAGTTGGAGGACCAGATGGAGTTGTCATACCTTGTACTTTACCATCTTGTAATGCAGTTGAACTTGGAGTATAACCTAAATATTGTAAATCCATTTTATTATAATCTATACCAAGAGAACTTAAAATAGTCTCAGATGAAACTCTAGAACCTGAACTTCTTCCACCAATAGAGAATCTTTCACCGTATAGATTTTTTATATCTTTGATATTACCAGTTTTTGCATACTTACTTTTTATTGTAAACTGCTCAACATTTTGCCATAACATAGAGATAGATCTTAGGTTTTTCTTTGGACTACCTTCATATTTTGATTTACCTTGCCAAGCCATAGAACCAAATAGACCTTGCAAAATTGCAAAGTTTACTTCACCTTTTTCCAACATATCAATATTTTCACTCGAACCAGCAGATGTAATAGCAGAGAAAGTAAGTTTATCTTTTTTTGCCAATTTTAAAGAAGCGATTGTTGCAATTCCAACTCCAACAGGATAATAAGTTCCACCTGTACTTGCTGTTGCAATTACATATTTTTGTTCATCTTTCTTTGCACTTGCACCAGTCACTAATGATGCAGCTAATACAGAACTAATAGCTAGTTTTTTCAATAATTCTAATTTCATTGTAATCCCCTTTTTTTTATATATTGAAAGTATAACATAGAAAAGAGTAAAATTGTTTCATAATTGTTTCAAATTTATAAATTTATTTAAGAATTACGTTTTTAAGGGAATTCTATCTATTCAATTATATAACCAAGTCCTTTTTTTGAAACAATAAAGTCATTTTTAGAGATTTTATCTTTTACTCTTTTGATGACTGTTCTTAGTGTTGCATCAGAAGTATTAATATCATTCCAGACTTCTTTTTTAAGGCTTTCATTACTATTTATTTCACCTTTTTTTGAAACCATTGCTCCTAGAAGTAAGGTCTCTTTTTTTGAGAGATTTACAATCTCTTTACCATCATATAAAAGATTTTTCTTTTTATCAAAAATATATGTACTATTTATTTTTATAGGTTTTTCATCAGTTTCAATTTTAGTAGGAGTACTTTCAAGAATTGATTTTTTTACTTTTTTTAGTATTTGCATAATATTTTCTACAACTAAAGGTTTTACAAAATAACTTATCACATTTAAATTTATAGACCTAAAAAGATACTCTTCATCTTTGAAAGCAGATACGATAATAAACTTTTGTTCTTCATGATGTGAAGCAATCTCTTCAAGCATTGTTAAACCATCTTTATTTGGCATTTGAATATCTGTTACAATTACATCAAAATATTTATCTTGCTTTGAATTTTCTAAAAACTTATTAAAACCTTCTTGACCGTCACTTGCAACTTCTACTTCATCAAAAATTGTATCAAGATAAAATCCAAGTATTTCTCTTGCATCCTCTTCATCTTCTACTAATAAAACTCTTGTAATTCTATCACTCATTTTTACTCCTAAGCTTTTTTATCCATATTTAAAGGTAAAGAAATTTTAAAACAAACTCCACCTGAAATATTTTCAACACTAATTCGACCATTCATATTTGTTTCTATTATAGATTTTGTCATATAAAGCCCTATTCCTGTGCCTTGTGTTTCGAATTTAGTTGTAAAATATGGCTCAAATATTTTGGATATAGTTTCAACTTTTATTTCTCCACCATTATTTTCAATATATATTATAAGGTTCGATTCTTTTGTTTTTGTAGTAATCTTAATATATGCATCAAATTTTTCTTTACTCTTTTTTTGATGTATTGCATCTTGAGCGTTATTAAGAATATTTAGAAAAGATTGTTTTAATTCATTTTCAAAAGTTCTAATAGTAGTATCTTCAATATCTATAATCAGTTCTATATTTTCATTTTGAAGTTGCGCTCTTATAATTTCCAAAGTCGAATCAAGGGAATCTGATATTTTAAACTCACTCATAGCTTTAGAAGGTTTATAAAAATTTCTAAAATCATCAATTGTCTGAGACATATACTCTATTTGAGTAAAGGATTTATCAAAATACTTATTTATCATTGCAAGATTTGCATTTTCATTTTGATAATTATCTTTCAAAAATTGTAAAATAAGTGACACGTTATTTAAAGGTTGTCTCCATTGATGGGCAATATTTCCTAGCATCTCTCCCATGGCTGCAAGTTTACTTTGTTGGATTAAGAGTCTATCTTTATCTCTATTTTTACTTAACTCTTCTTCTACTTTTAATTTAAGTTCTTGCTCACTAACTTTTATTTTTGTAATATCATTAATATATCCATAAAAACTCACTACATTTCCTGCATGACCTTTTAATATTAAAGTTCGACAATTAATCCATCTAATTTCATTTGCAGCATTTAAAGCCCTACACACAAAAGTAAAATCAGATAAATTGTTGTTTATAGCAGCATTAAAAGCTACTTTTACAATATTGATATCCTCTTTATAAATCAAATCTAAAAAGTTCATTTCATTATTTTCAAAATGTTGTTTTGTATATCCATAATTTTTTATAGAATTTGATATATATTTTACACTTAAATTTTCATCATTAAATAATTTAAAAATTACAATTTTCCCATCTTCTACCAATAATTCCACATCCAAAAGTTCTTTTTTCATACGCTTATTTTTATCAATATCCATTGACATCATAAGCATTCTTTTTTTATTTGTTTTACTATCAGTAAAAAGTTTACCTCTGGCTAAAATCCATTTAAAACCATCATTTTTAGTTTTTAATCTATATTCACAAAAAAAATCTTCTCTTTTGTTTGCAAAGATTTCTTCAAACATTTGCTCAACTTTTGTTTTTTCATCTTTATAAATAAGATTAAACCAATCCGAAAAGCTATCAATCTCACCTTTTTCATAACCAGCAATCTCAAGCCATTTATTTGAAAAATAAATTTTGTTATCAGTAAAATCAATATCCCAAAGACCATCATTTGAAGCAATAATCGCTAACTCAAATCTATTTTTCCAATGTGTTAAAGATGCAGTTCTTAGATTTAATTTTCTGTTATATCTGTCTAAAATATTTTTTGTAAAATTTGAAAATACTAGAGAGAAAAGAACTAATACAGTCGCAATTAATATTATATAAGTCACAATTGTTAAAAATAAATTATTGTACTTACTCGTAATATCTCTAGAATTAAAATTTATATTTTCTTTATAATCAACTGCAATGACTAACTTATATTTTGAATTATATAAAATAAAATTGTCAAAATCATTATTCATATCTTCATTTATATCAAAGTGATTTAAAACTTGATATTTTTTTTCATTTTTATTATCTGTTAATAAAACATTTACACTGTCATACAAATTTTTATTTTTGAAATTATAAGTCATTTTTGTAATCAAATCTAAGAACCATATAGAATAATCATTTGATTTTTTTAATAAATCAATTTCTTCAATTAAAAGATTTTTTGTAATAAATCTTATATTTTCAGTTTTTGAAAAAGCACCAAGATAATAACTCTTTCCATCTATTTTAAGAGTGTCAAAAAAACTAAGTTTTAAAGCACCTGTTAGGTCATTTTTCCACTCTTGAAGATTATATCTTCCTTGAGAATAAATATATTGTAATACAATATCTTTATACTTTTTTTCATATTTTCCAAATATTAATTCTGATAAAAAAACTATTTTATCGTGACCATAGATAATATCTAAAGCTGATTTTTCAAATAAAACAATATTTATATCATGAGATTCTTCATAATCTTGCAAAAATTCTATGATATTGTCTATTCTATCTTTTTTAATACTAGTATCTAAAGTACCAATAATTTTATAAGTATGCTCTTGAAGTCTTTTACTTAATCTTGATAGTTCATTATTTGCTCTTTTATTTATTAAAGTAGAAAAATTTGTAAGCTTTTCTTTTTTATCAAATTCATTATGTAGTATTTGTTTCTGTCTTAGGAGGTCAATATCCCTATCTTGCTTTGATTCTAAGATTATATAAGTAAGTACAATAGAAAAAAATGAAAGAATAATTATAAAACTAAGAGGAATGATTTTAAATATTTTTTCAATATATTCTAGATTGTAAACTTTTTTGCTTTTCTTTAAATTCATCTGATATGGTATCATAGAAAAAGCAAAAAAGTCAAAATAGTTTCAATACTGTTTTATTATTGTTTTAGATTCTTCTTAGTGATAAATCAATTAAGAGGTATAATGACTGGACAAAAATTCCATGGAACATCTTGCTCTAGGTTCAAATATATCTAATTAAACAAAAACTTTCGAATTCAACAAAGTCTAGACTCAAAGACAATTGGATATAATCGTAAATCTTATTAAAAAGGTTTTTTGATGTGGAAATGGTTGCAAAAAAGTAAATCAGTTAAAAAAGAATTATTTAGTTTTAAAGATGAGCCATTAACTGGTCTTTCTATTGTTTTATTAATCATTCTTGATATTTTTATTTTAACAAATATTGGTATTGGTATTGAAGGTGAAACTAATAAAGCTCCAAAAACTTATCAATATTATCCATCAACTTGTGTCAAACACTTTAAAGAAGTAAAAACTTCATATAAAGATTTTTATTCATATAACTCTTATATAAAACTTCATAATAGAAGCTCCTTATGTAATAAATTAGAAGCAAAGATAAATATATTTAAAACAACAGATTTATTCAAAAAAAATCTTAAACAAATAAAATCACTTGAAGAAAAACTGCAAAAAAACAATACTAGATTAACCCAAATAAGGAACAAATACAATACCAGACTTTTTGAACAAATTGCAAAAATGCCAAATAATAAACTACTTAATGAAATCAAAATAGAATATGACACTTTAATTGAAGATAATAAAAAAGTTCAAAAAGAGTTAGACTCTATTACCAAAGTTGAGAGTTTAGATGGTTTTAATGAGTATAAAAAATTTGTACAATCAAATAAAGAGTTATTTTTTAAAGAAAAAGAAGATTATAGATTTTGGCAACCCTTTAAAGAGTATGGATATATGCTCTTATTTATACTTCCACTTATACTATTTTTTGGATTTTTCTATTTAAGATCAAAGAAAAAACAGCTAAAGGGTGAAAAATATAATCCTATAGTTAAAATCATAACAACGCATATCTCTTTTATACTAATTCTTCCAGTTATTTGGTATTCTCTTACACTTATTTATCATGTGATACCAAAAACTTTATTGAAGCAAATTATTGAATTTTTAGTAAGTATTGGGCTATTATCTATATTAAACTATCTTTCTATTGCTTTAGTTGTACTCTTTTTTGGAGGTTTAATATATTTTATTCAAAAAAGAACAGCGAGATTAAAACAAGAAAGAATTGCAAAAAAAGATTATAAAAAGTTAATTTCATTTTCAGTGTGTTTTGAATGTGAACACAAAATTGACTATACAAAAGATTTTTGTCCATATTGTGGAGTTAAACTAAATGAACTTTGTACAAACTGTAATGAAAAAACTACTATTCATCTTCCATTTTGTTCAACTTGTGGGACTAAAAAAGAGAGTTAATCTTTTTTAGTCTTCAAAGTTGTTTCAAATCCTTGAGTAGGATTTCTTGGTATTAAAAATGAAAAGCCAAATGACATCAGGGCTATTGTTGCACCTATGAAAAATACGAGGGCATGGGAATATAACCATATAAGTCCTAGTAATACAGGTAAAAATACAGCTGCTATGTGATTTATTGTAAAAGAAACTGCACTTGCCGTTGCGATATCTTTTGGATTTGCAATCTTTTGAAAATATGTTTTAAGAGCTAAAGCCATAGAAAAAAGTAAATGGTCTATAATATAAAGAACAAAGGCAATATATACATTTTCAACAAAAGCATAAGAAACAAATACTAATATAAGTCCTATATACTCAAATCTTAATGTAGTTCGTTCTCCAAACTTCACTATAAATCTTCCAATTGCTGGCGCAAAATACATATTTAGAATTGAGTTTACAAAAAGAAGAACTACCATATTATGGATATCTACACCAAACTTTTCTACAAGTAAAAAGCCTGCGAAAACTACAAATATTTGTCTTCTTGCCCCGGCAAAAAAAGTCAAAACGTAAAAAAGCCAATACTCTTTTCTAAGAACTAATTTTTTCTCTTGAACCACACCATCATTAAAATGCTCAAAACCTATCCAAGCTAGAACTCCTGTTATCAAAGTTGTTCCACCAAAAACCATATATACATACTTATAATCTACAGTATAAAACTTCATCATAATATAAATAAGTACAAAAGCTACAAGTCCTGTGAATGATTTTGCAGCGGTTATTTTTCCTAATACTATTGGTGCTTTATCTTTACTCAACCATTGCAAAGATAGTGATTGATTTAAAGTCTCTGTATAATGAAATCCTATTGACATAATCACAGTTGTAATATAAAGACCTACGACGCTAGGGAAGAATCCAGTTAACATCACTCCCAGACCAAGTAATATCAAAGATATGTAAGCTAGTCTTTGCTGAGCTATAAATAAAATCACAAGAACTACCGTAAAAGCTAGAAAACCAGGTATCTCTCGTAAACTTTGTAATATCCCTATTTGACTACCATTAAATGAAGCAACTTCAATAACAAAGTTATTTAATAAACTCATCCAAGCTGAGAATGAAAATACCATTGAAATAGCCATTACATAAAGCAAGGCTTCTCGGGATTTAAATAAGTTTTTTATCATATAAATAATCCGACTATAAGTTTTATAGCCATTAGTGATAATAAAACTTTTAGAAGCATCATAAATTTTTTGCCATCAATCTTATCTCTCAATTTTGTACCTACAAAACTTCCAGCAACTGCTCCAAAAATCATACATGTTAAAACTCCAATATAATCAAAGAATACAAAACCAAAGATCATGAATGCAAAAACTTTTAACATATGAGTAATACTCATTAAAGCAGCAGCTGTAGCTACAACTGTATGTTTATCATCATAATCTTTTACAAGTAGAGTAGTAGCTAATGGTCCAGTAGCTCCAACAACAATAGAAAAACCACTTTGAAAAAAACCTATTACTACATAGTTTTCAAATTTTTTTATCTTTTCATTAAACTTCTCGCTCCATAGAGATAATAAAATATAAATACCAATAAACAAAGGAACATAATTTAAAGAGATAAAATATAAAATCGTAGCAAAAAAAGATACACCTAAAATAGAACCTAATAAAAACTTGGGAATTACTTCAACTTTTACATCTTTGTAACCAAATACAGCTCTTGAGAAGTTACTTGACATCTGAGTAAGTCCATGTACTGGAACAAGAGCATTGATAGGTAAGAAGCTTGGTAGAACAGCAATAAGAATCATCCCTCCACCAAGACCAACAACTCCTGCGATGGTAGAAGTGAAAAAAGTAAGTACACCTAATAAAATTTCTGTTTGCATTTAATATCTTTGTAAAAAAATTAACGTAAAATACCAAATATCTACTTAGGGTACAAAACTTTTTGAAGATTAGAAAATAAATTTAAGGAATAAACTTTTGGATATTTACCAAATCATTGGTTTTATAGGAATGCTTTTTATAGTTTATGCATACTTTTTACTACAAATTAAAAAATATACTATAACTTCTTTTTCTTATCAGGTTTTAAACCTAGTTGGTGCAATATTACTGCTCATATCTCTATTTGTACATTTTAACCTAGGTTCATTTATTATTGAAGTTTTTTGGATAATTATTACCCTATATGGAATGTATAAAAATTTAAAGGAAATTAAAAATGAAAAATCTACTTAGAATATTATTTATACTATCTATAATAATCATTTCAGTAACTTATGCATACCCACCTGAAAAAGGGAAAATTGATACCCATGGGGGAAATAGCGATTCATTAACAACAGGTAATGCTTTTGGAATGGCAGTTGGAATAGGAACAGTCTTAAGTAAAAAAGGCTCAGACGAAGAAAAAAAAGATGATAAAAAATTCATCCCACTTGAAGAAACAAATAAAATAGAAAAAATCGATTCTATAAAAAATTAAAAAGGTAATAAATGAAGACATATAAATTTGTATCATGGAATGTAAACGGTATTCGGGCAGTAGATAAAAAAGAAGCTTTAAAATGGGTTGATGAAGCAAATATTGACCTACTTGGAGTTCAAGAAACTAAATCTATGAAAGAACAAATTCCTAATACTATTTTTGACAAAAATTATAAAAAAATTATTGCTTCACAATCAGCGATAAAAGGACGTTCAGGAACTGCTCTTTTTACAGATATTGAGACTACTTTCGAATGTAACTGTCCTACGGTAGATATTTTAGATGAAGGAAGAATCAACGAAGCTCATTTTACTTTAGGAGATAAAGATATTGCATTTTTCAATGTATATTTTCCAAATGGTAAATCAAAAGAAGAAAGATTAGTTTATAAAATGGAATTTTATGATAGATTTTTAGAACATTGTGAAAATCTAAAAAAAGAAGGAAAATCTATCATCGTATGTGGAGATGTTAATACAGCCCATAAAGAGATAGATTTAGCACGACCAAAAGCAAATGAAAAAACATCAGGATTCTTGCCTATGGAAAGAGAATGGATTGATAAGTTTCTCTCTCATGGATATATAGATACATTAAGACATGCCAGAGGTGATATTGAAGGAGCATATAGCTGGTGGTCTTATAGAGCAAATGCAAGAGCAAATAACGTTGGCTGGAGAATTGATTATTTTTACGTAAGTGAAGATCTAAAAGAGTATATCAAAGATGCATATATTTTAGATGATATTATGGGAAGTGACCACTGCCCTATCGCATTAGAAATTGAATTATAAGAATAAAGTATTTATACTTTATTCTATAAACTAAAAGTTAAATTTCTATTTAAATCTCACCCTATTTTTTCCTTCAAATTTTGATAAATACATTGAATCGTCAGCTCTTGATAACAGATTTGGCAGTGAGTCATTTTCCATATATGTAGATACTCCAAAACTAGCCGTTTTATGACCTACTAAATCAAATTGATATTTATCTATTGTATTTCTAAGATTTTCAGCTAATTTTAGGGCTTCGGCTTTATTTGTCTTAGAACAAATAATTAAAAACTCTTCTCCTCCCCATCTTCCAACAAAGTCAGTTTCTCTCGTAAACTTAGTTAAGATATTACCAATTTCAATAAGGAATTTATCTCCAACAAGATGTCCATGAGTGTCATTTATATTTTTAAAATCATCAATATCTAATAATATTATAGAAAAAATATCTTTATATCTTTTGAAAAGATTTTCATTATTCTTTAATAAAACATCTATCTCTTTTCTATTATATAATTTTGTCAAATAATCAGTTGAAGATAAAACTGTTAATTCTTCTTTTTCTTCTTCAAGTTCAATAGTATAATTCAAATTTTTCACTATAGAGTATGATAAAAGTAATAAACAAAGGAAAACAGCTATATCACTTGGATACTCAACCCAAGGCAAGATTTGATAAGCAATCAAATATGAATAAACCCAATAAAGAGATATAATCAAGAAACTTGAAGTAATAAGTTTGACTTCATTATCCCCTTTAAAAAAATAATAAATCATAAATATTGTTAGAATAGGCAAAGTAATAAAATAATATAAAATATCAAAATATTCATAGGTAGAAGGAATTTCATAAAAACCAAAATAAGAACCTATTATAGCACCTAAAATATAAACCAAATGAATTTGCCATATTCTTCGTATAAGATTAAAAGGTACTTTATATTTTATTGTTCTGTCAAGATATATAGCCATTCCAACTGGAAAATAGAAAAAACAGACAGCAAGTATATATTCATTTAATAAAGGGAAAAAGAAATATAATTCAATCACTTTTACTGAAAATAAAATATTTAAACCTTGTGTAAAAAATAAGGAACCTAAGATAAATAATTCTACTCTTACAAATTTTGATAAAAAAGATAATAAAAAAATTACTGCCACAAAAATAGATACAGAACTAACCATGATTTTTGGGATATCATGATCTAAAAATCTTTCAATAATGTAACCCTTAGAAGCAATTAAAATCTCCCCAAATAGACCAATATCCAGATAATTTGAATATATTCTAAAATACAGGTATTTACCTGCACTATCAGGAGGAAGTGAAAACATATGCCAAGGCCAACCAGCATATTTTCCTATTCCATTTTCATTTAGTTTCCCAAAATGATAAATTTTTTTACCTTCAAAATAAACCTCAGGAATAATATCCATACTATACACATAAAAATGAGGATCAAGAGTTAAGGTATCGGGAAGTTTAACTCTATACCAGATGTTAGTTTTTCCATTTCTATTAGGGGGATTACTGGGATAGGTGATTTCTTTCCATTCTTTAGACGCTTCTTTATCCTTGGTCCATAATGGAATGGCATTTTCAAAAGGTGAATCACCCCATCTATATTCCCACTTACTTTTTGACAAATCAATTACGTTTAATTCATTTGCAAATAAAGGAATAATTGAGAAAAAGATTAAAAAAAATAATAAAAATAATTTTTTCATTTTTAATTGCTTTTTTATAATATATTTAAATAATTTCAATTAAATCATATTTTTTTTAAATTCTTGATAAAATATAAAAATTATATTTTTAATAATAGGATAAAGGATGGAAGAGTTCGATTATAAGGCTTATATAAAAATGGTTAAAGAGTATCAAGAAAAAGATGATCCTACTGGATGGTTCGATAATATATACAAAAATGCAAAAGGAAACTATAAGGCAGTATTCTGGGCAGATTTACAAGCAAGTCCTTATCTCGTCTCATGGTTAAAAGAAAATAAGAAAATAAAAGAGAAGAATAATGCTTGTGTCATAGGTTGTGGAGTAGGAGATGATGCTGAGGCTTTAAGCGAATTTGGATTTAAAGTTACAGCTTTTGATATATCTGCAAGTGCCATAGAACTTTGTAAAAATAGATATCCAAATACAAAAGTAAATTATTTAGTAGCTGACCTCTTCGATTATCCTAAAGAGTGGTTTGAAAAATTTAATGTAGTATATGAATGCAATACAATACAAGTTCTTCCGGGAGACTATAGAAAAAAAGCTAGAAAAGCAATGAGTAATTTAATTGCAAAAGATGGTTATATTTTATTTTCGTGTAGAAGCAGAAAAGAAGGTGAACAAGAAGATGATATACCTTTACCTCTCTCAAAGTCTGAACTAGATGAGTTTATTAATATAGATGGTTTAAAAGAAATTAGTTTTTTAGCATATGATGATACACAAGAACCTTCTGTTCCACATTTTTTTGCAATTTATCAAAAACTAATATAAATTTAAAAATCCCATTTTTTCACATTTTTTTTATATAATATATTTTTTTGAAAGGTTTAAATTTGGATAGTCTTAAAAATCTAAAGATATTATATATTGATGATGAAGAGTTTATTAGAGAAGATGCTGTTGAATATCTTAGTTTTTACTGTGATAATGTATATGAAGCAAGTGATGGATTAGATGGATTAGAAAAATATAAAAAGCTAAAACCAAATATTATTATAACTGATATAAAGATGCCAAAATTAAATGGCATTGAAATGATTAAAGAAATAAGAAAATATGATAAAAATACTAAGATTATCATTGCTACAGCTTTTTTGGAGACTTCTTATTTAATTGATGCAATTGAACTTGGACTGATAAAATATCTTGTAAAACCTATAATGGAAGATACGCTATTACCTGTACTTGAAAGCTGTACAGAGGAAAGTATACAAGAATCTTCTATATTTAATATTTATTGTGACTTAATAGTAAAAACGGGTGCATAAAATAGCTCTTAAACTATGGTATATTGGTAGTAAACAAAGGTTAATTTACAAATGGCTGTAAAAAAACTC
>PKUJ01000035.1 GCA_002869565.1 Arcobacter sp.
TGGTATTCACCATTCTATGGAAGAGTGTACAAACGAAAAACTTATGGTTATTAAATCTTCTGTTTTATAATCGTTTAGACTATTCTATTTAAAAAGGGGAAAAAGCTTTTTGCTTTCCCCTTTTTTTTTATGTTAAAAAATAAATATTTTTTAAGTTCTGTTATTGATAATCAGCCTTATAACCCATACCATAAATATTTTTGATATGTAAATTTGGTACCTTTTTTCGTAAACGAGATATAATATTTTTAAGATTTCTAATATCTGCATTTACATCAAATTCTTCAAACCAAACAACATTAATTAGCTCATCTGCTGTACATACTCTTCCATTATTACTTAATATTGTATCGACAAAGATGATTTCTTTTTTAGTTAGTTCTATTGTAGTATTATTTTGCACTAATTTTTTGTTTTTCTTATCCCAAACTAAAGACTCATCAATTCTTACTATATCATTGTCCTCATTTAAGTTCTGGTGATATATTTCATTGCATAATTGAAATATATCATCTAAAAAACTGGAATAGTTTATAGGCTTAGTAAAAAATTGATGTATCCCTAAATTAACTAAAGGTAAGAGATAATTGAACTCATTTCGTGCAGATAAAATCACAACTTTTTGATCTTTTTTTATTTTATAAACTGCATCTACTAATTGTACACCATCATAATTTGGCATTTTAATATCTGAAATGATTAAATCGTAGTATTTGTTTGTATAGGTATGATATTCTTTATATTTATCAAGGGCATCTAATCCATCAACAGCTGTTGTAACTTTTGGAAAAATATCTTGGAGTAATTCAAAAAACTCTTTTCTAAAGTCAATGTCATCTTCAACAAAAAGTACATTTAAATCTTTAGTATATTTTTTCAATAAGCCATAATCCATTAGAATCCTTTTAAATAGCTATATTATCATTTTGTTTCTTATATTAATGTATATAAAAGTTTAAAAAGTACTACTATTATATACTTATATTATTTAAATAAATTAGATTTTATACTACTATTGAATACTATTTCAGTACCATTTAGTGCTAAACTATTTAAAAACCTGAAAGGGATACTATGTTAGACAAACAAATTCTTGAAAACATAACTGTTCTTTATGCAGAAGATGAATCTATAATACAAGAAGCAATTACAGAAACTCTAAATCTTTTTGGAATAAATGTTATTTGTGCCCAAAATGGACAAGAAGGTTTGTCGATATTTAAATCTTCTAGCAAAAAAATAGACTTAATCCTAACAGATATTAAAATGCCAAAATTAGATGGACTTGGTATGATTGAAAAAATTAGAGAAATTGATAAAGAGATCCCTGTAATTGTAACAACAGCTCATCAAGAAACAACTTTTCTTATGCAATCCATTGAATTTAATATTAGTGCTTATGTCTTAAAACCTATGGATATTTATAAATTAGAAGCAAATCTAATCAAAGCAATGGAACCAAAAGTATTAAAAGAAAAACTAATAGAAAAAAATAAAAAACTTGAAATAGAAATCAAAAAAAATGAAGAAAAACAACATATTATAGAAACTCAATCAAGATTTGCAGCTATGGGTGAAATGATAAGTATGATAGCTCACCAATGGAGACAACCTTTAGCCTCAATTGGAACTGCATCTTTTAATTTAAAATATAAATTACTCTCTGAAAACTTTAATTTGGAGACAAAAGAAGGTAGAAATGAACAGTCAAATTTTTTTAGTAAAAAACTTGATGAAATAGAATTTTATGTACAAAACCTCACTACAACAATAGATGATTTTAGAAATTTCTTTAAAAGTGATAAAGTTTTTATTAATACGACTATAGAAAAACCTATCCAAAATACATTAAAAATCATACAAAAAGATTTACAATCTAATAATATTGAACTTATACTTGATTTTAAAAGTAAAAATATAATTAATATTTACGAAAATGAAATTGTACATGTAGTCATAAATATATTAAAAAATGCTCAAGACAAGTTTTTAGAGAAAGAAACTAAAAATGCAAAAATTGAAATTAAAACTCAAGATTTAGGTAATGGAACGAAAATAGAGATATATGATAATGGTGGAGGAATAGCAGAAGAAGACTTAGATGTTATTTTCGAACCATATTTTTCAACAAAAAAAGAGAAAAATGGCACAGGAATAGGTCTTTACATGTCAAAAATTATTGTTGAAAAAAATCATCAAGGAGAACTATTTGCTAAAAATACCAAAGAAGGTATTTCATTTTATATAATCTTACCATCTATGATATAATTACAAAAAAATATTTGGGAGCCATTATTTGAAGTTTGTTATTTTTCTTTTTTTCTTTATTACTACACTATTTGCAAATTCTACAATCTTAACTGAAGAAGAAAAGACTTGGATAGAAAATAATAATATAAGAGTTGGGATTACTGACCTTTACCCATTAAGTTATCTAAATAAAGATTATCAAAGAGATGGTTTTGCAAATGATATCTTAGATCTTATTATAAAAAAATTTCAAATAAAAACAAAAACAGTTGATATCAATCAAGGTAATATTGAATTTGCTTTTGAAAATGGTGAAATTTATCTACTGCCTATTATAAATAATTCAAAAATAAATGGTGATTGGGGAGTTAACTCTTCAGAGATTTTAAAAATAAAAAATATTCTATTTGTAAAAAAAGAAGAAAATAAAATCAACTCTTATAATGATTTAAACGATAAAAGAGTTGCAGTGATAAATGGAACAGGAACAATTTCTAATATTAAAAAAAGACACTCAAAAATAGAAATTGTAGAAACAAAAAAAATAGAAGAATCTGTGCAAAAACTACTTGAGGGAAGTGTTGATGCTTTAATAGCTTCGCCAATTATTATTCAAAAATATTTAGAAAGTAATTTAATCATTGACTTAAAAGCTATGCCTCTTATTAGTTTTGAACCTTCAATTTTTTACTTTTATGTTAATAGAGAGAAACCAGTATTACAATCAATATTAGAAAAAGGATTAGATTCTATTTCAATAAAAGAAGAAAAAGAACTCTTTGATAAGTGGTTTTTAAAAGATGTGGCAGATTTGCCTTTATTACTTTCAAAAGAAGAAGTAGATTATTTAGAAAGAAAAAGAAATATTAACTTATGTGTTGATCCAGATTGGATGCCATTTGAAAAAATAGAAGATCATAAACATGTCGGAATAGTTGCTGATTATATAAAAGATTTTGAAAAAAAGATTGGGGTTCCATTAACTCTTGTAGAAACAAAAGATTGGACAGAATCTTTAGCATATATGAAAAATAGAAAATGTGATGTTCTTTCCTTTGTAATGGACATAAAATCAAGACGCGGATATATGAATTTTACTAAACCCTATGTTAATGAACCATTAGTTTTGGTTACTAAAAGAAATGTCAGTTTTATTAGTGATTTAAAGAGTTTTGAAAATAAAAAAATTGGTATTCAAAAAAACTTTGCATATAATGAAATAATTAGACGAATTTATCCAAATTTGCAAGTTGTAGATGTAAATCATTTGCGTGATGGTTTGAAAAGAGTTGAAAGAGGAGAAATTTTCGGCCAAGTAACAACTCACCTTAACGTAGCCTATGCATTTCAAGAGGAGTTTTATGGAAGTTTACAAATATCAGGTAAATTTGATGAAAAATGGCATCTATCTGTTGGAGTAAGAAATGATGACCCTATCCTTTTAAATATCTTTGAAAAAGTAGTAGCTTCTATAACAGATGAAACTAAACAAAGAATTATTAATAAATGGGTAACTATTAAATATGAAAAAAGTATTGATTATAAACTATTTTGGAGTATAGTTGCTTTTTTCCTTTTTATTTTTTCTTTGATTTTATATACATATATAATGCAACGTAGATATATTAGAAAATTGACAAAAGTAAAAGAAGAAATAGAAATGTTAAATAGTACTTTGGAAAAAAAAGTACAGCTTAGAACTCAAGAATTAGAACTTTCAAATAAAAAATTAAAAATTAAAACTTCCGAACTTGAATATTTAAACAATACACTAGATACAAGAATAAAAGAAGAGATTAATAATAGAAAGAAACAAGAACAGCTACTGATTCAACAATCTAAACTCGCAGAAATGGGAGAAATGATAAGTATGATTGCCCATCAATGGAGACAACCTTTAAGTGCCTTAAGTACAATTATTCAAAATGTACATTTAAGATATTCTCTTGGTAAACTAGATAAAGAATATTTGGATAAGCAAAGAGTTCTAAGTAATGCACTTACAGAAAAAATGTCTCAAACTATTAATGATTTTAGAAACTTTTTTAAACCAAATAAAGAAAAACAACCTTTTTCTATAGGGGATGCTCTTCAACAAACAATTTTCCTTATAGATGACAGTTTTAAAAGTAATAACATCAAAATTGAAAATATGATTTCAGATGATGTAATTATATATGGATTTGAAAGTGAACTTTCCCAAGTTTTATTAAATATTATTACAAATTCAAAAGATGCATTTTTAGAAACAAAAATTAAAAATCCAGTAATTACAATAAAAACTAAAAGAGCTCAAACTCATATACGAATATTAATCTCAGATAATGCAGGTGGGATTAATGAGTCCATTATTAATAAAATATTTGAACCTTATTTTACGACTAAAGATAGTTACAATGGTACAGGGCTTGGTTTATATATGAGTAAAATGATTATTGAGCAAAATATGCAAGGACATTTAAGTGTTAAAAATATTCCAAATGGAGTTAAGTTTTCCATTTATATCCCTATTAATATAAACAATGAACTTTCAATAAAAAATAAAATATAAAATCAACTCTAAGTACTTTACACTTTTAGCCAAATATTTATCTTATTACTAATTTTTAGAAAAAATCTATATATTTTAATGCTCATTATATATAAAAAATATACACTAATGATACTATTCGAATACAGTCTTCTGTAATAATTAAATCACGCAAATAATTAAATCTACAAGAAGGTTGGAAGAGTGAATAATCAAGAACTACAAAATAGAAAAAACAAAGTTTTTGCAAGAGGTCAAGGGAATGCTTATCCTGTTTTTGTAAAGCATGCAAAAAATGCTGAACTATGGGATGTTGAGGACAACAGATACATTGATTTTGGTACAGGAATTGCTGTATGTAATACTGGACATAGTCATCCTAAAATTGTTGATGCTGTAAAAGCACAAATTGAAAATTTTTCTCATACTTGTGTAATGGTTAATCCTTACGAAGTAGCAGTTGAATTAGCAGAAAAATTAACAGCCTTAGCTCCAGGTGATAGTGAAAAAAAAGCAATTTTTGTTACTACAGGTGCAGAAGCAGTTGAAAACTGTGTAAAAATCGCAAGAGCATATACTAAAAAAAGAGGTGTAATCGCATTTAATGGTGGTTTCCATGGTAGAACAAGTTTAACTATGGCACTAACTGGTAAAACAGCTCCTTATAAAATTGGATTTGGACCATTTCCTGGTGAAATTTATCACATTCCATTCCCAAATGCTTCTTATGGTGCAACTGTAGCTGATTCATTAAAAGCCATTAAAAACTTATTTAAATCTGATATTGTACCTGAAGATGTTGCAGCAATTATTGTTGAACCAGTTCAAGGTGAAGGTGGTTTCTATGAAACACCAGTTGAATTATTACAAGCATTAAGAAAAATTTGTGATGAACATGGAATCGTACTAATTTTTGATGAGATTCAATCAGGATTTGGTAGAACTGGAAAAATGTTTAATAGTGAATATTCAGGTGTTGAACCAGATTTAATGACTATGGCTAAAGGTATTGCTGGTGGTTATCCATTATCAGCAGTTGTTGGAAAATCTGAAATCATGGATGCTCCAATCCCTGGTGGACTAGGTGGGACTTATGGTGGTTCACCAGTAGGTTGTGCAGCTGGATTAGCAGTATTAGAAGTTATGGAAGAAGAAGATTTATTAAATAGATCAGTAATTATTGGTGATTTATTCAATAAAAGATTAACAGATTTACAAAATGAATTTCCACATTTAATTAGCTATGTAAGAAATAAAGGTTCAATGATTGCACTTGAATTAATGGTTGATGGTGATGTAGATAATGCAAATACTGAATTAACAAAAGCAATTATTTCAAAAGCTACAGAATATGGTTTAATTTTATTATCTTGTGGATACAACGCAAATGTAATTAGATTCTTACCACCATTAACAATTAGTGATGAAGTTGCCAATGAGGGCTTAGACAAATTTACAGAACTATTCAAAAGTTTAGCAAAATAAAAAAACTTAAATCAGGAGGTTATGAAATAGACAGAATAAATGTATGGGAATTATCTTTGTTAGAAACTCACTCTTTAAGTGTTCTATTTTATCAAAGTTAAGTCGTTAAGAAAAATCAAAAAAATCAAAAAAAGAGGAAACAACAATGTTAAAATTATTTACTAATATAAAGAAAAGTTTAATGACAACATCTATCGTTGCATTATTAAGTGTTATGACAATGGTTGATACTGCAAAAGCTGCAGATCATAACTGGAGATTTGCAAATCTATATGGAAGAGGAACAGCATTTGGTGAATTATATAAAGACCTTGCTGCTGATATAGAAAAAAGAACTGATGGTAAAGTAAAAGTTCAAGTTTTATTTTCAGGTGAAGGTGTTGGAACTTCTGGTTTATTAGGAGCTGCAAAATCTGGTTTAATTACAATGGCAGCGCCATTTCAATCAATGCATGCAGGTGAATTACCAGCAGGTATAGTTGAAATTGGTTTACCAGGTGGTACAGATGACGCTGTTGCATTACACAAACTTTTCCATGAGCAAGGTTTTGGTGATGTTCTTAAAAAAGCATACGGTTCTCAAGGGTTAACATGGTTAGAGCCATACATTCAACCAGCAGTTTATATCATTACTAAAAAACCAATCAAATCAGTTGCAGACTTCCAAGGTCTTAAAATTAGAGCTCCTGGTGCATATGGTAAATTCTTGAGAAACTTAGGTGCATCTCCTGTATCTTTAGCTTGGAGTGAAATTTACACAAGTTTAGCAACAGGTGTTATTGATGGTTCTATTGGTTCAAACATGATTGACCACAGAGATGGAAATCACGTTGAAGTTGCTAAATATATGTATAAATTACCATTAGCTGGTGCACAAGTTTTACCAATTGTTGTTAATACATCTGCATGGAGAAAATTAACTCCTGAGTTACAAAAAGCAGTTTATGATGCAACAGTTGCACATGCAAAGTCTCAATTAGAAAACTCTAAAAAATGGGAAAAAGAAGCTGTTGATCAAATGGTTGCAAAAGGTTTACAATGGTCACCTGAACCATCGGAAGCTGATAAAGCTGCATGGGCAAAAGCTGGTGCTGGATTATGGGATGAGTATTCTTCTAAAGATAAATATAGTAAAGAGCTAATTGATATTCTTAGAAAAACTCAAGCAAAATAATTGAATTTTAAAACTTGTATTAATCATGTTTAAAAAAAATTTAAAACTATTTTGTACGATAAATGACAAAATTATAATGTTTTTAGGTAAGGCAGCATCATATATGATGCCTGTCCTTGCTTTTATTGTTGTATACGAGGTTGTAGCTCGATATATATTTGATGCCCCAACAATTTGGGCATATGACTCATCTCTATTTCTATTTGGTTATATTGCTGCTTTAGGTGGAGCTTATGCTCAACAAAAAAGAGCACATATCAATGTAGACATACTTTACTTAACTGTATCTCCAAAAGTTAAAAATATTTTTAATGTTATCTCATTCTCATTAGGAATTTTTTTCCTTATCATCATTTTTTATGTAAGTATTGGCAAATTTAATGAAGCAATTGAGTTTGATTTTAGACGTCAAAGTGAATGGGCACCTGCTATGTGGCATTTTTGGGTTATGTTATGTATTGCTAGTGGATTATTTATAATGCAACTAGTTAGAGACATAATAACAGAACTTTATCACTTATTTACAGGTGAAGAGTTATTTGAAAAGGAGCAAACAGATGGGTGTTGAATTATTAACAGTTGTTCTATTAGTTTGTATTTTAATTTTTTTCGCTTTAGGTGCACCTGTTGGATTAGCCCTAGGTGGAATCGCCATGATGGTTGGCTATTTCACGTGGGGAGAAGGAATATTTAATGTTATTCCAACTACTGTAGAATCAACATATTTTAGTTTTATACTACTTGCAATCCCATTGTACATATATATGGGACAACTTTTGACCCACTCAGGTATTGGTAATGCGATGTTTAGTGCTAGTCAAATGCTTATTGGAAAACTTCGTGGTTCATTAGCAATTAGTGTTGTTTTTATTTGTTCTATGATAGGTGCAATGGTAGGTATTATTGGTGCTGGTATTATGAGTTCAGGTAGTATTGCATTAAAACCTATGTTAGATGCAGGATACGATAGAAAAATGGCTCTAGGAACGATTATGGCTGGTGGGGCATTAGGTATTTTAATTCCACCAAGTATTCCAATGATTATGTTTGCAGCTTCTACACAAAATTCTGTTGGTCGTATGTTCTTAGGAGCAATGATGCCTGCATTATTAACTATTATTTTATTAATTACATATATTATAATTAGTACAAAACTAAAGCCAGAGAAAGCGCCTTTATTAAGTGAAAATTTAGATTTACCAGTACTTACTCCAAAAGAAAAATTTAGAGTTGCAAGAGATGGTTTTTTTGCGATTGGATTAATCTTTGTAGTTTTAGGAAGTATTATTTCTGGTATTGCTACACCAACTGAATCAGGGGCATTAGGAGTTGCTGGTGCAATTCTTCTTGCAATCTTCTTTAAACGTTTTAAACTTGATATGTTTAGAATGGTTGGTTTCCAAACTGCTGCATTAGTAAGTGTTGCAATGTGGATTATTTTAGGAGCTTCTGTATTTAGTAATTTCCATTTATTAATGGGTATCCAAGGTATGATTGCAGATTTTACACATGGACTAGATTTACCTCCAATTATGATTATTCTAATGTTTCAACTAATAATGTTGCTTCTTGGATTTATCATTGATGAGTTTATTATTGTATTAATGTGTGCGCCACTATTTACACCAATTGCAGTTGCTCTTGGTTATGACCCAATTTGGTTTGGTGTATTGATGATTATTAATATTTTAATTGCAGTACAGACGCCACCTTATGGTTTTGCTCTATTTTACTTAAAAGGCATAGCACCAGCGGATGTTGGAATGGGAGAAATTTATAAATCAGTTACTCCTTTTATTTTAGTGAATTTAATAGTACTAATTACTTGTATGATTTTCCCAGACATCGTTCTGTGGTTACCTAATTTAGTAATGGGATAAAGGAGATTATTAATGTTTAAAAATATTTTAGTACCGTTGCATTTAGATTATACAGACAATCATGAAAAACTATTTGCAGGTGCATTAGAAGTTTTAGAAGAAGATGAAGGTAAACTTTCATTATTATATGTAAATGAAAACCGTGCACATGGTTCTGTATACCCAATTTTAGATGAAGAAAATGAGAAGCACTATAATCACGATGCATATACAGTATTAAAGAAAATTGCAGCGAAGCATTCATTGCCTGAAGATAAAATATCTTTTAATATTAGAGATGGATCTGCACATAGAGAGATTCTTGAAGAAGCAAGAAGAATAAAAGCAGATGCGATAGTTATGATGGCAACAAAACCTGGCTTAGGTAGTTATTTTATCAGCAGTACCTCTGAAAGAGTTATTCGTCATGCCAATTGTTCAGTATTTGTTATACGACTTACTGACTATTAATTTTATTTAAAACAAAGAAGGAAAAGAATGAGTACAATAGAAGTAACATCACCATTTGATGGAAGCGTAGTAGGGACAGTTCCATATGGAGGAGTTCCAGAAGTAGAA
>PKUJ01000009.1 GCA_002869565.1 Arcobacter sp.
GTGGATTACGTAAGAGTCTGAAGATAAAATTAGTTGATTATTACCTTGTAAATTATAAGAAAAGATAGAAGATTATGCACCCATATTTACTATTAAGTCCAACTTCACAACAATGGCATCCTACGCAAGCAGTTGCGTCAAAATGGAACCTATACTGTTCTCCTTCTTTTGGCTTTGGTATATCAATATTGTAGTTACCACATTGCATTCCAGTTTGTGATTTATGATTTAAAAAGCTTTCTAATGGAGTTTCTTCATTCATACTCATTTAATATCCTATTTTTAACTATAATAGGATATTGTATCTCTTAATTTATGTAAAATTAAATATAAAATATATAAAAAATATACAATATTTTATATTTCAATAAAATATTGTATAAAATTAATGTAATATTAAGTTTATAGCTTTTTTAAATTTTTTCTATTCTTATTGCGCTATGATTATAATCAGGCTGAAAAGACTCTTTATCTAATAAATCATTTGTTAAGTAGTTTATATTTCTATTACTAACTGGTACAAAAACAGTATCTTCTCTAATAGAATCGGTAATGAGTACTTTTGATTCTATTTCACCTCTAGCAGATATAATTTTAATAAGTTCATTATCTTCTAATCCCAATTTTTTTGCATTAATAGGATTGATTTCACAGAAATCTAATTCTTTAAATCTTAAAAGTGTTTTTGGAAGATTCGTTTTTGTTCCACTATGCCATTGATCTCTTGTTCTTCCTGTGAGTAAAATAAAAGGATACTTTAGACTTGTTTTTTCACTTTGTAATTTATTCTCTACAAAGTGGAGATTTGCCTTTTTATTTTTTGTAAAAAACTCTTTTTTTGAAACAATATCTTTCCCCCAAATAAATGGATTTTGTGATAAGTCATCATAATTGGCTTTATGCATATCCATATGTTCTGTTAATTTTGTCATCTCTTGATACTCTTCAAAAATCTCTTTTGTTGAATTGAAATTAAATGCTTCTTTAAAGCCAAGTTTTTGTGCTATAAGTTGGAATATTTCCCAGTCTGGTTTACAATCGATTGATGTTCTTGTTAATTTTTCTTGTTTTGTAATAGTTCTATCTAGATTTGTTTGAGTTCCTTCTTTTTCACCCCATGGGGCTGCAGGAAGTTTAATATGTGCAAAATTAGAAGTTTCTGAATTATCATAGGCATTTATTTCTATAACTGTAGGTATTTTTTGAATTAATCTTTCAACATTATTTCTGTTTGGAAGATGGTAAATTGGGTCAGTATGACAAATAACAAGTACGTCAAGATTTGCTGCTAACATTTGAGTTGCTGTTAGTCCTACTTTATTATCTATATTATCTGTTTTCCAGAATTTGGAAACTTTTTTTATAGACTCTTTGTCAAAACCTAAATGTACTGCTAGCATGGTAGAAAGTCCTCCCACTTCTCTCCCTCCCATAGCATTTGGTTGTCCTGTTAATGAAAAAGGTCCATTTCCTTCTTTAAATATTTTTCCAGTTAGAAGATGAGTATTTATTAAAGCTAGATTTTTATCAACTCCTTGAACAGATTGATTTAAACCCATAGTCCATGCCGTAATTATATTTTCACTATTTTTAAAAATATGCCAAAACTCTTCAAATTGTTCTTTTGTTAATCCTGTTCTTTTTAACATTTTAGTAGTTGGAATTCTTTTAAATTTATTTTTTAGAAGGTCTAAGTTATTTACATATTTTTCAACAAATTCTTCATTAACAAGATTTTCATCTATAATTCTTTTTGATACTAAATTAAAAAAATCAATATCACTTCCAGCTTTTATTGGTAAATATAAATCAGCAATTTTTGCAGTATCTGTATATCTTGGGTCGATTACAATAACTTGAAGACCTTTTTTCTTCGCTCTTTTTATATTATTGTGAAATACAACATGAGCTTCGGCAGTATTTGCCCCTGTAAGAATTAAAAGATTTGATTTAAAAATATCATCCATTCTAACTGGCACAAAATCTATTCCAAAAGCTTTCTTATGTGCAACAACTGCACTTGACATACAAGTTCTACTATTTGTATCTACATTGTTTGTTCCTAAAAAACCTTTTACTAGTTTATTTGCAATATAGTAGTCTTCTGTTAATAATTGTCCAGATAAATAAAATCCTATTTTCTCTTTTGAACTATTTTTGATTTTCTCTGCAACTATTTTAATTGCATTATCCCAAGATGTGATTTTATATTCATCAGAAATAGCTTCTCTTATATGTGGACGTAAAAGCCTTGAAGATGTTTGTATACTTAAAAGTTCTGATACTCCTTTTGAACAAACTTTGCCTTCATTGATTGGATAAACTACATCTCCCACAAGTTTATCTTTATCAAATTCTAGTCCACAACCAACACCACAATATCCACAAACTGATTTAATCATAAAAAATCCTATATATATTTATAGAAACGATTATATATGAAATTAATGTAAAATTAAGAATAAAATGTCTAAAAATTAGACAATTAAGAGCTTTTAACCCACATTATAAGGTTAATTATAAGCAGAAAGTAGAAACCAAACTTGTAAAATTTCAAGGGGTCTCTTTGTAATAAAGGAGTATTTTTATTAAAAAATGTTTTCACTTTATGGGAGTTCGCAAGTTCATAATTCATCGATGAGTAGTTTTTATATCTCAAGTTTTCATCTGAACTTATTGATCTTAAAATAATGTTTTCTAACCAATCTGGAATATTGTTATTAAAATCTTTTGGCAGTTTTACTTTTTTAAATGTAGGGTTTTGAAATGGCTCAATTTCTCCATAAGGAAATTTGCCAGTTAAACTTTCATAAAGTGTAACTCCTATGGAAAAAATTTCTGTTTTTTCATTTATAAAGCCTTCTTTAAATCTTTCTGGTGCAAGATATGAAGGTGTTCCTGCTTTATTGTTTATGGAGTAAAGTTCTGTAATAGAACCAAAATCTATTATTTTAAATATTTTTTTCCCATCTCTTTCAATTACAATTATATTTTCGGGTTTGATATCCCCATGAACTAAATCATATTTTAATAAGTATTGGGACATTTTTAATAAAGTTTTTGCTAATACAATAGATTCATCAATGGATAATTGTCTTTTCTTTAGATATTGTTTTAGTGTAATGCCCTCTAATTTTGTCATAAGATAATATCTAGCACTTCTGTTTTTTGGGACTACACTCTTTGGGAAAAATCCAGCTTTTAGACGTTTCGCATTCCAGACTTCTTTTACATATAAATCTAAAATATCCGGATTATCTAAAGCTTCAATTGGGGCAAATTTAATAACATACTCTATGCCTTTTTTTTCACATATCCAAGTTCTTTTATTTTGAATTAAAGATAGTTTTAAAATATATCCATCAATTTCATCGCCTTTTTCTAACTTTAATGGAATATTTAAAGGTAGGTTTTTTAGTTTTGATACTTCATCTATAGTTAGAATATCGATTACTATTGCTGAAGTATCATCTGGAAGTTTTTCTTCCATTAGTCTACTGGCTTTTTTTACAAGGGTACTTGCTCCATTTTTCATATTTCTTGATAACATATCATCACTCATTATAGAGTATAATCCATCACTACATAAAAGAATTGAATCATCTTTTTGTATGTTATTTTCAAAATAGAAAATTTCAACATCATTACTTATTCCAATAGCATTTGATAAAACACTAGACATCCCCTCTTCATTGTGGTCAAAGGAGAGTTGTCTTAGCTCTCCACCTCTTTTTATATAAATCCTACTATCCCCAACATTGGCTCCATATAATCTATTTCCATCAATTACTACTATTGTTAAAGTTGTAATTAGTTCTGGACGTTCGTACTGAGCTATAGATTCTTTATATAAAATAGAGTTAATAGATTTTATAAAAGAGTTAATAGATTTTTCTATACTCCAAGCAATAGGTCTATTTTTAAAGTTGTTAATTAAGTGTGTTGTTACTCTTTTTGCTGCTTCTGCTCCAGCTAGTGCAGAACCTACTCCATCACATAATACTGCAACAGTTATATTTTCTGATATTTTAATATCATAAAAATCATCTCCAGTTAGTTTATCTTCTTTTGCCAACATAAACCCTGTTGCTTTTATATTATTTTTACTCAAATTAACAACCTTTATTATCTTTTTATAAAATTTCTAAATTCTCCCACCAGCGCTAACACCCCAAGTAGTTCTCCATCTTGTTTTTACTAAACTGATTCCTGAGATTGCAAGTAGAACAACACAAGCAAATATTAAAAATCCAGCTGTATACCCATCAAATGCACCTTTTGACCATCCAAGAGTTTTAATCAATGCTGTACCTCCAAGACCTCCCGCGCATCCAACTATTCCTGTCATTATACCAATATCTTTACCAAATCTTTGTGGTACTAGTTGGAATACAGCCCCATTTGCCATACCAAGATTTGCCATAATTAAAAACAGTACCAAAATAGCAGCTGCAAAAGGTAATTGAATTGTTGCATTTATAATTGCTAATAAAGCTACAATTCCATAGAAAAAGTATAAAGATCTAACTCCACCAACTTTATCAGCAATATTTCCACCAACTGGTCTTAAAACTGCTCCTGCAAAAATACATAATGCTCCAAAATATCCAGCAATTACTTTTACATTTCCCTCATCTAATATATCAAGTCCAAATGCAGACATATCAACTTGATATGTATTCATTAAATAAACTTTCATATATCCAGCAAATCCAACAAAGCCACCAAATGAAACTGCATAAAATAGACAAAACCACCATGTGTCTTTATCTTTTAAAAGTTTCCCATAATCTTTTAGTTTTTTAGGATTAGATTTATATACTGATTCAGGTGCATCTTTAGCTAAAAAGAAATAGGCTATAAATACAATAATTGCCATAAGTGCTCCTACCCCAAATACTGAAGCCCATCCCCAAAGTTCAGCAATTTTTGGAGCAAATAAGAAATCAATTACAACCCCAATATTACCAGCTCCTGCAATACCTAATACTACACCTTGAAGTTTTGGTGGATACCATTGTCCAGCTTGTGGAAGTGCAACTGCAAAAGATGCCCCTGCAAAACCAAGCCCAAGTGCAACTATTAATAGTTGATTATATGTTATATTATCACCTTGAAAATATGCAGTTAATAAAGCTGCAATTACAATTGCTTGTGAAATAAGTGCTGTTAGTTTTGCGCCAAGTTTATCTACACCAAACCCTAATACAATTCTTAATATTGCACCAGAAAGAATAGGAAGTGATAATAAAGTTGCTTTTTCACTTGCAGACATTATGTGACCACCTAAAGCTAATGCTTCAGCAATCTCTGTACTTAGTGGCCCTAACATTGTCCATACCATAAAACTCATATCGAAATATAAAAAAGCCATAAAGAGGGTTGCTCCGTGCCCTTGTCCTTTTAAGTCTTTAAATCCTGCCATCTTTGCTCCTTATCTAAGTTATTTTTTGTAAGTATATAAAGAAAAAATGTTTTTATTGTAATAAAATGTATAAAAAGTAGTCAATGCAAAAATTATATTTAAATGGATATTATATATACAATTTATTATACTAAATAATATACTAAAAATTAGTAAACAAAAATAACTTTAATGAAATATTAATATTAAATTATTCTAATAAGCCAAAAATTATGGCAAAGTGAGGATTTGAACTAATAAATTCTATTATATTAATGTAAAATTAAGAATAAAATGTATAAAAAATAAACAAAATAATTGTAAATTTTAATTGGTCTTACTGATATAATGTTCTCAACAAAACATAAATAATGTTAAATTAAGGATATTAAATGTTAAAACAGGTTTTAAAGATTGGTTTAGGTATTTCAGTTGTTGCTTCAACTTTATTAGCAGCCCCAGAGAAGACAAAATTAAAAATAGGTTTTATTGCATTAACTGACTGTGCTCCATTAGTAATTGCAAAAGAGAAAGGTTTCTTCAAAGCAGAAGGTTTAGATGTACATGTTGCTAAAGAAGGTGGGGGATGGCCTGGTATTCAACAAAAAGTAATTTCTGGTGAATATGATTTTTCCCATGCATTAGCAGGTATGCCTATTGCTGCAACACTAGGAATCAATGGTAATGCACATTTACAAGCTTTATTATCGTTAGACTTTAATGGAAATGCAATTACATATGGTAATAATATTATTGCTGAAATGGAAAAATATGGCTTAGATAAAACAAAAAGACCTGTATCTGCTGAATCATTAAAAAAATATATAGATGCAAAAAGAGCTAAAGAAGGTGATGATTATGCACCTCTTAACTTTGGTATGGTTCATCCCGTTTCAACACATAACTATGAGTTAAGATACTGGATGTCTGCAAGTGGAATCAAGCCAGACCAAGATTGTACTATTAAACCATTTCCACCTCCTACTATGCCATCAAATTTAATTGCTGGAAATATTGAGGGTTATTGTGTTGGTGAACCTTGGAATTCTAGAATCGTACTAAAAGGTAAAGGAAGTGCTCTTGTAACAAACTATGATATTTGGAATAATAATCCAGAAAAAGTTTTACAAGCAAGAGCTGATTTTGTTGAAAAATATCCAGAGACAACAAAAGCTGTTATGAGAGCAGTAATAAAAGCACAAATGTGGCTTGATGCATCTTGGGAAAATAGAGAAGAAGCAATTGGTTACTTAGCAAAGAAAAACTATGTTAAAGCTCCTAAAAATGTATTAAGAAAATCTATGTCAGGAACTTTCCTTTATAACAAAGGTGTAGATTCTGCTAATCCTATGTTTAACGTATTTGCAAATAATTATGCAGCTTACCCATTTTACTCACATGGTATGTGGTTTGTTACTCAAATGTATAGATGGGGACAAATTGATAAGCCAGTTGATATGAAAGCACTAATTGAAAAAGTTTATAGACCAGATTTATTTGCTGAAGTTGCAAAAGAAGTAGATTATAAATTACCTCCATCAGCTTGGAAAAAAGATGGTGTTGATGAATATAATAAATTTTTAGATGGTAAAGTTTGGGATCCAAATAAAGCTGTTGATTATATTTTTGATTTTAAAGTTCAAAATTCTTTAGTATCAAAAGAAGATTTAGCAAAAGCTAATAATTGGTCAGTTGAAACTAAACAACCAGGTTATGTATGTCATTACGGACCTGCAGGATGTGCTGATCCAAAGTATATTACTAAATAAGTTCAAAGTAATAAGAAAGAGAATAGAAGATAAGCCCAAATGGGCTTGTCTTTTAAATGCTTAATAATTAAAAATTAAGTATTTAAAAGAACAAATAGGAAAAGGTTAAATTTATGAATAAAGAGACACTAAAAAAGATATTGCTTCCATTAATTGTTTTAGTATTAATAATACAAGTATGGTCGGGTATTGCTAAGATTGTTGAGGATTTTCCAACACCAAGCGATACTTATGTATATGCTTTTGGTGGAGTTACTGCTGATGGTGATGAAATTGAAGGTGTCTTATCTGATCCTTTTTATGTTGAAAATCAAGATGACAAAGGTATTTTCTGGCAAATAATGGCATCACTAGAAAGAGTATTTGGTGGTTTTGCTTTAGCAATTATAGTTGGTGTTCCTATTGGTTTATTAGTTGGTATGAGTAAAAATGTTCAGTATGCATTGGAACCGTTTATTCAAATCTTTAAACCCGTTTCACCATTGGCTTGGCTTCCTTTATTATTGTTTGTATTTCAAGATATTAATACTACAGCAGTTTCAACTATTTTTGTTACGTCGATTTGGCCAATTATTATAAATACAGCACTTGGTGTTAAAAATGTAAACGAAGACTATTTAAATGTAGCAAAGGTCTTACAGTTTTCTCCAATAGAAAAAGTATTTCAAATAATCTTGCCAGTAGCAGTGCCTTTTATTTTTACTGGAATGAGATTATCTTTAGGTATCGCTTGGCTTGTAATCGTAGCAGCAGAGATGTTAACAGGTGGTATTGGTATTGGATTTTGGATATGGGATGAGTATAACAACCTTGCATACCATAATATCATTATTGGTATTATAATTGTTGGCATAATTGGTTTTATCTTAGATGTTATCATGGGTAGAATTGCCGATTATTTTGATTATAGAAAAAATGTATAAGGACATAAACAATGAGTAAAAATAACTTTTTAGAATTAGAAAACATACACAAAGCTTTTCCTCTTCCTGGGGGGAAAGAATACGTGGCCGTTGTTGATGTGAATGTTAAAATCGCAAAGAATGAGATAATTTCTATAATTGGGCATAGTGGTTGTGGTAAATCAACTCTGCTTAACATAATTGCAGGACTTGATGCTCAAACAGAAGGTAATATTATTTTAAATAATAAAGAGATAAAAGGGCCTGGACCTGAACGTGCAGTAGTTTTCCAAAACCACTCACTTTTACCTTGGCTTACAGTTTACCAAAATATTGAAATGGCTGTTAAAAAAGTAATGCCTGGTCTTAGTTCATCTGAACTTAGAGAAAGAGTTGAAAAATTTGTTTCTATGGTAAATCTTGATCATGCAAAAGATAAATTCCCTGGTGAAATATCAGGTGGTATGAAACAAAGAGTAGGAATTGCAAGAGCTTTATCAATTAAACCAGAAGTATTACTTATGGATGAACCTTTTGGTGCACTAGATTCTTTAACTCGTGCAAATTTACAAGAACACTTAATGAGAATTCAACAAAAAGTTGAAAATACAGTAATTATTATTACTCATGATATTGACGAAGCAGTTTTATTAAGTGATAAAGTAATTATGATGACAAATGGCCCCGAAGCTACGATTGGAGAAATTTTAGAAGTGAATTTAGAAAGACCAAGAAATAGGGTTGAATTACAAAGCGATCCTGAATATATGACTTAATAGTAAAAACGGGTGCATAAAATAGCTCTTAAACTATGGTATATTGGTAGTAAACAAAGGTTAATTTACAAATGGCTGTAAAAAAACTCTA
>PKUJ01000032.1 GCA_002869565.1 Arcobacter sp.
AATTTTGAATGTTTCTTAATTCCTTCCTTTTTATGCTTTTTTTAAGTTTATACATTATTATATATAGCATGAATCTTTATAAAGTAATTCTAATTGTTTTCTTCATCTTTTAGTCTTATTTTGTATCTTCTTTTATTCCATACTCTTCAATTCATTTTCATTGGGGCTTTATGAAATAATTGTATGTATTCATATTCAATAATTTCACATCTAAAATTAGATACAATATCAACTTATACTAAACAAATGAAAAGAATTTATTAAGGATTTAAGAAACTACATGGCACTAATAGACTTACAAAACATTTCAAAACAATACGATACTAAAATCATATTAAAAGATGCAAACTTTTCTCTTAATCAAGGTCAAAAAATAGCTGTCATTGGACAAAATGGTCAAGGAAAATCTACACTATTTAAAATCATCATGCAAGAAACAGAATCTGATTCAGGGGTAATCTCAATCGATAAGTCAATTAAAATTGAGATGTTAGATCAACAACCAAAATTTTCTGATAACTTATCAGTTAGAGATGCAATTGAAAATCAACTAACAGAAATTAAATCTGCAAAAAATGAATATGAAGATATTACAAATAAATTAACAAGTGATTATGAGAATAATGAACTTATAAAAAGGCAAAGTGAATTAGCTACTTTTATTGATTTCCACGATGCTTGGGACTTAGACAATATGATTGAAAGAGTTCTAAAAGAGTTCAAATTAAAACAGTATGAAAATAAAGATGTCAACCTTTTAAGTGGTGGAGAACAAAGAAGAGTAAGCCTAGCAGGTCTTCTTCTTAAAAAACCTGATGTACTTCTTTTGGATGAGCCTACAAACCACCTTGATGTCTATATGGTTGAATTTTTAGAAACTCTATTAAAGAAAAATAGCTTTACTCTTTTATTTATTTCACATGATAGATATTTTATTGATAATCTTGCAACATCTGTTGTAGAAATAGAAGGGGGAAATCTTAAAAAGTTTCATGGTGGTTACTCTTCCTACATAGAACAAAAACAACAACTTTTAGAAAATATGCAAAAAGATCACCAAAATCTTATTAGACTTTTTAAAAGAGAAGCACATTGGATGCAACGGGGAGTGACCGCTAGGCGAAAAAGAAATGAAAGAAGAAAATCAGAATATTTAGATTTAAAAAAGAGAATTAAAACAAATCCTGGTCAGATTAAAAAGATGACTGTTGATTTACAAAGAGAACAAAAATCATTTAACACAGATGAAAATTCAAAAATTCAAAATAAACGAAAAATGCTTTTTGAATTAGAAGATATTACTATTTCTTTAGGAGATAAACTTCTTATTAAAAACTTTTCTGCAAGAATATTACAAAAAGACACCATCGCAATAGTTGGTCCAAATGGAACGGGAAAATCAACTATGCTAAAAATTTTTATGGAAAAACTAAAAATTGATTCTGGAAAATTTAAAAAAGGTGAATTTAAAGTAGGCTATTTTGATCAACAAAGAGAAATGTTAAGTGATGAGGCCACAATTATGGATATTTTTTGCCCTATGGGTGGTGATAGTGTAGAATTACAAGATGGACGAACTCAACATGTATATGGATACTTAAAGAACTTTCTTTTTCCTCGTGAATATTTAGATAAAAGAATCGGTGTATTAAGTGGTGGAGAGAAAAATAGAGTTGCGCTAGCTCTTCTTTTTACTAAAAAAATTGATTGTTTAGTACTTGATGAGCCAACAAATGACTTAGATATTCCAACTATCAATATTTTAGAAGAGTATTTACAAAACTTTCAAGGTGCATTGATTTTTGTATCCCATGATAGATATTTTGTTGATAAGATTGCAAAAAAACTGTTTGTATTTAAAGATTCAAACGGTGAAGTGGTTGAAAGTTTCCAACCATATACTGAATATCTAGAAATTGACAAAGAAATAAGAGAGTTAGAAGAACTTGAAAAAGAGTTCTCACCAAAAATAAAAAGTGAAGAAAAGCAAGAGATTGTAATTAAGAAACAAAATAAACTATCATACAAAGACCAAAGAGCATATGATATGCTACCAGAAGAGATTGAAAAACTTGAAAACCTTATAGAAGAAATCAATTTATGTTTATCTAATCCAAAATGTTATGAAGAGAAGGGAATAGTTGCAGTATCTAAAGAACTTGAAGAAGCAGAAGTTATATATGAATCAAAAGTTGAGAGATTTTTAGAAATTGAAGAATTAATGGAAAGCTTCAACAATAATTAGTTACAATAGATTAAATAATTTTTTCAAGGAAACAGTTTATATGAGTTTAAAAGAACAATTAAAAGAAGATTTAAAAGTAGCAATGAGAGCTAAAGAGATCGTGAAAAGAGACTGTATCAGAGCAATAAATACAATGATAAAACAAATTGAAGTTGATGAGAGAAAAGAGTTAAATGATGAAGACATCATAAAACTTATTCAAAGAGGTATAAAACAAAGAGAAGAAGCTATTTCTCAATATAAAGCTGCATCAAGAGATGATTTAGTTCAAAAAGAGCAAGAACAAGTAGATGTATTTACAGAATATTTACCACAACAAGTTAGTGATGAAGAACTTGAAACGGGAATGAAAGAAATAATAGCTCAAGTAAATGCAACATCTATGAAAGATATGGGAAAAGTAATGGGGCAAGCAACTAAGAAATTTGCTGGAGTGGCAGATGGAAAAAGAATAAATGAAATGACAAAAAAATTATTAGGATAAATTTAAATAGGATTATTCATGGAATCTAATATAAATAAAATAGTAAAAGAAACAATAATAAATCTCAATGCTAAAAATGTTTCTGCTACACCAAATGAATATCATAAAGAATTTTGTACAATTTCTAAAAGATATAATTTAACAATAAAAGAGTGTGAACAATTTAAAGAACTAGTTAGTAAGCTAAGTAAAAATGAACAACTAGAGATTGAATCAAAGAATATTTGTACTTTTGAAGATATGATTCCTATTTTATTAAATAGAGTTTCAAAAGATAATGTAAATACATTAGCAGAACTTTTTCAAAAATCAATTACCCCATCAATAAGTATAGATATTGATAAAGATTTACAAAAGTTCTCAGTTAAAATTGGAAATTCTCCTGCTCTACTTTTCGAAGAAGATATTCAAAAAGAAATGCAAAAATTTATTACTAAAAGATTTGAAGCTGATAAGCAAGTAGTGAAACAAAAAACTTCAGATATTGCAAAACTTTTAACACTTATGGGACAGTATTTTAATGATGCGATTCATAGTAGTGGGATAGGTTCGCAAGAAGTTTCAAATATCAAATCACAAATTCAATCAATTGATATTGAGAATAATGGCTTAAAAGATTTATCAGATTTACAAACTCAACTTATTGATGCAGCTTTATCCATAGAACAAGAAATGTCTACTGTTGGTGAAAAACTAACAACAGGAAAAGGTAAAGTTGAAACTCTAGAAAACAAAATAAAGAAACTTGAAGAAGAACTTGATAAAACAAGACAAGAAAGTATTAGAGACCATTTGACTGGACTTTTAACAAGACGTGCCTATGAAGATTCAATCAAAAAAATTGAAAATGAATTTATGAGAAATAATACACAATATGCTGTAGTATTCTTTGATTTAGACCATTTTAAAAATATAAATGATACTTATGGACACGAGGCAGGAGATATAATTCTTTCTACCTTTGCAAAAATATTAGATAAAAATACTAGAGATTTAGATATTGTAGGAAGATATGGAGGAGAAGAGTTTGTTGCAATTATTCACTTTAATCTAAAAAGAGAATTATTGAAATATCTTAAAAGAATTAAAGCAATAATCCATGAAAATAGTTTTATTTATAAAAATCAAAAAATTCAACTAACTTTCTCAGCAGGTGTTGCAATTAGAAATGATCATAATAATTATGAAAGTACAATCCAAAAAGCGGATATTCTATTATATGATGCAAAGGCATCAGGTAGAGATAAAATTATTATGGAAGATGGAACAACTATTTAAATAAAAGGAGAGAATATGCGTTACTTATTAATATATTTAGGTTTAAGTTTTTTCTCTTTTTTATTGGCTTCTGATTCAGTAGGTTTTATCAAAAAACTTAAGGGTGAAGCTATTATCTTACGTGATACAAAAATTATTCAAATTAAAATTGGTGATAAACTTTTTAATAAAGATATCATCAAAACTAAAAGAAATAGTTCCCTTGGTTTAATTTTCAAAGATAATACATTGGTTTCATTAGGTTCTAATACTCAATTTAATATAGAAGAATATGAATTTCAACCTGCTCTTAAAAAAGAAGTATTTACTGCACGAATAGTAAAAGGGACAATGACCTGCCTAACAGGTTTAATGTCGAAGCTTAACCCTGATGCAATGAAAATAAAAGCAAAAACAGCTTCTATGGGCATAAGAGGAACACATTTTGCCATTAGTGTTGAATAAAGGACTTAAGGTGAAAAATATTTTTTTAATTTGTTTTATCTCTATTTTTTTTGTAGCTTGCTCAAAAGTTAATGTTGTTTTATTACCTGATGAAAAAAACAAAGTAGGAAAAATAGAAATTCAAAGTAAAAATAAAACTTTAATAGTTGATAAAGCATATCAACAAACTGAAGCTATAGATGGAAAATCTGAAATTTTAACAAAAAAAGAAGTGATAGAAAAATTCAAAGAATCTATAACAAGCCTACCAAATAAGCCAATAAGCTATTTACTTTATTTTCAATGGGATTCACCAGAAATTGTCCCAAAATCAAATAATACCCTGAAAAAGATTATAAAAGAGGCAAAAAAGAGCACTACTCTCTATGTTGATATTATAGGACATACAGATAGAGCAGGAGACGAAATATATAATAAAAAGCTTTCTCTTAAAAGAGCCAATCATGTGTTAAAAATTCTAGAAAAAAATGGAATAGAAAAAGAAAAAATATCAATGGAGTATTATGGAGAATAAACTCCAATTGTTAAAACAGAAGATGGCATTCCAAGAAAAATAAATAGAAGAGTAGAAGTTAGAATAAAATAGTTAATAACATACATCCATAATCAAAAAGAGTTTCAATGATTAAATTTTTCATATACTTATTAATTACCTTAAAATTGTTAAATGCAAATAATATATACTATGAATCTGCTGTTTCTCAATTTGACGCCCTATTCAATAATACAAATAAAAACATCGTAATGCTTGGTGATTCCATAACAGAAAGAGCGCATTGGAAAGAATTAACAAATAGAACTGATATTATTAATAGAGGAATTAGTGGAGATACAACTGAAGGCCTATTAAAAAGAGTACATAAACTTAGTAGAAATCCTAAACAAATTTTCATAATGATTGGAGTTAATGATTTAATCATTGGAAAAAATGTAAATTATATTTTTAATAATTATAAAAAAATACTTGAAACATTAAAAAATAAAGATACTGAAATCTTTATTCAAAGTACTTTATTTATAGGAGAAAAAGCTCCAATAAAATATAATCGAAGAATAAAATTATTGAATAAACAACTAGAAGAATATGCTAAAACTAATAATATAAAATATATTGATTTAAACAAAGTTCTCGCACCAAAAGAGGTATTACTCAATAACTACTCTTTTGATGGATTACATTTAACAGGCAATGCTTATTTAGAATGGGTTAAAATAATTAATAAATACTTTAAAAATGCAAAGCCCTAATTATTTTAAAACTTCTTAAAATATATAAATTATCATACTAACAACTGTCAATATTCCTAATGATGATAAAAGCAATTTAACAGAATTAGTTTTACTCACATTATAATTACCTTTTAATTGTATGGAATAAATACTCATAATATTTCCTTTCACTATATTTTATATATATTTATAATAATATATTTAGTAATAAATTTCAATATTTATTACTATAGTAAAAGATATACTTATAAAATGATACAAAAAGTAACATAAAATATGTTACTTTTAATCTATAACTTTAACATCGTAATCTGTTTTAATCCTTCTTTAATATTCATCTTTGTAGCTTCTTCTGTAGCAACAATTAATCTTTCTAATCCCATACCAATTTCTTCAGATGTTTTTATTTTTGAAGTTATTATAGATTTTTTCCAAATAATTTTATTATCTTTTTTAAGTGTCCAAGCAAGCTCAACATTTACTTTCATTTTTAAACCAGCTACAGGTTGTCCTACTTTTACTATGAATAAATCAATAGTATAAGTTGCATCACTTGGAACAACACTTGTAAATATTTTTGAATCTTCAATGCTTTTTTTAACTGCATAAAATAATGATTCATTAGAGATTTCAGGGATACCTAATGCATCTTTTTCTCTTCCTCCATCGACAATTAGTTTTACCGGAGAATTAAATGTTACATTATTATCTAAATTAGGAATTAATGAATTTGAAAGGATTGATTGTCTTCCACATCCCGTTAAAATAAATATTGCAATAATTACAACAAAACTTTTTATTATATTAGTCATTTTTTTCCTTTTCTAATTTATTCAACATTGTAGTAATAGTTTCTTCAGCCATTTCTTTAGGAGATTTTCTTACTACAGATGTTCTTATTGTTTCTCCAGCTACATATGGATAGAAATTTTTAGCATTTCTAAATTGCATATCAAACTGTATAAGATAATTAGTAAGATCCCACATCCATCTATCTTCATAAGTAACTACTACATCTGAATCTTTTGGTAAATTTTCTAAAGTACCAGAACTCGCAGAATAACCTTTTTCAACTAAAGTATCGGCAATCATTTTTGCAATATTTCTTTTGTCACTCTCTAATAACACAACATAGAATATATTTTTTGATTTTAATTCAGAATTTGGAACTAATTTAGCATTAGTATCCTTTATCGAACATCCTGAAAAAATTAATACAAAAAATAAAATAACTATTAACTTAAGTCTACTCATTTTACATCCTTAAAAATTTTGATTATTATATCAAAAAATAACTCTCAATTATATATATTTACTAACGAATAATAATTATTTTTATTTTGCACTTAAAACCCATAATTCTACTTTTTCGTTATCTCTAGAATCTGTACGTTTTGTTCTTCTTGAAGAAGCTCTTACGTCTCTTCGTAAATGTAAATCTTTTCTATAACGATTGTTTTTTTGTAATTCTTCTATTATTGGATGAATACTTTTTTCATCATCAATTTGAGCTAGATTTGAGAATATTAAAACTATCTTTCCCTCTGGATTCAAATATTTTTTTGCTTCTTCAAAAAATCTTGGAAATAGTTCTTCTTCATAGTACATTGCTTTATCAATGCCCTCTTCTAGCTTATGTTTCGCTTTTATCCAAGGAGGATTAAAAACAATAATATCAGCTTTTATATTACAACTCTCAAATAAATCACCATGATTAAGACTTATTTTATCTTCATAGTTTAATCTTTTACTCTCTTTATCAACACCTATGATTGCATTTTTATTTGTGTCTGTAGCAAAAATATTTTCAAAATCATTTTGGATTAATTGAAAAGACAAAACACCACTTCCTACACCAATATCTATTGCATTAGTCTTTGCACCCTCATATTTTTTTAGCCACTTATCAAATAACTTTAAATGATCAAATCGTGTTGGAAAATATGTTCCATAAAAAGGGTGTAGAAACAAATCTAAGGTTTTAACTTCTACTCCCTTTTCATACCACTGCCAAGAGCTATTCATTCCTTGAATTTCAGGAAAAGAGATATAGAACTCTGATACATCAGGATATAACAACTCTAACCAACCAATAGTAGGAGCTTTTTTAACAGTCAATTTATTATCTTTTACTTTTATTAATAATCTATGTGAAGCTTCACGAAAAGCAGAACGACAATCACGTTTTCCCTGAAAACTCTTGTCAGTATATTTTAATTCCAAGTTTCTTTTTAATTCAGCTAAAACTTGTAAACCATTACTAAAATATTCTTCAACAAGAACATATTTTCCTGCAATCAGATCAATAACAGTAGCCTTTGTATCCATTTTTCGATAGAAACTTATAGCTTCAATTTCTGAAGTTATAATATTTGGTCTATCTGCTTTGATAGATTCTAAATTTTTATTCATATAATTATTCCCTTTTATTGTGACGCAGTGTAATAGATACCTGCTTATGAAATGGTTTGTTTTCTTGATATTTATGATTTATGGAAGGAAATATTGTTTTTTGTAGAATTTCTATGTAATTAGTTTAGATTTACAATAATTTCTCCTGACCAATTCTATATAGGACATGAAAGCCTTGTTTAAAGGGTTAGAATTGAAATGAAAATTCATAGGGACACTTTTAAGACTCTTATTTCATGGACCTGTACTTTAAAAAAACATCTATATAACTACCAATTCAATATTAAAAGGAAGAAAAATGGAAAATGTTAAATGTATAGTTGTAGGTGATGAAACATATATCATTAAAAAAGGTGTTGTATGTTCTGTAAGTATTAATTGTGATACTGACGAAAAAAGAAAAGAACGATTAAAAAGAATAGGTAAATAAAAAAGATTAACATGAAAGATATTACAGAGGAAATACAAGAGTTATCAAATACAAGTATTGAAATTAGTTCTCTTATTGAATGATGTGACTACACTTATTCAGACAAAGAATACAAAGCTATTCTAAGTTAAAATAAAAGAATAAGTGGAGAAAAAATGAGAAATAGTAAATACACTAAA